>JBGVDD010000153.1:0-3119 GCA_045119215.1 Lachnospiraceae bacterium | reverse complement strand
TCTGCTGCAACATTTGTACCTCTTCTAAAAGAAGTTCTAATTTATTCTCTTCTACTGCAAGCTCAAATAATGACTCCCCATAGGTTTTTGCTGCTAGCTTAGCCATGTCTTATCACCCATTTCCTTAATGGTCTCTTCAATGAGAGAATCCTGTACTGTGGCATCCAGGGATGCTGCCACCACCTTACCTGCCATAGCAGCTGCAATGGTTACCATTTCTTTCTTCATATCATCCGCTACACGTTTCTTTTCTAATTCAGCTTCCTTCTTTGCCTGGGCAATAATTCTGGCTGCTTCTTCCTTTGCTTCCTCAATGATCTTTGCTTCATTTTTGGTCGCTTTTTTACGTACACTGCTTAAGATTTCTTCTGCTTCTTTGTCAACTTTCTCAAGCTTTCCCTGATATTCCTGTTTTAGTGCAAGGGCATCTTCTTTATCCTGTTGTGCTGTATCAAGATCTGACTTGATTCTTTCCTCACGGGATTTTAGGAAATTTCTTACAGGGTTAAAAAATAGGTAGGATGCCACAATGCATAAGATACAAACATTCACAACCGTGTAAACACTGTCTGCTAATAGTTGTAAATCCAAATCAAATAAACGTTCCAAGGTCCGGCCTCCTTTCGGCTTTTATCGTCACTCATCCTTCTTATGGTAATAAAGGCTTTACGAATAAAAGTAAGAAGGCAATCAACAAACCGTAAAGACCTGTAGTTTCAGCTACTGCCTGTCCTAAAAGCATGGTAGATGTAATATCTGATTTTGCTCCCGGATTTCTACCTACTGCACCTGCTGCGTGACCTGCTGCGATACCCTGACCAATACCAGGACCAATACCTGCGATAACTGCCAAACCTGCACCAATTGCTGAACATGCTAAAATTAAATCATTTCCTGTAATCATATTAACTTCCTCCTGTTATTTATTACTATTTTGTGTTGATGGTAAAACCACATGTTTTCTGTTTCCAAATCAGACAAAACTTATTCATCCGACAACTTATCGTTGACATATGTCATTGTGAGCATACAAAATACATACGTCTGAATTGCTCCGGCAAACAAGTCAAAATAAATGTGTAACACTGCCGGAAATCCAAATCTGCAAAATACCGGAATCAGACTATATACCAGCGACATCATTACCGTACCGGACAATACGTTACCAAATAAACGCAATGACAGCGAAATTGGAACTGCAATTTCGCCAATCAGGTTCACCGGCAAGAATAATGGTATGGGATCTAACAATGCCTTGGCTGCCCCTAGTTTGTTATGTTTAATATTATTATACTGAATAATTAAAAATGACATAACACCCAACGGAAATGTTACCCCGTAGTCTGCAGTTGGTGGTCTGAGTCCAAAGACTCCGGAAATATTACTAATCAAAATAAAGATAAAAATACTTCCAATATAGTTGGCAAACTTACCTGCATTTTTACCCATACTGCCTTTTACCATGTTGTCTAACATATCCACAATAATCTCAGCCACATTCTGTAGTCCCTTAGGCACTTGTTCGGGATTCTTCATACGCTTTCGGACTGCCAGGAAAAAAATAATCAAAAACACATCTACTATTAAGATGCTCACATGGGTTGTTGTAATCCAAAGTTCCTGCCCGAAAAGCTTATAAGGAATCAGCCCCTTAATCATAAATCCCATATTGCTGCCGGCAACTGCCATACCTGCTGTACTTACCAACTCCATCCGCTTACCTCCTTTACTATAAAATCAGAATCTCTTCTGTATCCGGCATTACGCCTATATATGTGTATCTTTTAGCTGCTTGGCCAAAAGTTACCCTCGTTGTAAAACCCTGTGGGTGTATGGCTGCATCCAGGCCCCTGCCTTCAATCCAAACAACCCCACAAAACACATAAGTACACTCATTGTTCCCATATCCATATAAATCATCATTCCAAGAACCACAAAAATTGCCAGTGTCCTTGTGGCATAGGAGACAATCATCTTGGACTGTGCCTGTTTTTCTGCACAATCCAACAGCACCATCAAAGACCTTTGAATATGTACTGCTCTCCAAACCGATAACATGATTCCAATAGATAATCCCAACAAAAACAATCTTTTCTCATCCACCCACCAGATTCCAATCAGTGCCACCACAATTCCAAAGAAAATTGTCCCCAAAATAAGTTCTTTTAATACATTATCATCTTCGTTCATGTTCTTCCTTTTCCTCCTTTTCATACACGGCTTTCATAGTGACATAAACATTGCGAAAACCAGCCAATGCTCCCAAAAGAAACAGTGGAATCACGAAATACGTGTGAAATTTTTTATCAATAACCACACCCAAAAAGGTACATAAACAAATTGGGACCAGCATATGTATGGAAATCTGCGTGATTAACGCTAACGATTTATAGACACTTTTTTTATACCTCATGTCTGCTCCTTTCAATGGCAGCAAAAACGTTTTTCATCAAAAACTTTTCTTACCCCTAATATTATATAGCTTCCCCAAATTTTCTTTTTTTATTATAACATTTTTTTGATAAAAGTCCATAGACTTTATATGATTTTTACAAAAAAAACTGTGACATATGGATTCCTTTGTTCATTATGGTAACATTTTCCTGCAAACTATTACCCAAGAGTTTTCTCTCGCATCTTTTTTAAATACTCATCTTTTAACTTGTTTTTCTGTTCTAATTCCTGTATCTGTCCCTTGAGATAATTCAGGTAATCTTCTGTCACCTTCACACCACCTCTGACAGCAACATCTTCATGGACACTCATCTCTTGAAGCCACTGCCTGATAGATTTCTCTCTGATTTCATTGTAAGTGTTATCCTCTTTTATAAACATACCGCAACATCCTTTCCATTTTTTTCATCTTAAATTAAGTTCAATAATTTCTTTCAAATTAAAAAACTCTTTCTCGTACCTTGGATGAAATGCTCGTAACTCATCCAAAACATATGCTTTTGGGAATTTTTGCAAAAAGACCTGTTCGTCATAAATCCGTTCAATGTACTGTGCTATCATATCAATTCCCGTAAGTTCCATATCTAGCCCTAAAATAGGATAATCCATGGTAATAATGTTTTCTGTAGGAGAATACTTGGCGTCATAGTAAAGAAAAAAAGCAT
>JBGVDD010000152.1:0-14682 GCA_045119215.1 Lachnospiraceae bacterium | reverse complement strand
CCTTAAAAGCTGCACAAGCTCATGCGGTTCTTCCAAATCTGTTGCGGTCTGCCGGGTATCAAATGTCTGGAAACGGTTTGCCTGATAGAATGATAGCAACCTCTCACTGTTCTCTGCTTCCAGAAATGTTACCATTCCACCACCCATGTACTGCATCTTCTCAACAATGTCCCAAGCAAGTTCAAGCAATTCCTCACCAGTAATCTTTTTTTCTGCTCCATTTTTGAAATTCTTTCCAAGCTGTGCAATTAAATACGCTGACATTGTATATGTTTGTGACTGTTCGTCCAGCTCACTGACACGCATCAGCTTCTTTTTAACTGTATTGCTTACTGTTTCTCCTCTGACTGTCAGTGGCTTCAATGCTATGGTAAAATATCCTACCAATTCCATGCTACTTACGTCAAAGACAAGATATGTAACAGACTGGTTCTTTTTTGTAAATTCTATGGAGCTTTTCTTTAAAAAGCGTTCAACATCCGGGTTCTTCGGACAAGAAAAACCGGAGAGAACTTGAAGAAGCCTACTCTCTCCGAGTTTTGGGTTATCACTATTGAGATACCGCCGTATGTTGATAACAGAAAATTTATTTGTTTCCAACATTTGACTTCTCCCATTTTTCCATAAATTCTATCAATTCCGCTTCTTCCGTTATTTCCCTTGCGGATACTGGAACACGTACAGGACGGTTTTTGGCAGATGCTTCAATCGCATCAGCAAACATCTCCACCTGTTTTTGACCGGATATGATAAAATTCTTAGTGATACTTGAAGTTGCCATAAAAACACCTCCTTTATTAGTGTGGCTTATCTTGTCTTATTCATACTCCTTCAACTATATTTTATGATGTTATCCCGGCTTTTGCAACAAAATTTTTGTGAATTTTTTTGTAGTGTGCTTTTCGGTTATATGGTCACCTCTTTTCCTTTGTCCATCTGTTTGCCCGGCTTTTCAGCTCCTGCAACCTTTGCCTTTGTTCAAAATACATATTCATTAACAAAATGAACATTTTGAACTTACAATGACCATGGTTATTTTAAGTTGAAAAAAGCAGGTAACATTGTTTTGCTACCTGCTACACCTAAATACAAAATTATGAAGTTTTCTGTCTATCATCAAATCGACAAACTGAAATTTATGCTTGGTGACAGATTTCTCGCAAGATAATTCTGATACGGTTCCTTGTTATTTTCACAATACTGGTTAAATGTTGTTCCTACAATTTCATGAGTTTTATCATTTACACCCCAAATGAATATTATTTATAATGAAAAGTCGCCGCATTTGACAGGGCAGATTCATATTCGCCTAATGCCTCAGGCTGAAACCAGTTTTCCAAACCATTCCTGTTCATCACTTACTGAGCCAGGGACGTTCCTTTTGTCACAAGGAGTGTCCCTTGAACAAGAAATCAGATATTCTTTTTTGCGACAATAAAAACAGCGATATTCTTTTGAATAAAATCATATTTTCCTCTAATATTTTTCTTTCAAATACTCCTTTATTTTCTGCCCATCCTTTAATACTATTTGATGTATTTCTCCACAAAGATTTCAAATAATCAAAAACCACATTTTAATATGATATTGACAAATTATTATCATATAATACCATTTTCTGATAATCATGGGGACACTCTTTATGACAAAAGAAGCGTCCCTATATAAGCCAAGCGGTAAACTTTCAACCCGACCATTTATATACCACCTATCGGTCAGTGGTAAACTTTCTTTACAAGAAGATTAGTAAATCTTCCTCAAAAAGTCAATAGGTTCTATACATCTTTCATCAACTTGCAAAGAAGTCAAAGCATAATTTGTGCAAAGGGAAAGAGGCCAACTTTTTACGGTTGATTGCTTTCGGGATAATTGCTATCCGATTGTCGAGCGAATATTCTATTGGCTTAATAATCCTTAATAGTTTTGGTCGCTCTAAGTGCTAATGCGTCATCCAAGTCAGTTGTGGAATACTCCCAGTCAAATCCGTTTTGGTCAACCATAATCAGTGTTTCAGGATGGTCTACATATTTGAAATGCAACTTATATGACCATGTATCTCCTCCGTCGTGATATGTGATAGTTACTTTGTCATTCAATGTACCAGAATCGATTTTCAATCTGTCGCAGAAAGATTCACCATTTCCATCAGTGAAGTAATACACATATCCTTCATCAAAGTCGATAATCCAGTAAATGTCATAAGAAGAACCTCTGTCTCTATATGAGAATACACCAGTGTTACCATTCTTTGCTGTCTCGTAATCATTAGTAGAATAGAAGACAGGAGACGGAGTCGTGGGTGCTTCGTACTCATAAGAGAAGAATGTAATGGTCGAGTCTGCATCAAACTTATCGCCTTTGACGAAATCAGAATCTCCGCTAAGCCACTCTGTTATCTCAATATAGCAAATAATATCTTCGGCAGATTCGGTTTCCGTATCGACAGTTCGGTATTCAAAGTTAGCAAACCCCATTTCACGGAAAATTCTCTCTGCCTCTTGATAGTTCATTCCCTCGAAATCATCTTCGCCCATTGTCAAGGTGATTTCAGCTGGTTGAGTAATAGGCGGGTCTTCGGGTTCGGTAGTTTCTCCCTCAATCTTTTCTCCACTTATAGATAATACCTCATAATGGATTACCCAAGAGCCAAGAGTCTTTGTAGGCTCCTCTGTGATACGACCAACAATGATATTGCCCTTTCCGACATCAAGTTCTTCTTCAGAAATAAAATTCAAGTGTTCGCCAGACCAGCAGTTAATTCCCATCGCAGAATCCGGCTTATACTCAACCACATCGAACTGTACGATTTTGCCGTTTACCTTCACTCCGTCATTAAGTGTTTTTTCTAACGATGCGGCATCTGCATAATCAAGTTTATTATCTGTCTCAGAAACCGGATTCCCGGTTGTACTCACTGGTACATCCAAGTTAATGCTAAGTTCTTTGGATGTTTCGGTATAAAAGAGATTCAAACAATACCCCTCTTGATTGTAAGCATAAAAGTAAGCGTCAAAGGAATCACTATCAACCGTAAATCCATAATCTTCCTTGCACCAACGGACATACTCTAAGAAGTCATTTTCAGAAATATCATGGACTGTAACATTCAACCAGTCATCTCCATTGCACAGAAGATCCATCTTGTTGGATTGAGGTTCTGGCAACACCTTGGAAAGAGTGATGTTCGCCCAATCGATTTGCTCTACATTGTCATCGTTGCTTTGATTGGTCGAAGATGGATTTTGCCCGGTCGAGAGTGTCTTTGTTCCCCACGAATAGCTCACGATATTCAGAGCAGTAAATAGAATTGCCGCTGCTAAAACAAGCCACTTGAGCCAAGTTTTTTTCTGCTCAAGTTTGATTACGCCCTTGTGCATGAGAATAGAGACAACAGCCATAACAATCTGCACAATCGCAATGACAACCGCTGCTGTTTTTCCTGCCAACAGGGCAACAAGGCAAAGCAAAACAAAGAGTACGATTGATACAGTTGTCACTTTACCGTATAAGCTCAACTTGTTCCAAATCTTGATACCCTTGTCTTTGACCTTATCTGCCAATGACTTAGGTGCATCACTCTTTGCTTTTCCGGTTTTGTCTTCTTTTGATTTCTCTACATGAGGAATGGGAAGAATTTCTGGTTCTTCCACAACAGGGGGCGGTGTTACTTCAATTTTTTGCCTGCAATATGAGCAAAACTTCGTATCTTCTGAGAGTTCTGCTCCGCATTTTGAACATTTCATCTCTCTTATCTACTTTAATCGTTTGCTGTTGGAATAGGTGGCATGGTTAAGAATAGATTTTTCAGTTCATCAACCGCTCCGGCTTTTTCCCATTGTACCATTCCACTTTTCCAGACAAGACTTTTCGCAGTAAGCTGTCCTGCTGTTACCATCTGTGCCAACACAGAAACATCAAACGGGCCTGTTGCCTGTCCGTTGACAGCTACATGATATGCCACCGTAGGAACAGGAGATGGTACCGCTCCCATTGTTGTTTGCTGATTGATACCGCCCATCATATTGTTCATAGCTCCGGCAATGTTCTGGCCAACAGCACCGCCGACAGCCATACTCGCCATCATTGCAGCCATGTTGAAGCCATCACCGCTACCGCCTAAGTTCACATTGCCTGCTCCATTTGCCCCCATCTGTCCGAGAGCATTAGCACCGGCAACACCCACTTCTGCCTGTTTTTCAACTTGGAAAGCGGCGAAGTTTGCAGATTGCGTCTGCTTGTGCTGTGCATACTGGCTTTCTTCACGCTGCACCCTTAACATTTCTTCGTAATTCTCAGCTTCTATACGTTGCATATCATGAATATTCTTAATCTTCGCTTCTGCTTCTGCTTTAACAGTTGCTGATGCTACGTCTTTTGTAACACTCATTAATTGTCTATAGCCTTTGCTTGTTTTATCAATTTCGATTGTGCCAATATCAACTCCTGAAACAACCACTCCAAAGCTATCTTTAAGTCTCTCCTTGATGTCAAGCTCAATAATGTCATTAATCTGGGAGGTCTTACTTTCTATTTGAACAATCGGAATATTATTAGATGACGGTGCATTAGCAATCGCATCCTTTACATAGCGAGATACCGTATCTCTTATCTGTTTCTGAAAATCTTCCAAATTAAACGATGATAATCTATGTAATTTAATAAATTCTCTATAATCTTCTATTCCAAAACTAATTGTGCCTCTTACTGCCACAGGCACACCGAAGTCATCAAAACGTGGGTCATATACATCAAAAAATGGTACAGCAAATTTAACCTGAATGATACGTGCAAGATTAATAAAATAAATTTCTGCTTGAAACGGTGTACCACCCTCATAAGCCAAACCAACAATGCTTGCTAACACCGGGAAATTTGCAGTCTTTATCATTTGGTCAAAAGGTCCAACAATAAAATCCTGCACTGTTCCATTCTTCTGTTTATACACAAATACCGCTACTTCTCCATCTTTAACTCGTAATGATGACCCCCAACGTATTGAATTTTCTCTAACTGTTTCACCTAACTGAACTCCTGATGGATGCCACTTCCAAATTAAATATGATGGTTCATCACATCTAATTTCATCCATAAAGCCGCCTTTTCTGTTGTTCTTATCAAATAATCCCATGTTTCATCATCCTTTCTTAGTTATTTTCATCCTCAGTATTATTACCACCATTTAAATTTTCCCAGAACAAATCTATATTTTCTTGTATTTCACCCTCTACATCTGATAGAGCGTCATTAAATCCTTGAGAAAATGGGTCCTCGTAATCTTCTTGTTGAACTGATACTTGTCCAGCATCTTCATCAGTTTTGTCTTCTTCTACATCATCTATAGGTCTCTCCAACTGTATTCCCGCTTTCCCGGCTTCTTCAATAATCTTATCTATCCAATACTCTCTTTGAATTTCCCACTGTCGTTCCGTACCATCATCCAGACAGTTAGGATTACATTGTAAGCTATCAGCATACATTAACGCATATTTGTACTCTTCATTATCCAGTGCTTCTTCGATATCCTCTACTATTGCTTCTAAGCGAGCAATCTCTTTCTTTTCAGAACTAGCACCTGAAATAGCAACACACAAGAAAATGATTCCAAATATTGCAAACAAGACCGCATATAAGACACCAACAAGTTTCCATGACTTCCATTTTGAGTTCTTAATTGAACGGTGTGTCTTTTCATATAGCTTTTCAATCTCAGCAAGCCTACTGTCTCCTGCGAAAACAAGCTTCGCCTTTTGATATGCTTGGTCAAATTTTGCCCTCCACGCATCCGATACAGCCAAACGAACATCCGTCGGTCTAATTGTTCCACTATCATACATATCAGTATTAATATTCGAACTTGCAAGAATTAGAAACTCATATAAATCTTCTTTTGTATTTGGTATAGAAAAACTCTTAATCAACGAAATCTTTTGTTCATCCGTTTTTGTTGCAGCCTTACCAAAATATAAATCTCTGATTGGATTTGATCGTGTAGATTCTCTCTTGGCTTCTATTGCTTCAAGTTTCGAGGCAAACTCACTTACGGAACTCACCGCTTTTGTACCTCTTAATTCATATCCACATGATGGACAATTAGATGTAAATGAATTTAAAACTTCTCCGCAGTTTGGACACTTAAAAAGCTTTCCTTCATAAACTGTTTTTCGTGTTTCTTCCCCCTGCGATTCAGCAACATATCCTTCTGTCGATTTCATCTCTACAGCCGCACCACAACTGTCACAAAAACGTGCTTTCTCTGTAAGTACATTACCGCACTGTGTACAAAATCTGTTTTTCATCTTTGTATCCTCCACCATTTGTAATTATTCTTCTCGCACTGCATCACAGACATCGCCTATGTTACAGTCAAGATATTCGCAAATCCTTAGTAACACTGATAACGCAACTTCCTCATTACGCCGAAGTTTTGTCATTGTTCCAGTTGCAATATTTAAATCTTTCCTTAGCGTAGCTTGGGATATTTCTTTTTCTACTAACAATATCCACAACTTTTTATAACTCATCTTCACTCTACGCACCTCCACATCTTTTTAACAACGTTTTCATAATAAATTATAGATATTACGCATCACTTTGTCAATGTTTTTCGCCACTTACTCTTTTATTTTCCGCAACTTCTTGCGAATATTGATAACAAAAAAACAACACAACTCCTCCCTTGATTTACCGCCAAGGGCGAAGCTGTGTTATTACCTATAAGTTTTGAATACAATTACAGATACTCATAGTATCCGCATGCAATTAATGAGTTATTTAGATTTCTATTTACATCACCATTAACAAGTTCGTCATAATCCAAATCAGCTAGCAATGTCTTTATATCCAAACCTGTTAACTTTGTCAAATAAACAATGTTGGCACCATTACAAATCATATTTACTATCGCTGTCTTTTTGTAGCTCTCTGCTGGATAAATATACGTTCTTTTCTTACCTCTAAGTACCGTTTCTAACATCTCATTTAATCCAAGAGCCTTATAAACTCTAGGGAATGTCGAATTTATGGTGTCTGTGTTGTTTCTTTTTCCATCGCATCCATATAAGTAACCGAACAAGCCTTCATTTGTACTGTATTTTGTGCCATATTTATTATTTGCATAATTCAACGTAAACATAATATCTTTTCGAAGATTATTTGGAACCTTGATTTCAACATTATTACATATTATACTACGCCAGCTTTCATCAAAAACGTCACCAATAACTATTTCTAATATTTGAGTAGTTTTCAACGGAACTAACATGCTAATCTTTACAAATAATCTCGCAATCAGAACATTATAAAAGATAAGTTCATCTTTTTGCTTTTTAAATGTTACATTCTTGTGCTCTTCTATATATGAATCCATGGTACACAATATTTTGTTTATCATTTCAATAGATAAAACACCTTTATTTCGTACTTCATCCACCTTTTCTTTATATCGTTCTCTAAAAGCAGGGTTACTTATATATCCATTTAAATCAGAAAATTTCAAATTGTTATCTAAAAAGAAATTAAACAACGCTTTTAAAGCTGCAATATGCGAAACAAGTTGTGACTGTGTTCCTATACTTCTTTTTATTGCGTATTCAAAAAAATCATCCATGTTTGATTCATACAAATTAAATACTCTATCCTTTAGATTATATTCTTCAAGATAATCTCTAAATTTTTCTATTTGCAATTTATATGTGTCATCATTTTTTAAAAACTCTTCTACTAAAGCATTAAATCGTTCGTAATTACTTTCTCTCATTTTCTTCTCCTAAAAGCGTATTAAATCCAGCTTTATTTTCCCATTGTGATATTCCCTGTGACATTCTGGGCAAAGAGTCACCATGTTATCTGAAGACGCAACCCCGCCTTCACTGTATAAAATAATATGATGACCATGATTACCTTTAAATTGTCTGCAACAGAAAAAACACATGTATTCGTCTATCTCTTTTCCTTCTTTTTGTGCTTTAATATGTGCACTACTTCTTTTTTGAGTCATCGCCATCCCCCAATAACTTTAGTGCATCTTTGATTCGATTAGGTAGCTCTTTTTTATTGCCAGCCGCCGCAGTTCCTCTTGCTTTTGGTGCAATACGATTCTTATCTTTAATTATCTGTGCCTGTAATTCTGCCGCTTCTTTTGAAGTTATATTATCAAACTTCATCCACAGAGCCTGATCCCTTGGTACATCCTTATCTTTATAAGGACACGTTCTAGCATTATGGTTGGAATTTCCGCAAATTGAACAACTCATGCACTCCCCCTTAAAATGTCGTAATTGTCACATCGCTATCTGTAGATTCAGCTGAGATACTTCCATTCCCAAGAGTTACTAAAATAGTATTTTCAGCTAATCGTGGTAATCCTTCTTCATCAACAAAAAATTGAAATATCTCTACCTCACCAGATTTCTTCTTTACTGCAATATGGTTCTTCCACACATTTAATACTGTATCTCCCTTTTTCAAAATTTCAAATTTTATCTGCATAATAACTCCTTTCAGTTTCGAATTATAATTTTTTATACTTAAATTAGGTGACTAAGAAATCAAAACCTCAACAATCTATCATTTTACCACATAGAAGTCAAAACTAATACCAGTTTTTTGCTTTCCTCCTTATCTACATCTCTCTTTCCATGCATTTCCGTATCATATCCTTTAAGTTGTAATATTTAATATGTGTATTGTTTTATTTCAACTTCTTCATGAAATATAAGATGATGCTCATTACCATTACTCTCTTCAATACTTATTGCCACATATTGTCTACCACCTTGTGCTATTCGGTGATTAGTCACCAACAAATGTATAGAAACATATGCTGGCACTTTTTTTATAATTCGTCCCTCCTCTATGCTAAAATAGTTGCTATTATTATTTATTGCCAAATTAATTCTTTCTCCTAACTCTGATTGACTAATTCTTTGTCCAAATATATTAATAGCTTCTCTTGTGTATAAAATACTATATGGTATATTAAATTTATTGGTATGTGTATAGCAATAATCCCTTGCTTCTATATAGTCATCTATTAACTGCATTATTTTTTCATTTTTTAACAAGACACCTGTTATTTCTCTTATATCGTTAGCTAATTTATCTCTATTATTTTCAACTAAATCTCTAATCTCCTCATTAACAGGTTCAGTCTCTCTAATTTGCCTTATTCTAAAAGCTACAGGATTATGCAAAGGACATCCATTATAATTTTCCTGATTATATGCTGGTAATCCATCTACATGTCTTGTAAAATGTCTGCCATGCATTGTTGTACGACCTGTCTGCTCTTCCTCATATTGTGCCCCAAACAAATTTATAATCTGAATTGGATTATTACATGCAGGACAAATTGCAAAATACGGTGTTTTATATTTTTTTACATCTTGATAAAATGGAAACTTTTTATGAGTTCTATTTATATACTCATTCCGTGTTAATTCATATGCTTCTCCATCACCAACAGAAAATATATTCATACCTACAATTCACCTCCTAAAATACCAAAATGCCTCAACGCATCCTTAATATACTCCACCTTCTCCTGCGGACACTTCTTCACGTCTGGATTCTCTTTCTTTGACTTATTAAAATTCTCGCCCATATCCAGTCCACACATCCGCTTCACCTGTGCAATATAAGAAGTATGCACATTCACACCATACTTGTCTTTTACATAATCCTTAATCTTCTGATAAGTAGCTTTTTCTTCTGGCGTGTAATTGCTCTCTTCATCAGGCTCCATTGTGACCTCAATTTTCGGTGTATCTTTTTTGAGGGATAATTTGACAACCGTTTCAACTGTACTTTCGTTGTCCCAATCAAGTTCATATACTTCCTGAGCATTGAAAAATACAGGAAAGCGGAACTTGAGACTTCTTAAAATCCTGCCGTCCTCTTGTTCTGACTCATAGATATTTACTTCCTCGAGAAAGCTCTTCATAAATGTTTTCTTCTCCATATCCGTGAATCTATCATAGAGCTTATCAAAGAATAATAAAAACTGATACACATTATCACCGGATATCTTTTCCTGCTTAATATTATACAGTCTGGTCTCCACTTCTTCAATCAAAGTTTCGATTTCTTCTATCTCATCATAGAGCTTGTCCAGACGAACCTGCATATCCTCATATTTCTTGTCATAATGCTTGTCCGATACAGATAAGTTATCCATCTGATTTGCCAGCTTGTTCTTGGCACCAGTTACCTGCTTTAGTCGCTCCTGTAAACCTGTATGCTCTCTATCCAGCTCCTGGGTATCAATGCTTTGTCCGATGTGCTTCTGAATCTCTGTTTTGAACTTTGGATTGTTTACCAGCTTACGTATAACTTCTTCCACCGCTGCATTGATTTTATCTTCACTCCACTGCTTACGATAAGTACATTTATGACCGTTTACAAAGGTTCTGTGCTTGCAGGCATAGTAAAAATAATCTCTGTAATGCCCGCCATCCGGATGCTTTTTACGATTTACATTGCCATACATACCACTTCCGCATACCGGACATTTGATAATTCCGGACAAAATATGCTCGTGATCCAGACTGTGCGTTTTAATATTAGCAACACCGGTTTCCTGTCTCTTTTTGTGCACCTGATTCCACAATTCTTCTGACACAATTGCCTCATGGATACCGTCGTTAAGCATATACTTGTCCTGCTTTACAATATGATACTCATTCCTCGTACCCGGTATTTTCTCATTCTTTCTTCTGCCAAAAGCAAGCTTGCCACAATACACCGGATTATCCAGTACACCTTTTACAAAGGATGTAGAAAAGCCTTCTATGGTATTATTCTGGCGAAGCTTTTTCTTGTATCCGCTGTTGTTTAAGAATGTAGCAATTGCCGCAATTCCCATGGTGGTATTGGCAAATTTATCATAGATAATTCGAATAATCTCCGCTTCATCCTCAGCAATATGCAATTCGCCATTAATAAGCTGATAACCATATGGTGCAAAACCACCGTTCCACTTACCTTCACTAGCTTTCTGTCTGCGTCCTTCCATGGTTTGAACTAATATATTCTCTCGCTCAATTTCAGCCACCGCAGATAACACGGAAATCATTAGTTTACCTGCATCTTTTGAACTGTCGATACCATCTTCCACACAGATAAGATTAACACCAAAATCCTGCATTCTCTGAAGGGAAGATAATACATCCGCTGCATTTCGCCCAAAGCGGGATAATTTGAAGACAAGTACAAAATCGATGTTATCTTTACCCGATTCAATATCCTGAAGCATCTGCTGGAACTGTGGGCGACCTTCCACACTTTTACCGGATTTACCCTCGTCAGAATATTCACCAGCGATAATCATATCCTGATAATCGGCATATTTATGCAATTTGTCTTTTTGCGCATCTAAGCTGTAACCATCTACCTGCATGGAGGTGGATACACGGGTGTAGATGTAGCATTTTAGTTGTTTTTTCATATAGTTATCAGCCTCCTTCAGATTTTGTTCTTATGTACATAATGCCTTCCGTTATCTACTCAAAAGAAAATCCACACTTTCTTTTAGTTCATCGCTAAAATCTGCCAAATCAGCTGTTATAATCACATCACTTTTAACCAATGCCACAATATCAAAAATCATATTCCCTTTGCTTAATTCAAGCATTACTCCCGGATGTTTCTTATCCTTTTTTATTCGCTCTTCCAGCTTCCAGAACTTATCTGAAGCGTTCTCGGCTCCATCTAATAAATCCATATATTCCTTAACCAATCGTTCCATATACGCTTCCTGCCAATCAACAACGCGCTCTCTGAATAATTTCCAATCACTTTTTGAAACTTCCATGTAAACATCCTCCAGTCTATACTAAAATTTTTCATACTTTTTATCGTCCCAACAAGATAATACGTCTGTTCCAACTGTATTTCAACAGAAAATAGACAGCCCCCTCTCTGACCGCCCAACCACACTAACTACACTAACCTTGTCCTAATCAAGCCACCACATATCTTCTCTATCAGGTTGTGTCATATTTAATTCTTCTACTCGAAGAACTCCACATTCTAATGAAGCATAAGGACTATCATAAATGTGTGGATTGCTATATTTTTCTACAAATCTATTGGCATCTTCTCTATTATCAAAACCACAAATAACTTCTTCTTGGGGTATTGCATCCCCAAAACCGCCATCCACATCAAAACAATGGTTTACTAAATATATTTTATTCATGTAACCCCTCTCCCCTTTCCAAATTTTAATCACTCGAATTCAATAAAAATAGAATTTATTCTTCTATCTTCTTCGGAAGTACTCCAGATTCCTTCGCAATCCTTTTTTCCTGCGATTTTACTTTACGCTCCAACTTCTTTATATCTTCTGATGGTGGGAGTTCCTCCGGTTTAATTCCTCTGGTACCAAGCATTTCACTAACTGTAGTATTATTCTGCACATGTTCCGTAGTAATCGCTCCTTCTCCCTTTAAATCTTTTTCTTCCACATTGTAATTGGTCATCTCTGTTGCAAGATTCTTGGCTGCGATCGTAAGCGTTGGCAGAAAATCTGCTAACGGTCGTTTATCGCTAACACCGAGTTTTTCCTTCATTTCCTGCGTACTTCTTCCACCAAATAATGCCTGATCACCTTTTGAACGAATTCGCCCAAATCCAGCATCATCCACGCCACGCTCATAAATATTTTGCGATAACCTTTTTTCAGATTCTCGTAGTTTTCCTCTTGCTTCCGTTCTCTGAATATAAGCAATTCTTTCTTCTATCAGTTCTTGTTTTCTTGTCTGCACAGCAAAATAACTTTGTGCAAAAGCAATTTCCTCTTTTCTTGGATCTCCATTCTGCGCAATAAGATAACATGCATATCTGGTAAGCATTATATCATCCACATCTCGCACCGCATTACTGCCAATCTCAACCATTTTGACGGCGTCGGCAAAATGGTCTGAAACCTCTATTTCAGCACTTTTACAAGATTCCATTGCTCGATTTATCGCATCTTTAAATCTACGCCATGTTGTATAACCCAAACATCCCATAAGCTCTCTTGCATACCAAAATTCAACTGTTCCATCCTCTGTTGTGTGCATAATATCATCAAACATTTTTTTCATAGTACTTATTGTTTTCTTATCCATTATTTCTTATCCTCCGTCTTCTCTTGATTCTTTTTATCAGCCAACTGCTCTATCCGAATCTTATACTCCATCAAACGCAAAAGATATGTTGGAACTCTCCGGTTGCCTAATTCCCAATCTGTTTCCGTCATATACGGAATTTCAAAATACTCGCAAAATTCTT
Source organism: Lachnospiraceae bacterium (assembly GCA_045119215.1). Classification (GTDB taxonomy): domain Bacteria; phylum Bacillota; class Clostridia; order Lachnospirales; family Lachnospiraceae; genus RUG11237. The sequence goes on along the minus strand of JBGVDD010000152.1, from coordinate 1,407 downwards.
TTCTATTCATACCGGTACTTTCTCTTAATTTTCTCAATTCTTCTCTTGCTTCCATAAGTTCACCTCTTTATGCATTGCATAAATTTATTATATGTCCAATCATTCAAACGGTCAACAACTTGTCGCAAAAAAATAAACCTCAGCAAAAAATTTACCGAAGCTTACTATAAATCTATTATTATACTCAATATGTGAAATAACACTTTCAATCCAAGCATTTCTATACCGCATATTGGTCAGCGATACACTATCAACCCGACCATTTCTATACCACCTATCGGTCTGTGGTAAACTTTCAATCTTACTATTTTGAACACTCTTTCATATGTATCACATCCCACTCTCGCAGGATGCCGGTAATCCTTATGCTGCTTTCTGAAAACTCTTCTGACAATTCTTCACATAAGCCACATACCGCAGTCTTTTTCCTTCTGCATCATAACACCAAGTTTCTGGATCATAGTGAAGCTCTTCAAGTATATCTTGCATAACCAATAACCCATATTTCTCCATCATCTCAGCCAGAAATGTGCAGCAGCGTTCAAATTCCTTGTTCAAACTATTTCTCCTTCCTTAGTTGCTTCTGCATCGTTTCTTACATATAAAATTGTAATTACTTCATATACCAATGATACAACCACAACTCAGAAAAAGCAATAATTCAAGCTCTTATAAAAATTTATTTTCTTATCATCAAGTTCATTTGCCACCATAATTTTCCCATGTCCATGGCAAGATACGCATTAGAGACATCTCTGCCCCTAATGCATCTTGTTAGGGGAGAAAATCCCCTAAAACCCTTGAAAATTACCATGGCTATAATTTTTTCATAGCCATTTTGCCTCTGGATATTGAAAAGTAATAGCCATTTCACGGCTGGATATGAAAAAGTCATAGCCACACTTTTGTGACATTTCCTATGGCTATGAAAATTTAATAGCCATTTTTGTCTTGGCTATTGAAAAGTGATAGCCATTTGGCAACTAGATATGAAAAAGTCATAGCCAGTATTTCTGTTGATTTTATGGATATATGTAATCATAGCCTTTTGAATAATGGCTAGCCATATTTAATAGCCACTCCGCAATTGGCTATTAAAAGTAATACCACACGCTATTTTTTCCAATAAGTAATCTACTACAACATATATCATTTATACGTCAACATTAGCACGAATATACATGCAAATTTGAATTCATAATTTGACTTATGAGAAGGTAGAATAATTACCGAATAATTGTCTCTCCCACTGGATGTCTATATTAGTTCGTTAGGACAATAAAAATGATACAATCTTAACGATTGTACCATTTGGGGTGTTCAAAGGGGTGTTCATTTGAACACCCCTACTAAATGCATTATTTCTTGTTAAATTCAGTATCCTTAACAAAGGTCCAAACTGAAAGT
>JBGVDD010000151.1:0-21849 GCA_045119215.1 Lachnospiraceae bacterium | reverse complement strand
ATCTCCAACTAATGCCAGCTCCTCTGTGTCAATGAAAGCACTTAATCCATAGCAGACTGCCAGAGTACCTACCACATTTTCCTTGGCAATAAAACCTGTTACAGCCGCCGCCGCCAGCTGCCATGCTGCAATACCAACAATTGGTACTAAGATGACTGCAATCGGAGATGCAATTGAGGCAAGTATAGAAGTGTTTTCCATTCCTTCCTCAACAACCTGTAGTTTCCAGTCAAAGGACTGCATAATCTGCACAATCGTGTTGCAAACAAGAATAATGGTTCCTGCCTTGATAATGTACGCCTTACCTCGTCCAAGCATGGAAATTGTAGCCCTTTTAAGGCTTGGAAGCTTATATTCTGGCAACTCAATAATAAAGAAAGATTTTCTGTATTTATATCCTGTAATTGCTTTCACCAACAATGCTCCAAGTAGAATTAAAGCAATACCAATGAAGTACATCAATGTTCCTACCCAAGGTGTATCCGAAAAAAATGCACCAGCAAATAAAGCTATAACTGGTAACTTAGCACCGCATGGCATGAACGGTGTCAGCATAGCTGTCGTTCTTCTTTCTCTTTCGTTACGAATGGTACGACATGCCATGATACCAGGAATGGCACATCCTGTACCGATAACCATAGGAATTACTGATTTTCCTGAAAGACCTACTCTTTTGAAAATAGGATCAAGAACCACGGTAGCTCTAGCCATATATCCACAGTCTTCTAAAAGAGCAATCAGGAAATACATTACCATAACCAGCGGCAGGAAACCTACAACAGCACCCACGCCTCCGATAATACCATCAACTAGAAGCGACTGTAAAAATGGATTAGCATTCTCTACTCGTCCCGCTACCCATTCCTGAAAGGTTTCAATCCCCCCCACCAGCCAGTCTGCAATCCATGTACCTACAGTAGTCTGTGAAATATAGAATACACCAAACATGACAACTGCAAAAATCGGAATTCCAAGCCATGGGCTTGTAAGAACTGTATCAATTTTATCCTGACTGTTCTTTTCTTTTGTCAAAACCTTACGTTTTTCAACAGAAGAAACGATAGACTTAACAAAATCAAAACGTTTTCTGTCTGCAACCTCTACCTCGCTCTTATTATGCAAATCAATATCACCCTGGGTATAAGGAGCTTTCTGCTCACATCCCGCTAAAGAAGCTGCTTTTGTCACCACTTCCTTTAATCCAATATGACCAGCAGAAGTTGATACCGTCTTTATAACCGGACATCCAAGCTTATTTGACAAAGCTTCCACGTCGATCTGTGTATCCTTCTTTTCGTTAATATCGCTCTTATTAAGTGCAACAACCATGGGAATACCCAGTTCTAACAGCTGTGTCGTAAAGAATAGACTACGACTCAAATTCGTGGCATCCACAATGTTAATTATTACATCTGGATTTTCATTCTTTACATATGCACTGGTGATACTTTCCTCCGATGTAAATGGTGACATGGAATAAGCTCCTGGCAAATCTACAGCCAGCAGTTCTTCGTTTCCATCATAATAAGCCTTCTTTATAAGACTCTCCTTCTTTTCTACGGTAACACCTGCCCAGTTTCCGACTTTTTCATTCCTACCGGTTAGGGCATTGTACATAGTTGTTTTTCCACTATTCGGATTACCTGTTAATGCAATTCTCATGTCAAATCCTCCTTTGTTTTGATGAATTTAGTTCTTTCTAATTTGTATTAGTTTTTTCTAACTCTAGGTCATAAAAAAATAGTGAATTGCTCACTATCTATATTGAAATAGCCTTCGCCAAATCAGTATCAATATTATATCTTCCATCCTTAATGGAAACCACGCACCCTCCATTAATATGAGAAATCACCGTGATTGGCTCTCCACTATAACACCCAAGTGAAAACAAAAAAGACTTTAACTCTTCATCTTCTGCATCAATATCTTTCACAATGTACTCTTCTCCAGCATTTGCCTCTGTCAAATTCATATTTTCTACCATACCTTTCTAAAAAAACGTTTTACTCTCGATATCAACAATAATTTTAGTTAGAGAGAGCTAACTAAAAAGAGTTTAATATAACTAACTCCAATTGTCAATACATTTTCTCAATAAAAAGACTTAATGATATTTTTTCTCAATAACTGAAAAACAAGAAAACCGATTATCCTCAAAACATAGCTTTTGAATAACCGGTTTTCTCTCATTTATTTTACGACTTCTCTAGATGATTCACAGAAACAACTGTATAATCCTTTTCCTCAACCGTCTTCTTTAATATATCATCAGAAACATCTTCTGATAATTTCACTACGGCGGTACCCTGTTCATGACTGACTACAGCTTCCGTCACACCCTCTAACTCTTCTAATGCCTTTTTTACAGCTGCTTCACAGTGTCCGCACATCATACCCTTGATTATCATTGTCTTTTCCATTTCCTCATTCTCCTTTTTCTTTATTGTCTCACCTGTAGCATCTGCCACAGTTTGATTTACTGTTGCTATTTCACTTCTCAAATTTTTGATAGAAGGTTTCACTTTCTTGTCCCTACCAGAGTCATAAACCTTGCACCAGTTAAGTCTTAATGCATTTGTCACCACGCAAAAGCTGGATAAACTCATGGCAGCTGCACCAAACATCGGATTTAACTCCCATCCAAACAGTGGAATCCATATACCCGCCGCAAGGGGAATTCCGATGATATTGTAGATAAATGCCCAAAAGAGATTTTCATGAATGTTCTTAAGGGTGGCACGGCTTAAACGGATGGCTGCCGGCACATCACTTAGTTTACTCTTCATCAATACCACATCCGCCGCATCAATGGCAATATCTGTTCCGGCTCCAATGGCAATTCCAATATCTGCCCTGGTCAGTGCCGGAGCGTCATTGATACCGTCTCCCACCATGGCAACCTTTCCCTTCTCTTTCAGAGTACGGACTACACTTTCCTTTCCCTCCGGCAAAACACCGGCAATCACTTCATCCACACCAGCCTGTCTTCCGATGGCCTTTGCCGTGCGCTCGTTATCTCCGGTCAACATGACCACATGGATTCTCATGTTTTTGAGTTCTTCCACTGCCTGCGGGCTCTCCTCTTTCATGACATCTGCCACTGCAATCATACCGATAAACCGACTATCGATAGCAAAAAACAACGGTGTCTTACCTTCTTCCGACAGTTTTTCTGACTGCTCTTTCATCTCCTTTGTAATATCTGCCTTGGAGCTGATAAAAGAAAAATTACCTCCGGTCAAACAACTTCCATTCCACATGGCAGTCAGTCCATTTCCCGGCAGTGCCATAAAATCAGATACTTCTTCGGTCTCTTGTATTTCAAACTCATTTTCCACATAGTCGACAATCGCCTTTGCCAGCGGATGTTCGCTCTTTTTCTCCAGAAAATAAGCAATGGTAAGCAGCTCCTCCTCAGTCACACCATTAGAAAGAATGTCTGTCACCTTCGGTTCTCCACAGGTAATCGTTCCTGTTTTATCCAAAACCACAATCTGCATTTTTCCTGTTTCCTCTAAGGAAACCGCCGTTTTAAACAAAATTCCATTTTGGGCACCTACTCCATTTCCCACCATAATTGCAACCGGAGTTGCCAGACCTAATGCACATGGACAACTGATGACCAGCACAGAAATACCTCTTGCCAGTGCAAATCCTACACTTTCTCCTAGTAGCAACCAGATAATAGCTGTTATCATAGCTATGGTAATTACTGCTGGGACAAATACCCCGGACACCCGATCTACCACCTTTGCAATGGAAGCCTTCGTTGCAGCTGCATCACTTACCATCTGAATAATTTTTGAAAGTGTTGTATCCTCACCCACACCAGTGGCCTCACATTTCAAGAAGCCGGATTGATTCACGGTAGCAGCTGATACCAAATCTCCCTTGGTTTTATCCACCGGAATACTCTCTCCGGTGAGAGCAGATTCATTTACTGCACTATTTCCCTCTAAGACTCTTCCATCCACCGGAATACTCTCCCCGGGACGTACAACAAAAATATCTCCCTTTTTCACTTGGTCGATAGAGACCTCTGTTTCCTTTCCTTCTCTTACTATCACTGCGGTTTTTGGTTCCAGACTCATCAGACTTTTTAAAGCATCGGTTGTTCTCCCCTTGGAACGTGCCTCTAACAGCTTACCCACAGTAATCAAAGTCAGTATCATTGCTGCCGACTCAAAATAGAACTCATGCATGTAAGACATAACACCTTCTATATCGCCCTTCGTTTGGGCATCTGTCATGGCAAACAAAGCATAGGTACTATATATAAATGCAGCTCCCGAGCCCAGCGCCACAAGAGAGTCCATATTAGGTGCCCGATGTAAAAGGCTTTTAAATCCGTTGATAAAAAACTTCTGGTTAATCATCATGACTATTATAGTCAAAAGCATCTGAGTCAGTCCCATGGCAACATGGTTGTTATCATAAAAGGATGGCAACGGCCAGTTCCACATCATATACCCCATGGAGAAATACATTAATACGATTAGAAAAACAACAGAACTCCATAATCGCCACTTTAATATCGGTGTTTCTTTATCCACTAATGCATCCGCATACTCATTTTCTTTGGAGATTGTAGTATTTTTGCTACTCTCTTTTAAGGATGCTCCGTATCCGGCATTTTGAACTGCCTTAATAACCTCCACTTCGCTGGCAGTTCCCTCAACCCCCATGGAATTTGTCAAGAGGCTTACAGAAACAGAAGTTACCCCATCCACTTTTAAAACCGCTTTTTCCACTCTGGCACTACATGCCGCACAACTCATGCCTGTCACATTGTACTGTTCCATATCAATCTCCTCTATCTTTATTTTTTAATTTCCAATCCCTTTACAATTTTACACTCTTTCTAAAAATGTAACAGTTCAGCCATAGGCTAAACTGTTACGAAATCGGGCAATGCTTACGCATGCAAAATTGCCCGATTTTTGTTAAATGCACATTTTTGCACGGTCAGCGCAGTAAATGCGCAGACCTGCCTGAACTGTTACGTAAAAATTCTTTTACAGCTGATATCCACTTTTCTGGTTGACTGCTTTGACTATCAACTCGATGCACTAATACCATTATGGACTCATTCCCATCGACAAATTCATGTACTTTCATAATTGCATGACCTCTCCCATTTATAAAAGAAAAACCGAAAGCTCTCTTTTTTCTAAAGTCAAAGCAGCCATACAAAAAATATTGAAAATAACGTATATATCTAGGTTAGCTTTTTCTAACTCATATGTCAAGCATATTCTTCTTACCCATTACCAATATTTTATTGGACGTTACAGTACACACCCTGTGTGCCCTGTAACGATTTCAGCCCATTTAAAATGCATCTACGATGCATGGGGCTGAAATTTCGTGCAATATCATTCTTGGCACATAGCTTAACAGCAAGTGTTAAGCTTGCGTCTGTACAGTAACTATTGGACGTATCTGTTCGGAACTACTAAACAGATACGTTAAATCGGGCAATGCTTACGCATGCAAAATTGCCTGATTTTTGTAAAATGCACATTTTTCACTCCCTCCGCATAGAATATGTGTTGACAAGATGTTTGAAATAATGTAATATTGTTTTGAGTTAGTTGAAGCTAACCAGAAAGGAGAATGTGAATTTGGACAATATTTTAATTGCATTTTTATTAACATTAATAGCAGGGCTTTGTACGGGGATAGGGAGTTGTATCGCTTTCTTTACCAAACATACCAATCGGAAATTTCTTTCTGTCAGCTTAGGATTTTCAGCAGGTGTTATGATTTATGTTTCCATGGTTGAAATTTTTGTAAAAGCACAGAATTTGCTAACCTCTTCTTTGGGAGAAAAGGCCGGAAGATGGATAACCGTTCTTGCATTTTTTGGCGGCATGTTCCTAATTGGAGTGATTGATAAACTAATACCTGCAGAGGAGAACCCCCATGAAGTGAAAACAGTTGAAGCCGTAGAAAATATCAAGAGCAGAAAACTGATGCGTATGGGACTATTTACGGCACTGGCAATTGCAATCCACAATTTTCCGGAAGGACTGGCGACCTTTGTTTCCGCACTTCAGGATCCCGCTATTGCAATCCCAATTGTTGTGGCTATCGCCATCCATAATATTCCCGAAGGAATTGCCGTATCCGTCCCAATCTATCAGTCGACGGGTTCCAAAGTAAAAGCTTTCCGATACTCTTTCCTGTCCGGCTTGGCAGAGCCTATCGGCGCACTGGTGGGATGGCTAATCCTGATGCCCGTCTTGAACGCTGTGGTATTTGGAAGCATATTTGCCGTCGTTGCCGGTATTATGGTTTTTATATCCTTTGACGAACTCCTACCTGCAGCCAGAGAATACGGAGAACACCATTTATCACTATACGGTCTTATCGCGGGTATGGCTGTTATGGGAGTCAGTCTTTTGTTATTTCTTTGATGCATGTATGATAAATGTATTAGTTTTTTCGTTCTTCCTCTGAGCGGTCTGTTGATTTTTCGCAGTATTCACATATTTTTTTATCAGGCATCATATTTCCTCCTTTTGGTATACCCCATAAAAAATTTAAAAGTTCATTCTAACGCTATAAGGTCTGATTTTTCATAGCGATTATGACCTGGTAATTGTTTTTTATATTTCCAGCACCTTATAGCATCCTCTAAGCATTTTCCTTTATTATCCTCAAAGAAATCACGAATATAGGTATTGTATTCAAACTGTTTATCTATAGAACTTTTGTTGTTTTTCTTTTCTTCTATAATCTCATAATATGCGATTATAGCCTCTTTATAAGTTTTACCTGCATGAGATTTTAGCCATTTTTGAAATTGAACATTGAATGAAAAGCTTTTCCCAATGTGTTCTTTAAAAAAAGCTCTATGTTTTTCTGAGCAAACAAAATTTGGTTCTATTAAGCTATTTTCTGTAATTTTAGTGGGAGCAGTTACTTTCTTTTTTGCATTTGTACCAGATAATACTTCTCCCGTGTCGAGAAAATGTGAAATCCTTTCCGTGATTTCTAACTTTCCACCGATTGTAGGTAAACCATTATTCCTACAGAATTCCACTAATTCCTCTTTAAGCCAATAGAAGCTACAAAATGTTGCACTATCTAATTGTTTATTTAAAGCAGGTCGTTCTTGCATTGTTTTCCTCCTGAATCGGGTACCGAATCCCCGTTTTTAAGTTATCTTTTCTTATCTTTAACTGTTCAAGATATGAATATTTCTTAATCTCCATAATGTTACTTCCTGTTTCTGTGCATTACACTAATTTTTCTTTATTCCCACAAACTGAAAGTTATCTTATCAATCTTTGCTTTTTTGTGCTTCTTCCAATTTCATCTTCATTGGTGTAAGAAAAGAGCGTGAACTCTCTAATACCTTCATATTTCGTAATAAAATACTTCCTTTATCCTTATCTTTTTCAATAAAATAATTGACTGTATCCCAAAGTCGTTTTTCGCAATCCTCTTGTCTATAATCCGACAGTGAAATCAATGCACAACAATAATAATATGTTATTGAATCAAACCTAAAGCGCTCCTGTTCGTCATCAATGTTCGGAATATTTGTTTCAAGAAACTTAAGTACTGCGTCAACTGTAGCAGGTTTTTCTGCAAAAGGCATCATTCTTTCATATTCTTTTTTGGTTACAGGCGCATGAGTTACACTTGCAACCTTACTACACAATTCCCACATTTCTTCATTTGATGTTCCAACTTCTTCTGCAGCCTCTAATAATGGAAGTGTGCCTTGAGCTTTCCAGATTGATTCCCCAGGGAATTTAGGACCAGTTATCACATATGTTTTTTTGTTTTCAATGCAATCCTTAAGATGTGCCTCCTCTTTTGCAATATACTCTCTTAATTCTTCAACTGTTGGTATCTTCTTCTGTGCCATATATATCCCTCCGTAAACTACCAATTTATATAGTTCTACAAACTGGAAGTTTAGTTTTTGTAATAATTCTCTTTACCAATGCCAATCGTTGCCCAATGATTAGCTTTCTTTAATTCATCATCAACATATTCCTGGTCATAAACCCCGTCAGCTTTCATATCATCAATATCCTGCTGAACACTTTCAGGAGTTGATGTTCTATATATTCCAACACTGATTTCAATAAAGCCATATGAATATCCATTTTCGCTATCATCAATTTCCCCATTATTGTGTTGCTTTAAAATTTCAAATAGCTCATCCGCATTGCTTTCAAATACAGGTTTTCCATAAATCACAGGATGTAATGTCCCTTCAATTCCCCCAAGAAACTCTATAAATTCCACAGAATCATTTTCATCATAATCAATTAGTTCAATTAATTTACCATCTATTTCTATTTTTTCAAGTGGAGTTATATTTATCTTCATTTACCTTTTCCTTTCACATAAAAATTAAAAGTTGTCGGGTTGTTTGCGTAAAGAAAAAATCAATTTTCTCTCTCATAAATATCAGTTTTTATCATAAAAATTAACAATCATATCAAGAATATACTTGTCATGTTCCATATATAATTCTTTATCTATTTTTCCTTTTGGATTACTCTCCTGATACCGAATTGCATCATCAGTTAGAAAATAAGTATAATGCTCGTTATGATTTGGCTTATCCATTAGCATAAATTCACACTTATTATTTGTTATCATATCTTTTTTTTCATAAATCGGGCTTCTATTACCACAATAAAAAACATCTGTGTCTGCACTTATCACTAACACAGGAATACCGGAAATATTAATGCCGTCTATAGCAGATAAATTGCTATCCTCGCCATACCTCAAATGAATAAATGCAAGATTAATTGGTCGGATAAGATAGTATGCAGGACCTGTAAATCGTTTTATTGAACATTCCCACTGTTCAGAAGCTGAATTAAATCCAGAGGCTGTAACGACTGCATCGATTCTATGATTATAATTTAATACTGTAGTTACTGCATATCCTCCCATGCTATGGCCAAACAAGTATATTGGCATATTACTAAATGAATCATTATTATCACAATATGTGAGTATTGAATTCAAATCATATACTGCCTGTGTATATCCTCCAAACGAATCACCTTCGCTTGTATAACATCCGGTATAATCAAAACCTATCACTTGATATCCTTCATCAACAAAATATAGAACCTCGTATAATTTTATATCATTTGAATCCCCATGTCCTGGCGCAACGACAATAACGCCCTTTGTGTTATCTTTTCCATAAAGATAGGCTGATAAAACATTTTCCCCTGACAAAACATTTATTAACTCTCTTGGATATAATTCAGCAACATCATCATATACTAAATATCTGTCAGCATCATAATTTTCGTATGTATATTTACCCATAACAATGCCATGTACTATTACAAGGATAAGCGGTAGTATAATAAAATACAGTACACTCATGCCAATTGCTATGTTTTTAATTTTTTTCTTCATGTTGTTCTCCTTAACTGTAAAAATCGGGATTTACACCCCTACAAATACAGAGTTAATCATCACTTACTATTTTTTTGTTTTTCTACTATCCCTATAAAATGGCTGTAAATCATTTTATTCCTCTAAATCAAATATGACTGAATCAAAACAAATCCAACATGTTATCCAAATATATACTTTCTCTGACATGCAGGTGATATTCAGGCTTTGTCATATAATAAAGGAGAAATTCCAAAATCAAGGCGCTGCCAAGTCCCCGACCTTCAATTTTAAAATTGGAAAATCCCATTGGCAGGTAGATATTTTTTATATCGTCTATTGCGATAAACCCAGGATTTGTCATTGCCTTAGAAAAACGATAGCCGTGATTTGCATCCGGAGTAATGCAGGAATGGTCAGGACAGTTTTCTCCAAGATTTTTGCGACTGACAACTTCGTAACAAAATTTCCTGTCCTTACAACCAATAAAGCAGCATTCATTGCATAAAAATTCCACTTTATTTTTTTGGGTTTGGGACAGTGTATCCAATTTATCAAAAGCTTTGTTTAGGCGAAAATCAGGTACCACATATAAAAAATCATCTCTCTTTACTTCATTCAAAAATTGCTGGAAATCTGTCAAAACCTTGGTAGTAGAGGAAACAAAATAAAATCCCGGATAATTGATTTTCAAATAGTCTAATAGCAAGTCTGAATGAACAATGACACCATTTCTGATTTCTTTATTTTCCCCGAATAAGCTGCACAGGGCATTGCATTTCTTGTCTAAAAGGTGTTCCTTTCTAAGCAGAGAATTGCTAAATGTCAACCGAGCGGAAATCCCATATTCCTGCATCAAAGCCAGAACATCTAATGCTTCATAATCTCCAAAACCAACACGACCTCCACCCCAAATACAATCTGCCGGAGCACCGTATATAGAACCTATCTCACACCAATCGTAAAAGTATTCCCTATGCTCACAAAATAGTGGAAGAAACATGCGATACAGTTCATAAAACTCAAACAAACCAGGAAGGTGGTAGTATACTGAATACCGGGTTTGCTGTCCCACAGTTTTTCCCTTATGTTCGCCCTTTTCTCTGGTTCCCAGTTTTTTTCTTTGCTTTGCCATATCTTACTCCTTCGTTTGTTCACTATCAAAGTATAATTTATTTCTTTTTCTTTGGAGCTGGAAGTAAAAGCCAAGAGGCATTAATGCCCCTTATGCTTTTCCTTTTTCTTTTGCTGTTTCAGTTCAAACATTCGTATCTCTTCAGCCGCTTTGCGCTCTCGACTTTTTGATTTACGTTCCTGTTTGTTCTGCTCCTGTTGCATTTTCAATGCTTGCTGTGATTTTGTACCGATGCCATTTTTCTGCATCTGTTTTTTTACATCACGCTGTATCCTCTTAGGATTTCTTTTTGTTTCTTTTACAACAGTTGCCACAGCCGGACTAAATTGCAAACTGTAACAGAATTTTTGAATATACTCTTGAACCTCATAATCCTTTGGTTCTGCGCCAAAAGTTACTTTAGCTACTGAGAGTTTTCCATCTTCAATATGCTCAAAAACTCCTACCCAAAATGGATCTTCAAAAAATACTGTCAACTTACCGCTTACTTTGTCCATGACAATCCCTCCTATCTCGCACTGTTGTGCTTGTTGTCGCGGCATTCGTCAAGTAATTCTGCAAGCAGATTACTTTCCTCGTAACAGTTCAGCCATAGGCTAAACTGTTACCTTTCCTCATTGCTTCGCGCAGATAATTATGAGCAAAGAATGGACAACCCGGAGGGGCAGGTTACTTACCCTACATAATATAGGACGGCTGGGCTACCTACCAGCTCTAGTACATTTGTAATGTACATTGCGTTTTTATCTTTGCATAGATAATCATACCATAACATCCATTTTTTTTCATCAAAAAAATACCCGGGATCTAGCTCCATATACAAGTACACAAGGAAAAGGCTGGCACACAGAATGCGTCAGCCTTTTCTTTCACTTATACCATCATCTGTGGTGTGTGCCACAAATTCAATTTTGTTCCAATGCCTTTTGCAAGAGCATTTCGATACACCATCGTCCCCCATGCAACATCTTCCGTTGGCATTCCACCCACAGAATAGATTACGATTTCTCCTTCCTTTCTATGTACCGGAATTTTTCCAGTTAATACATCTCCCAAATCATCAATCTGGCCGGATGTCATTTTTCCTTCTGCAATTAAATCCTGTACATAGACCGCCGGTATTGGAACTGTATTGTAAGCCTTCGGTGCATATTCCTCTTCCCAGGCTTCGTAAAGCATAATATTATCCGTTACCGTTCTAGCTCGATTTACAATAAAATCTTCATCAAATCTTAATGCTGCCGTGGATTCAATAATAGCCCCCGGCTTAATCCATTCCTCTGCAATATATGGATAAAGACTTGGATCACCTGTAGGCGAAGAAGTAGACACGGATACGATATCCGAATCTCTTACTGCCTCCTCAATAGAATCTACCGCATATACCTCTACACCTGGGTATTCGCTCTTTACATGAGCGATAAACTTATCTAAAGATGCCTTTCCACGACCTTTCACCTTAACAGTCTTAATGGATGGACGTACTGCCATAGCTGCTGCCAATGCTGTTTTACTCATAACTCCAGGTCCTACAATACCTATCGTCTCTGCATCTTCTCTGGCAAAATATTTGAAACCAACACCAGGTACCGCTCCTGTTCGATACGCAGACAAAATATTTGCAGACATATAAGCAAGTGGTGCTCCGGTATCTTTGTCATTTAAGGTAAGCATAAGGATGGATCTTGGAAGTCCTTTCTCCTTATTTTCCACATTGGAACCATACCATTTCATTCCTGCCATATCAAACTTTCCTCCAAGATATGCAGGCATTGCCATGAACCTTCGGTCCGGCCCATCTACCGGCATTTCTGGAAATGGGGAACTTTCCGGAAATGAAACCATACTTCCGTGTGAGTTTCCATTTGCACCACCCATACGATAGTTCCCCACTTTCATAAGTTTAAACATTTCTTCCATGGCCTCTACACAGCCTTTCATATCTTTTACACCGGCTGCAATCATATCTTCCTCATTTAAATATAAAAAATCAACACTTGGATATCCGCTCATAATCTCTGCTCCTTTCACCTATTTTTCACGGTCTTGTTGATGGGCAATTAAATACACCTCATTTTCCATTGCCATCACTTCGTGCATTGGAATTGGTTTAAACATTGGCTTCTTTAATCGTAACTTACACCATACTGCCGAATATACTGCTAATATTATAAAAATAAATCCATCTTCTCTATGTAACTATTCAGAACCCTCCCCATATATTCGCATTCGTCGTCCTTACGGACTCCAATCTCGTGCTACGCACTAAGACTGCTCATATATGGGGAGGCAACTCTATTCGAGTGCCTGTATAATGGAACAATCAGCTACTTATATGCTAGCATAACGTATCTAATTGTTCCATTATACAGGGTTCTGAATAGTTACGCTACTTCACTTATATCTTAGCCTTAAATCGATCATAACGCAACTGGCTAATATCTACTGTAGTTTTTCCGTCCACAATAAGTTCTGCCAATTGGTGCCCTACTCCCGGAGCGATACCAAAACCATGTCCACAAAATCCTGCTGCAATTATGAGTCCTGGGACTTCAGCTACTTCTCCAAGTACCGGAACTCCATCTTTCATTTGATCTACCCAGCCAGCCCATGTTCTTACAATCTTTGCATCTGCCAAAGCCGGGAAGTATTTCATAATACCGCGACACTCACAGGATGCAGTCAAACTGTTACAGATTGGTGTTCCATTATCCTTAAAAACACCTTCAAATCCAGAAGTTCCTCCAAAGACGAAAGAACCATGCTTTGACTGATGCCCATAAAAATCTGCCTCAGCAGTTCCAAGCATTTGATCAAACATATGTGGCTCAGCTTCTGTAACCAGACACTCAATCATCGCCTTTGACATAGGTAAATCAATTCCTACCGTAGAAAGTAATTCCCGGCTTTCATACCCTGCAGCCACAACCACGGTATCCCCTTCGTACACATTATTCTCGGTAATTACCCTCCGAAGTTTTCCCTTTACCTTCTTTAATTCCACAACCTTTTCTCCGGTAATAAAACGAACACCCATCTTTCTGGCTGTCTTATAATATCCCAAAGTTGTAGTTAACGGATTTGCATGACCATCCGTTGGACACCAACTGGCGCAAGTGACTTCATCGGATAAATATGGATTAATTTTTCGAACTTCATCTCCGTCGATCATTCTTACATCCAAACCGACACGCTGTGCCCGCTCCGTTAAGCCTTCCAAAATTTTTCTATGTTCCTCTGTTTTTCCAAGACGAAGATTCCCATCCTGATGATATTCGCAGTCCACTTCCAACTCCTCCGAAAGATTTGGCCACAAATGCTGAATTCCATACATTACCAACGGTAATTCTCTAGGATCACGACCAGACTGACGGACGCCACCGCCATTTCTGGAAGAACCTCCATTGCCAATATGGTCGCTTCCCTCCAGCACAATTACACTTTTATCCTTTTTGGCTAAGTAGTACGCAATGGCACATCCGATAATACCACCACCCACAATTACCACATCTGCTGTATTTCCCATAACTACTATCTCCTTTCGAAACCTATATGTCTTCTTCTGACTCTTTTGCAAGGATTCTCATTTCTGTAGGTCTCATTGGTGCACGACTTGTTGCAGGTTCCAACTCTGCAGGTGAAACTCCAAGTTCTCTTGCCACAATTCCCTTTACCAGCTTGGCACAAGTCTGTCCTTGACATAATCCCATGCCGGTTCTCAAATATCTTCTAATCTCCGTCAATGTCCACATTCCTTCGTGGACAGCTTTTCTAATTTCTCCTTTTGTAATCTCTTCGCAACGGCAGATAAGCATATCGTCATCTGCTCCCGGAATAAATTCACCAATATCTCTTGAACGATCATTTACCTGATTCATACCTATGCCTCCTTTTTGAAGAAACGTGCCTTCATTACATACTCTGAAGGAACTTTCATCGTCAACAAATGTGTTTTATCAAAAGCCGGGGATGATTTCACGCTGATAATCTCTGCATCACAAACCTTCCTACCATCTCTCCCAAGCGCAATTCCCTTATCTCCAACTGCAGGCAATGGTAGAAACTCATATGGCAATGTAATGCTGGCAAAACCTTCCTCATAGGTTTCATCCACTAGGAAAATTGCCTGTCCCGAACAGGCTGCCACACACATTCCACAGCCTACACAGGTAGCCTCCGTATCCACCGCTGGAAGTGAGGTAATATTCGCTCCAATCTTAATACATTTCTTTGGACAGGCATCCTGACAAGGATTACACGGAATATTTTGTGTACACTCCATCACCGGATGAATTCCCGCTTTTCTTATGACACCTGGAAATCTCTCAATTTCATCATCTGCCACATATCCCTTTTTCAAAAGATTTGTGGAAATTGGAATTCCCTCATCCGTCTTTTCTATCATTTTACCTCTGTTCTTAGGCGCAAACATTCCCTGACGAAGTCCATCCAATGCCGCATCCAAAGTCTTCAAACTCTCATCTAATTCCTCTTTTTCAATAAATCCCAGATACTCTGCTGCTGCAATTCCGGCCATTCTTCCTTCAATCATAGCGGAACTTGCTTCCTCAATTCCTGATACATCACCTGCAACAAATACACCCGGAATGGATGTTCTGCCATACTCGTCACAAACAGGAACCTGTCCACCACGCTTCGGATTATCCTCCATCTTACATCCTGCCATTTTAAGAAGCTGGGACATTGGAGAAAGTCCAACTGCAAGACAAATGGTATCCACTTCAAAGTGCTTCTCTGTTCCTTCTATAAATTGAAAGGAAGAATCCACTTCTGCGATAGTAACTCCTGTTACGTGAGTATCTCCCTCTGCCTTTACAATGGTGTGTGAAAGATAGAATGGAACTCCTGTACGAGCTACCTTTGCTGCATGCACTCCGTATCCACCAACTCTTGGAGCCGCATCCACAAGTCCAACCACTTCGCATCCACACTGCATTAACTGAAAACTTACTACCAAACCTACATTACCGGAACCAAGCATCAACACTCTGCTTCCCGGTTTCACACCATGCAAATTCATCATGGTTTGCGCCGCACCTGCTCCAATTACACCTGGCAATGTCCAGCCTGGGAATGTCACCATATTTTCTGAAGCTCCTGTTGCAATCAAAATGGAATCTCCTTTAAAGTGATGAATTTCATCGTGAATGCGTACTGTAATTTCCTTATCCTGATACATACCACAAACCGTGGCATTCAACATTACCTTTACGCCTTCTGCATCTGCTTCCTTTAATAAATCCTCACCGATCTTAAATCCTCGTATCTTTGCTTTATGCTCCTTCGAGCCAAAAAACTTATGAATTTGTTTAAACAACTGTCCGCCAGGTTTTTCATTTTCGTCAAATACAACTACATCCATTCCTCTCTTTGCTGCCTCGATGGCTGCCGATAATCCAGATGGACCAGCTCCAACCACAATTAAATCAAATCGTCTCATATCTGATAGCCCCTTTCATCTTCTTACTGTTCTTCAAATGGCTTGTCACTAACACCGTACTGTGTCTGTACCTGCATTCCTTCTTCCAAAGGAGTCACACAAGTTCGGATATTTGGTTTTCCATTCACCACCATGACACAGTCTGTACATCTGCCAATCGCACAAAAAATACCTCTTGGCTTATGTTCTTTCTTGGTATATCTATGGGTCATAACGCCTTCTGCCTTTAATGCAGCTGAAATTGGCTCTCCCTCGTACCCGTGTAATTCCTGTCCATCAAAATAAAATGTAACTAATTTTCCTTTTTCCTGTTTTCCTAATATTGGATGTTCTTCAATTCTTGTTCCCATAAGTATCATCCTTTCTTAATTCCATTGCTTTTGAAAATAAAAATAGGCGCCTAAATCAATGTTTTCATTGAATTAAGCGCCTTTGCTTTAACTTTTTGTATATATGCATTGTAAAACTTTGCTCGTATAAAAAATTGTAAAAATCGGAACACCTTTACTCGACTGTTAATGAAATTCTGGTATCTTTTCTGTTCTATCCCCTACCTTATCTTGTAACCGTCACACTATCCGCCATACTCCAGACTGTGGAAGATGAAAGATTCAAATGCAAAGCGGGACACACCGCATACTTGGTGGGGACTAAACCGTACTTGAGAATGCTACCGCAACTGTTGATACTAGCGTTATCCACACCGTAATATTCATTGCTGCCCGGCGACCGCAGCCACCACCAATATCCTCCGTCTTTTTCTACAAAAAATGGGCCATTTTCCTTCATCCACTCTGACTGAACGGTTCCTCCATTATTTACATAAGCTGTATTTGTTCTAAGTCTTGCTGCATCCTCAATGCAATTTGCATCAGAATCTTTGTATGGCAAGAAACCATAGGCACTATTGCTGACTTCATCCACAGATAGTAAGAAGATTTTATCTTTCGTATCCCTTCCTCCCTCTGTTCCAAACTCCGGATCATCCTTATTCACTACATTGGCTGTATAAATAGCTGCCTGCTCTTTTTCACTAAATGCTTTATCAATAAAATTCTCATTGCGGTAGTCTATGCCACAGACATTTGCACTGCTCCCATAACCGTTGAGCCAGCTTCTCATGGTACAGGTTTCCCATGTAACTTTTCTCATTGTATGGCATTACATCAAGATTCTGGTCTGCTACCAAAAAGGCATCATTGCCTTTCACAGACAGCACTCTCCATTTTATGTTATCCATTTTCTTTCCTGTAACATCCGACTGTGGATAGTGTCCAAAATAGATGCAGGTGTAAGTAACCTTACCATTAGAAACTACCGGATTCTTTACCTTGGAAATGTTCTCATTTTTTTGAGGGTTAGACTTTTTCTTTACTGTTATTATACAGGTAGCCTTTACCTTTTTGTTGGTCTTACTTGTTACCGTAATGGTTGTCTTTCCAGCTTTCTTGGCAACAATTTTTCCTTTGGAACTTACCGTGGCCACTGATTTTTTGCTGCTTTTGTAGGTCACTGCTTTGCTTGCCTTTGTTGGTTTTACTGATTTTACCTTTAACTGAAAGCTTTTCCCTACGGTTAATGTTTTACTTTTGGCATTTAAAGTGATTTTTGTTGGCTTCCTGGTGGATGCACTTACCTGTAAACTGTCTAAGCTTACACTGGTAATCACCATTGCCATGATGAGTATTACCGATGCCAGTTTTTGAAATGTGTTCTTCATTTTGTTCCCTCCTCTGTGTTTTTGGTATAAACAATATTAAGTTTATGCAATTTCTTCAGAATTACGCTTAATCTGAGCCATCACTTCCATAATCTGTTTTGCAGTACCCATATCATCTTTAAATAGTGAAGTAATACTTCCAACCGACTTAAATGGCTCTCCCATCAGCACCTTATTGTCCTCAATGTTTCCATTGGCAACAATATAATCAACGATTAGATTGACAAAACGTATCTGGTTAAGGTTCAGACGTTCTTCGGTAAGAAATTCGCTAAATGCTTCGTTTACAGCTACCCTGTCTACACCCACAATCTGTCGAACTAACCGACCTATGGGTGTATCGCCATATTCCTTGATATAATCATCTTTTGAGCCAAGCTCTGTCCACAAAATACGCTCCAATTCCTTAAGGTCAGCTTCGGAAAGTTTCTTATTATTCTTAAGCTTATATACCGAGAGCCTATCGCTATGCTCTTTCAGGTAAAACTCCACCTTTTTACGATAGTTTTTAAGGTCATTACCCCCATATATTGGCTCGCCTTCTTTCGAATCAATGATGGTATCTGTAAAGTTCGTGTAATATATTTTTCTACGAACCTTATCAAGGTACTGAAGCAGGCTTCTCATAGCATTTCGTACTGTTTCAAGCTCAATAATAGTAACACTATCCCAGAACTCTGTGGTCTGTACCTTTTCGATAATATCTCGCTGCTTTTCTACCTGGGGAATGGAATACTTGGCAGATAACTGTTCCGCAGTCTGAACCACAATATTTACCGGGGTCTGTATACTCTTGCTCTGGAGCAGACCAAGGTCAATACTATACACCAGATAATCAAATCTACGAGCCAGCTCATCTTCTTTCTTTGGCTTTATCAACGGAGCAATATGCTCTTTGATATCAGAAATCTCCATGGTTTCAAGAGAATTCCATGACGATAAAGTTCGAAATATTTCCACATAACGCAGGTGTCTCTTTACTAAAAAGCTGTCATCATTAAGTTCAATGACTGCACCATGTAACTGGTCTACCAAGTCCCCACGATACGCCACATAAGAAGCATCTGATGTATATCTTGGAGCCTGCAGTTCTCTGACGATCTGAGCTTTTGTATTATAAATTTTTTCACTAAGTGATTCTGCAATACCACTCTCTGCTCCGTTTTTATTCACTCGGAAATATTCAAAGTTATTACAAAAATCAAATATGAGGAATCGTTCCTTATCTAAACCTTCCCCAAGAAGATTCGGACAAAGTCTTGTTCCTCTGCCAATCATCTGCCAGAACTTGGCATAACTACGAACCTTTTTGAAGAATACAAGATTCAGTATTTCCGGAATATCAATACCAGTATCCAGCATATCAACCGATACTGCAATTTGTGGCATCTTGTCTTTGGTGCTGAATTCATCGATAAGAGAATCACAATATTTTATACTGTAATCAATCTGCTTAATAAAATCGCCACCACACTCTGGAAACAGCTTATGAAATCGTTCAACAATAGCTTGTGCATGCAGGCTGTTCTTGGCAAAAATAATCGTCTTACCCAGCTTATCCCCACCTTCGATTTTCAAGCCCTTTTCCATAAGTTCCTTGAGAACCTTATCTATGGTATCCGTATTAAAAAGCCACGAATTGATGGCAGAACTGGAGATATCGTCTCCCACCATATCGTCAGTCTCAAAAGTCTCTTCGTATTCTTCCTTTTCTTCCTCAGGCAGGTCATCATAATGTATTCCATCTTCCATAATTTTGGTTTTATACTCCAGAGTAGAATAATTCACCAGATAACCTTCTTCTACTGCCTTTTCCAATTCATATGCAAAGGTTGGCACGCCACGCTCAAGGTCAAAAATGCCATATGTATTTTTGTCAATTTCATTCTTAGGTGTAGCTGTCATACCTAAGAGCATTGCATCAAAATATTCAAAGATTTCCTGATACTTTTTATAAATGCTGCGATGCACTTCATCACAGATAATCAGCTGGAAATGACCTGGGCTGAACAGTTTCTCGCCATACTTATTTTTCTTTTCATCTATTGCATTCATCATTGTAGGATAAGTAGAAAAAATCATTCTACAGGATTCCGGGTCATCTTTGCTATCCAAAAGGTTACAACATGACAGGTCCGGAAGCAGATTAGAATAATTATTTTTCGCTTGCTTAACAAGAGCTGTTCTATCAGCCAAAAATAAAATATTCTTCACATAATTATGACGTCTAAGAACATCCACAATACTGATACTTACTCTTGTCTTACCTGAGCCGGTTGCTTGTACGATTAGCATTTTTCGATGCTTCTTCATAATCGCATCACAGACTGCCGTTACCGCTTCTTTCTGATATGGTCGATTGGTAATATCATCACTTATCTTGATATGTTCCAATGGGATTCGCTGTTTGCGACCATCCATCTCAAGCTGCAATTCTTCCTGGGTAAGAAAGCCGGAAACTTCACGTCTTGGATACCCCATGAAATCATTGGTATAGAAGAATTCAAATCCATTTGTGGTAAAAATCAGCGGTCTTCTACCATACTTATTCTGCAGACAATCAGCATAAAGTTTTGCCTGCTGACTTCCCACCATGGTATCCACGGAAGCCTTTTTTGCTTCCACTACTGCCAATGGTAGATTATCTTTTCCCCAGAGGACATAATCTACATAGCCTGTACCGGTGGAATTTGGCATACCTGTCACTGGCTCTTCTTCGGTAACATTATTGTCAATTATCCAGCCAGCTTCTTTGAGTGCAACATCAATATACTTTTTACGGGTCTGGGCTTCACTTATTTTATCTACATGAAACTCTCGAGTCTGGGTATTATGACTACGCTGACTAGCCATCTGTTTACGCAGTTCTTCATTTTCTTTCAGAATACTCTCCAGCTTTTTATCCTTATTGCTTAAGTTCTCATACAATTGTTTCAGTTCTTCCGCTTTAACACGTTTCTCATCACCACTAGCAAGAACAGACTCATCATACGCCTTCTCTGAATACTCTTTGGAATAAGAATAATCTATCCAGTCACAGAACTCGAAAAGGTCACGAAGTGCAATAATAGCTTCATCTCTCTTGATATTATTGTTGGTATGAACAGCCACATTACCAAGATGGATGGTATACTTCAGCATAGGAAATAATCTTGGTTCAATGATCCTGCGAAATGTAGGCTCATGAATAAGACTGGATACATTATCCCGATATGGCAAAGTCAAATCGGCATCATAAGTAAATACAAATCGAACTGCCAGCTCCAATGCACGTCTGGAAAGAATCGCACAGGTAGCTGGAGAGATTGCAATACTTTTCTCCGCCTCTACTGCTTGTGCTGCAAAACTTGTATATTCACTTTTCTCTAACAAATAGTCAAAATTAGTTTCCAAAAGCTCACCCCTTTTGTATTAATATTTCTAGAAGTAACTCGCCAACAGATGATTAACCATTACCTTGTAGTAATTGATCGTTCTTTCTGAACAACTCTCAATTCGTTTAGCTTCAAGAAACATCTTCAAAAATTCCTCATCTGCAACTATATCATTTTAAGCCGCTTGCGAATAATCCATAATAAATATTTTGCTTGCAATATTTTCTATTTTTTCAAGAATTTCTTCAATTTTCTCTAAAACAGACGCCTTATAATACACTTCTCCACACTGTACGCACTTATAACAAGGAACATTCTCAATGATTACATAACAATTATGAAGCTGTGTAAAATATGTGTTCTTAGCTTCTTCCATCTCTTCCATCTTACAGCTCATACATCTCATATTAATTCTCCTTCCTTACTTGTAACTGCACATCCCATTTATTAGGATCTGGGTAATATGCCGTGATAATTCTACTCATTTTTCCTTCATCGCTCATTACGACATGAATATATTTTCCATCTATTGTTTTTCCTAAAATAAGACAACTGGGAAATGGAAAATCATCTGGGTATTGTTCGATAATTTCTCCGTTGTTCACAGCACAACGAATATCTTTCACTTTTAAGCCTCTTTGTCGGAATCTCATTGCGGCATGGTCCGATATCAAAACTGCATCATTCACATAATAATTTCTTAAATCCATAATATCTATCATTATTTACCTCTATTATCCAAAATATTCTTGCATTAGTGAATCAAATA
>JBGVDD010000150.1:0-28218 GCA_045119215.1 Lachnospiraceae bacterium | reverse complement strand
ACCATCTCATCTTCTATATCAACCGAAATCCATTCTCCATCCCCCAGTTTTTCTTTCATTTCACTATTCAACTGGGGTATCAATTCCTCTTTATAGAATTTTGCTGCTTCCGAATTAATCTGTTTATTGAATAAATCCTGTTTGGTTTTCGACCTTTCTTCCCAAGGATTCACCTCGTCATTAATTATTTTTCGCCAGTCCAAAATCAAATCTATATCCTCGGAAAATCGCTCAATAACATGGTATGATTTAGAAAGGCTTGTTCCACCTTTGAATACAAAAGCGTTTTTGTACCTACAATCATGGAATAAATGATCCAACATAAAGCACACCCAAAAGTCTTTCTCTATTACATTAGGCTGCAGTCCCATAGAAATTGCAGTGGCTTGAAATAATTCCGTTCTGTCTTTTATCTGTTATTTAGCAACTTCCTTCACTATTCAACACACACCTTTCTAATCACTGTATATATCCATTCGCTTACACCCGTTGCTTCCTCTAACATCTTTTTCTTCTCTTCTTCAGGCAATCTATTTCTCAAACTCAAAATAATACCGTCATCAACACGGTCTTTCCCCAATGTCTTTAATGCCTCAACAACTAAAGTGGTTGTCTCAGACATAAATGAAATTTCACGATTTGCACGATGTTTAAAAGACAGCGTGATATTATCCCAGGAAAACTTTCTATACGGACCGTCACTGATATAGGACCAGACAACCGGAACCTGAGTTGATAGTCCTAATTTATTTAATGCTACGTCTCCACATGGCGCAATGGTCCAGCGAAAACTTCTGGCAATAGCATACGCTACCCGTTCAGGATTTGCTGGAATATACTCTTTAAGCAAATTACTATATATCGGTTTCTCATACACTCCGTCCATAATTCTTCGTATATCCTTTTCTTCAACTTGCCTACCCAAACATTTTCTTACAGTTGTTGCTGTTGCAATATCCGTAAAATCCGAAGTAACAAATACAGTTCCGCCCTCAGCTATCTCTATCCTCTTTTTTACTTCCGCATAAATGCTATTAGCCACAAAACCACTCTCCTTGTTTTTGTCACGATTATTATATAATTTTCGAGACAAAAATGCAATCTGTTTTATAATATTATCTCTCTACTAATGGTTATTATCAAAAATTATTTAAATACTCCATAAAACGAGGTAACTGCTATAATTACAGAAAATTTATGATAAGAATAGATACATTTGACTTCCGAAAATCCACATCTGTTCAGCATTTGTATTTCTGCTTCCACAGAACACTCCTTATCTAATTTTCTGCATTCTTTCCATAATTCGATATCTCTTTCAGTCAATCCACTGGAATACAACTGGCTCTCCCAATATGTATTAAACCAATCATTCATCACAGGTGTATCAGCACAAAACTGATCATTATTTACTAATATTCCACCCTCTGGCAACATGTCATAAATCTTTATAAATAAATTTTCTTTTTGAGCATCATCCAAATGATGAATGGAAAATGCTGATATAACAGCATCAAAATCATCTTCTGGAAGTGCCTTTGTATAATCCATTATTCTATGCGAACATTATTCAATCCTGAAAATCTTTTTCTCGATACATCAAGCATTTCGTCAGCTATATCAACCAACAGAAAGTGATATTCGTCACCCTGGTTCTTTTTGTTCAGCACAGAACCCATGCTGAAATATTCAGTTTTCAAGGTACAGATTTTGCTTACGCAAAAGAGGTTGAACTGGTGAAATTGGCAGACTTTCAGCCACTCAATTTCACTAATCCAACCTCGGTATCATATTGTGTATGCATAAATTTTTAAATCTTTTTTTCTTATTATACATTTTTCAGATGACAGATTGTGTCTATATAAAAACTTTATAAAAATAAAAAAGAATCCCCAGAACAGATTTTATTCTATCCTAGGGATTCTCTTCATAACTTTTCAAAATTTACGCCAATTTTGTCACCATATTGTCACCAAATGGGGTACATCCACCGTGAAATATGGGCGTAAACCCTGTATTTTCAGTATTTTATTTATCCAAACTCTTAAGGGTCGGGAAAAGTATAGCATCTTTTGCAAAATCATGCAAATCAAAGCAATGCAAGAACTTTTCCTTTTTTTGATTTTGCACATCCTTGCATACAGATACATTAAAAAATAAGAATTCTAGGTCAAACTTAGGTCTACAACCAAAACCTTCATCTCCAACACACCCAAAAACATTTATCAATAACTAATAGACTCTAGATTTATTAATCGGAAATTCTTCTTTCATTCCCGACACACAAAACTACTATAACTAAATCTCAATCTTAAAATACGTTACAATCACTTGCCAATTGATTCACTGCCTCATGCTTGATTGTTTCTGTAACATCTGCATAAATATCAAGAGTAGTCTGTACATCTTTGTGTCCCATTATTCTCTGAATAGCTTTCACATTAGTCTCTCTTTCACACAACCTGGTGCAAAATGTATGTCTGATATGATGACATGTAAAATGTGGTATGATAACAGGCTCTCTTTTTTCTCTCTTGGCTTTTATAATTTCTTCAGCATTATACGCTTCATATATCCGTTTTATTGCCCGATTTATGGAAGTTGGATTATAAAGATTTCCGTTACAGTTTGTAAATACAAAGCCTGACATTCCATCAACCTCTGTATCACTAAATCCGGCATTTTCCTGTTTCGAATATTCTTCACATAAAACATTATAAACCGGCTCCATCATGGGAATAATTCTTATTCCAGATTCCGTCTTAGGTAAATTCACTGAAAATGAACACCTATAATCATCGGAATGTTTTGAAATATAGGAAATGCTGTGATTGATACTGATTTCTCTTTTTTCAAAATCCAAATCTTCCCAACGAATACCAATGATTTCACCAATCCTTGCCCCTGTTCCAAATAATACTGTCAAAATGGTCTCCCACTTGCAAAACACAGGATTTTCTCGAACATATTCGATAAAAGCTCTTTGTTGCTCTACAGTCAAGGCATGTCTGCTCTTCTTTCTTCCAACTCTCCTTTTGATATGTGTCAAAGCACCTTCACATGGATTGTTTCGAATAATATTATCCCTAACTGCTAATTTGAATGCTGAAAACAAAACTGTATGAATACTCTCAACAGTATTCACTTGAAGATTACATTCCTTCATTAAATACTGTTCATAGAAGAACACTATATCAGAATATGCGATCTCCTTAATCTTCTTTTTGCCGTAAGTATCCCTTACAAATCTGTTATACATATATACATAATTGGAATATGTAGATTCTCTTAAATCAGTTTTTAATGATATATACCGATCGAAGAGCATATTCAAAGTTGCATTGCCTGACACATATGTGTCTAATCCGTCTAATTGATCCTTTAAAAGCTGTTTCTCTCGTTCCCTCAACTTCATAAGGTCTGTCGAGTAAATATACTTTCTCCGTTTCAAAGGATCTAAATATGTATATACATATCTCTTTTCTTTTTTTCGTTCACTTTCACCTGGGCGTAACACCCTTCCTTTACTATCCTTTCTTGTAGCCATTCTCATCTTCCTTTCTATCAAAAAAGGAAAGAAAAATGAGCTTTCTGAAAAGAACCAAAAAGCAAACACTATTTGTTTACAAAAATATTATACTTATTTTTTACAACAAACGCAAGTTCTTTTCTGAGTATGTCAAATTTTCTTTCCTATTATAAATACCAAATCCAGTTATTCCTTTACTCTATTCGAAACGATTCCAAATATTCCTCTAAAATATCACAGTTCACAAGAACTATCTGGTTTATTTTATAGGTTGCCTTTGCATCCTTTGCCAAATCCATAAATTTTCGTTCACTCATGCTGTACAATTCTGCACCTTCTTTATATCTGACAAACCGCTTTTTTATCTTCTCTACTTTCTTTCCCTCTCTCCTACTTGGTGGCACCATTACACTCATCCTCCTTCACTAAATCAAGTTGTACCAATAAAGCTCGATTTACCTGCTCTAACACTTTCTGGTTTTGAATATATCCGATCTTGCTCACTACCAAACGCCGGTCAACTGGCACAATCTGTTCAACCAAGATTACCGATGGCTTTATAGGATATCCCTTTACATCCTTTGCCGTAACCTTTACATGTACCGGGTTATGCTTCTTATCCTCTTTTGATGTACAGGGACAAACATTCAACATCTTACTTTTGGGATTGCTCACTACCAAGCATGGTCGTACTCCAGACTGTCTTGAATTATTCTCATTTGGGTGTTCTCCCAAATCCACATAAATTAGATTGCCTCGCTTAATATTCATATTTTCTTCCGTCCTTTCTCTTCCTGTTATCTGTTATGCCACTACCGGATATTCCGCTATCATGTTTTGGAATACTTTGGTAAAATATATTCTCTGTTCATCCGGCATTGCTGCAAGCTGCTTATCAATAGATACTTCATTCTGATTATTCGAAATACACAAAATACAATTTGCATCCACTCCCAGCACAGATACCAGTGATAGCAGCAAATCTAATGACATTCTTCTATTGCCTACCTCCACCTGCTTCATATGGGATTCGGATTTACCGACCTCATCACTTAAATCTTCTAACGACAAGCCCTTTTCTTTTCGCAAATTTTTAATCATCTGTCCTATCTGTAAGCCATCATAATCAACTTTCTTTTCACCTAACATGTTTCTTCCTCCATTTCTATTCGCCATAATACTCTCTGATCATACTTACCGCTTCTGACTCTGTGGGATAATCTCCGACAAAGTTGTCGTAACTGTCATATACTGCAGTTCCACCTTCGTGGATAACGAAGTTAAAACCAGAAAATGCAACTTCTGTTTCTGAAAATGTACTGCTCTGCCTAGCACAGCAGCACATTTTCATAATCTTAGATGCACTCATTTACAATCTCCAATCCTGTCATGAATGCGATTGCTTCATTTATCTTTACTATCAGAGCCTCATCCTTAACATTTCCTATCTTATACATCACCTGACGGCGATCTATTGGTCTGGTATGTTCCAGCATACACATTCCAGATCCATGAAGATTGTTGCAACCTTTTTCGTCAATAAATACATGATAATCCTTGTTCAATCCTTTTCTGCTTTTCGTCATAGGTGCAACCTGCATAATTGGGGAATGTTCGTTGTAAATAGTTTGACTAAGTACAATTGCCGGTCTTCTTTTTCTCAAAAGACAATCTCCTTGTATTTCACCGAAATCTACTACAACGATGTCCATACGATGGAAATATGGGGACTTTAAGGCTTCTTCTGCACTTTCCTCATCCAGCCAGATTTCCGGTTCCATATTGGTTTCTCTTTTCTTTCTACTCATATACTTGTTCCTTTCTTTGCAATTTTTATCCAACTTTCCTCTATATAAAATGTGTTTGTTTTTGAAATCATCTGGTACCATTTAAATTTCATTTAACACATTTAGTATATAGGCAGATAGGGCAAAATTTAAGGAACTGCTGGGACAAGTTGGGCGTACGGATTGTTCAAGTTGACTGTCTGTTTTTCCCGACATAAAGATTACTGTTCACGCTAGGTTTGAGCACTTTGCAGCGAAAACTGTATGAAAACATAATGTAAACTAGTTTGGTTCAATTTTACATGCACTAGCATTTCCCAAACAGTAACACATAAAGAATTGTTGGTAACAGTTTTTAATGAAATACTTGACAACTGAAAATAATCTGTATATAATTTCGTTACAGATATGGCGGAGCAAGATACGAAATACGGAAACGTTGAGCCGAAGTCATTACCAATGCAAAGAGATAGGAACACCACCTGTATCGAAGTATGCGGCAAGAGATTATTAAATTTAAGCTCATGTATATCGCATGGATTTTTTATTTTATAACCTCCTTGTTTGAAGTCATATCTGAATTCAAACAAGGAGGTTTTTTCATTATGAGAAAGCAAAAAATGGTAAAACTGATGCCTTATGAAGTTTATCTAAGAATGAAGTCAGCACAAAATATTGTAGTAATTGGACCTACCGGCTCAGGAAAAAGTACCATGACATATGCACTTGTCAATAATAAGATTGTCAAGTTCATTTCAGTAGGTATAGGGAAAAAAAATCAGACAACCATTATTCCATGTAATTTTATGTTTGATGAACGAATTAAAAAGGATGAATTCTTTGCTATTTATATAAAAAGTAAAGAGTATTCTTTTAAACTGATTCATAATAAAGTTATGGAAGTATTAGCAAAGCTGTACGTTTCAAATGGCTATGATATTTCTGAAACGCTTGAAGGAATCACAGAGGAATCACTTATCGAAGTGTGGGAACCGAAAGAGGCTGAATATCATCTTGAAAGAATTGCTTCTGATATTTCTCTGGAAAAGCTGAAACATATTTTGGAAGGTGCTTTACAAATCATTGCTGAGGCAGAAGATTCTTTTAAAATAAGAGTTAATAAGTTAAAGAAGGAACCAGACAAGCGTACCATTGGTATTGATGAAGTTCGTAGCCTTGTTATGGAGGAAATGTGGAATAATCTTCCGCAGGAAATCAAACAAGAGTATTATGAGTGGCTTACGGAGATTGGAGAAATTGTAAAGCGTAAGCTTGCAGAAAGTTTAGGCACTGATGGCCAGGTCGATGTAGTTAAAGATTATAGTACCGAGAAAGATGACGAGTTACCTTATGGCGGAGATATACTACAACATATATTTGACCCATATGAACCTTATAGCCTAATAATTGAGGA
Source organism: Lachnospiraceae bacterium (assembly GCA_045119215.1). Lineage (GTDB taxonomy): Bacteria > Bacillota > Clostridia > Lachnospirales > Lachnospiraceae > RUG11237. Next base: position 21,488 of record JBGVDD010000150.1, on the reverse strand, counting down.
TATTACTATAGTTTGTAGGCCGAGAGAAGAATTAATAAGAAATTTTGATGATAATGATGACAAAATTCCTCTTCGTTTTTGTATTAGAGATACAATGGGGCTAAATCAGGTAAATATGGACAGTAATTCCATGAAAGATGCATTAGACATTGCATTGAATTGCAGTCCGGACAGTATATTATTATTGATGAATTTAGAAGAGCGTAATGATGTAATTTTAAATTGTTGTGAAGCAGTAAGTTCTAAGATTGGAAAAGCGAAAAAACTTGATATTCCTGTTAATGTGATTTTCACTAAAGCAGACCTCGCAATAAATACTGCCATTACACATGCGGATAGAGATACAGTAGAATTGATGCAGGAAGATTTTGATAAGCATGTATTAGATGCAATATCAGCGTTGGAAAAAGATATTGAAGAGTATTTGGCATTTTTTGATGAAGAAAGTGTTACCTGGCTTTCCACTCGTTATTTGGAAGAATGTATTGACCCTATTCAGAAGGCACTAAGCAAGGCAAATTCTCCTTTGGTTGAAAAGTTCAAAAAATCCGGTCTGTATAGCGAAATCAATGCTATTCTTTATAAGACGCAGCTTAAGATTTTGCCAAAAGGAATTACTTCTCCATTATTTGTAACAGTAAAAGACACAAAGTTGCCAGCGGTTGATATTGTGGTAAACGGAAAGATGTTGAAGCAAGAGTTCGCAACAATTCAGAAAACGCTTACGGAAGATAAGGCTACCGTTAATGGATATCTGATTAAGGATACTCGTAGAATTCATGGACGTAGTGTTGTGCATTATATCAAAAATTTGAAGATTGGATTGGGATATACAACTAATGCATATGTATATGGTAATTTTAGCATTAACATGAAGGGAATGTTGAAAAAGATCCTCGAAAGCAATATACCAAAGTTTATGACTCTTTATGAGAATACTGCTATCAAAACGTTGGCAGATAATATAGAAGGAGTTGAACTTAATAGACTTATTGAAGAGCTTGATGATAACAAAAATCTGACGAGACTTGCATTTGCAGATGTAAATGCTGCTTTGGTGGAAAATTTATCCTCTGAGGATATAAAATTACAGAAGCTCCATTTGATTTTTAAACATTATTTTTCTTCAACGGATAAGTATTATATGGTAATGGATAAAGTGGCATTCAATATGTCTTATGGAAATTTGACTGTTCGTAAGATGGTCAATTCCATTTATCATGACCCTTACCTTACATATGATGAAACTATCCGTAAAATGCAGAAACAGTTTAAAATATTCTTTGAATCGGATGAATTTATGGTATTATTAGCAGATGAAATCGGAAGAGCTATGACAGAACTGATTAATAAGATGTTTGTAATTATTTAGAATGTGCGTTATGTCGAAATAAAAAAGCATATCATTGAAATAATTCATAAGATTGGTAAGCGCTTCAAAACAAGGTGTGTGGCTATTATAGCATGAAGGTTCTATGATTGCCATATACCTTGTTTTGGATTGCTTACACTTTGCATAGAATACGTTCTTATAAAAATTCAACTAATCTAAGTTCAAAACAACTTTCAATAAAACATTCAACTGTCTTATAGCTATCCTTTACTTCATAAGATAAATCAATAAATTCTGCTATCTCTGAAATTGTTTTCTTTCCATCAATACATTCCCATATCATTTTTGAATCTTCATTAAGTGCTAAAATAGGTGTCTTCTTTGATACAAGTAATAACCCAAATTCTTCGTCTCGCACCTTAACCAAATCACTAACTCTAGGGATCTCATTTCCAATTATTATCAATCCAATCTCCTCCTATATTTATATTTTCATATTAGGATCTGGGGTTCCATCCCATTCACCATTTGATAATGCCGCCGCTCTACATCCGCCATGGCACAAATCAAAAATACCGCATCCTTTACACTTCTCTGATACATGTTCATTCTTAATAAACTTATTAAATACAGGAGAGTTTCTTTTAATTTCATTAATTGAGCTAGTAAGAATATTTCCGCCCAATTTAATTCTTGACAAACCACATACCATAAGTTCGCCAGTTACATCAACATAAAAACGGTCATATCCATATGAACAACAATTTGCTAAAGAACGCAATTCTTCAGGTAGTGCACAAAAAGGTGTGGCCTCAGCAAATTCAATGTGAGGGTGCATACCGCTTTTATTATGTTCATACACAATGCGAAAAGCATCTATTAATTGTTTCTCTGTCAAAATTAAATTTCTTGCTGTACTACCAATTCCAACTGGAATAAATCTTGTAATTGTCATAAATTCAAGACCAATTTCATTCATTGATTTTATTGTAGGTTCTAACATATCAAAATTAGATCCATTCAAAACAAAATTACTAGCCACCATGATCTTCTTTTTGTCTAAATAATATTTAATAGCATTAATTGACTTTTGATAACATCCTTTAACCTGAGTCAATTCTTCATGACTTTCTTCATCTCCATGTATAGAAATATTTACACTTGTAACATCATAACTATGTATCTTCTCAAGTGCTTCCTCGCTCATCAGCGAACCATTGGATAATATTACAACATTTGGAAACAACGAACACGCCCTTTCCAATATTTCAAAAAATTGTGGATGTGCTAAAGGTTCTCCTCCAGTCAAATTCACCTGCATTACCCCTTGGCTTGCAAGGGTTTCTAACATTTCAAAAATATGTTCATTATATCTTGGTTTCTGAGAGTTATAACAAAATTTGCATTTTAAGTTACATGCCTCTGTCAACTCAACTTGCATAAGTAATGGTGCCATATTTTCTAAATACCCATATGTCATCCTTTCATTCTTCCCTTCTCTACTGCATCATTGTATCCTTTACAACCACCACCGCAATACTGTATATTTACACATTTCAGACATTCTTCGCTTAAATGTAATTTACAGAAATACTCACCACCATCAAATCGGCTCCATATTGTCTTCAATGATTCTGTCTTCATATTTCCCAAAATCGGTTCTTTAACTAAATTACAAGGTGTCACATCTCCGTTAGAACTTATAGACGCCGTACATAAACCAACATTACAAGCAATATTACTATTTTGGATCTTATCTCGTAAGTCTTTGGTTGCATTGCACAACTTAAATGGTTGTGGAAAAGCTATTCTATCAAAGCAGCTAAATTTTTCATTATATACATAAATCTTTGCAACAGCCTCTAAAAACTGCGTATCCGATATCTCCAATCCCTCAGCATTCATTTCACAAGGTACATACCTTGTTATTAATACCGATCTAATCCCCATTGATTTAAGCAATTCATATGTTTGTTCAATATTATAAATATTTTTCTGAGACAACATAATATTTACAGCTACATACACATTTTGATTTTGCAAATTTCGTATTCCTCTAATTGCATCATGAAACGCACCTTTTCTCCCGCTCAACATATCATGTATAGCTGAATCAGAAGCTAAAACTGTAGTGCAAATTGCCGGAAAATACTTTGCAATCATCCTTGCATTAAACTCATCCACCAAACTAGAATTAGTATTCATATGTATGTCTAAGCCACAATCAAACGCCACTTTTACAATGTCGAAAAAATCATTTCTGGTTAAAGGCTCTCCACCATTAAAATTCACAGACATAACACCACAAGAGGCCACATCTTTAATAGTCTGAATAGCCTCTTGCGTGTTCATTTCTCCATGATAACCCATATCTTTTTCGTTGTAGCAAAAGACACAACGATTATTACATTTGTAAGTCACTTCATATTGAACATTTAATGGTATACTACATTTTGCTATGGACATAATACTATCTACATGCACAACACTGACATGGTGTACATTTAGCAACTATTTTAGTATTATCATCTACCATATACTCAACAACTTTTGGAGAGACAATGGAAAACTTTGTCACTTCTTTCGATTCATTTTCCACCTCAGCACTCACAAACGGTTTATTAAATGGACTAAACATCTCGATTCTAGGTCTTAAACTTCTATTTCTAATCACTCTTGATTTCTGTACTGTATTCATAGCAACTACCTCCTATAATTTTTTTGTATTATTAACCACTTTCCATTTTATACCATTAACATTTTTTTGTCAATCTTTAGTTTCGCCTCTATATCACTATTTTGAAGGCAATTTTTCATAATATTCTTTCAACACTTTTCCGGTTATTGTTTCTTCTTTAGATAACTGAAATGGAGTTCCCTTTCCAACTATACAACCACCATTTTTTCCACCACTTGGTCCTATATCAATTACATAATCACTTGAAGCAATAACATCGAGGTTATGTTCTATTATCAATAACGAATTTCCTTTTTTCACCAATTCCTTCATTACTTTCAATAACTTCTTTACGTCTTGAAAATGTAATCCTTTTGTTGGCTCATCAAAAATCACCATCGTCCCAACTATATTGGTTTTTGCGATTTCAGCTGCTAACTTTAATCTTTGACTTTCTCCACCAGATAATGTTGAAGTTGCTTGTCCCAATTTGATATATCCCAAACCAACCTTTTGCATAGCCTCTAATTTCATTTTAATTGTTTTACTATCATCAAAATAATTAAGTGCCTCATCTACACTCAACTCCAAAATGTCGTACACTGATAATCCTTTATACTTAACATTTAGTATCTCCCTTTTAAACCTTTTGCCCTCACACTCATCACACTCCATTGTCATTTTCGGCAAAAATCCCATATCAACCTTTATGTTTCCTTCCCCCTTACATTTCTCACACCGACCCCCATCAATATTAAAACTAAACATTGAATCCGTTATTTTCTTCTTTTTTGCTGCCTTTTGCTCAGAGAAAATTTTCCTAATAGATCCCCAAATATCAAGATATGTAACCGGACAAGAGCGTGAGGATTTACCAATAGGTGATTGATCGCACAATACCACATGCCTTACCTTGTCGCTATTTACAATTTTCTCTAGTCCGATATTCTTTTTATAATACAAACTTTGATATAATGCATCAAAAACTAATGATGATTTTCCCGAACCCGAAACACCTGTAAAACAAACCATTGCGCCTAGTGGAATATCTACATCTACATTCTTTAAATTATTACTAAATACATTCACAAGCTTCAAGCTATTATCATACTCAAATACTTCGCTATAGTTTACCATTGCTGCTGTTATTTCTCCAGACAAATACCTTCCAGAGACAGAATTAGGATTGCTCTTAATTTCGTCCACAGTTCCTTGAGATACAATCTTCCCTCCATTTGCACCTGCTTCTGGTCCAATTTCAAAAATATAATCGCAAGAATTAATAATCTTTGCAGTATGCTCTACTAAAACAATCGTATTCCTATTTCCAATATTATTTAATTCATATATTGCATTTAAAATTTTGTCAATATCTGCCATATGAAGTCCAGAAGAAGGTTCATCTAAAACATATACAACTCCTGAAATTTCACTCGAAATCTGTGAAACTAATTTTAATCTTTGGATTTCTCCCCCTGATAAAGTTGTTGCTTTTCTTGATAACGATAAATATCCAACCCCTAAATCAACACACATTCTTAAGTTTCTAAGGAATTTATCTTTAATTTGTTTAAATATTTCATCTCTTCCATCATTAAAATGTAATTCTTCCATAATCGCTAGCATTTCTTCAATCGGAATATTCATATAATAATCAATGTTTTTCCCATTTACTGTAACACCTAAAATATTTGGATTGTAACCCGTTCCATTACACCTTTCACATTTACACTTTGTCATAAATGATTCTAATTTTTCACGTGTCGTCAAACTTTTTGTTGTCTTATACTGCTTTTCACTCTCACAAATAATTCCAGGAAATTCAACTTTATATTTTTTGTTTTTCTTTTGCCCAAACAGTAATGCAACCTTTACCTCATTAGGATAATTTTCTATAGGTGTATTAATATCAACTCCATATTGTTTTAAAAACGAATCATAAAACTTCATTTTCATTGACCCTGGTTTTGCTCCTGATAATTTAAGCCCACCTTCAAACATAGATAATTTGGGGTCTGGCCAAATTAGCGTTTCATCAAAGCCAAAAATTTCTCCTGTTCCGTTACATTCTTCACACCCACCACTTGGTGAATTCAAATTAAACATTGATGGAGTTAATGCCTCCTCCTTATTTTCACCACACGACGAAAATAAAACTTGAAGATAATATCCAATTTGCGATATCGATCCTACAGTGCTTCGTGGGTTCCTTACCGTAGAATTTTGCACCAAAGCGATAGCAGGCGGAATTCCAACAAAATAGTCTGCATCAGGTTTTTTAATCTTTGTTAAATAATATGATTCATTTACTCCTAATGATTCGATATACCTTCTTTTTCCTTCTGCATATAGTGTATCAAACACAACTGTAGATTTCCCTGACCCTGACACTCCAATAAAACATACAATTTGAGAATAAGGAATAGAAATATCTATATTTTTTAAATTGTTTTCTCTGCAACCATACATTGATATTCCATTCATGCTTACACATCCTTTCTTTTAAATTACAAACTTTGCTCTGCTCCAAACTAAGGTTTAAATTGTACACTCATTTCATTAGATATGTCTTGTTTTAAATCTGATAACTTATAATTATCGTATTTCTTTCTTGTTCTTCCATTATTCAATATTTCTCTCAACTCTATTATTTTCTGATCAGACGCAAAAACCTCATAATCATTATTAATATTATGAATCACTTCTTCAGAAACTCTTAACCAAACAGTAATATTGTTGTAAAAGTCAATATAAATATATTCTTTGCAATCCTTACTTTTAACAAACTCTTCAACCCTAATGATATCCTTAACATTCATTTTTTCTGGAAACAAAGTCAAATATCTGATTTTATCCATAATAATAAATTTTCTATTTTTTTTCTCACTAACAACATAATTAAAAATGTTAGCAGAATAAAACTCAAGGTTTGTTTGCGCATAGTCCTTTAAGATTTCGCTAATTCGCATAATATCTTTATACAATTTCTCATATTCTTTTTCATCATCGTAAATCAACTCAATTATTCTTTGATATTCATTATCATGCATTTCTATTTTTTTTTCCAATTCTTCATAAATCGGAGTTCCAGGAACAGGTTGAAAAACAGATACCGAATACGAATATATATACTGTTTATTTCTTTCTATAAACTCTAATGTTTCTTTCCTTTCCTTTTCACCTTCTCCTGGATATCCAAACATGATGTATAAGTGATTTTTTATTCCATATTTGCTAGTTAATTGTAGCACCTCCTCAGCAATACCTACTTTAGTGCCCTTATTCATATAGTCTAACACCTTCTGTGCTCCTGATTCAAAACCAAATCTTAACATTTGACAGCCCTTATTTGCAATGTTTCTTATTAATCCTTCATCTGTAAGTGCCTTTTCAAATCTAGCATTTGCAATCCATGAAATTTTATTTTTTAACCTCATATTTCCTATTGTTTTTAAATCAACTGGAGATAACGCAGCATCAACCAAATAAACATTATTCACTGCAAGTCTATCTATAATATTCTCAATGCATTCAAATGCCTCTTTTATGCTTTTACTATTATTATGTATCATAACTTTATCACCGTTGCAAAACTTGCACTTTCCATAATAGCACTTATCTTTAATCATATATGGAAAGGCTTTACTTCTTACTGGATATAAATTAAAATCAAAATCTTCAAATTTCGGATTGTATACAATTGGATTTAATTGACATTCTCTTGTATCAATAATATATTTTTCTTGCACCTGTACAATTTTTGCCAAACAGTCACTACTCAGCTCATTTAATTTATTCATTTCAATATATTCAAATACCTTTTCTCCTGCCCCCAATATCAAAACATCTATTAGTTCTGATGAATACAGAAACTTATAAAAATCTTCCTCATAGTTGTATAGCAACGAACCACCTATACAAATCTTAACAGCTTCACAGCTTTCTTTTATTATTTTCGCTAGCATCAACGCTGGAATTACCTGTGATTCATATGAAATTGACATTCCACAGTAAACAACCCCTTTCATTTTTCTTATTTTATTTATGCTATTCAGATTAGATAGCCTCCATAATAATTCATTATCTTGATTAATGAATTCAATACTTTTATCAATTTCTTTCCAATCAAACGGTATTTTCAAATCATCTGTATACAATTTAATTTTTTCATTATTTGCAGAAAAAAAGTTCAAGGATGAAACGAGGTTCTTATAGGTATACTCCCCTCCATCAAGCACAATATCTTTTATTGGCAATTTTTTTTTTACTTCAGAAAACAATGAATAATTTAGCTCTGCTCCCATATCAAATACATTACAATCTATATTTCTCTCCTCTAGATATCCTGCAATCTGTGCCACGCCAAGCGTTGGCATAAAACAATCAGATACAGGCGGAATTATAAGTACAACCATATTATTTTACCTCAACTTTTGAACAAAATTCTTGAATTATTAATACTCTTTGTATCTACATCATACTCTTAATACTCATTTTATCATAATAGATTATTATAAACTAACATCCTTACAAAAACAAGGTTTCTATATGTATTTTCACCTCACCCATAATTTTTCTCCATTCTATATTTGTATATTATGCACCATTTTCCCATCAATCGAACTAAAAAAATAATAAATCTGTACTATTATTTGGTGCATCTCCTTCACTCAGCTCTGGTTCCTGTTCAAACTTTAACGATGTTACATACATATCTCCACCTAAAAAATCATCTTCTGTACGATAAATATGCTCCGCAACTTTCTCGTATTTACTGATATCCTCATTTCTTTGTTTCACAAAACTCTACATCTTTCATTCCACTCCTATTCCATACTAATTCATTACTCCCTCTTTCCCATATTCCATCACCTGCTCCACAACACATTCCATAATATTGCAAACCATTTTCTGTGCATCATTATCCAAATTTCCCCATATTCTAATTATATCACACTTTCGTTCTTTTTTCCCATATAAGATATAATCCATCGATGTTTCATAATGCTCCTTCAAAAGCATAATAACATCAAGCGAAGGAACCTTTTTGTTATTTTCAATTTTACTCAAGTATTCTGGCGATATTCCAATCGTTTCTGCTACAACCTCCTGTTTTTCATTTTTTTCTGCTCTCAGATCTGCTAATCTTTTTCCCATGCTACTATTTCTCATATTTTATCCATCCTTTCCGGTTAAAACTTTTGATAACCAGAAACATATAATTTCATCTGAGCAGGAAAATTTTTTAACTGTTAAAACGTCTACCAACTCAGCAATCCCTATGCAATCTCAGTCACTTAATGCCCTATCTGAGCATCAAAAAAAGACGCAACAGGAAAGCCAGTTTTTACCTCTGGTTATCTTTCCCCTGCGTCTTTGGTGCTAGAACTACTATCTCATATAGTAATCTGCCCATATCAGGTGAGCCTTCATTTACTTGTCATTTAACTCTTGCAACTGCATACCTTTCGTACACAACTGCCTTTTCTTTATCTGCAACTGTTCCGTATACACCGAAACAGACTATGTTATCATCAGTTACCTTTAAACCCTAAATCTTCCATTTACACTGTGCTGCATCAAATCATTCTCTGTATACTTTTTCAAAATCATCACACGCTTGCATCTTGTACATTTCTGTCTGATATTCTGTAACACGATATTCTCTTTATTCCCAACGATCATATACTCCGTAAATGGAATGCCACATTTTTTGCAACACATCAAAATACTTTTTTTACTTTCCTTCAAATTTTACGCTCCTTATTTTTCACACTGAAACAACCTATTTGTATCTGGAAAGGATTGAAAAATCTGTTCTTTGTAATTGCCACAGGTAGCCCCTTGTTTCACTTTTATAATATGGAAAGTTCTTGTCTGTTCTCTTTACTGCCTCCGTCTTTCCATAAACCACAAATTATTTTCTTCGTAGTACAGATGCACTCTCTGTCCGGAAACAATGCAGGTATATCGTTCACCAACACCACCTGCCCTCGTACTTGCCACTCTTCTCACGTCCAACACCTTTGTTATCTCATAAGTCTGACCGTCTTCCCAAGTGATTACCTTTGGTATCAGCACTCCATCTTTCGAAAAATGTGCCAATACATCCACATATACTTTCACATCCATAACTACTCCTTCTTCCACAATACAAATAAAGTCTCTTCATTCTGTCATATTAGAAAAATGAGTGAGGATATACGGTGTGTTCCTCTTTGGCATTTACCGCAGATAATTTTCTGTCTTGATACATAAGACCTCTCTGCACACTGTAAAATCCAAAACGATTCCGGATCACATCAACCGCCTCATCCAGTTTCTTCATTTTTTCTCTCTGTTCTACATTTGTAAACAAATCCAACTGTTCATAATACTGATCTGCCACCAAATCAGAAGCTCGCACTCCAACACTGCGGATTGGCTGCTTCCAATCATAATTAGCCTGAAATAAACGAAATGCCTCTTTTGCAATCTCTGAAGTAATGTTCGTTGCTCTTGACAGTTTATGCTGACGGGTAAAAGAATACAGTTCTTGATTTCTTATGCTAACTTCTACTACCCTGCAAGAAAATCCATTTTCCCGAAGTCTGGCTGACACACTCTCTGCCAAAGTATACAACACGATTTTTACATCTTCTTCATTCTCTAAATCTCTAGGTGTGGTAGTTCCGTTTCCTATGGATTTTATTGGTGCGTGAACATTTTCACATTTGACCGGGGATTGATCATAACCATTTGCAAACAACCATAGTATGCTACCCATCTTTCCCAATCGAGCCATCAAAAATTGCTCCTCGGTCTGTGCCAGATTACCAATCGTATGAATACCAATCTGTGCCAATTTCTTCTCTGTACTGCGACCTACATACAATAAATCCCTTACAGGAAGGCTCCATGCTTTTTGCTGAAATTCTTCTTTATACATAGTTGTAATGGCATCCGGCTTTTTGTAATCAGAACCCAGCTTGGCAAATATTTTGTTAAAAGACACTCCGATACTAACTGTAATCCCTAATTCTTTTTTCATCCTTCGGCTGATGTCAGTCGCAATCTTGTATCCATCACCTTTTAAACTTGCACTATCTGTCACATCCAGCCAGGATTCATCTATTCCAAAAGGTTCCTGCAAATCTGTATATTCCGCGTAAATCTCATGTGCCATTTTAGAAAACCTCAGATACAAATCCATACGTGGTGGTAGAATTGTAAGCTGAGGACAAATCTGTTTTGCCTGCCAAAGTGGCATTCCTGTCTTAACACCAAATTTCTTCGCTAGGTAATCCGCAGTGAGAATAATTCCATGCCTTTCTTCCGGGTTACCACCTACGGCAACGGGCTTATCTGCCAGTTCCGGATGATGCAAATGCTCAATAGACGCATAACAGCAATTTATGTCACTATGCAAAATCGTTCGTTCTCTCATTTCTTCACCTCAATTCTTGTGTAGTATCAATTCCTTGTAGGGTTAGTATATCTCTATTTTTAAGAGAGGTCAACGGACACTTTGGTTGATTTTCTCTCCAAATTATAGATTTTTATTGAAGTTTGTCAGATTTTCTTATATAATAACAGTAAGAAAACAGATAAACGAAATGAGGCGATACCATGAATGTAGGCGAAATTATAGCAGTCCACCGTAAGAAGATGAAACTTTCACAACCTGCCCTAGCTGAAGAGTTAAAGAAATACGGATATGATGTTACATACAAAGCAGTCTCCAAATGGGAGACGAACTCTACCGAACCAAGTGTTTCCATGTTCTTTACAATATGCAAAATTCTAAATGTTACCAACCTGTATGAATTATTTTATGGAAGTAATGAACACGATCCGCTCTCTTTTCTGAACGAAGAAGGCAAACAAAAAGTCATGGATTATGCAGATCTGCTCCTTGCAAGTGGCAGATACCAAAAAGAGAATAAAATTATTCCATTCCAGAGAAAAGTAAGACTTTATGATCTGCCTGCATCTGCCGGCATTGGAAATTTTCTGGATTATTCAGAATACGAAGAAATCGAAGTAGGGCAGGAAATTCCGGCACCTACGGACTTTGGAATTTACATAAGCGGTGACAGTATGGAGCCACGCTTCCATGACAAACAGATTGCATGGGTACATAGTCAGGATACTTTAGAACCGGGAGAAGTTGGTATTTTTCTCTACAATAATAATGTATATATCAAGGAATTTGCCAGAAATGAAGACGGAGCATTTCTTCATTCACTCAATCCCAGCTATCCTCCTATTTTGATAAATGACTATTTACAGTTTAAAATTTTTGGAAAGGTTCTTGGAGCTTCCAACACAAAAAAAGTTACGATTTTGGCAGACTAATTCTAAAGAAAGAAGTGATTTTATATGGCTGTAACAAATAATTTAAAAGATATACGAAAAGAACGCAATCTCAATCAAGAGGAACTTGCCCAGGGTACCGGAACCTGCAGTAAATCTATCAGTCGTATTGAATGTGGAAAACGAAATGCCTCTTTGGAGGTAGCACTTAGGATGGCGAAGTATCTGGAACTGTCTGTGGAGGATATCTTTCAGATTGAGGAACCGTAAAATATAAATACAACATATAGCATAGTTCTGTGTTTATACTATATGTTGTATTTTATTTTTTTATATTGTATTTTCAATCGTTTATGCTATAATAAAAACAAGAAGAGTACCCACTCCAAAGTGGATGCTCCCGAGATTTTGTGCTAAATGTCCTTACGGACACCACCCAACCCGTTGGCAGACAGGTTGGGTTTTTTTATTTCCTCTTGTTTCTCTTCTCGAGATACGCAAGAAACGTAATTAGAAAGCTACCGAAAGCAATCAGTAAACTAATGATTCCGATAAATATTAAAATAATATCTGTTGCAGTCATTCTTACGCACCTCCCTTCTCCTCACCGGCAAGCCGGCTATGTAGCTCGGGAGGCTACCACCTGTCGTAGGTACTCTATATGTTGCTTAGGCAACACATGTTATATTCTAACATTCTTCTTTCTTCCTTGCAATAACGAAATTTCAAAGCTCTACGGCAAACGCACCCAGATTAAAAAAATTCATAATCTTATTTTTTCTCTTCATTTTTTGTATCAAGTGTTTTGAGCTCAGGCTCATACTTAGAAGTTTTTGGCATTTGTAACATCTCCTTTTAGTTTAAGTATATCAAACTATCACTTGGTGTTACAACTTAATTATAGCAGGACACTCATTATAATTTATGAAGATAAATATTCATCAACTATATGATATATATAATCAAAAGTCTCATATAGATAATTAAACCCTTCTTGAAGAACCACATAATCAACAGAATGTGAACAACTAAAAAAATAATTCGTCATCCGTGGAAATAAGATATCTCCAAACTTCTGCATTCTGATCAATTTGCTTTCTACTCGTATCAATTTCCAATGTTTTTTGATTTGCTTCTTGCAATTCCTTAAGTAATAATCGTACCTTATCTACAGAAATACCGTGCAACGAGTACTTAACAAAATCCTCTTTATATGCTTTGACTTGCTCAATAAATTCATTTGAATTAATCATGCCGTCTATAATTTCCTTTTTTACTATTCCCCATAAAGCGAGTAAATCATGTCCACCCTTAGGCATACATCCTCTCGCTCTCAAATATATATGTTTTAACGATAATTCTAGGGCGTGTCGATATGAAAACAGTATTGGAAAAATATAAGTATCAAGAGTTTTTATGTCATTTCCATTGCTTAAAGCAATAGCTACCAAATCATCTGCGCTATTTTTATAGCCTTCTTGCAAGCCATAAAGCGCAGAATCCTTATCTTGTCATCCAAAGTGAGCCGACTGTTGCATTAATCCTGTATCACAAAAAATGTTCATATGCACTATTCTCCTTCCTGTGAACGTATCACTCCTTTAAAACTTTTCTTTCCGAATTCACACCAATATGCATACCTTTCTTTAAGAAATGCTTTTCTTTCTTCGGTTGTATATTTCATGCAATCAATCTTCTCATAAAATCCATCATATTTAATCAGTTCCTCTGCACAGTCTGCTCTATACCTATATGTAGGTGAGATATGTTGCACTTTATACCTTCCGCCAGATAATTTGCATGTTATAAACTGTCGGTAATCACTTAGCGGACGAAGTCTGTCAAATGACATGATATCAATGTCATCTGTCTTTTTCGATGCTCTTACCCCTGTCCACATTTTATTGTTTTCATATTCCTCTCGCCTGCCATATACTAACAAATACTGCGGTTTGAACATCTTTTCCCGAAGGTCTAATAGTAAGTTAAAATAGTCATACAATAATTGAATATTTGCAGGCTGATTCAGCAGGTATTTCCACTCGTGTATTTGTCCTAAGGCTTGATTAAATTCAGCATTTGTCGTTCCATCTGCATTAAACATCTTTTTACTAGGCTTCTCTATCTCAATAAAAACAGGCACAAAAGTCAGACTATCATTAGCAAGCCAGACAAAATCCGGTTTCCGTCTAAAAGTACCACCAATTTCTGGTTGAGTAATCAGTGCATCCATATATGGATAATGCCCAGAATGTCCAAACAGTTCCAAACCACCTGGTAAAAACGACGGATTTTCCTCAAAGAAATTTTGGAATACTCTTTCATTATCTGAATTGGATTGCAATAATATTTGATATTCTTCCATTGCCTTTTCACAATATAGTTCCCATTCTATTTCCTTAGGTGCATCTTCAATTATTTCATATTCTTTTTTAAATGGCATATACGATCCCTCTTTTTGTTATTAATCACTTTATCGGAACACGACTCTTTTCATAACCCTATCACTATACATATTCGCCTATTTTACTCAATGAAAAATCATCAGATTTTCGGCATACAATATACAATTTATTGGGTTTCTTTATTTTGTCTGCACTCAATTTATATGAAGCTATAATAATATCGAGCAGTTGCTGTTGTTTCAGTGCTGAATCTTCCATACGTGTTACACCTGAACCCAAAATAGGTATGCAGATATCCTGCTGTCCATAGTATTTATCAATTTCTTTCCAGAGAACTGCAAGACACTCAACATATTCGTCTCTGGTGAGGCGTCCAGAACCATTCTTGTCAAGTTTAGCAAATGCCATTAACAAGTACTCCTGATTAGGTATCAAAACACCTGGTTCATATCTGTCTAAACCTTGATACTTAGATTTTCCTTTTGGCTTTAGCTGTATTTCACTAATCAGTTGCTGCATATCTTCACGAAAATACTTACTCAGATATTGCCCACATATAGACGCAGCATTAATATCTCCCGGAGCATTTCCAACGGTAGCTGTAAAGCATTCATCAAAAGGAATCACTTTCTTGCAGTTTTTCATTTTAAAAATATCTTTATATTTTACAACAATAGTGTAGTTATTCCCATCAATGATCTTCCACCACTTAATGCTTATAATAATCTTATAAATCATCATTGTTACTAACCATATACCTAATATTAGCAGCAATCGATTAACAAGTATTACCACCGTGTCACTCCAGTTCTTACACAATGAGATGGATTTAAATACATCCTCCGGCACAACTGTCAACACAAACGAAAATATAGTCACAGCATATGCTGCACTTTTCTTAAGAAAATCACACAAAATCAAGCTCCCCTTTTATAAAATCATAATCGCCTATTTTATCCCCCAAATAATTGCGTTTCCAAAATGGGTGTGCAATATTCTCATACCCTTTCATATACGAAGGAAGCCAATCTTGTTCGTTTCTCAATGAATTATAAACAATAATTATCTTCTTGTTTCTCTCCTTCGCCTGTTCAAATTCATGTCTAAGATACGAGTATGAATTTATATTCCCAACGTCTGGGCTTGACGAAGCATTGTAAACGTTTGGAACCTTACATAACTTTGTACCATTTACATTCTGCTTATATGGCGTACAGTAACATTCATATTGTGACTTGTCCATTCTAGAACAGCTACTTCCAGCTGTTCTTTTTGCGGTCATATCTCCGACTATAAAAATAACAGCAGATGAAGCATTTATTTGTTGATTAAATTCCTTCTTAAGATCACACGGTCTACAATCCGGATTATTTGACACACTACCTGAAGCAACCTGTGACATATCAATAAAATCAACTTTATGAAGACTATCTTTTGCCCATTTTGTAAGAACATTTACAACTGCTCTATCGCCATCATTCTCTGAATAATCAGCACTTATGTATACTTGTTTACTCAATATCATTCACTCCTTTATTTTTCTATTCAACGCCAAGAGCTTTAAATACAGCATCCTCAGCACTTTGGTACGGAATCAGTTGAAAAGCACTCATAAGATCCGGTGGAACCGTAGCAAAATCAATCATTGATGTTGCCGGTATTAACACCTTCTTTGCGCCGCTATCCAAACATACTTGTAAAGCATTGGCAAGTTCATCAACCTTTATCATTGTTCCACTGATACTTATCTCGCCCATTATCGCCATCGAACTCTGCACTGGTCTTCCCAATGCAATCGAACATAATGCAATAAGTGTAGGAAGTGCAAGTGTTCCAGTCATACCAATACCTTGTAAGTCTTGATAATTCACAATATAGTCTTTATTTGATGTACTGATGGAACCACTAATTCTATTTCCATTTACCTTCAGGAAATTAAATGCAGTGTTTGACGCTTCTTTGGCATCTCTATCAGAACCCAAACCAGTTCTTTCAAACTTACCAGAACCTGGTAGCATTTGGCTTTCCAATCTGAATACTCCAAGCATTCCTGACTTGCCTCTGGAGACAGTATATACTTGTCCCGGATTGCACATTCCCTCTGGAATTAGCTTTCCACCACCTTGCTCTGGAACAGAAACGTAGTGTTCTGACATATCTTCCATATCAATATATGAGAAGTTTACATCATAAAACTCCATGCCACCAAGTTTCTTTAACTGTTCTTTTACTCGTCTCCTCATTTCAAGGGATAACTGTAAAATCTCTTCTAACTGTTCTTTTGTATACTCGCCATCTGGATAAAGAATCTTTACCAGACCTCCTACCATTTTACGAACAGCAATTGTATCTCTTTGGTTCAGATTCTTTCCAAGTCTAAAATATTGGTCAAGTGCATCTCCATATTGTTCCTTTCTAAGTTCTCTCACAAATTCAGCAAGATAATCAGTAATAAATCCATAGTCATTTGTAAAATGCTCTGGTCTGAATTTAGGAATTTCCCAACCTGGGAGATAACAATGCATTCGATCTAAAAAGGCAGTATCTGTTCCCATCTCTGGTGGAAATGGATCAAATAAACTTGATGTTTTTAGAAGAACATCTACGCTTTGATTTATATTTCCTACAAATACCATTGAAGCTGTTGCAGCTTTCTCCTCTTTACCACGTGCAAAGGAACCAGAAGCCATGTAGTCCTTCATGATTTGAATACCGTCTTTGTCTTTGAAATTGATTCCTGCCACTTCATCAAAAGCGACACAATCCCATAATCCAACCAAACCCACAGTTTTTCTACCCATATTGTAGAAAAGATTTGCAACTGTTGTTTGTCCACCCGAAACCAAGATACTATTTGGTGAAATCTCTTTATACAAATGTGATTTACCTGTTGAACGTGGTCCTAACTCGCATAAGTTAAAATTGTTTTCTACCAAAGGAATCATACGAATAAGAAGAAGCCATTTTTCTCTCTCTTCTAACTCATCAGGCTCCATACCTATTGAACGAAGCATAACGTCCATCCATTCTTCCTTTGAAAACTGCTTTCTTCCTTCTTTGAGTTCGTTGATATCAACATGAGGCATCTGAATAGGTGTAAGCTTCACTATCTTTATGGGAGAAGCAACCTCTTTGTTCTTCTTTCTCTTAGACTGAACAGGATTTCCATCAATATCAACTATGCCTGACATAGTATCCTCTTCCATCTTAGCTTCTGATTCATATTCCAACTGAATAATACACCAAATTCCACCACATAAAAGACGATCATACTTTTCAGGATATGTATCATCGATAGATATTCCGCCTAAACCAAGATTAGAAAACTCAGCTTCATGTTGGTCTTTTTTTATATTTAAAGATACAGTAATTTTATCTATTACTGTATATCTTCCTTTCGCTCTTAATGTAGAAAGTATTTTCTGTGCTTCATCCGGGCGGACAAAATTGTCCGCCAGAATCTTCTTAACGTTTCTTACTCCACTTTCTATTACTTCTTCGTCATCAGAACTACAATACTGTCCTAACAAGAACTCTAATACATAGACCGG
Organism: Lachnospiraceae bacterium; assembly: GCA_045119215.1. Classification (GTDB taxonomy): domain Bacteria; phylum Bacillota; class Clostridia; order Lachnospirales; family Lachnospiraceae; genus RUG11237. Next base: position 3,227 of record JBGVDD010000150.1, on the reverse strand, counting down.
TACATTCGCACCTTCCTTAATCTTCTTAGTCAAGTCTTTGCGAACAATCTTGCCATCAAAATATTGACGAAGCTTTCCCTTAATATATTCACGGGAATCTTCCATCCCCTCAGCAAACTGCTTCATATTTTCAAAATCCCTTCAAATCAACTATTTGTTAAACCAGCTTTATCCAATACTTGTTCTGTATTATTTACCAATTTATAAAGTACTGTAGCTAACACATATAAAAATGTAATATCTACACTACCACCTATTTCATAATAATAACGCCAATTTTGAAATGCATCTTTATTCCTGTCCAAATACTCTCCAAATAAATCGTCTGACATATCAATAAACGCTTGGTTTTTTCTTACCGCATCAATTAATAGCGGTTGTAACCACCCATCAAGTTTATTAAAAAGAAGAAACAAATTATGTCCATCCTTACCTTTAGGCACATCTTCTGATTTCAAAAAAGTTTTTAGAGCTAATTCAATGGAAAAAGCTAAATTTACTATTGCAGGAAGTAAATTATAAAACACATTTGGATCATCTTTCAATTTTGATATATTCTGCTCATACTCACGTTTACCAACCTGATAAAAAGCTTGCATTTCTTTCCCTACACTCATTCTAATAATCTCCATTGACTATTCCCCTTCCATACTCGTTATAATACCTGGAGGATTCCCCTTAAAAGAAGTCCAATAACTATACCTTTCTTTCAAGAATTGTTTTCTTTCATCTGTTGTATATTTCATTTTGTCAACATTTTCAAGAAAACAATTCCACAGAAATAATTCTTCTGCACAATCAGCTCTATATCTATATGTTGGTGAAATATTATTAACAATATATTTTCCTTCTTTAACCTTACAAGTAATAAATTGCTTGTAATCAGACAATGGTTGCAATCTATCAAAAGAATAAATAGCCACCTTCTCTCCCTGCTTTTGTTTTCTAAGTCTTGTTAGATACTTATTGTCCTCATATTCTTGCCTTCTTCCATACACTAACAGAAATTGCGGTTCAAAATCCTTATCTCTCATACGTTTTGGTATTTCATAATATTCAAAAAAAGCAAGCAATGTAACAGGATCTTTTAATAGCATTTTCCATTCATCTATTTGATTGATTGCCTGAGTAAATTCAGCTGTTGGAACATTATTCTGTGTAAACATTTTTTTATTTGGTTTTTCTATTTCTACGAAAACAGGGCAGAAAGTCAAACTATCTTGTGCTAACCACATAAAATCTGGAATTCTTTTTATTGTTCTTCCTAACACTGGCTGTGTAATCATGGCATTCATATACGGATAATGTCCAGACTGTCCAAATAATTCTAACCCACCCGGAATAAAACTTGGGTTTTCTTCGAAAAATCTTTAAAATGCCACTTCCTCATTCCCTTTTGAAGTCAAAAGATTATGATACTCTTCCATCACAATTTGAAAATACTCATCCCATCCCATTTCTTTTGGTGCATCCTTTACTACCTCATAATTCTTTTTCAAAATCCCCATATAATCCCCCTAACTAAAGAAATCAAACTCATCCACCGCAAAAGCAATGTCTATCTGGAATTCTTCTCTCAATGCTACCATTCCATTCTCATCAACTATTATTAGGTAGTAGATTTCCTTATTATCATACTTCAGTGATTTCAAATTAAAACTACATCTAAACGTTCTTTCTTGTCCATTGTCACTTGTTTTATCTGCAATTATCGTCTGAATATCACTAATTTGCTTACCACTTGCATCAGTAAAATATAACTGATATGTCGCTGCTTCTCTATTATCACAGACCGGCTCTTTCTGATAAAAATTCAATGAGAATATCATATTACTTACTTTATGTGTTGCAGAAAGTAATCCAACTTCAACCGGCTTTGTATCATACTTGTTCTTATTCTTCAAATACTCCTTCGAACTATTTCTTAAATGATGATATTCTATAACAGGCACACACATTTCCTGTAAGCTTGTACCACCATGAACAAAATTTAGTCCTCCTCCATTCATTTTGATACGAACATTTTCTTTTGGTGCAAATGAATCATATTCTGTATTTCCGCCAAGGAACATAACTCTTTGTAAATACTCTGCTTTCGTATCTTTCAACATAATTGCATATCTTCTTCCATATTCAATGATACGATTAATAAATTCAGACTTATCGACCTTATCATCCTCTTTAAGCGGACTATAAGTATATAGGAAACCATGATCCGCTGTAAGAACAATATTGGTTGCACCAAAATCATTTACAATAATATTGATTAAATTCTTTAGTTCTACAATGGCATCATCACAAGCAGGAAAGACCATCGTATCCGCAGTATGACTTGCTTCATCAATTGTATCATGATAAATATAAACAACTTCCTGACCTTTAACCCAAGCACTTCGCTCTGGTCTTTTTACTGAAACAATATCTGTATATTTCAAGGCAATACTTTTAGGATTAGCTGATTTTAATACTTTATCTCTGTAATTACTATCTGTTGCCTGACCATCAGCTAATACTTTTAGTATTTCACCATGCTGTTCAACCGAAATTTCATCATGTGGTAGCAAGGCAGCCATTCCAAATTTCGTAATCGTAGGGAATATTCCCTGCATACTACTTAGTTCAACCTTACTTTGCTTTTCTCTCCTCAATTGTTCTGCAAGCGTTGCTGCCACTTCATATCTTAACGCATCCGATATAATTACAAACATTCTTGTGTCTGCATTTTTTATTTTTGATTTGTAGAAATCTGTTTGTTTCGGAATCTCCAATATATGACCATATTCTGAAAGTTCATCAGCACATACGGAAGCCCAGTTTCCTCCTAACTGTCCAAGAAACCAATTTCCATACAATCCCTCCACTTTATCCATGACATTGTTAAATAAGTCATGTAATTCTGAGTTATAAGCCTTCAAACTTTCACCATAACTCTTATGGAACAATCTATAATATGTATCCATCTTATAGTATTCTTCCGTGTATTCCTTCCAGACCTCCTTTGCTTCTGCAGAATGAAATCCTGTTGCATGTTCCTTAAAAAATTCTTGCATATTTGCGATCTGCAAAATGCCTTCATAAAAATCCTTTACATTTTCATACCATATACAAGTACGCCTCTTATCAACAGTACGCTTAATCACATCCACATTAATAATATGATCACTTATTTCCGTCATAAGCTTAAAAAGAATCACCTCATGAATACAAGGGAATACTTCTGTTTCAAC
>JBGVDD010000149.1:0-42726 GCA_045119215.1 Lachnospiraceae bacterium | reverse complement strand
GACTCTTCTTTTCAGAAAATTGTACCGGATTATTATTATCGAATGAATGAGAATGGGTATTCTAATGCATCCGGCTGTGGAAATGAAACCGCTTCGGAACGTTCTATGATGCGCAAATTCATGGTAGACTCTGTTGTTTATTGGGCGAAGGAATATCATGTGGATGGTTTTCGGTTTGACCTGATGGGAATCCATGATATAGAGACCATGAAGGAAATTCGCAAGGCCTTAGATGAGATAGATCCAAGCATCATTATCTATGGAGAAGGCTGGACCGGAGGAGATTCCACCTTAGATGAAACCAAACGGGCAGTAAAGAAGAATATTTCTCTTGTAGAAGGTGTGGCAGCATTCTCTGACGATATTCGTGATGGAATCAAAGGAAATGTGTTTGATGCCTTAGATCAGGGGTTTGTAAATGGTGGGGAAGGTATGGAAAATGCCATCCGCTACAGTGTACTAGGTGCTACACAGAATGACCAGGTGGATTATGATTCTTATGAAAAGAGTAAGGGAGCCTGGGCAGGAAATCCAACCCAGACCATAAATTATGTATCCTGCCATGATAATTTAACCATCTGGGATAAGCTGGCAACTTCTAACCCTGATGATTCCAAAGAAGACAGAGTTAAGATGAATGAACTTGCAGCGGCTATCTGTTTTACCTCCCAGGGAATTCCATTTATTCAGGCAGGAGAAGAAATGCTTCGGAGCAAGCCTTTAGAGGATGGTGGCGTGTCGGAAAACAGCTACAACCTGCCAGATTACACCAATTCCTTAAAGTGGGATACCAAGGCAGAGAATATGGAAGTTTACAATTACTACAAAGGATTAATCGATTTGCGTAAGGCAAATCCAGCCTTTCGTCTTACAACAACCGAGGCTGTTCAGGACAGTATTCAGTTCCAAGATACAGACCAAAAGCAGTTGGTTGCCTACACCATCGATGATAAAGAAAGTGGCGAAAGCGTTTATGTGGCATACAACGCATCGAAAGAGGAAAGAACATTAACTTTGCCGGAAGGAAAATGGCATGTGTATGTGCAGGGAAATACTGCCGGCACTCAGGTCCTTGATACCGTATCAGAGAAGGTTACCATTTCACCTATTTCAGCCACCGTACTGGTGAAGGCTGGAACAGAGAGTAAAGGTACAGTCAGTTCAGCAAACAACAACATTGTGATTTATATTGTGGTAGGTGTTGTGGTTGTACTGCTGATAATTTTATTATTATACAGAATGAAAAAATCAAAAAAGAGAGTGGTAAATGATTACACATCACATTAAATTTTGATTTAACAGGAAACACCTGTTTGGCATTTGGGATAGAATGCCAGACAGGTGTTTTAGAAAGGAAGGAAAATATGGGAAAGAAAAGAGAAGAGATATCTGATGAGTTTAAATGGGCAATAGAAGAATTGTATGCAAATGATGAACTTTGGGAAGTGGACTTTAAGAAAGTGGGAGAGTTAGCAGAGAAACTTAAGGGGTTTCAGGGAACCTTAGGTGAGAGTTGTGAGCAATTATCTCAGTATATGGAAACTTATGTTGAAATGTCAAAGCTGTTTGAAAAGGTATATGTGTACGCAAATCAGAAGCTACATGAAAATACAGGAAATCCTGCCTATCAGGCTTTATCTGGAAGAGCTCAGAGCTTAGGGGTACTTACCGGTGAAAGCACAGCTTTTTTTGAACCTGAAATCTTAGCCATTCCAACGGATAAATTCCAGGAATACATGAAAGAAGAATCACTGCAAAAATATAGCCACTATTTTGAAGAAATCTGTAGGCAAAAGGAGCATATATTATCTCCTGAATTGGAAGAATTACTTGCCCAGGCAGGGGAAGTGTGCGAAGGAGCTTCGGATATTTTTTCTATGTTTAATAATGCAGATTTGAAATTTGAGGAGGTAAAAGACGAAAAGGGGAATCTGCGCATGCTTACCCATGGAACCTATATTGCTTTGCTGGAGGATGAAGACAGAGAGGTAAGGCGGCAGGCTTTTGAACATTTGTATCATAAATATGAGGAATACAAGAATTCCCTGGCGGCAATTTATCAAACCAGTGTAAAGGCAGATGTATTTCAGGCAAAGGCAAGAAAATACAATTCGGCAAGGGAGATGGCGTTAGACGGAAGCATTATTCCAGTATCGGTTTATGATAAATTAATTGAGAGTGTGTACAAACATTTGCCTGCAATGTATAAATACGTTGATATTCGCAAGAAAGCCTTAGGGTTAGAGGAACTTCATATGTATGATTTGTATGTGCCTATGGTGGGCAACGTGGATATGAAAAAGACCTTTGAGGAGGCAAAAGAAATAGTAAAAGAAGGGCTGGCTCCTATGGGAGAGGAATATGTAGCCCTGTTACAAAAGGGTTTTGATGAAAAATGGATTGATATTTATGAAAATGAGGGAAAGAGAAGTGGAGCTTATTCCTGGGGAGCCTATGGCACCCACCCTTATGTGTTGTTAAATTATAATGGTACCTTGAATCATGTATTTACCCTTGCCCATGAGATGGGGCATGCATTGCATTCCTATTATTCTGATGGAAATCAGGATTATATCTATGCAGGGTACAAGATTTTTGTGGCGGAAGTTGCCTCCACTGTCAATGAATCTCTGCTTATCCACCATTTGATTGCAAAAGCAAAAGACAAGAAAGAAAAAGCCTACCTTATCAATCATTTCTTAGAACAGTTTCGCGGTACACTGTATCGTCAGACTATGTTTGCGGAGTTTGAATGGAAGGCCCATGAGATGGTGGAGGGTCAGGAGAGTCTCACACCAGAGAGTCTGTGTGATTTGTACTATGAATTAAATCAGAAGTACTTTGGAGAAGGTATTGTAATCGATAAAGAAATTGCCATGGAGTGGAGCAGAATACCTCATTTCTACAATGCATTTTATGTATATCAGTATGCCACCGGATTCTCCGCTGCAATTGCTATCAGTAAGGGAATCTTAGCAGGGGATGAGAAGGTGAAGGAAGGATACTTTAAATTCTTAAAGAGCGGAAGCAGTATGTATCCTATTGATCTGTTAAAACTTTGCAATGTGGATATGACCACCACAAAACCGGTGGAAGATGCCCTTAAAGTGTTTGAAGAATTATTAGATGAGTTTGAGATGTTATTAGATATATAGATGAAAGCCAGAGAACAAATTCTCTGGCTTTTGTTGGATAAATATATGTTAGTTATTACGGGATGCTCTTTTTCTCAGGGTTGGGTCCAAAATCTTCTTGCGGATTCTTAAGTTTTCCGGTGTGATTTCTAACAACTCATCGGTGTCGATAAAGTCAAGGGCCTGCTCTAAGCTTAACACACGAGGAGGTGTAAGACGAAGGGCTTCGTCCGCACTGGAAGAACGGGTGTTGGTAAGCTGTTTCTTCTTACATACGTTTAATTCGATATCTTCAGCTTTACCATTCTGACCAATAACCATTCCGGCATATACCTTTTCGCCAGGGCCGATAAACAAGGTTCCACGTTCCTGGGCATTGTACAGACCATAAGTGATGGATTCACCGGATTCGAAAGCGATGAGGGAACCCTGTTTTCTGTACTGGATATCTCCCTTGTATGGTCCGTATCCATCAAAAATAGTATTGATAATACCATTTCCCTTAGTATCAGTCATGAATTCTCCACGGTATCCAATCAAACCACGGGATGGAATAGAGAACTCAAGTCTGGTATATCCTCCGTTGGAAGTTCCCATGTTGCGAAGCTCACCCTTACGCTGGCTTAACTTTTCAATGACAGCTCCAGAAAACTCGTCCGGCACATCAATATAAGCTAATTCCATTGGCTCTAATAACTTTCCGTTATCATCCTTTTTATAAAGAACTTCTGCCTTACTTACTGCAAATTCAAAACCTTCACGGCGCATATTTTCAATAAGCACAGATAAGTGAAGCTCTCCACGTCCGGATACTTTGAAGGAATCTGCGTTGTCAGTATCTTCTACTCTTAAAGATACGTCAGTGTTTAATTCTCTAAACAGACGATCACGTAGATGTCTTGAGGTGACAAACTTACCTTCCTGACCTGCCAAAGGAGAGTCATTTACCACGAAAGTCATGGCGATGGTTGGCTCTGAGATTTTCTGGAAAGGAATTGCCACAGGTTTTTCCGGAGCACAGATGGTATCACCGATGTGGATATCTGAGATACCGGAGATTGCTACGATAGCACCAATTCCGGCTTCGTTTACTTCCACTTTCTTCAAACCATCAAATTCATATAATTTAGAAATCTTTACTTTCTTATTTACACTTGGGTCATGGGCATTTAACAGGACACATTCCTGGTTTACTTTTAAGGAACCATTGTCCACCTTACCAACACCGATTCTACCTACATATTCATTGTAGTCAATTGTGGAGATTAACACCTGGGTATTTGCATCAGGATCACCTTCCGGAGCAGGAATGTAGTTGATAATAGTCTCAAATAATGGTTCCATATCCTTTGGCTCATCATCTAAGCTCTTCATGGCATAGCCATTTTTTGCGGAAGCGTAGATAAATGGGCAGTCTAGCTGTTCATCGGAAGCATCTAAATCCATAAATAATTCCAAAACTTCATCGATGACATCGTCTGGGCGTGCCTCCGGACGGTCAATTTTATTGATACATACAATAACAGGTAAATCTAATTCTAGTGCCTTCTTTAATACGAACTTGGTCTGAGGCATAGCACCTTCGAAGGCATCTACTACCAAGACAACACCATTTACCATTTTTAGTACACGTTCTACCTCGCCACCAAAATCGGCATGTCCCGGTGTGTCGATGATATTAATCTTGGTATCCTTATAAAACACAGCAGTATTTTTAGATAAAATTGTGATACCACGTTCACGTTCGATGTCATTAGAATCCATGACACGCTCCGCTACTTCCTGATTGGAGCGGAATACACCACTTTGCTTTAAAAGTTCATCTACAAGTGTTGTTTTACCATGGTCAACGTGAGCTATAATGGCAATGTTACGAATATCTTCCCGTTTCGTCTTCATTCTCAAAATCCTTTCTTATATATCTTTATAAATAGTTACAATTTAATTACAAACATACTTATTCAGTTTACCATAATTTGATTAGAAAACAAGAGTATAATTTATTTTCCACAAATTTCGATAATATTTTATAAAAATAATAAAAATTTAAGAATATTTTATGAAAAATATTCAACTTTTATGGGAGAAATATGTTAAAATCATTTAAATGTCAAACAATGTCGATGAAAAAAAGAATATAAATGTTCTAAAAGATAACATAATAGAATATATATATTTATGCAAAGATACTTGTAGAAGAAGGGAGAACTTATTAATGACAGATAAAGTTATTGAAAACAATCAGGTAACTATGATGGGTGAAATCAGTGGAGGTTTTACATTTAGTCATGCAATTTACGGAGAGGGATTTTACACTGTGGATCTCAAGGTAAAAAGATTAAGCGATTCTTATGATGTGATTCCGATGATGGTTTCAGAGCGTTTAGTCAATGTGAATCAGGATATGACAGGAACATTTTGCTGCGTTAGTGGGCAGTTTCGTTCCTATAATAGACATGAGGAGAAAAAGAATAAATTGGTACTATCTGTTTTTGTCAGGGAAATCGAATTCGTAGATGAGGCGGAAGATGGCGCAAAAACAAATCAGATTTTCATGGACGGGTACATATGCAAAGCACCTGTGTACCGTAAAACACCATTGGGAAGAGAGATTGCTGACTTGCTTATTGCTGTAAATCGTCCATATGGAAAATCGGATTATATTCCATGTATCTGCTGGGGCAGAAATGCCAGGTTCGCATCTGAATTCCAGGTGGGTGGACATATTCAGGTCTGGGGTCGCATTCAGAGTCGAGAGTATGTAAAGAAGCTTAGTGAGGAAGAGGTAGAGAAAAGAGTGGCATATGAGGTTTCTGTAAGCAAACTGGAATATGTGGCAAACTGTACTGAGCCAAGTAAAATATCATAATATTGGGCGAAACGTTACTGTGCACACAGGGTGTGTACAGTAACACGGCGAAAAGAATACCTGTCAGGGCAAAAAAGAATTTCCTTGTAAAAAACTTCGCAATGTGGTAGTATGGCTGTTGTAAGCGAGTCTTGAAATTTCATCAAAAGAAACATTCGTTAAAGAGGTGACTTATGGAAGTGGGACGGATTAAAATTATTTATGGCGATGGAAGAGGAAAATCTACAGCTGCCTTCGGGCAGGCGGTACAGGCGGCAAGTCAGGGAAAGAATGTAACAATCATTCAGTTTCTTAAGGCAAGAGACGAGGATAAGATTAATTTTATACGTCGTCTGGAACCAGAAATTAAGGTGTTTCGATTTGAAAAATCTGACGATTTTTATGATGCCCTTTCAGAGGAAAAACAGTCGGAAGAGGTTTCGAATATACGCAATGGAATCAACTTTGCCAGAAAGGTGTTGCAGACAGGAAGCTCAGATATGCTGATTTTGGATGAAATCCTGGGACTTTTGGATAATCAAATTATTTCAGTAGAAGAAATCAAGGAATTAATTGAACACAAAAGTGAACACATGGATTTGGTATTTACAGGGAGATGTCTTCCGGAGGAAGTAAGGTCCATGGCAGATGAAGTGACAAAAGTTGAAAGTTGTTGACAATCGTTTAAATAAGTGGTAATCTGATTTAAAGAAAAGGAACGGGCAGTGATGCTTGTATCAGAATATGTTTAGGTAGAGGTTGCGAAATTTATCAGTAGACAGATGGATGCTTACAGGAGCAGAAGAAGTCTGAGGAAAGGAAATTTTGCCGAAAGGGATATAGCTGTACTATATTTCTTGGGCATGCAGTGAAGAACTGTATGACTGTCATCTTTGTATGGATGGTGCGCTATCGATGAATCAGAAGGAAATTTTAGAGGAATCGGTGTAGGCCGGTTCCTTTTTGTATTATAAAAAAATAGAGTGATTAAAGGAGGAAATTATGGCAATTTTTAAAGGAGCAGGTGTTGCAATTATCACACCATTTCATGAGGACGGAACTGTAAATTTTGAAAAATTAGGGGAATTATTGGAGTTTCATGTGGCACATAAAACAGATGCCATTATTATTTGTGGAACTACAGGGGAAGCTTCTACTTTGACCCACGAAGAACACTTAGAGTGTATCAAGTATACTGTAGATAAGGTTGCAGGCAGAATTCCTGTGATTGCAGGAACAGGATCTAACTGTACAGAGACAGCCATTTATTTATCAAAGGAAGCGGAAAAATATGGAGTGGATGGACTTTTAGTAGTGTCGCCATACTATAATAAGGCCACACAGAAAGGTTTGATAGCTCATTATACTGCAATTGCTAATTCTGTAAAGACACCAATTATTATGTACAACGTACCATCCAGAACAGGATGTAATATTTTGCCGGAAACAGCGGTTGCTTTGGCAAAAAATGTGGAAAATATTGTGGGAATCAAGGAAGCAAGCGGAAATATTTCACAGGTTGCAAAACTTGCACAGTTAGCAGATGGATGTATTGATATTTATTCAGGAAATGATGACCAGGTATTGCCACTGTTATCTTTAGGAGGTATTGGAGTCATTTCTGTGTTGTCCAATGTAGCACCAGAGGAAACTCATGATATGGTTATGAAATTCTTAGAAGGTAATGTGGAAGAAAGCCTGAAGATTCAGATGAAGGCACTTCCATTGATTGACCAGTTGTTCTGCGAAGTAAATCCAATCCCAGTAAAGGCAGCAGTAAATATGATGGGAATGGAAGTGGGACCACTTCGTATGCCATTAACAGAGATGGAAGAGGCTCACAAGGAAAATTTAAAGAAGGCAATGCAGGATTTTGGAGTAAAGGTAGTATAAGAACGTTTGGAGTTTTAAAAGTTGTAAATGTTTGAAAAGATAAGGTAGGACACAGAGGAAGGATAAAAAATGGTTAGAATTATTATGCATGGCTGTAATGGTAAGATGGGCCAGGTGATTACAGGAATCGTTAAGGAAGATGAGAACGCACAAATTGTAGCGGGAGTTGATGTATCAGATCATATTAAAAACGACTATCCTGTATTTTCGAAGATTTCAGATTGTGATGTAGAAGCAGATGTTGTCATTGATTTTGCCGCAACAGCAGCAGTGGATGGATTGTTGGATTTTTGTGAAGAAAAAAAGATGCCGGTGGTTTTATGTACCACTGGATTGTCAGAGGAGCAATTAAACAGAGTTGGGCAGGTTTCTAAAAATACGGCAGTATTAAAATCGGCAAATATGTCCTTGGGAATCAATATGTTACTTAAATTGTTAAAGGAAGTTACAGGAATTTTGGCACCTGCGGGATATGATATTGAGATTGTAGAAAAGCATCACAACCAAAAGGTGGATGCACCGAGTGGAACAGCTCTTGCATTGGCAGATTCTATTAATGAAGCGTTGGATAATCAGTATGAATACAAATATGATAGAAGCCAGGAGAGAAAAAAGAGAGAGAAAAAAGAGATTGGCTTAAGTGCCGTTCGTGGGGGAACTATTGTGGGAGAACACGAAATCATTTTTGCAGGAACAGATGAGGTAATTGAATTTAAGCATACTGCTTATTCAAAGGCAATTTTTGCCAAGGGTGCAGTACAGGCCGCCAAATTTTTGGCAGGAAAAGGTCCTGGAATGTACGACATGGCAGATGTAATCGACGCACAATAAACAATAGGCTATAGGGTATAAAACACTTCTTTTTGGGAAATATATACATAAGAGCAGTGCTCTTAATAATATTGAAAGAAAAGGAGTGTTTTATGTTATGAAAAAAAACATAGCAAGTATGCAGGCAGTCTTACTATGTGCAGTGTGCCTAATGACCGGTTGTGGTAACAACAACACAGGCAATGGCAATGGCACAGTAACTGCCAGCCCTACCACCCAGGGAACAGAGAACATGGGAGGAAATGGTACCGCAACTGATGTCACCGGTGGAGCGAATAATAACACAAATAGCAATGGAAATGGCCCGGTGGAAGATGTAATTGATGGTGTAGGAGAAGCGGGAAAAGATGTGATTGACGGGGCAGAAAATGCTACAGATGATTTGCTGAATGATAATGGTGGAAATAATAATACAAACACCAATAATAACAATACCAATAATAATGTAAATGATGCTACAAATAACACATCTACAAACAATAATGCGGTGACACCTAGGGGAACGCAAAGATAATAAGTTTCAAGGTAGGTCCAGGGAAAGTGACAAAAGTACATTTTTTTGCTTTCCCGGACTTATGGAAGGAGAAAACATGAAATTCAGACCTTGTATTGATATACACAATGGAAAAGTGAAACAAATTGTAGGCGGTAGTCTGCTGGATGCAGGAAATCAGGCGAAAGAAAATTTTGTCTCAGAGCAGGATGCTGCATTTTATGCTAATACATATAAAGAAAGAAATATTACAGGGGGTCATATTATTTTGCTGAATCCTGCAAGTTCTCAGTATTATGAGGAAACAAAAAATCAGGCATTAAAAGCATTGAAGGCATATCCGGGTGGTATGCAGCTGGGAGGAGGTGTTACCAGTGAAAATGCAAAAGAATATATTGGGGCAGGAGCCAGCCATGTGATTGTAACTTCCTATGTTTTTAAAAATGGTGTAGTGAATTGGGACAATTTAGAGAGATTGGTAGATACTGTGGGAAAAGAAAGGATTGTTCTGGATTTAAGCTGCAGAAAAAAAGAGGATGGTTACTATGTTGTGACGGATCGGTGGCAAAAGTTTACAAAGGAGAAGTTAGAACCTGAAACTTTAGAAAAATTTCATAAATTCTGTGATGAGTTTCTGATACACGCAGTGGATGTGGAAGGAAAGGCTTCCGGGATAGAGAAGGATTTGGCGAAGATGTTAGGAGAATACGGAAAACTTCCTATCACATATGCGGGAGGCGTGGGAACTTATGAGGATATTAAACAGCTGGCCTGGTTGGGACAACACCGTTTAGATGTGACCATAGGAAGTGCCCTGGATTTATTTGGAGGAACTTTAAAATTTGAAGAAGTTCTGAAAATGATGGATTAGGAGTATGAAAGAAAAAGGAGTGTAGAAAAATGGGATTGGATTGTGAACCAAGAGAAGTATTTCACTTTTTTGAAGAGATTTGTTCGATTCCCCACGGTTCTGGGAATACAAAACAAATCAGTGATTATCTGGTGGAATTTGCAAAAAAACATTCTTTGGAATATATCCAGGAACCTTGTGGAAATGTGATTATCTATAAGAAGGCAAGCAAGGGATATGAAAGCTGTGAAACTGTGATTTTGCAGGGGCATATGGATATGGTTTGTGAAAAGGAAGAAGGGGCAAATATTGATTTTACAAAGGATGGTTTATCTTTACAGATAGATGGAGATGAAATATTTGCAGAACATACAACCTTAGGCGGAGATGATGGAATTGCGGTGGCGTACTGTCTTGCGATTCTTGATTCAGATACTATAGAACATCCAGCTTTAGAAGTGGTGATTACCGTAGATGAAGAAATCGGTATGCTGGGAGCCAATGCGTTGGATGCCAGTGTGCTGAAAGGAAAGAGATTAATTAATATTGACTCCGAGGACGAGGGAATACTGACGGTAAGTTGTGCCGGAGGAGTGGTAGGCGTGATTGAAATGCCTGTAGATTATGTAGAGGTAGAAGGGGCACAATATGAGATTCTAATAGATGGTTTGGCAGGGGGACATTCCGGAGTGGAAATTGATAAAGAGAGAGCTAATGCCAATATTTTGATGGGAAGAATATTATTTGAAATCTCAAAAAATATGGGATTTGGGATTGAAACCATAAGCGGGGGTCTCAAGGATAATGCCATACCAAGGGCAGCCAGAACAGTCATATGGTGCGAAGAAGAGGATGAAGATATTTTGTACTCTCTTGCAGCAGGAGTGGAGAGAGACTTAGCACGGGAGTTTCGTGGCTCTGAAGAAAATATCAGGGTAAAGGTAAACAAATTGCCACAGCAACAAGGCGTAATGCTTCATCCGAAGAATAAAGAAATCCTTATGTATGTGTTAAGACAGTTGCCAAATGGAGTGCAGAAGATGAGTATGGACATTCCGGGCTTGGTTGAGACTTCTTGTAATCTGGGGATTTTAAAGACAGTGGGGGAACAAGTGGTAATGGAGGTTTCCATTCGTAGTTCTATTGAAAGTGAAAAGCGGGCACTAAGTGAGAAAATCGGCTATCTGACAGAATTTTTGGGATGTGAATACTATGAAAAGGGAGATTATGTGGGATGGGCTTATAATCCGGATTCCATATTGCAAAAAGTAATGATGGATGTGTATGAAGGAATGTATGAAAAACCGGTAAAAATCGAAGCCATTCATGCTGGATTAGAATGTGGAATCCTGTCTTCAAAACTGCCGGGGTTGGAATGTATTTCTTTTGGACCGGATATTCGTGATATTCATACACCACAGGAAAGATTAAGTATTTCTTCTGCAAAAAGAGTTTGGGAATATCTGTTGGAAGTTTTGAAAAATCTGTAAAAAACGAAAGAAGTGCGGGATTACCGCACTTCTTAGGTTAACCTTTTGTTTATCAATGTAATGCTTTCTTTTAATAAAATTATATATAATATTACAAAAAAGAGTACACGAATAAAAAATTGATTAAAGCTTGGTTACGTTTGTAGCCTGTGGTCCTTTAGCGCCATCAACAATTTCAAATTCTACTGCCTGGCCTTCTTCTAAAGACTTAAAGCCTTCCATGTTTAATCCAGAGTAGTGAACGAATACGTCATTTCCTGCTTCGTCAGAGATGAATCCGTATCCTTTCTGATTGTTGAACCACTTTACTGTACCCTTGTTCATGATGATACCTCCAAAATAATAATCCTGATTGCTTTTTGCAACCTTTATCAGAATATCACAAAAGAATGGGATTGTAAAGTTGTTTTTTCGTGAATGGTAACTACAGAAAAAGGACGTATAAGAAGAAATATTGGTAACTAATACAAAAGTATCAGAAAGAAAGGATGGATACATATGAAAATCTTGATTACTGGTGGAACCGGTTTTCTTGGAAGTAAATTGGTAAAGAGGCTGTTGGAAGATGGATATCAGGTGGTTTTACTGAAACGAAAAAAATCAGATTGTCACAGAATTAAAGAAGAACTGAATAAATGCAGCATATATCATTTAGATGAAGATGGTGGTCTGTCATTAAAAGAAATATTTCAACAGGAACAGCCGGATGGTGTGATTCATTGTGCGGTGCATTACGGAAGAAATGATGACGAAACCTTGGAAGTGATAAAAACTAATTTGCTTTTTAGTGTAGATCTTTTGGAAAATGCCAGCCAGGCAGGATGTGAATTTTTTATCAATACAGGCAGTTATAGTACCAAGCAATTATTACAGGGCAGTGTAACACAAAAAATATATATGGCTGATTACACGTTATCAAAGTATCAGTTTACCAGTTGGGGACAGGAATTTGCTACCCTTGGGAAAATACGTTTTTATTCCATGGATTTGGAACATATTTTTGGAGAGGATGATACTCAGGGAAAGTTTATTCGCTATGTAGAACATAACTGTGTTCATAATGTGCCAAGGTTAGAATTATCGGATGGGATGCAGGAGAGAGATTATATTTATTCAGAAAATGTAGTAGATGCTTATATGAAGGTGATTGAGAATATAGATTTGCTTCCAACCTTCCAACAGTTTCAAGTAGGGATGGGACAGACAATTACCCTAAAAGAGTTTGTGGGGATGATTGGAGAAATTGCACATAGTGATACCAAACTATGTTTTGGAGTAAGGTCGAGAAATGATAATGAACCACCGACTTCAGTGGCGGATATTACTAATCTTAAAGCCATAGGGTGGGAACCAAAATACACCAGAGAAGCTGGTATTGCCGAAATGATAAAAAGGGATAAAGCGTTAGGAATTTTATGATTTGACCCAGAGACGTTCCTGGAATAAAGAAAAAATCAATTTTGTGACAATTTACAAAAAACAGCCCTGAATCTTTGGGGATAAAGGAAGAAAAGAGAAAAAAGAATGTGCAATATATAAAAAAAACAAACCGCAAAAAGAAAATCACATACAAAATGCACAATAAAAAAGCCGGTAAAAATCTTGAAAAAGTGGTAAGTTGCTATGAGCTTCCTTGACAAAATTCTATGATACTGTTAGAATGTCTAACTGTAAAAGAAACGTAACAAATGTGTAACAGATAATGGGAAAGAACATAGGGAATAAATTCAGGAGGTTCTGATGAGAAATACAGTGAAGAAGATTTTGACAGGTTTCTGTGTATTTGGTACAGCTTTTTTTGTTAGTCAGTGTATGGCAGCGCCAAATGTGTTGACTGTAAAAGCAGCAGAAGAAATTGCTATTACAGTAGGTAGTGAGACTGTACTTGGCAGCGATGTGGTATCGGCACAGGTAAAAGCAAATGAGACTTTGGAAACAAAAGAAGGAACAGAGGGAAAAATTGCGGGTTATACCAATTTGGGAATTGCCCATGTAGATAATTATTTGAATGTACGTGAAGGTGCAGGCGAGGATCAAAAGCTTGTTGGAAAGATGAACAAGAATGCTGGTTGTGAGATTCTTGAAACAGAGGGAGAATGGACAAAGATTAAATCCGGAAGTGTAGAAGGATATGTAAAATCCGAGTATCTATACACAGGCGAAGAGGCAAAGACGGTAGCGAAAGACGCCATCACCATGATGGCAACTGTGGTAAACACAGAAAGTTTAAGAGTAAGAACCGGAGCCAGTATGGATGCTTCCACTGTTGATTTGATTCCAATGGGTGAAAAATTGGAAGTAATTGAAGATATGGGTGAGTGGATTAAAGTATCTTTTGACTCAGATGAAGGATATATTTCTTCAGAATACGCTACATTATCAGAAGAGTTGGAAGCAGCTGTAACCATTAAGGAATTAGAACAGGCAAGTGCAGATGGCAGCGGAAGCGGAAGTGTTTCCAGCACAGGGGTTTCTATTGTTCAGTATGCAATGCAGTTTTTAGGAAATCCATATGTTTGGGGGGGAAGTTCTCTTACCAACGGAACAGACTGTTCTGGTTTTACTATGAGTTTATATGCACAGTATGGAATCGGTCTTCCTCATTCTTCAGCAGCGCAGGCAAACTGTGGTAGAAGAATTAGTGCCGGTGAGGCGAAACCGGGAGATTTATTCTTCTATGGTAATGGTGGTGGAATTAACCATGTAGCTATGTATATTGGTAATGGACAGGTAATTCACGCTAGTACAGAAAGAACAGGTATTCGTATCTCTAATGCATACTATCGCTCTCCAGTTTGTGTGGTTACATTATTGAATTAAGAATAGAAAGAATGGGATAGAATAGAAGAAAAAGGCATTGTTGCCCACATGATGGGCGATAATGCTTTTTTGTGGTATCGGTGTACTGTAACTAAAAATATGTTGCAAAGACTAAGAAAATGTGGGAAAATATAGGAAGTTTATAGTGCTGAAAGGAGAAAACCATGAATTACCGGGAAAATTATGAAAGCTGGCTAAAATCAGATTATTTTGATGAAGAAACGAAAAAAGAATTGAAAGCCATTGAAAATGATGAAAAAGAAATCGAAGATAGATTTTATAAAGAATTGGAATTTGGAACCGGTGGTTTAAGAGGCGTGATTGGTGCGGGAACCAACCGTATGAATATCTACACAGTCAGGAAGGCTACCCAGGGGTTGGCAAATTATATTAAACTTTGTGGTGGGGAAAGCAAAGGTGTGGCAATTGCCTATGATTCCAGACGTATGTCTATGGAGTTTGCAGATGAGGCTGCTCTGTGTCTGAATGCCAATGGAATTCAGGCTTATGTATTCCCGTCTTTAAGACCTACTCCAGAGCTTTCCTTTGCAGTTCGTGAATTGGAATGTATTGCGGGGATTGTTATTACTGCAAGCCACAATCCAAGGGAATACAACGGATATAAGGTATATTGGGAGGATGGTGCCCAGATTACTCCGCCTCATGATAAGAACATTTTGGATGAAGTAGCCAAGGTGACAGAGTACAGTCAGGTAAAGACTATGGCCAAGGAAGAGGCTGTAAAACAGCAGATGTATCACGTGATTTCGGAGGAAATTGATGAAAAGTATATGGCACAATTAAAGAAACAGAGTATTCATCCAGAGCTGATACAAAAAATGTCCAAGGATATTAAGATTGTATATACACCGTTGCATGGAACGGGGAATCTCCCAGTGAGAAGAGTTTTAAAGGAATTGGGCTTTGAAAATGTGTATGTGGTAAAGGAACAGGAAATGCCGGATGGCAGCTTTCCAACAGTAGCCTATCCAAATCCGGAAGACCCAAAGGCTTTTGAGCTGGCTCTGAAATTAGCCAAAGAGGTGGATGCGGATATTGTTCTGGCAACGGATCCAGATGCAGACAGACTTGGCGTGTATTGTAAGGATGCTAAAACACAGGAATATATCTCTTTTACAGGGAATATGTCGGGCATGCTGATTGCAGAGTATATTTTGAGAGAACGGAGTAAGAACAATACACTGCCTGAAAACGGTGCACTGGTTAAGACTATTGTCACCACCAATATGGCTGATCCAATTGCCAAGGAGTACCAGGTGAAACTGATTGAGGTTTTGACCGGATTTAAATATATTGGTGAGCAGATTCGTCTTTTTGAAGAAAATCATACCAATGAGTATGTGTTTGGCTTAGAAGAAAGTTACGGATGCCTGGCAGGTACTTACGCCAGAGACAAAGATGCCTGCGTGGCGGTCATGATGTTATGTGAGGTGGCTGCTTACTGTAAGAGTCAGGGTAAAACTTTGTGGGATGCCATGATGGATATGTATGAAAAGTATGGATATTATAAGGAAGGTTTATCTACCATCACATTGAAAGGCATTGACGGGGCAGAGCAGATTCAAAGTATCATGAATCGATTGCGTGAAAATCCACCGAAGACATTTGGAAGATTTCAAGTTCAGGCGGTTAGGGATTATAAAAAAGATTTGAGACTGGATAGGAAGACAGGAGAAAAGAGTAGTACAAATTTACCATCTTCCAATGTTATGTACTATGAACTTGATCAAGATGCATGGTGCTGTGCCCGCCCTTCTGGAACAGAACCAAAGATTAAATTTTACTTCGGGGTAAAGGGAAATAGTTTAACAGATGCTGAAGGACTACTAAACGAGTTGTCAGAAAGCTTAATGGCATTAGCTAAATAAATTATAGAAAACAAGAGGATTAGAAAATGAGTAAAGTAAGAACAAGATTTGCACCAAGTCCCACAGGACGTATGCACGTAGGAAATTTAAGAACAGCATTATATGCTTATTTGATTGCAAAACACGAAGATGGAGATTTTTTGCTTCGTATTGAGGATACAGATCAGGAACGCTTTGTGGAAGGTGCAGTGGATATTATTTACAGAACCTTGGAAAAGACAGGTTTAATCCATGATGAAGGTCCGGACAAAGATGGCGGTGTGGGACCATATGTTCAGAGTGAACGCCAGGAATCCGGAATCTACTTGGAATATGCAAAACAGTTGGTGGAAAAGGGAGAGGCATACTATTGCTTTTGTGATAAGGAGAGATTAGACAGCTTAAAGAGTGAAGTAGCCGGAAAAGAAATTACAGTATATGACAAGCATTGCCTTCATTTATCGAAAGAAGAAGTGGAAGAAAATCTGAAAAAGGGTATACCTTATGTAATCCGCCAGAACAATCCTACAGAAGGTACCACAACTTTCCATGATGAAATTTATGGGGATATTACTGTAGATAATTCAGAGTTAGATGACATGGTTTTGATTAAATCTGATGGATATCCTACTTACAATTTTGCCAACGTGGTGGATGACCATTTAATGGGAATTACCCATGTGGTACGTGGAAATGAATACTTGTCTTCCTCGCCAAAATATAACCGTCTTTATGAAGCTTTTGGCTGGGAGGTGCCTGTGTATGTGCATTGTCCATTGATTACCAATGAGGAACATAAAAAGTTAAGTAAGAGAAGCGGTCATTCATCTTATGAAGATTTTATTGAACAGGGATTTTTGACGGAGGCAGTAGTGAATTTTGTGGCACTTTTAGGCTGGTGTCCGGAAGATAATACAGAAATCTTTAGCCTGGAAGAACTGGTAAAAGCCTTTGACTATCATCATATGAGTAAATCACCGGCGGTATTTGACATGGTGAAATTAAAATGGATGAACGGCGAATATATGAAAGCTATGGATGATGACAAGTTTTATGAAATGGCATTGCCATACATCAAGGAAGTGATTTCAAAAGATTTGGATTTCAAAAAGATAGCAGCCATGGTAAAGACCAGAATAGAAGTGTTTACGGATATTAAGGAACATATTGATTTCTTTGAGGCAGTGCCGGAATATGACGCGTCAATGTACTGTCACAAAAAAATGAAGACCAATGAAGAATCTTCTCTTTCTGTATTAAAAGAAATTCTTCCGGTATTGGAGGCTCAGGAAGCCTTTGACAATGATTCGTTGTACGAAATGTTAGTGAACTTTGCAAAGGAAAAGGAATACAAGAATGGATACGTTATGTGGCCGGTGCGTACAGCGGTGTCAGGAAAGCAGATGACCCCAGGTGGAGCTACAGAATTGATGGAGATTTTAGGAAAAGAAGAATCCATTGCACGTATTCAGGCGGCAATTAAAAAATTAGAAGGTTAATTTCATGAACGAAAATGAAGCTCAAAACAGAGCCATATCACATAATAAAGGGCCTATGCTAGTCTTAGCAGGCCCTGGCTCTGGCAAAACATTCACAATTACTTCCCGTACAAAATATTTAATAGAAGAATGTGGCGTGGCACCGGACCGTATTCTGGTGATTACATTTACAAAAGCTGCAGCCTTGGAAATGAAGGAACGTTTTTATAAGCTGATGGAGGGAGAAAGACCGAAGGTAACTTTTGGTACCTTTCATGCAGTTTATTTTAGTATACTGAAATATGCCTATGGGTTAAAAGGAGAAAATATCATCCGTGACGACCAGAGGATTGGTTTTTTGAGGGAATTAATACAAAAGTATGAAATTGAATTGGAAGACGAAAATGAATTTATCGGGGATTTGACTTCTGAAATCAGTCGGGTAAAGTCTGAGAGAATTGACTTGAAAAATTATTATTCCACCAGCTGTAGCGCAGATATTTTTCGCAAAATATACAGGGAATATAAAGATAAATTAAATAGGGCAAGATTAATTGATTTTGATGATATGCTGCTTATGTGTAATGATTTGCTGGTGCAGTACAAAGAAATTCGAGAATTTTGGCAGTCCAGATACCAGTATATTCTGATAGATGAATTTCAAGATATTAATCAAATTCAGTATGACAATATACGTATTTTGGCACAGCCGGAAAATAATATTTTTATTGTGGGAGATGATGACCAGAGTATTTATCGTTTTCGGGGAGCAAAGCCTGAAATTATGTTGGGATTTGAAAAGGATTATCCACAGGCAGAGCGGGTAGTGTTGGATTATAATTACCGCAGCACACAAAATATTGTAAAAGCAGCAGGATATGTGATAAAAAATAACCGCACCAGATTTCAAAAAGAAATAAAAGCCATTCATGAAGCAGGGGAAAGGGTGAATGTGAAACATTTTAAAACTCAGAAAGAGGAAGTGGAATGGATTCTTAGAGAGATTGTGGAAAAAAAGGCGAAGGGTTGCCCTTTGTCGGAAATGGCAGTGTTGTTTCGGACAAATAATCAGCCTAGATTACTGGCGCAAAAGCTTGTGGAATATAATATTCCTTTTAAAATGCGGGATGAGATACCAAATATCTTTCAACATTGGATTAGCCAGAATATTTTTGCCTATTTTCGACTTGCCAGAAGCCAGGAAAAAAGCCGGGCAGACCTTTTACTGGTTATGAATCGTCCCAAAAGATATATAAGCCGGGATGCCCTGACCACAGAAATTGTAGATTTTAATAATTTAAAACAATATTATAGGGATAAAGACTGGATGGTGGAACGGATAGAAAAGCTGGAGTATGACCTGGCAATGATAAAAAATATGGCTCCCTATGCGGGGATTCGATATATTCAAAAGGCGGTAGGGTATGAGGGATATTTAAAAGAGTATGCTGCGTACCGGAGAATTAGTGAAAATGATTTGATAGAAATTTTGGATGAACTGGCAGAAAGTGCAAAAGATTATAAAGACTATGAAAGTTATTTTGAATATATAGAACTGTATACAAGGAAAATGAAAGACCAGGCAGTAAAACAAAAAAATTTAGCAGATGCCGTGACTTTAACTACTATGCACAGTTCTAAAGGCCTGGAATATGACGATGTGTATATTGTGGATGCAAATGAGGAAATTGTGCCTCATAAAAAGTCTGTTTCAGATGTTGATATAGAAGAGGAGCGCAGAATGTTCTATGTGGCAATGACCAGGGCGAGAAAGCGATTGAGCATTTGTTCCATAGCGGAAAGGTATAACAAGGAGCTGTCTGTGTCAAGGTTTGTAAATGAGATGATGTTTGATGCCGAAAAATTAGCTCCGGGATGTAGAGTGTATCATAAAAAGTATCATACTGGCCTTGTGAAAAACATACAAGATGATAAGATGACGGTGTACTTTGAGGAAAGCAAGCGGACTTTTGTCTTTAGTAAATCTTATTGTATTGGAAATCACATATTAGAAGTGGAAGAGTAAAAAATCCATTGCAATTAAGATAAGATAGAGTTATAATGGACATACCAGTTACAGCTGGTATGTTTTTTCTTTTTTGTTTTCCCGTAAGGGGAAAACTGTGTATGGCGAATCGCCAAAGATTTCAGAAAAATAGATAAAATGTAACTATTCAGTTATTCTGAACAGATACATTAAAATGATAAAGAAGACAGAAAAAGTGAGTGTGGAATTGTGCATACAAGGGATGGAAGTACTGGGATAGGAGGAAAGATGTTTAGTACAATTAATTCGGGAGCACTCAATGGTATTGAATGTATTGGTGTGGGAGTAGAGGCGGATGTGAGCAATGGTTTACCATCCTTTTCTATGGTAGGTTTTTTGGGAAGTGAAGTAAAAGAGGCTGCAGAAAGGGTCAGAAATGCATTGAGAAATGTGGGGGTTCAGTTACCGGCAAAGAGAATTACAATCAATCTGGCTCCGGCCGATTTGAGGAAGTCGGGTACGGCCTTTGATTTGCCTATTGCGGCTGCATTGCTGGCGGCAATTGGTGAAATTTCTACGGAGAGTTTGAAGGGAGTATTCATGGCAGGGGAACTAAGTCTTAATGGTAAGGTAAATGGAATCTGTGGGGTATTATCCATGGCTGCCCATGCAAAGGAGATGGGAATGGAATATTGTGTCATTCCAAAAGTAAATGCAAAGGAAGCGGCAGTAATGAAAGGAATCAAGGTAGTGGGTGTGGAGGATTTATCCCAGATGATTGACTTTATGAAACATAAGGAGAATGCAGAATGTGAATATATTAATATAGAAGAAATCTTTCAAAAAGAGGGGGGAGAAGGAAAAGATTTTTCTGATATTTTGGGACAAGTACGGGCGAAACGGGCTATGGAAATCGCAGCGGCAGGGAGGCATAATATTCTGTTGATAGGTCCTCCGGGAACTGGAAAATCCATGTTGGCCAAGAGGCTTTCTGGAATCCTTGCACCTTTGGATTTTGAAGAGAGTCTGGCTATTACCAAGATTCACAGTATTGCGGGGGTACTTCCGGAGAATACACCTATTCTTACCCAAAGGCCCTTTTTGCAACCACATCATACCACATCAACTTATGCTCTCGCCGGGGGAGGAAAAGTACCAAAGCCTGGGATTATTAGTCTGGCCCATCGAGGAGTATTATTTTTAGATGAACTCCCGGAATTTAAAAGGGAAGCTTTGGAGATTTTGCGTCAACCTTTGGAAGATAAAGAAATTCACATATCAAGAGTTAGCGGGAATTATGTTTTTCCAGCAGAGATTATGGTGGTGGCAGCTATGAATCCGTGTAAATGCGGCTATTATCCGGATAGAAATCGTTGCAGATGTAGTCAGATGGATGTGGCGAAATATCAGGGACGAATATCAAAACCCTTGCTGGACAGGATTGATATCTATGTGGAAGTGGAGCCGGTGGGATATCAGGAACTTAGCAGAAGTGAGAAACATCAAGGAGAAAAGTCGTCCCAGATTAGAAAACGTGTCCTACAGGCCGGGGAGATACAAAGGAAGAGATATGAAAAGAAACGCTATAGTTATAATTCGGAACTGGATGAACAGGGAGTATATGAATTCTGTAAATTGCAGCCACCAGAAAAAGAGTTGATGGAAAAGATTTTTTATAAGATGCAATTATCGGCAAGGGGATATCATAGAATGTTGAAAGTGGCAAGAACCATAGCGGACTTAGATGGGGCGGAAGATATTTTGGAAAAACACATTAAGGAAGCCATATCTTATCGCAGATATACCATGATGGATTAGGGGAGGGGGAATATGGAAGAGAGAGCATATGAATACTGGTTTTATAGTTTGGAGTATATTACGGAAACGGAACGAAAGAGGCTTTTGGATATGTGCGGTCACGTTCGGGAAATATTTGATATGTCAAAAGGGGTATTGCAAGATTTAGTAAATATTAGTGAACGGGCGAAAATGAGTATTTATTATCGCAGGGACTGTGGATTAATACAAAAGGAAATGGAAATGATGCAAAAAAAGAATATTAATTTTGTCTGTATGTCTGAGAGGGAATTTCCCAAAAGATTGCTTGGAATATCCAACCCGCCTTCCCTGTTGTATTACAAGGGGAAGCTGCCTGAGGAAGAAAAAAGTGCGGTAGCAGTGATTGGGGCGCGAAACTGCAGTGCCTATGGCAGGAAGATTTCCGTGGAATTAGGAGAAAAGTTAGGAATGAATGGTATTAATGTTGTTAGCGGTATGGCTAGAGGAATCGATGGATGGGCACAAAAAAGTTCAATTTTAAATGGAGGAGAAAGTTTTGGTGTATTAGGGTGTGGCGTGGATATTTGTTATCCTAAGGAGAATCTGGACTTATACGAAGAATTGTTAAGCAAGGGAGGCATCATTTCAGAGTTTCGGCCTGGTATGCCGGCAAAATCTATAAATTTTCCACAACGTAACAGAATTATCAGTGGATTATCGGATGCCATTATTGTGGTAGAGGCAAAAAAACAAAGCGGAACTTCTATTACAGTGGGCTTTGGATTAGACCAGGGAAAAGAAATATTTGCAGTTCCTGGCAGAGTGACAGATGGACTTAGTGAGGGATGCAATTATCTGATTTACCAAGGAGCAAATCCGGTATTAGATATAGAAGAAACTGTCTTAGAATTGAAAAAATATGAAAAAATTAAGGGGCAAAAGATAAAAAATAAGGAAAAAATAAAAGTTTCTCTTGAAAGTGACCAAAAATTGGTGTATGATTTCTTAGATTTTACACCTAAGAATATTGCGCAATTGGCAAAAGAATTAGGGGAGTTTGATTATGAAAAATTAAACAGTATGCTGTTTGATTTAGAAATAGAGGACAAAATAGAGCAGATATCTACAGGATATTATGTAAGAAAAAAGTAGATATTCGAAAAGGAGTCATCTAAGGAGGAGCATATGGCAAAGTATTTGGTTATCGTAGAATCGCCGGCTAAGGTGAAGACAATAAAAAAATTTTTAGGGAGTAATTATGAAGTGTTGGCTTCTAATGGTCATGTAAGGGATCTTCCGAAAAGCCAGATGGGAATCGATTTTGAAAATGATTTTGAACCCAAGTATATTACGATACGTGGAAAAGGGGATATTCTTGCCCAGCTAAGAAAAGAAGCAAAAAAAGCAGATAAGATTTATCTTGCTACTGACCCTGACCGTGAGGGAGAAGCTATCTCCTGGCATTTAGCCCAGTCACTAAAGGTGGCACCAGAGAAAATGTACCGAATCAGTTTTAATGAGATTACAAAAAATGCGGTGAAGGAATCCATCAAAAATGCAAGAGAAATCGATATGAATCTGGTAGATGCCCAGCAGGCAAGGAGAATGTTAGACAGAATGGTGGGGTACCAGATTAGTCCCCTTTTGTGGGCAAAAATTAAGAGGGGACTCAGTGCAGGAAGAGTGCAGTCAGTGGCACTTAGAATTATATGTGACAGGGAAGAGGAGATAAATTCTTTTATTCCAGAAGAGTACTGGACATTAGAACAGAGTTTTAAAGTGAAAGGTGCCAGAAAACCAGTTACCTTTAAATTCTATGGAAAAGAAAAGAAAATTCATATATCTTCCAGGGAACAATTAGATGGAATTTTAGATGAATTAAAGGGTGCAAAATATATCATAGAAGATATCAAAAAGAGTAAAAGAATTAAAAATTCTCCAAGGCCATTTACAACCAGTACCCTGCAACAGGAGGCTGCCAAGACATTAAATTTTTCTACTCAGAAAACCATGCGTATTGCTCAAAAGCTTTATGAAGGAGTGGAAATCAAGGGGACAGGAACTGTGGGTGTGATTACCTATCTTCGTACAGATTCTACCCGTATTTCTGAGGAGGCTTCTGTGGCTACCAGGGAATATATCACCCAGAACTATGGGGAAAGCTATGTGTCAGAAACGGTAAAGGCATTAAAGAATAATACGAAGATTCAGGATGCCCATGAAGCGATTCGACCTACAGATGTGTCCAGAACCCCAGTGTTTATGAAGGATTATTTAAGTAGAGATGAATTTCGCCTTTATCAGTTGATATGGAGGCGCTTTATGGCAAGTCAGATGGCAGAGGCTGTTTATGATACTGTAAATGTAAAAGTGGGAGCCAATGGGTATCGTTTTAATGCTTCTGGTTCTAAATTAGCTTTTGATGGTTTTATGAGTGTATATGTAGACAGCGAGACGGAAAAGGAAGCACAGTTGCCGGTGGATTTACTGGAAGCTGGCAAAGAACTTGCACTGCAGGATAAAGATGCAAAGCAGCATTTTACCCAGCCGCCAGCCCATTATACGGAAGCTGCCTTAGTGAAAACTTTGGAGGAATTGGGCATTGGACGTCCAAGTACCTATGCTCCTACGATTACCACTATTATTGGAAGAAGGTACATTGCCAAGGAAAATAAAAATTTATACGTGACAGAAATTGGTGAGGTGGTAAACAATATGATGAAGGAAGCCTTCCCAAGTATTGTAGATTTAAGTTTTACGGCAAATGTAGAATTGTTGTTGGATAAGATTGCAGAGGGCAGTGTGCCTTATAAGACGGTAATCCGAAACTTTTACCCGGATTTGGTAGAAGCGGTGGAACAGGCAGAAAAGAATCTGGAAAAGGTAAAGATTGAGGATGAGGTTACAGATGTTATCTGTGAAGAATGTGGAAGAAATATGGTGATTAAATATGGACCACATGGAAAATTTCTTGCCTGTCCAGGGTTCCCGGAATGTAGAAACACGAAACCTTATCTGGAAAAAATTGGAGTAGCTTGTCCGATATGTGGAAAAGACGTGGTGATTCGTAAAACAAAAAAAGGAAGAAAATATTTTGGATGTGAAAATAATCCGGAGTGTGAGTTTATGTCATGGCAGAAACCAAGTGATGTAAAATGTCCAAAGTGTGGTGGCTATATGGTGGGCAAGGGAAAGAAACTGATGTGTGCAGACGAACAATGCGGTACCGTAATTGTCAATCCAAAGGAAGAAGAATCATCGTAACAGTTCAGACAATAGTCTGAATTATTATAAAAGTGTACAACAATTCGTTGATTTTAAAAAAAATATGTGATAAAATCAATCTGTCGTAAGTGTAAATTAAAAAAGAGGTGTGGAACATGAGTGTACAGTTGTTAGATAAGACTAGAAAAATCAATAAGCTTTTGCACAATAATAGCTCACATAAGGTAGTGTTTAACGATATTTGTCAGGTCCTTACAGGTATTTTGAATTCCAATATTCTGGTGATTAGTAAAAAAGGAAAAATTTTAGGAGTAGGAAGCTGTCCCGGGGTAGATGAGATTCATGAGTTGATACAGGAGCAGGTAGGTGGGCTGATTGATATCATGTTGAATGAACGCTTGTTGGGTGTGCTGTCCACCAAGGAAAATGTGAATTTACAGACTTTAGGGTTTGAATCAGAGGATGTGAGAAAGTATCAGGCGATTATTACGCCCATAGATATTGCAGGAGAACGGTTAGGCACACTGTTTATTTATAAATGTAACCAGCAATATGAGATTGATGATATTATATTAAGTGAGTATGCTACCACTGTGGTGGGATTGGAAATGATGCGTGCGGTAAATGAAGAAAACGCTGAGGAAAGCAGAAAAATACAAATTGTACGTTCGGCAATCGGAACCTTGTCTTTTTCGGAATTTGAGGCCATAACTCATATTTTTGAAGAATTGGAAGGCAATGAAGGAGTTCTTGTGGCCAGTAAGATTGCAGATCGGGTAGGGATTACCCGCTCTGTGATTGTAAATGCCCTTCGTAAATTTGAGAGTGCAGGTGTGATTGAATCCAGGTCTTCCGGAATGAAGGGAACTTATATCAAAGTAGTAAATGATGTGGTATTTGAAGAAATTGCCAGAATTAAAAGGGAAAAAGAATGCTGATTGATTGAAAAGGAGTGGTGGAGCATCACTTCTTTTTTTACGAAAATATTACATTGTTATATATTTTGTCATAAAAATGAAATATTGCCCATGAAAAAAGTACTAATTGTAAATTATGATAGAAATATTTTGCAAAAAAAACAAGAAAATATAAACAATTTAGAAAAAATGTCTTGTGGGAATTTACAAAATCCTATATAATGTAATGTAGTTTTTTGGGAATGAATTGGGAAAGGGAGAAGTAATATGATTAGTTCCAGCGCATTTAACTATGTAAACATTTTGGATAAGGCAGCGGATGCCAGTGCACTAAGGGGAAAAGCAATTAACAACAATATCGCAAATGTTGATACACCTGGATATAAACGTCAGGATGTGGACTTTGAAAGTGTGTTAGTGAAAGAAATGGGGGCCTATCAGTCCAAGTATAAAACAAAGTCGGCAAAAGTAGGGCGGATTAATGAAAATTTAGATTCCTTGAATGTGGGTACATATACAGATGCTGTAGGGTATTCATATAGAATTGATAAAAATAATGTGGATATAGATACAGAGAATGTTGAACTGGCTGCTAATACAGAAAAGTATAACGGTCTGGTTGATAGCATGACCTCAGAGTTTAAACGTCTACAGTCAGTAATGAAATAGTTAATTTGGGAGGAATGAAAAATGTCTATATTTAATTCGTTTGATATTTGTGCATCTGGTATGACATCTCAGAGATTCCGGACAGATATTATTACGCAGAATATTGCCAATGCAAATACTACAAGAACAGAGAATGGGGAAGCTTACCGAAGAAAGGTGGTTACTTTCGCTGAGAAGAACAATACGCCGTTTAGTCATGTGTTGGCAAGAACCGGGGCTGATATGACAGGTTCCGGAGTCAAGGTCACAAGAGTCTCCCAGGACTACGAAACAGAGATGGTAAGGGCTTATGATCCATCCCATCCAGATGCAGATGAGAATGGGTATGTGACTTATCCGAATGTAAATATCATTACAGAGATGACAAATCTAATAGATGCTACCAGGGCATATGAGGCAAACGCAACGGCCTTTGAATCCAGCAAGGCAATTGTTACTAAGGGATTAAGTCTGGGACAGTAGGGGAGGAAGTAAAAAATGGATATATCGTCATTGTATAGCTTAGGGGCAACGTATTTAACAAAGGAATCGGGAACTTCTGATGTTACTGCAACAAATGCGGAAAACGGTTTCGCAAAAATTTATCAAGCAGCTTTAGGGATGATAAATGAAACAAGTTCTTTGGAATTAAAGGCACAGGATGAGGAGATGAAGTGGGCTATGGGGCTGACGGAGAATGCCCATGATTTGACGATTGCCCAGAACAAGGCATCTACTGCTTTGACATATACGGTTGCAGTGAGAGATAAAGTGTTAGAGGCATATAAAGAGATTATGAATATGCAGATGTAATCAACCGGTAAGATGGGAACAGGGATTACATAGTAAGGAAAGATAGATTAGGAGACAACCGATGGGTGAAAAAGTGAGAGAAGTCCAAAAGAAGTTAATGGACTTTTGGAATAGATATGATACAAGACAAAAAATGATAGTGATAAGTGCAGTGGCCGCGGTGGCGCTCACGCTAGTGATTTTGGCTGTTGTATTTACCAGAACCACCTATGTGGATTTGCGTACCTGTGATGATGTTCAGGAGACGGCAAAAGTGAAAGAACTGTTGGACAAGGAAGGGATTGATTATCAGATAAAATCAGACAACCTGACTGTGCAGGTGGATAAAAAACAGCTGACAGATGCGGCATTGTTGTTAGGCTCTAACAATATACCTACTAGTGGATATACCATCAGTGATGCGTTGGATGGAGGATTTAGCACCACGGAAAGTGACAAGCAGAAAAAATACAAGCTATATAATGAAGAAGATATTGCTATGGTATTAGAGAGCATGGACGTGGTAGAAAACGCAGAGGTAAAGATGTATGTTCCGGAAGACGATGGAACTATTCTCTCTAAGAAGCAGGATACCTCTGTCAGCGTAATGTTACAGCTTAATGGAACTGTAGATGCAGATATGGCAGGCAGCATGGCAAGATTTTTACAGACAGCTGTGGGAAATAGTTCCACAGAAGAGATTACCATTATGGACACAGATGGAAATAGTATCTTTTCGGGAGCAGATGCCAGTACCG
This sequence comes from Lachnospiraceae bacterium, assembly GCA_045119215.1. Classification (GTDB taxonomy): domain Bacteria; phylum Bacillota; class Clostridia; order Lachnospirales; family Lachnospiraceae; genus RUG11237. Next base: position 14,915 of record JBGVDD010000149.1, on the reverse strand, counting down.
GTGCTGGAAATGCCAGTAATCAGCTTTCGGCAAAAGCGCAGGCGGAAAATCTGATAAAATCCCAGGTACAGCAGGCAATTTTAAGTACAAAGATGTATGACAATGTTCAGGTGTCTCCAAATATTGTGTTGAATTTTGATGAGTCAACGGAGACACAACAGGAATTTTGGGCACCGGATGGAAGAACAGAGGGTATGATAACACATCAGGATAATTATGAATCTGAGTCTACAAATGGTGTAGCGGGAGTTCCGGGAACAGATTCCAATGATGATGAAACCTATGTCATTCAGGACAGTGAGGGAAGTTCTTCGACTGTGACAGATACATCAACAGATTATTCACCAAATCAAAAGGTAACAAGTACTTCAAAGACTCCTGGGGCAATCAAATATGAAGATTCTTCTATTTCATTGGTGGTGACAAAGCACATAATTTATAAGGAAGAAGACTTAGAAGCACAGGGATTGTTGGAAGGTACCAGCTTTGAACAATATCAGCAGGATAATGGAACGCCAACAGCCACAGAAGTAGATGACAGTTTTTATGAGCTTGTTTCCAAGGCGACAGGTATTGCACAGGGAAATATTACTATTGTGGCATACGATGTGCCAATGTATGTGGCAAAGGAAACGCAATCCTTTAAGTTAATGGATTATTTAAATATAATTCTAGCAGTTATTATTCTGCTTATTTTAGGATTTGTGGTGTACAGAAGTACAAGACCTGTGGAAATCACAGAATTGGAACCAGAATTATCAGTGGATCAGTTGTTGCAGGACACTAGAGAAAATCTTGAAGAAATTGGCTTTGACGATAGATCTGAAGCTAGAAAGATGATAGAAAAATTTGTGGATGAAAAACCAGAAGCAGTTGCGACGTTGTTGCGTAACTGGTTAAATGAGGATTGGGAGTGATAGATTATGTCAAGAGATGACTTAACCGGAGTTCAAAAAGCGGCGATACTTTTAATCGCCCTTGGACCTGAAAAATCTGCTACGGTATTTAAACATCTAAAGGAAGATGAAATCGAAACCCTTACTTTGGAAATAGCAAATACCAGAAGTGTTTCAGCAAAAATGAAGGAAGATGTACTGAACGAATTCTATGAAGTTTGTCTGGCACAGCAGTATATTGTAGAAGGTGGTATTACATATGCCAAGGAACTTTTGGAAAAAGTCCTTGGTTCAGAAAAAGCAGTGGATGTTATCAACAAGTTGACTGCCTCCTTGCAGGTACGACCTTTTGAGTTTGTCAGAAAAACCGATGCCAGTCAGTTGTTGAACTTTATTCAGGATGAGCATCCACAGACCATTGCCTTGATATTGGCATATCTGCCGTCGGGACAGGCAGCTAATATTGTGGCGTCCCTGCCTCCGGAAAAACAGGCCGATGTAGCAAAGCGTATTGCGGTGATGGATAGAACATCACCGGATGTCATTAAGGAAGTGGAACGAGTTTTGGAACGCAAGTTGTCATCACTTGTAAATCAGGATTACACAATTATCGGTGGTGTGGATGCTATCGTAGATATCTTGAATACAGTAGACCGTGGAACAGAAAAGCACATTATGGAAAACCTGGAAATCGACGAGCCGGAATTGGCAGACGAAATCCGAAGAAAAATGTTCGTGTTCGAAGATATTATGTCTTTGGACGACAGAGCCATTCAGCGTGTGCTTAGAGATGTGGATAACAATGACCTTGCTACTGCGCTTAAGGGTGCAAATGAAGAAGTTCAAAGTGTTATCTTTAGAAATATGTCAAAACGTCTGGCAACTATGATTCAGGAAGATATGGAATTTATGGGTCCTGTACGTTTGAAGGATGTGGAAGAAGCACAGCAGAAGATTGTTAATATCATACGTAAGCTGGAAGACTCTGCAGAAATTGTAATCTCTAGAGGTGGAGGTGACGAAATCATTGTCTAATTTACTGAAAGGTGGATATATCATTCACAGGGAAGATACCAGGGTGATAGATTATAATGATTTGGTTGCTCAAAAATTACAGGCCTTGTCACCTGAGGGGGACTTTGTACCTTTTAGCGGTTTTCCGCAGGTTGAAGTGACCGGGCAGGAAGAGACAGGAGAAAATGCCACAGGTGAATTTCAAGAAGGTTTGCCGGCAGAAGAACTGGAAGTGATTATGGAGGAAGAGGAATTAACTCCGGAACAGATTTTAGAGAATGCCAGACAGGAAGCAAAACAGATGTTAGAGCAGGCCAATACTGAGGCGGAGATGATTCGAAATGAGGCCTACGAAATATCCCGAAAAAAGGGATATGATGATGGATATCGGCAGGGCTTAGAAGAAACAGAACAAATGAAAGCGGAATTAGAACAGAAAGAAAAGGCTTTCATGGAAGAATATGATGCAAAGTTAGAAAGCATGGAACCGGAGTTGGTGGAGCGCATCGCAGATTTGATGGAGTATGTCTTTCGGGTACAGTTTACAACTTCCAGGGCAATGATTATGCATATTTTATCCGGTGCACTTGGCAAAATTAACCTGAGTAAGGAATTTAATATCCGGGTGTGCCATGAAGATGCAGTGGTTGTAAAAGCCAATCTGGACAGATTGTTGACCATGTTGCCTAATGTGAACTCCATTGAGGTGACAGAGGACACTTCCCTGAAAAAAAATCAGTGCTTTATAGAAACAGATGGTGGGGTGTATGACTGTAGTCTGGATGTACAGATGGAACGCCTGGTGAAAGATATCAAGACGTTATCTTATAACCCGTAAATATATTTTGGAAAGAAAGTGTGGTGAAATTGTTATGTTCAACCTACAAAAATACGATATATTAAAAGAAAAAACGTATTTTAAAAAACTTGGAAAAGTAGTGAAAATCGTTGGACTGACAATTGAATCTATAGGACCGGATGCAAAGTTAAATGATTTGTGTATGATTATCTCCGGGGACAAGGATGAACATACCATAATGGCAGAGGTAGTAGGATTTCGGGATAACCGAGTGTTGCTGATGCCCTATGACAATGTAGAAGGTGTTGGGATAGGCAGTGTTGTGGAAAATCTGGGAAACACCTTGATGGTTCCGGTGGGAGATGAACTATTGGGAAAAACACTGGATGGACTGGGAAGAAGCTTGAATGGGGAAGAAATTATCACAGCCCAAAGTTATCCGGTAGAGGCAAACCCGCCAGACCCCATGGAGAGGGAAATTATCAAAGATGTTCTTCCTTTGGGGGTTAAGGCGGTAGATGGGTTAATAACCATTGGAAAAGGTCAAAGAATTGGGATTTTTGCAGGTAGTGGTGTGGGAAAGAGTACCCTGCTTGGTATGTTCGCAAGAAATACCAAGGCGGATATCAATGTGATTGCTCTGATTGGAGAACGTGGTAGAGAGGTAAGAGAATTTATTGAGCGTGACCTTGGGGAAGAGGGAATGCGTCGTTCTGTGGTAGTGGTAGCTACTTCGGATAAGCCTGCTTTGATACGAAATAAAGCGGCAAAAACTGCAACAGCAATTGCAGAATATTTCAGAGCACAGGGAAAAGATGTGCTTTTAATGATGGATAGTCTCACCCGTTTTTCCATGGCGCAAAGAGAGATTGGACTTGCCTCAGGAGAACCTCCCGTAACAAGAGGATATCCACCAAGTGTATACTCGGAGATGCCTAAATTACTAGAGAGGGCTGGAATGTCAGAACGGGGCTCTATCACTGGTTTATATACCGTCCTTGTGGATGGTGATGACTTTAATGAGCCTATCACGGATACAGCAAGAAGTATCTTAGACGGACATATCATGCTATCCAGAAAGCTGGCACATATGAACCATTATCCGGCTATTGATGTACTTCAGAGTATTTCCAGATGTATGTCTCAGGTGGCTGAAAAAGACCATAAGAAATTGGCTGGTAAATTGAGAAACACCCTTTCTACCTATAATGAAGCGGAAGATTTGATTAATATTGGGGCGTACAAAGAGGGGTCCAACAAGAATATTGATTATGCAATTAGCAAGATTGATGAGGTAAATGATTTTCTCTGTCAGGATGTGGATGAAAAAACAGATTTTGAACAGATGATTACTCAGTTAAATAGTATATTTGCAGAGTAGGTGAGGTACAGTGGCAAAATTTTCGTATAAGATGCAGAATATTCTGGATATAAAGTTTAAATTAGAAAACCAGGCAAAAACCAATTTTGCCAGTGCGCAGGCAAAGTTAGAGGAGGAACAAAAGTTTCTCCAGTGTTTAAAAAATAAACGTATGGAATACGAGCAGGAATACAAAGAAAGATTAAATTCTGCTCTGAACATCAGAGAATTAAATTTTTATGTCCAGAGTATAGAAATTTCTAAGGAAAAAATAAAACAGCACCTAGTACAGGTGGTGGCTGCAGAAAAAAATGTGGAGGCAGCCAGGGCACATTTGCAGGAAGTGGTGCAGGAAAGAAAAACACATGAAAAGTTAAAGGAGTATGCTTTTGACGAGTATGTGAAGGAATTGAATGCCGCAGAGAGCAAAGAAGTGGATGAATTGGTAAGTTATTCTTACGGTAAGGCGGTGAGTGAATAAAATGGCAGAAGAACTAGAAAACTCGGAAGAGTTACAGGAAAATAAGAAAGATAAGAAAAAAGTGAAAGAAAAAGATATAGAAATTCTGGATGATGATTTTGGTGGAGGGACGAAAGGTGGAGGATTTAGTACCGTAGTGGTCACAATGGCAATTATTTTGATTTGGCTGGCTGTGTTTGCTATTTTGATTAAGATGGATGTGGGACATTTTGGTTCCAGGGTACTGTATCCGGCCTTTAAGGATGTTCCGGTGGTGAAATATATTTTGCCGGAAGTTCAGGAAACTTCAGAGGAAAACAGTGGGTATGGGTATGCAACCCTTGCAGAAGCAGTGGAAGAAATCAAGAGACTTCAGGCACAGGTGGATGAGTATAAAGATGCAAGCACTGCAGACAATGAGGTTGTGGAGGAACTAAGTGCAGAGATTGAAAGACTAAAGAAATTTGAACAGAATCAGGTAGAATTTGAGAGTGAAAAACAACGGTTTTACGAAGAGGTAGTATTTAGCGATAATGCTCCTGATGTGACAGAATATCAGAAGTATTATGAATCAATAGAGCCGGAAACGGCAGCAGAATTGTACAAGCAGGTAGTAGAACAAACCACAACAGATGAGAAAGTGAAAGAATATGCCAAGGCATATGGGGAAATGAAGCCGGCTCAGGCAGCAAAAATTTTTGAGTCTATGACAGATGATTTAGAGCTGGCGGCATCGATTTTAAACAATATTGATGCAACACAACGTGGTAAAATCCTGGGGGCTATGGATTCAGAGGTGGCAGCAATGCTCACCAAAGTCATGGAACCTTAGGTTTTACATAGATAAAATTTATACTATAAAATATGAAAGGAGGAGAAGAGATGACAGTAGGCAATGCAGCACAGTTATTTGGACAAAGTCCCAGTATGATTTCTATTTCATCTAATGCACAGCAGACCAGCAAAAAAAAATCGGCAGGCGATGTTGCATCCGAAAAATTTCAGGATTTCATGAAAAAAAACACGGATAATGTGTTGGAGATTGCAGGAAATTCGAAAAGAATGGAAGAAGTAGTCACAAGCCAAAAGTATCCGGATTCCCAAAATCTATCCAAAGAACAGGGAGTGGAGACAGGAAAAACGGCTATGCAACAGCAGACAGAGGATGTAAGTGAAAAATCCATAGATATCAGTACAGATGCAAAGACACAGAACATAACTGCAGAAGAAGACAAAGTTGTGGAAGAGCCGATAAAAGAGGATAAGAGAATCATAGAGGTTGCGGGAAAGATGGTAGAGCTAACCTTAAAGGAAACCACAAATCTGGATGATTGCTTTATGAAAGCCCAGGTTACAGAAAGTGGATTAGAGCTGACTATAAGTTTTCCAAAACTATCAGAGGAAGTAAAAACAGCACTGACACAGCTAAAAGAACAGCTGGTACAGAAAATTAAGGATGGATTTCAGGTATCAGAGGAAGAGGTACAGCAGGCTATGGAGACTTTGGCCATCACCATGTTTGATTTGATGCAAAATGGTGGATTGCAGCAGATGGCAGTAGCGCTGGGCGGAGGAGATTCTTTGGTAGCATTGGTTACCAGTGAAGATTTGATGGGTGCTTACCAGAAGGTATCCCAGGAACTGAATGAGTTTATGGAGAGTCTTCCAGTAGATGTTACCCAGACGATGGAAGAAATTGCCGGAAAGCTTTCCCAGATGACAGCAAAGTTCGATGAGCTTTTGAAGAAAGCCGGGGTGGACACACCTGAGCAGTTAGAAGCAGCCGTAAAAGAAGTGAAAACGGAGATTGGGAAGTTAATGACACAGGCAATCCTGGATACACCAAAAAACGTTGACGCAGATGTGCCAGCAGAAACAATTATGCTGGAGGAAACGGTTTCTTTGGATGGAATGTCCGAGGCAGGAAATCCTGTAGCAGAAAATGGTATTCTTAAAGAAAACCCAGAAGAGATACTTTCTACAGAGAAGAATGTGTGGGATGGTGCAAATGCTTCGGTTCAGACAGAGCTTGAGGATGCATTTAAGGCAGATGTTAAGGTGGCAGGAAAAGAGAATGAGGATGGCGAAAAAGGAAAAATTCAGGATTTGAAAGAGCCGTCCAAGGGAGAAGTCCTTAAGGAAACTTTGACTAAGATGGCAGAGACAGACCAGAAGGGATTTGCAGCGAAAGACCAGAATTCCAGTCAGGGAAATTCGTCCTTTGGAGACCTGGAAAAAACGATCACAAAAGGACAGGAGCAAAAGAATGTAACCACAGTTCAAACGGTAAGCTTTGACAATCAGATTCAGACAATCACTAAAACAGAGCAGACCAGCTTCGAAGGAATTGTAAGACAGATTGTACAGCAGGTCAAGGTTCAGGTGAAACCGGATACCGTTTCCATGGAGCTACAGTTAAACCCAGAAAACCTTGGAAAGGTAAATCTTCATGTATCATCAAAAGAAGGTGCAGTCACAGCCCAGTTATTTGTGCAGAATGAAACTGTCAAGCAGGCAATAGAAGGACAGATTATGGTGCTTCGAGAAGCAATGCAGCAACAGGGTATCAAAGTGGAAGCTGTGGAAGTGACAGTAGAAACAGGAGATTCTAGTAGAAATCTAGAACAGCATGAGGAAGATTCCAAGGAAAATGCAAGGGAACAGGCAAGAAAGGTTTCAAGAAAGAACATAAACCTGTTAAATGGCTTGGAAGAGGTTGACTTAGAAGAAGAGGAAATATTAAGAACGCACATTATGCGTCAGAGCGGTAACAGCTTGGATATGAATGCGTAAAAGGAGGATATGGTATGGCAATATCAGTGTCCGTTGTAGACGGAAAAATTCAGGAAAATGCGTCCGCAGGTTCTGCTACAGAAAAAAGCAGTAGTGGTTCTAAATTGGGAAAAGATGCGTTTTTGCAGTTGTTGGTCACCCAGATGAAGTATCAGGATCCCTTAAGTCCCCAGGATAATTCAGAGTACATTGCACAGCTAGCTACTTTTAGCCAGTTAGAGGAAACTCAGAACATGGAGAGAACTTTAGAGAACAATCAGGCGGCCAGTCTTGTGGGTAAAAATGTAATGGTGAAGACCACTTCCGCTACCACAGGAGAGGTATCTTATGTAGCCGGAAAGGTGGAATATGTTGCAATAGAAAACAACAAGTCCTATTTAAGTATTGATGGAAAGAGATATTCCATTGATCAATTAGACACCGTAATGGATGATGAATACTGGGAAGCCTATCTGAAGGCAAACGGTTGGGTATCAAATAATACCACACAGGGTGGACAGTCAACAGACAAGACAGAGTCAGACAAGACAGAGTCCGACAAAACAGAGACAGATAAGACAGAAATAGACAAGACAGTGTAGTCATAAGGGCAAGGAAGCCAGATTGGTCCAAGGAGAGGATGATTTTTATGAAGCTAAACAATCAATTTTCATCTATTGAACAGGTAACCAGCCAGTACCTAAACCAAAACAAAGTTTCTGTAAAGAAAGAAGAAGGTAATTTCTTTGACAAGGTGTTGCAGGAAAAAAAGATTGAGAAGAAAGTCAACGAAAATTCTAATCTGAAATTCTCAAAACACGCTGTGGAACGCTTAGCAGACCGACAGATTGATCTGACAAAAGATCAGATGACACGGTTGGAAAATGGAGCGAAGAAGGCATCGGAAAAGGGAATTAACGAATCTTTGGTTATGGTAGATTCTCTGGCGTTTATTGTCAGTGTGAAAAATAAGACAGTGATTACCGCAATGGACAGTGAAGAAACAACAGATCATATATTTACAAATATTGATGGCGCCGTATTGATGTAACCGGACCTTTTGGGGGTTACTGTTTCTGAATGATAGAGGAAACAGCGGTGCAATGAGGATTAGGAGGAATTTCATTATGATGAGAGCATTATATTCTGGTGTATCGGGATTAAAAACACACCAGACAAAGATGGATGTAATTGGTAACAATATCACAAACGTAAATACAGTAGCATTTAAAGCAGGTAGTGTAAGTTTTCAGGAGATGATGTATCAGACTACATCAAATGCTTCCGGGGCAGATGGAACCAGAGGAACCGGTGGTGTGAATGCAAAGCAAATTGGTCTTGGTGTAACCAACGGGGCAATCTCCAATTCCATTACAACCCAGGGGGCAGCTCAGACCACCAATGATCCGTTTGATTTGAGAATTGAAGGAGAAAGTTTCTTTGTTGTAAGCAATGGCTCAGAGCAGTTGTACACAAGAGCAGGTGCTTTCTATGTTGATGGAGTAGGAAATCTTGCTATGAAGACCACAGGATACAATGTAATGGGATGGGCCTGTGACGAAGAAGGCAATTATGCAGATGACATTTCTCCATTAAAGGTTATGTCAGCTGAAAACCTGATTTCCAATCCGGAAGCAACTACCCAGGCTACCGTATCCGGTATCCTGGACAAGAACGGAGCAAAGTTAAATGCAGAAAATGGTGGACAGACCATTTCTATTCCGTTCTATGATGAATTGGGATATTCCTACACTGCAAAGTATAATATTGTTCCAGTAAAGGATGCCACAACAGGGTTGAATAAGGATGGAGAATATCAGATTTTCTTGACTAATATTGTGGATTCCAATGGAGATACCATTGGAGCAGCTAACTTCCTGACAAAAGCAGAGCATAACGGAACAGCACAAAATACAGGATTTGGTTCGGTGGCGGCTGACACACTAGTGTTTGGAGATCCCAATGTTCAGGCAAATACCGCAGATTATTCTATCACGGTAAGTATAAAAACTGATACTGCTGGAAAAAGTGTTAAAAATTATATGGTAAAATCAGCAGATGGAACTGAGAAAAACTTCACAGAGAATGATAAGGATAAGGTAGTAGCATATTATAATAGTTTAACAGGCGAAAATGTAAAGGTTGCAGATTTGAATACTTTGACTGCGGATGGACAGAAGATAGAAGATAAATATTATGTAACTGGGCACAATTTGACTTATAATGTGGCAGATGGTTCCCTGGCAAGCATTGGGGGAAATCTCAAGGAAGTAAATATGTACTTAAATAATGTAAAGAATAACCAGGCGTTAAAGACTGTCACCATTGATTTCTCTGATTCCAAGAACATCAGTAACGGTGGGGTTGCCACCATTGAAGGTGCCAACGGTGATGGAGATGGAAACGGAGCAGGTAAGAAAGTGGGAACTATGACTTCCCTTTCTGTAGATGGTCAGGGTAGAATCAATGCTTCCTACGACAATGGTAATTCCAGAGTTCTTGGTAAAATCTGCGTAGCTACCTTCTCTAATGCTTCCGGTTTGGAAAAGCAGGGAGAAAACCTTTACTCTGCATCCTTAAACTCAGGAGATGCTTCCATCAATGAGATTGCAGCAAAGGGTGAAAAAATGACAAGTGGTAATCTGGAAATGTCAAATGTAGATTTATCCAATGAATTTACAGATATGATTACAACCCAGAGAGGCTTCCAGGCAAACAGCCGTATTATTACAACATCAGATAGCTTGTTGGAAGAGCTTGTAAATCTTAAGAGATAAATTTTTATAGCATAAACCAAAGGGGCAGGCTGTTTGGTCTGCCCTGTAAGGTTTAGAGGATTTATGAGGATAAGATAAAAGTATTATGATAGAAGTGACAAAACTTAATGGGAAAAAGCTGATTGTAAATGCAGAAATGATAGAAACCATAGAGGAAACACCGGATACTGTCATATCTTTTACAAATGGGAAAAAAATAATTGTAAAAGAAAGTAGACAAGAGGTGAAAAATTTAGTAATATTATATAAAAAGGATCTTTTTTCAGCATGGAAAAACTAGTAATATGATTACTTTTAATATATAGATAAAAGAAGGAAAATAGGAGTGGGTGAGTAATGGATTTAGCTACAATAATTGGTCTGATTGGCTGTATTGGATTTATGCTTCTGGCGATTATGACAGGAGATCAGGGGGCGGCAGCTATTGGAAACTTCTGGGATTTGACCTCAGTGTTGGTAACCTTTGGCGGTGCCTTTATGGCAGTATTAGCTGGCTCCAGTTTAAAGGATTACATAAATGGTATGAAAAGTATTACCATGACTTTCAAAAGCCCGGCGTTAGATGAGGCAGGAACCATCAAAAGTGTAATGGATTTATCGAATATTGCACGTAAGGAAGGATTGTTAGCATTGGAAGAAGCAGCGAATAATCTAGATGATGAGTTTTTGAAAAAGGGTGTGCTGTTAGTAGTGGATGGTACAGATCCAGAACTGGTAAGAGCTATTCTGGAGACAGAATTGGATTGTATGGAAACAAGACATAAGAAAAATATGACACATTGGGATAATATTGCTTCCATGGGTCCTGCCTGGGGTATGATTGGTACTTTGATTGGATTGGTAAACATGTTGAAGAAGTTGGATGACCCTTCTACTATTGGTCCATCCATGGCGGTAGCGTTGATTACCACCTTTTATGGTTCGGTGCTTGCTAACTGGGTTGCAACCCCTACTTCAAATAAACTAAAGGTAAACCATGAGGCTGAGTACAGAGTGAAGGTGGTTATTATCGAAGGTCTGTTATCCATACAGGCAGGTGAGAACCCCCGTGTTATCGGCGAGAAGTTAAAGTCCTTCTTGTCACCGGCTCAGAGAGCAGTCTTTGAGGCAGAAGAAGGCGGAGGTGAGGCAGATGGCTAAAAAAAGACAGGAGGACCCGCCAAAGGGGCTGGCTCCCTGGATGGCCACTTTCTCTGATCTTATGAATTTATTGTTGTGTTTTTTCGTATTGCTGTTTTCTATGTCTACTGTAGATGCAGAAAAGTTTGAAGAGCTGGCAGCTTCTCTGTCAAATACCTTCAGTATTATGTCTGGTGGGGCACAAGCTATTGGAGATGGTGTTTTGATATCCAATGGTGTGAGCCAGTTAAATGAGCTTGCGGACAAAATTAACAATATGGGATATGAAGCAGAGGAGCAGGAGCAGGATGATGCTATCACTGAGGTGAAAGAAGAACGGCTGAAAGAAACAGAAAAAATAGCTGAGGAAGTGGAAAGTCTTGCACAGAAGAACAACATTGATGCAGAACTTGATGTAGATTTTAATGGACAATATGTGACATTAACTTTAAATGGTGCATTGCTATTTGACTCAGGAAGTGCTAAAATCAAAGAAGAGTCTATGCCTGTGTTGGACAAACTGGCGCTGATTCTTACAAAGTATAAGGATCACGTGATTGAAATTGAAGGGCATACAGATAATGTACCTATTCATACGTCAGAGTTTAATGATAATAATGAGTTGTCAAGTTTTAGAGCTCTTTCGGTGTTTAATTATCTTTTGAAGGTATCGGAACTGAATCCGGTGAATTTAAAGCATTCCGGTAGAGGTGAGTACATACCGGTAGCGGATAATACATCAGCAGAAGGAAGAATGAGAAATCGTAGAGTTGAGATAAAAATTTATTCCAACCTACTAGATGAATAAAGAGAAGGGGACAAAAGTTATGAAAAAGAATTTGCTTAGTGTATTGATATTGGCTTTGGTGCTGGTGAATTTAGTACTGAATTGTGTAATGATTTTTTCTGTATTGCCGGCAGCAAAAAAAACCAACAAAATGGTAACTCAGATTTGCAGTATTTTGGATATTGAACTTGCCAGTGAAGAGGGTGAGAAAGAAAAGGTATCCATGGAAGACACAGTAGTACAGGATATGACAGACGGAGGAACCATGACCATCAATTTCAAGATGGGAGAAGATGGAAAGACTCATTATCTGGTAACCGCAGTGAGTATTTCCATGAACAAGAAGAGCAGTGGTTACAAGACATATGGAGAAAGTATTGAGGAAAGAAAGAGTATTATCAAAGGTGTGGTAAGTGATGTTGTGTCTAGCTACACCATGGAAGAATATCAGGTGGATTCCAATGGGATTCGTCAGGAAATTGTAAAAAAATTACAAGAGAAATTTGATTCAGATTTTATTATTGATGTTACATTTAGTGATGTAATTTACCAGTAATTTTATAACCATAAATGTAACAAAGGTGGTGAAGTAATGAGCGATATACTGTCTCAGGAAGAGATTGACGCGTTGATGCGACAACTTAGCAGTGGTGAATTAGATGCGGAGGACATGAAAGAGAAACAGGAAAAGCAGGTAAAAGATTATGATTTTGCCAGACCTGCTAAGTTCTCCAAGGAGCATTTAAGAACTCTTGAGATTATTTTTGAACATTACGGAAGACTGTTGGCAACCAATCTTCCGGTATATTTAAGAAAGAATGTTCAGGTGGAAGTGATAAATTCAGAAGCCTTGACATATTCAGAATTCTCAAACTCATTATCAAATCCGGTGGTGTTAGGGATAACTAATTTTTCCCCACTGCCTGGAAATGTGGTTTTGGAATTAGCACCGAACCTGGCATTTGCCATGCTTGACAGAATGTTAGGCGGTCAGGGAGTGGCACTGGAGAAGACGAGAGAATTCTCAGAGATAGAGCTGGCTATTATGGAACGTGTGATTAATACATGTGTAGAGCTTTTAAGAGTGCCTTGGGAAACTGTTGTCGATATCAGTCCTAGATTAGAGCGAATCGAAACAAATTCCCAGTTTGCGCAGATTATTTCCCCAAGTGAAATGATTGCGTTAGTAACATTAAATATCACCATAGGGGATGTGGATGGTTTGATGAATATCTGTTTGCCGTTCTTGTGCCTGGAAGATGTTATGGATAAGTTGAATACCAAATATTGGTTCTCAACAATGCAGGATACAGAAGATGGAGCTTATCAGCAAACCATTGAGTATTTGATTTCAAAAGCAAATATCCCTGTGAAAGCACTGTTAGGAAAAAGTTCAATTTCTGTCAGTGATTTTACAAATTTACAAATTGGTGATGTAATTCGTCTGGACACCAAGGTGGAGGACGAATTGAGCATATATGTAGGAAATATAAGAAAGTTTACTGCATTGCCAGGTTCTACGGAAAAAAAGTACGCCGTAAGAATCACATCAGTAATAAGAGAGGAGCAGTGAGTTTATGGAGGGAATGTTATCCCAGGAAGAGATAAATGCCTTACTTAATGGTGGGGATGACAGTGTGGGTGCCTCAGGTGCCGCAGAAGAAAATTTATCTGACGAAGAAAAAGACGCCATTGGCGAAATCGCCAATATTAGTATGGGGACAGCGGCCACCACATTATATTCATTGGTAAATCAGAAGGTTACGATTACAACGCCAACTGTGTCTCTTACAAATTGGGAAGAAATTTCGAAAGACTATGATAGGCCATGTGTATTTATACAGTTATCCTACACTGTAGGTTTGGATGGAAAAAATATCTTAGTTTTGAAGGAACAGGATGTAAAAGTAATTGCAGATTTAATGATGGGAGGAGATGGAACAAACACAGATGGTGAACTTGGTGAATTACACTTAAGTGCCATCAGCGAAGCTATGAATCAGATGATGGGATCATCAGCCACATCTTTATCAAACATGTTAAACATGATGATTGATATCAGTCCACCACAGGCTAGTCTGGTGGATATGAATGACAACTTTGATGGATCCACTATGGCGGGCTTTTTGTCAGGTCAGTTCTGTAAGGTGGCTTTTCGAATGGAAATAGGGGATTTGGTTGATAGCACAATCATGCAATTGTATCCAGTAGAGTTTGCGAAGAGTCTCTATGAAAGTTTTATTTCAGGGACTTTGGACATAGGCGGAGGAGGTGTCGAGGAAGCAAAACCGGCACCAGAACCAGAACCGACTCCACAGTCACAGCAGATGCCACAGGCGGATATGGGAATGGGAATCCCACAGATGGATATGGGAATGCAGGGAATGCCAATGCAAGGAATGCCGATGCAGGGAATGCCAATGCAGGGAATGCCTATGATGCAGGGTATGCCGATGGGGTATGGAATGCCAATGCAGAATGTAAATGTCCAGCCGGCACAGTTTCAACCCTTTGCCAACAATGTGGGGATGTTGAATCCGCAGGAGAATATTGACCTGATTATGGATGTTCCGTTGGAGGTTACAGTAGAATTAGGTAGAACTTCAAAATCCATTCACGACATTTTGGAGTTTGCTCCGGGAACAATTATTGAATTGAACAAAATTGCTGGGGAGCCGATTGATGTACTTGTAAATGGAAAGTACGTTGCAAAAGGTGAAGTTGTAGTAATTGAAGAAAGTTTTGGTATCAGAATAACAGAAATTATACATTAACAATGAATAAGAAAGAATAGGAGTGAAAAGATATGGCAAAGAATATTTTAATATGTGATGACGCAGCATTTATGAGAATGATGATTAAGGATATCCTTACAAAGAACGGATACAATGTAGCTGGAGAGGCAGAAAACGGAGCGAAAGCTGTTGAAAA
>JBGVDD010000148.1:0-4916 GCA_045119215.1 Lachnospiraceae bacterium | reverse complement strand
TATCTATCCTGTTGTGTCAGATATTTTTCTATGCATTTAGAGTATTCTTTCGATGCCAAATTGATTATAATCCTGCTGTTATCAATCACTGAGCGGTATAATAAATCTCCCCAGTATTCATACAGATTTTTTGTTTCTCCTATTCCAACCTTCGCCTGCATTTCCAAACGATAAGGTGTCACACCATCCCTTGGTTTTAACACACCATAAAACGCAGATATTATTCTCAAATGATTTTGTACATACTCGAACTGACTGTCCTCAAACACGGATGGAGCCATATATTGAAAAGCAATTCCCTCATATGATAAAACAGCTGGAGTAAGTAAATGATAAAGATCCATGTTTTCCAATCTATTGAAGTTCTGTTCTGTAATTTTGTCATTACATTTCCAGATAGTCTTCAGTTCTTCTTTTGACTTACTTTTCAACCAACTTTGTATCTCTGTCGTCTTTTCAATAAATTCAGGCAATCCATCCGGTGCTATGCTGTCAGTATCTGTAATCATCTTTTTAGCAGGAGATAATATTATCTTCATTAATCTAATTCCTTAAGCATATTTTCAGGATCATCTGCAGCCTTGACTTTATCATTTGCCTTTATAATAAGCCCCTGTTCATCAATAAGATATGTGGTTCTTACTACCCCCATAGAGACTTTGCCATAATTTTTCTTTTCTTTCCATACATCATATGCGTCAATAACTTTCCGCTCTGGATCTGCTAAAAGTGTAAATGTCAATCCATATTTTTCCTCAAATCTCTTATGAGAGGATACAGAATCCTTACTGACTCCAAGAATAACTGCACCTTTTTCGGTAAACTGAGGGTATCGCTCGGAAAAACCACATGCCTGTTTCGTGCATCCTGCTGTATTATCCTTGGGATAGAAATATAAAATCACTTTTTTCCCTGTATAATCCGATAATCTATGTATTTTCCCATTTTGATCTGGCAACTCAAAATCAGGTGCTTTAATTCCTACTTCCAGCATTATTTATTCCTCCATCTCTGTAACTTTCTCTTTTTTCGTCTTTTCTTTCCTATTCCCGGTAATCATTTTATGACCTGTATATATCGCCATTACCATACATAACATGGAACTTAAAGCAAAGTATTTGTGACTCGATTTTAGCTTTTTATATCCAGTGTAAAAAGTCCCAAGCATTGTGATTAAAGCTCCTACTGACCAATATTTATGTGCTTTCATGTAATTCCTCCATTTTTTCAGTATATTCAATTCTAATTATACGCTACCTCATTTCTATGTCAATTTGATAATAGAGCTTTCCTATTAAATTTTTCAGAATATCATAGTTAAAACTATGTATTATTATCCTTTAATTTTTCTTTGAAAAAATCTATCAAAAAGCTTGCCTTCAGGAGATTACTATTTAATCTCTTTTCCATCTATATATAGTTGAAATTTATCAGGATGATTGACTACATCATAGTCCTTTCCGTATTCTACAGGTCTATATTCAGCTGTCATTACCGATTCCCCATCTTCAATATCCTCTTTCCATAAATAGATGTTCATATCAAGACTCGTCGCACGGGAGTTTGACAGTTGCATAATAAAAAAATACCTTGCAGGCCTTATAAATCCTGCATTTTTTATGTCAAATATTTTGTTTTATTTTATAGTATTATATAGCATTATTTTTTGATATGTGGTATACTGTATTTAGGAGGATTGCTGAAATGAGAGTTACTACTTCTAAATCTAAAAATTCGGAATCTTTTTATATCACAAAAAGTTATATCAACCCTAAGGGGGTAAGCACTTCGGTCATTGTCCGGAAGCTTGGAACCTTAGCGGACCTTTTGACTGAACATGGTCCCACCCGTGATGATGTCATGAAATGGGCAAAAGAAGAAGCACGGCTGGAAACCATGAAATATAAAAACGAACAGCAGGTGAGATCGGTCCAGATCACTTTTCATTCCAACCATCAGATGGATTATAATGAACAGGTTTTTTACCGTGGCGGCTACCTGTTTCTCCAATCCATTTACTATCGGCTTCAGCTGCACAAAACCTGCCGGAAACTCCGGGATAAATATAAGTTTCAATACGATATTAATTCCATTCTTTCGGACCTGATCTATGCCAGGATTCTGGAACCCCGCAGTAAGCGTTCTTCTTTCAAGGTCGCTTCTGAGTTTCTGGAAAAACCTTCCTATCAGCTGCATGATATTTACCGTTGCCTTGATGTTCTGGGCAATGAGTGTGATTTTATCCAGGCAGAAGTCTATAAAAACAGTCATCTTATGGGAAAACGCAATGACAGGATCCTTTATTATGACTGCACCAACTACTACTTTGAAATCGAACAGGAAGATGGAGATAAGAAATATGGGAAAAGTAAAGAACACCGCCCCAATCCAATCATTCAGATGGGAATGTTTATGGATGGCGATGGGATTCCCCTTGCATTTTCCCTGTTTCCCGGAAACGCCAATGAACAGACTTCCCTGAAACCGCTGGAGGAAAAAGTCCTCCAGGATTTTGGATGCAGAAAATTTATTTACTGCAGTGATGCAGGGCTTGGTTCTGAAAAGATCAAAAAGATGAATCATGCAGGGGAACGTGCATTTATTGTGACACAATCAATTAAAAAGCTGAATAAAGAGGATAAGAGCTGGGCGCTGGATCGAACCGGGTTTAAACGTGTTTCCGATGACACTCCCGTGGATCTTTCTAAAATCCCGGAAGATGATGCGGGATTGTATTACAAGGATGAACCTTATATTTCGCGCCAGTTGGACCAGCGTCTGATTGTCACCTATTCTCCTAAATATGCAAGGTATCAGAAACAGGTCCGTGATCGTCAGGTGGAGCGTGCAGAAAAAATGCTGGAGTCCGGAAAGGTAAAAAAGGAGCGTAAAAACCCAAATGACCCTGCAAGGTTTATCGGGAAAATGGCTGTGACGGAGGAAGGCGAAGAAGCAAAAATCCATACATATCTGGATACAGACAAGATAGGGGAAGAAGCCCGCTATGACGGCCTGTATGCAGTAACTACAGATCTGTTGGAAGATGATGTGAAGGATATCCTGAAAGTAAGCGAAGGGCGATGGGAAATCGAAGAATGTTTCCGGATCATGAAAACCGATTTTGAAGCAAGACCGATATTTCTCCATGATGAAATACGTATTAAAGCTCATTTTCTGATCTGCTTCCTGTCATTGGCAGTCTATCGTTATCTTGAAAAGGATCTCAAAAACACTTATACGTGTGAAACGATCCTGAACAAACTGAAAAGCATGAACTTCGCAGACATCCAGGGACAGGGCTATATTCCGCTCTATATCCGTGATAAGTTAACGGATGAATTGCATGCTGTATGCGGCTTTAATACAGACTATCAATTTATAACCAAAAGTCAGATGAGGACAATTCAGAAAAAAAGTAAAGGAAGATAAAAATACTAAAGTCCGAAACGAAAACAAAATCCTCGCAACACCGCATAAATACTGGCGTTGTGAGGATTTTTTCACTTATGAACTGTCAAAAACAGGAATATAACACTAAATCAACTTCCTCACAATTAGAACCTAGTGCCCTGTAAAGATTAAAACTGTATCAAAACAGGGCATCTTTAAAAATATACGTTTTTTCTCTATTCCTCAAATAAAGGTTTGGGATATAAACGCTTTAATTTTATTCTGGCATCTTCAGCAGTGAACTGCCAATTGACACCGATTTGTTTTTGGTTACGATTTTTCTCCCATTGGCTGATAGTAAAATTTAATTCTTCCAATGAATCGATTCTCCTGTTGCCAAGACATTGGATGCTCAATGCACTGAGTTCTGTTTCAGCAATATTGAGCCAGCTTCCATGTTTAGGAGTATAATGCATTTCAAATTTCTGAGACAGCCAATAAGCTGTTTCTGGCGGAAATGCTTCATAAAATGCTGCTTTATTATGTGTGTTCAGATTGTCTGATATCATGATGATCTTTTTGCTGTCAGGGTAATACTCTTCAGCAATCTGTTTCATCATTTTCGCATAATCGCCTTTAGTACGTTGAGAAAGCGCAGATACATGACGCCATCTTCCCAGCGGTTCTGTAAACATGAAGATGCTTGCTGTCCCGCAGCGGACGTATTCTGAATCAATCTTCTCACAGTAACCCGGTTTGGGAAGCTGTGTGTCCGGATCCAGATGGAGTGGTTTTGCAGAGACCCTTTCACGGGCTTCACCAAGAAGCTGAAGCGGTTTTTCATCCATACAGATAACAGGAACCTCTTTAGAATAGGGAAGCTGGTAAATTCCGAGAATATCTTCCATGTTTGCAACAAAAGAAGAATCATTTTGTTTGGGAATACACCAGTATTTACTCAAATGAGGCTTTAGCTCATTGCTGTTGAGCATTTCACCGATTTTTGTATGTGAAATGGAAACAATATACTGTTTTTCCATACAATACTCAGCAAGCAGACGGAGTGTCCAACGGGAATAACCTTCCGGTGGCGGACCAAGAGCAGTAGCAATTACTTTTGCTTCAAAATCACCTGTGATTTTTGAGGCAATCGGCGGCGTAATACGGGTTTTTCGGTATAATGCTGCTTTCAAACCGTTTTCCGAATAGGATTTTCGAATCTGATTCACAGTAGTTGGGGAAATACCAAACCATTCAGCTAATTCGCGATTGTCTTTTTTGGATGCAGGTTTATTATCATTACTATGAAGTAAAACTTGTGCATGAAGTATTTCACGGGCTGAATATCCATTTCCAGCATGTGTAATGGATTTAAGAAAAATTTCCTCTTCGGATGATAATGCAACATTAAACTTTTTCTTAGGCATATAGATTACTCCTTCTTTTAAAAGTTGAAATAATCGTAACATGCTTAAGAAGTAACACAAACATTTTTTGATACAGTTTTAGAGTTTACAGGGCACTAG
>JBGVDD010000147.1:0-2109 GCA_045119215.1 Lachnospiraceae bacterium | reverse complement strand
CAGTGGCTTTACACTCTTCTAAAATGGACTTTGTTCCTCTCATTTGCAGATGTTATGTGTTTCTTTATATCCGTCTACCTTTTAATACGAGTTTCTGAGAAGTGCCAAATATACTCTTTTTGCTTCTCAAAAGAAGAGAAATTAAACCAGATTCTGTTCATTTTTCTTTTGTCAAGCAATCAAATTTCTGAAAGCATCTGGTCTAATTTGTCCAAAGCATTATGGTAGCTTTCTTCCTCCGTTTTTGTAAGTTTCAAGTCGGTCAAGATAGTCGGATCATCAGATTCTGTTTTGGACGTATCATCTGACATTAACGGTGTGGTAGATGGTGATTCTACAGATTTTGTATTTTCAGATAGTATATGAATTCTTTTCAGTTCATTAAGATATTCGGTTACTTTTTCAAGTATAGACTCTGCCTGAAGTCTGTTTTGACTATTAGCAATACGAGCTTCTGGAGTATCATCATCTGTAAGGTATAACCCAAGGAATTTTCTCTTGCGACCTTCGAATTTATCATTTCCTAGATAGATGATATTGGATCCGAAGTTGCAGTCAAGGAAAAGCGATAGACGATTATCCTTTATCTTCCTATGTCCTATGTGAATTGAAATTGTATTGATGTTGTTGATTACGCATTTTGAAGCGTTCACCATCAAAAGTTCAGAAACGGTATTTGAAGATTTGGCCAGCGAACTAGGCAATTCAATAGGTTCGTCCTTTGATTTCTTTACAATTGGCTGTAGACCATCTTTCTTCAAGGCATCAAGCTCTGCCTTTTTCTTTTCCAAAATCTCCCTTGCTAACTCCATAGTTCTCTCATTAGCCAATTTGTCTTCAGGGGAATTTTCTGGAATTAAATAAAGACCAAGATGCTCTCTCACTCTTTCACCACGCTGCTCGTTTGATAGGTATTCAACATTACCGTTGTAGTAGTCAAGTATCAACGAGAAACGGCCTCCTTGAAGTGGCTTCTTTCGTAGCTTGACTGTGAAGCGATATGTCTTTCCCTTTTCACTCATAAATGGTATCTTGTCTAAATTGTCCTCAAAGGTAGTGATAATCCTTCACTGAACATTGAGTTAACCTGATTTTTTCCTCATTTTAGCTGATTTAGCCAAGGCATTAAGAGTTTCTTTCTTTTAAAAGCATTACCTTTGCAATCCTTTTTTGAATTTTATAAATAATCAGATAGAGAACTATGACAAAAGCAGAAATTGTCAGCGAAATCGCTGCAAAGACAGGTTTGGAGAAGCAGGTTGTATTAACTGTTGTAGAAGGTATGATGGATACCATTAAAACCTCAATGATCAATGGAAATGAAGTGTTCCTTCGTGGATTCGGTAGCTTTATCATTAAGCACAGAGCGGAAAAGACTGCACGAAACATTTCTAAGAATACAACAATCATTATCCCTGCTCACAACATTCCGGCATTCAAGCCTGCCAAGGAATTTATGGAGAAAGTTAAATAATGATTATATAATTATATAAGTATATAAATCTATAATTATATTGCATTTTTGCAATGGTATATAGGAGGTTAGCTCAATATCGGAATGACTAACCTTCTATTTTTTTATTATATAATCCAAAATTGGAGGGACTGAAGTAAAATGTTCAAACCCTCCAATTCTCGTGCTTCTTTTCCGATTAAGGCTGTTTCACAAAAGAACTTTAATAGAAAATCTTAGCCTGTTAATATGCATATTCACTTATATAACAGTTATAAGTCCCTTTTTGTTTTCTTTAACTTGTAATTTTTTGAACAAAGGTAATGCCAATCTTGTTATAGGAGGTTTGTCATTTCTATGAGATTATATCAACGACCTGATTGGTGAGTTCAGTTGCAAATGTAGAACCAATGATTTTCTCTTTTCAAGGTCAGGTCTTCGATTTATCTCAAAATCTCCACACACCGTTGGTGGTTGTATTTCTCATAAAACCTTGCACAAGTATCATTGCTCCTTTTGAAGCAACAGAATTCATCCTTCAGGTCAGTCAGATGATAAAATGAGGGAAAAGTAAAACTTAAAATTTTAGTGCTATGTATGGTTATGACAATGAAACTACACTGATTGGTAGTACCTGTACTCTTCTCCACCCTTAC
>JBGVDD010000146.1:0-13344 GCA_045119215.1 Lachnospiraceae bacterium | reverse complement strand
AAGAATGTATCCATATGATGTGGCAGTGAATGTAGATACCACAGGAGATGGGATTGCAGATGAGGGAAGCCTTCGTGGTTCTTCCGAGGTTGTGGCAGAGAGAATTAAGCAGGAAATTCAAAGTAAGGTGACAACAGCAGGCCTAGAGATTATCGAAGCAAGAATTACTTATCTTGCCTATGCACCGGAAATCGCCTCTGTAATGTTACAGCGTCAGCAGGCCTCTGCAATTATTGATGCAAGAAAAATGATTGTGGATGGAGCAGTAGGCATGGTGGAAATGGCTTTAGACAAATTAAACGAAAAGCAGTTGGTTGAACTTGACGAAGAGAGAAAAGCTGCTATGGTATCTAATTTACTTGTGGTTTTATGCGGCAACCATGATGCTCAGCCAGTTGTAAATTCAGGAAGTCTGTATTAATGGCAGGAAAAAAACAAGTCCCTTTGCGTCTGTCTGAAAAATTGTATGCCGATATTGCCGCATGGGCAGAAGATGATTTCAGGTCGGTAAATGGGCAGATAGAATATTTATTGTCAGAATGTGTGAGACAAAGGAAAAAGGATGGAAAGTATGTGGGGGAAGAAATTGATGTACCACCGGAATTTGATTTGCATTAATAATGGAAGCAGGTATTGGATTACCCACTAGTATAGTAGTCACTCAACTTACATTTTATGTAGGTTGGGTGATTTTATTTTTACTTAATAATTTTCATAAAAACTTCATTAAAATTATTAGCACTCACTCTTGACGAGTGCTAATAATGGTGTTATAACAAAATAAGAACAAGAAAAAAGGTTTAACGGTTATGACACCGCAGTCTAAAGGAGGAATGACATATGTTGATGCCAAGTATTTTAGGAGAAAGTTTATTTGATGAGTTTTTTGATGAGTTTGCACGTCCGGTGAAAAACACACCAAGAGTGAACAACACTATCCCAGCTGTGATGAAAACAGATGTGAGGGAATATGAAACAGGTTATGAGTTAGATATTGAACTTCCGGGATATAAGAAAGAAGATGTGCAGGCACAGTTGAAGGACGGTTACTTAAATATTACAGCTACAATGAAGAGGGATGAACAACAAGAGGAAGGGAGCAAATATATCCGTCGGGAAAGATATGTTGGCAGCTGTAGTAGAAGCTTTTACGTTGGTGATGATATCACACAGCAGGATATCAAAGCTAAATTTGAGGATGGAGTCTTAAAGGTTCTGGTTCCCAAAAAAGAGGCAAAGCCAAAGGTAGAAGAGAGTCAGTTTATCACGATTGAAGGTTGATAAAAATCTAATAATCGCTTTTTCTTTTAATCGAGAGGTGATGAACGATGGCAAAGAAAGATTATTATGATGTGCTTGGGGTGAATCGTGGTGCGGACGAAAGAGAAATTAAACGTGCTTATCGTAAACTTGCCAAGAAATATCATCCGGACATCAATCCGGGAGATAAGGAGGCGGAACAGAAATTCAAGGAACTGACGGAAGCCTACAATGTTTTAAGTGATTCAGAAAAGAAAAAACTGTATGATCAGTTCGGCTTTGCAGCCTTTGAGGAGGGATATGGACCGGAAAGGAATCATTCCGGAGCAGGAAGCTACTCCACCGGAGGATTTGGAAACGGTGGAGCCTATCAAGAATTTCACTTTACCCATGGAGACATGGATGATATGGGAGATATTTTTGATGATATCTTCGAAAAATTTTTCCACAGTGGCACAGGAGGGGGATTTCATTCCCAGCGCTCAAGAGGCTTTGGCAGTGGAAGTTTTAAACAAGACGGTGCAGATGCTCATGCAGATATTACCATCAGTTTTGATGATGCAGTGTCAGGATGTGAGAAAGTGCTGCAGGTTCAGGAGGAAAATGGCAGGGTAAGTTCTTTAAAAGTGCGTATTCCAGCCGGTATCGATGAAGGACAGAACGTTCGCTTGAAAGGGCAGGGGGCTCCCGGTGTTGGCGGTGGAAATCATGGTGATTTGATGCTTAAAGTGCATATTTTACCAAAGCCCGGATATGAGCGGAAAGGCAACGATGTGTATGTAACTGTGAATATTCCCTATGCCACAGCAGTGCTCGGCGGGGAGGTGACGGTTCCCACATTGACAGGAAAAGTGGTATGTAAGATTGCCCCAGGGACCCAGCCTGGAAGCAAGATACGGCTTAAGGGAAAAGGAATTCCAGCCATGAAGAATCCTTCCCATAAGGGTGATGAATATATTGTAGTCCAGATAGAAGTGCCTAAGACACTGACTTCGGAGGAACGTCAGAAACTTATGGATTATGACAGAGCCTGCAAAGCCCATGGGCATGGGGGCAGTGCGGCCTAATGATAAAAAAATGATTGCAAATATAAAAAGCATGCAGAAAAATATGACATAGAAAAAAAGCAGATGGTGGTGATGGTCTTCTGTAATTGGAAAGTCGCTAATTCTTTGGGATTAGCGGCTTTTTTATTGGTGTAAGATGAGAAAAACGTGCTTTATAGATTGCAAATACTGTAGTATAATTGTGTAGGTATTTGTGACTATACCGTAACAGTTTAGCCATAGGCTAAACTGTTACACCATACCATATTTGTTTCATGGGTTAAACAGACACAATGAAAAATAAAAAGTGAGGTAAGATATGAGATTAAAAAATGTATTGATCGTTGTAAATGATATTCAAAAATCCATAGATTTTTATAAGGAATTGTTTGGTCTGCAAGTGATTTTGGACAATGACGGAAATGTGATTATGACCGAAGGTCTTGTACTTCAGGATGCAAGCATCTGGAAAAATTTTATAAAAAAGGATGTTCTGCCCCACAATCATGCAACGGAGCTTTACTTTGAGGAGGCAGATATTGAGGGATTTGTACGAAAATTAGAGGCTTATAAGGAACCGATACAGTATGTCAATACCTTGATGGAGCACTCCTGGGGACAGAAAGTGGTTCGATTTTATGACCTGGATGGCAATTTAATAGAAGTTGGGACACCCATGTAAGAGGAAGGAGAAGATGAGACGAAAAGAAGATATGGTGTCGTTACAGTGCACACAGAGTGTGTACAGTAACATGGTGTCATATGAAAAGCTTTTTAATGAAAGTTAAGGTTGCATTCTTTTGATGGCTGTTGTTATAATATACTTATATAACTCCTGGACTGTTATTAAAGTATAACAATATAACTCCTGGGAAACAATGAAAGTATGGAGGTGCTTTTATGGCGATTGTAAGTGATGAACAGGTCATCAAAGTATTACGACAGTATAATCCCTGGTGGCGTAATCCGTCCACAATCAAAGAGGAGAGTAAGCCGCAGAAACGGCTCGCTTATTATGAAGCTCTGAAAATGATAAAGCATAAAACGCTTAGACGGTTTGCAGTATTGTCTGGAGCAAGGCGTGTGGGTAAGACAACGATTATGTACCAGATGATAGACAATCTGATTGATGAGGGGACCAGCCCCAAAAATATTCTGTATGTATCTTTTGATAATCCGATTATAAAGCTCGTCAATGTAGAAACGGTCCTTTCTATTTATGAGTCGCTTTATCCGATTCAGGGAACAAAATATATTTTTTTTGATGAAATTCAATATACAGAGCACTGGGAATTATGGATGAAAGTTATTTATGACAGCAGAAAGGATATTCATCTTACAGCGACAGGCTCGGCAAGTCCCATATTGGAAAAAGGTGCTACAGACAGTGGTACAGGCAGATGGAATGTCTTAAAGATACCAACAATGTCATTCTATGAGTATTGCCGCCTACTTCAGATTGAAGGACCAATATTACCCGATAATCTAAAATTGACAAGGCTTGTGAAAATGAGTAATGCAGAGCTTGGGGATTTAATGGACAAATTTGTGCCATTAGAAGGACATTTCAACCGTTATCTTATGATTGGCGGTTTTCCAGAGCTTGTATTGTCCGATGATGATATTTATGCCCAAAGGATGTTGCGTGAGGATGTGGTAGATAAGGTCATCAAGCGTGATGTGCTGACCCTCTTTAATATTCGAAGCCCACTTTTAATGGAAAAGCTGTTCTTATATCTCTGTATGAATTCAACAGAAATTTTCAGCGTGACCACAGCGGCAAAAGAGCTGGAGAATACTTCTGTCAGTACCATTGAAAGTTATATTGAGGCTCTTGAAATGTCTAATCTAATTTATCTGGCAAAGCCAATGGATGTGGGAAACAAAGGGGCATTAAAAGGAAAACCGAAAATTTTTATTGCTGATGCTGCCATACGCAATGCTGTATTGATGATTGATGATGTCTTATCAGACGAAAAAGAACTTGGAGCTATGGTGGAAACGTGCGTTTATAAGCATATTGTATCTTTCTATCAAGGCAGTACAGCACAGCTTGGGTATTTTAGAAAGGCAAAAGATAATCAAAAAGAGGTTGATGTAGTCATTGAACTTCCCCGTCAGAAAATTCTCTGCGAGGTTAAGTATCGCAACAATTCTCATATTCCTGCTACCGATGCCATTGTCGAGTTGTGTAAGGATGAAAAATCAAAAGTCACAAACGCTTTTCTTGTAACAAAGCAGTTATATGATTTTGGTATTACAAAGCACCAAACAGAAGTGCCGATTTTGCGGATACCTGCTATAGCTTTCCTGTATCTGTTAGGAAAGGCAGAAGCAGATGGTCAAAACGGAAAAATGTAATATAAAAAATTAAAAAACCATTGACTCCTACGTTGCGTAATAGTTTATTGTATAATTACACGGAAGGGAGGAAACAAGATGAGGACAGTAAATGAGGTAAGTAAATTAGCTGGGGTGAGTATACGCACCCTGCAATACTACGATAAAATCGGGTTGTTGAAACCAACAGAATATACAGAATCCGGTTACAGGCTGTATGACGATACAGCTTTAGAAAAGCTGCAGCAAATTTTATTGTTTCGAGAGTTAGAGTTTCCTCTGAAAGAGATTAAGGAGATCATTTCAAGTCCCGATTTTGATAAAAAGAAGGCATTAGAGCAGCAAATTGCATTGCTGACAATGAAAAAAGAACATCTGGAGAATTTGATTGACTTTGCCCGTGGATTACAATGGATAGGAGTGAAAACAATGGATTTTACAGTATTTGATACAAGGAAAATTGACGAATATGCCAAACAGGCGAAGAAACAGTGGGGAAAAACTCCTGAGTATAAGGAGTTTGAGCAAAAGTCTTATAAGAGAACCAAAGAAGAGGAAGAAACCATTATGAAGGAGTTTATGCAGATATTTGTGGAATTTGGTGAGATGAAAGAGACAGAACCAGGTGCGGCAAAAGCCCAGAACCAGGTAAAAAAACTCCATGAATATATTAACGGGAATTTTTATGCCTGTTCGAAAGAGATTCTCCTTAAGCTTGGGGAGATGTATGCCGGTGGCGGTGAATTCACCGAGAATATTGATAATATGGGAGGAGCAGGAACCGCCAGGTTTTCGGCAGAAGCTATCCGTATTTACTGTGGGAAAGCGTAAATATTCGGTTACTGCTTGATATTAAACTTAATAAAACACTTTTGAAAGGCTGTCCATTTCCTGCGGGAGATGGGCAGTTTTTACCTTGCTTATGTAAGTTGTCGTAACAGTTCAGGCAGGTCTGCGCATTTACTGCGCTGACCGTGAGAAAATGTGTATTTAACAAAAATCGGGCAATTATGCATGCGTAAGCATTGCCCGATTTCGTAACAGTTTAGCCTAAGGCTGAACTGTTACAAGTTGTCAGAAAATTCTAGCACTCACC
This sequence comes from Lachnospiraceae bacterium, assembly GCA_045119215.1. GTDB lineage: Bacteria > Bacillota > Clostridia > Lachnospirales > Lachnospiraceae > RUG11237. The sequence continues at coordinate 7,602 of JBGVDD010000146.1, read as the reverse complement.
TCTTGACAGTGCTAATAACAAGTGATATAGTTCCTATTAGAAACAGAAGAGAATAAAAAACACAAAACGTAGCAAAATACGTAGTAGTCATGTCAGGAGGAAGAGCGATGAACATTAACAAATTTACACAAAAGTCCATTGAGGCAGTGAATCGTTGTGAAAAGCTTGCGTATGAATACGGAAATCAAGAGCTTGAGCAGGAACATTTGTTATATAGCCTTGTGACAATGGATGACAGTTTAATAGGAAAACTGATTGAAAAAATGGAGATTGATTTAACACATTTTATCAATCGAACAGAGCAGGCCATAAAGAAGCGTACCAAGGTAAGTGGTGGGAAACTTTATATGGGGCAAAAGCTGAATCAGGTGCTTATTAGCGCTGAGGATGAAGCAAAAGCCATGGGAGATGACTATGTGTCTGTAGAGCATATTTTTCTTTCCATGATAAAATATCCAAATCCTGAGATAAAAGAAATTTTCAGGGAATACGGAATCACCAGAGAGCGGTTTTTGCAGGCATTGTCAACGGTTCGTGGAAATCAGAGGGTAACCTCAGACAACCCGGAGGCAACTTATGATACCTTGAATAAGTATGGTCAGGATCTGGTGGAACGCGCCAGAAAGCAGCAGATGGATCCGGTGATTGGAAGAGATACGGAAATTCGAAATGTAATCCGCATTCTTTCTAGAAAGACCAAGAACAATCCGGTTTTGATTGGTGAACCTGGAGTTGGAAAAACAGCAGTGGCAGAGGGAATTGCCCAAAGAATTGTTCATGGAGATGTACCGGAAGGTTTAAAGGATAAGAAGATTTTTTCGCTGGATATGGGAGCCTTGATTGCAGGGGCAAAGTACCAGGGAGAATTTGAAGAGAGATTAAAGGCAGTTTTAGATGAAGTAAAGAAAAGTGATGGAGAGATTATCCTGTTTATCGATGAACTTCACACCATTGTAGGTGCCGGAAGAGGAAACGGAGCTCTGGATGCAGGAAATATGTTAAAACCTATGCTTGCCAGAGGGGAATTGCATTGTATCGGTGCCACTACCTTAGATGAATACCGTCAGTATATAGAAAAGGATCCTGCCTTAGAGAGAAGATTTCAACCGGTGTTGGTGGCAGAGCCAACGGTGGAAGATACCATTTCCATTTTGAGAGGATTAAAGGAACGCTATGAGGTATATCATGGGGTCAAGATTTTAGACAATGCCATTGTGTCTGCGGCAGTGCTGTCAAATCGTTATATTTCGGACAGATTCCTACCGGATAAGGCCATTGATTTGGTAGATGAGGCCTGCGCCCTGGTAAAGACAGAATTGGATTCCATGCCGGCGGAGCTGGATGAAAAGAATCGTAAGATTATGCAGCTTCAGATAGAGGAAACTGCCTTAAAGAAGGAAAAGGATCATCTGAGCAAGGAGAGACTGGAAGAGTTAAGCAGGGAGCTTGCCCAGTTAAAAGAAGAATTTGCCAGCCAGAAGGCACAGTGGGACAATGAAAAGGCGGCTTTGGAGAAGGCAAGTAAGCTGCGTGAACAGATTGATGAGATGAACCGTGAAATCGAAGTTTGTACCATCAAAGGTGACCATGAGAGAGTGGGCCAGTTAATGTACGGAGAACTTCCAAAATTAAAGGAACAGCTTGCCATAGAAGAGAAGAACATTAAGGAAAAGGATTTACATCTAGCCCATGAGGCGGTGGATGATGAGCAGATTGCAAGGATTATCTCTCGGTGGACAGGGATTCCGGTTGCAAAGCTGACGGAAAGTGAAAAAAATAAAACCCTTCACTTAGATGAAGAACTTCACAAACGCGTCATTGGACAGGATGAAGGGGTTACCAAGGTGACAGAGGCAATCATCCGTTCCAAAGCCGGAATCAAAGACCCGGGAAAGCCCATTGGTTCCTTCTTATTCTTAGGACCTACCGGTGTAGGTAAAACAGAGCTTGCCAAAGCCCTGGCAGAAAGCCTGTTTGATGATGAAAACAATATGGTTCGTATCGATATGAGTGAGTATATGGAGAAGCATTCTGTGTCACGATTGGTAGGAGCGCCTCCAGGATATGTAGGATACGAAGAAGGTGGACAGCTTACAGAGGCTGTGAGAAGAAAACCCTATTCCGTGGTTCTGTTTGATGAAGTGGAAAAGGCCCATCCGGATGTATTTAATATCCTGCTTCAGGTGTTAGATGATGGTAGAATTACAGATTCCCAAGGACGGACGGTAGACTTTAAGAATACCATTCTTATTATGACTTCGAATATTGGTTCCCAGTATATATTGGATGGAATCACGGAAGATGGAGAAATCAATGAAAATGCAGAAAGTCTTGTGATGGCAGACCTTAGAAATCATTTCCGACCGGAATTTTTGAACCGGTTAGATGAAACCATTATGTTTAAGCCGTTGACAAAAGGAAACATTGGAGGCATTATTCAGCTATTGCTTGCAGAGGTAAACAAACGTCTGGAGGATAAGGAAATCTCTATTGAGCTGTCACCGGCAGCCAGAGATTATATTATCAATGAAGGCTATGAACCAATGTATGGAGCCAGACCATTGAAGAGATTTTTGCAAAAACATGTGGAAACGGAGGCCGCAAAATGTATCTTAGGTGGAAACCTAAGTGCCGGTGATGTAATCTATATGGATATGCAGGATGGAAAAATGGTGGCAAGTGTAAAATAATATATTACAAAAATATTACAAATAATAAAAATATTTTAAAAAAGTATTGACACAAAGTAAAAAAGATGTTATATTTACTTTGCTGTACAAGAGAGGACAAATTTCAGGACGGAAAAGGAATTTGAAATCTCGATATTATACCTTTTTTATATAGTAAATTTATTCCCCCAAGTAAATTTACTACTCCCCCTCATTATTATTATATAGTTTTTGTGAAAAGAGCGAAACTGCTAAGCGGTTTCGCTCTTTTTGCGTGGTGTTGGTTCTGCGAACCGGGGTCGGAACCAGGTAACCGCGTACCGTGGAACAGGGGGTGAACCAGGATACCGGGTACCTTGGTGCACCCAGAGATGCAGAATAAAAAAGAGGCAATCATTTTTGGGGATTGCTTCTTTTTAGGCTTGTAGTTTATTGTATTCTTTTAAAATTACATCAATAGAAGAACGTATATTTTTGCTTGCTTTCCGATAGGCGAGAAGATGAGATAATTCTTGTGAATTTAAGTCTTCTGTTTTTCGATATTCTATCATATAAGGAATGTCCGTATTTCCAACTAGATAATCTATGGATGTCTCGAAGTAATGGGATAGCTTTATCAATGTGGATATGTCCGGCTCTGCCAAATCATTTTCATATTTGTAGATAGACTGCTGACTTAAGTTAAACTCATTGGCAAGCTTTTGCTGGCTAATGCCTTTTTTTTCTCTCAATTCTTTTAATCTTTTCATTTAAAATACCTTCTTATTTCTTTCATTAGTCTTTCCAGACTTTCTCTGAAAATTAGAGATATAGGTAACTATTCAGTACAGGTCTCAGCATTTACTGCTGAGACCGTAAGAAAATGTGCATTTTACAAAAATCGGGCAATTTTGTAGTTGTCGGCATTGCCAGATTTTTCTATAGTTCAGTAGTTGTGAACAGATACTTATATTTTAACAAATATGGTGATATTTAATAATGACAATAGGTTGTGAGATAAAACAACATACAGTTGTTAACTAAAGAGACTAAGAAGATAATTCATCTTTATATAGCACATAATAACAACTTAAAGTAGTTGTTGACAACAACCATATAAATGTAATAAGATATGTTCTGGAATAATACAAAAAAGGAGAAGAGTATGAAAACAAAATTAGGAGTTAATGTAGGAATCTTTGGTGCACTTATTTATTTTGCAGCGTTGTTTGGAGGGTATGTCCCTCTGCTTTTGCTGGTTGGATATGTGTTAGTGATGGAGCAGAATGAATGGTTGAAAAATACTGCAATCAAGGCGGTTGTAACCCTGACTTTGATTTACTTCTGGATTCATGTTGCGGATTTTATCCCGGATGTGCTTTCTTGGCTAGGAACCATAAGTGCTGTATTTCAAGGAACTTTCGATTATAGTAAAATCAGTCAGATCATTTCAGTGATTACAGGTGCACTAGGGATTTATAAAACCTGTATCTTTTTGCTGTTGGGAATTAATGCGTTAAAGCAAAAGACAATCAAGGTGCCAGTGGTGGATAAGATGATTGAAAAGTTTTGCGAGTAAATTGTGTCAGGAAAGTAAAGTGAGTTATGAATAAATTAATGAAATTAGTGGTCTTAATGGCAATTATGGGAAGTATTTGGGGTTGTGGAACAGAACAGGCAAATGTGGATGAAGCTACCAATAAAAATGTAGAACATAAAGAAATGGCTGCGGAAACAGAAAGGCAAGATGAAAGTAATGAGGGAGCCTCCAAGGGGCAAGATGCAGTGATATCTGATGATGCAATGTCTTCGGATACAAACACAGAATCAAAGAGTGAAGATGATTGTTTGAAAACAGGCAATTATTACTCTGAAATTTATGATGTGAAAGAACAAGGAGAACAGTATGAAATCCATGCAAAATTGATATTAAATGAGTATTTATATGTTACACCAGAGGAATTTGATACTTATGAAGTAGGAAAGTCATATCATTTTGGAGCAGTAGAGAAGGAAATGTTCTGTTCGGAAAAATCGGAGGAAATTTGTTATTTTACAGACTCTGAAGAAATCAGTCTGGAGGATGCATTGGCATGGGGAGATGTTGTTGCGTACCGCGTTGACAAAACAAATCCTGAAGTCAATCAGTTGCCTGTCTTAAAACATTTTGGAAATGTGACAGGGGATGACTGGGTTCCGGTAAAAACCGGTGAGACAGTGGAAGTTACCCTTATGGCTGACAAAGATTGTGTGATAGAGTATTATAATCAAAATTATGAATTGTCCCGGACAACGTTAGTAGAATTTGTAAATAACCAGACAAAAGGGAGTTCTGCATTTTTAAGTTTATGGAGAAATCTATATTATACACAATTAGAAATTGGTGAACGAGGGGAAGCTGTGAAAATCACAGAAGAGATGCCGGCAGGATAAAAGGAATAGGAATATTGAGAGAGAATATGGAGGAAAGGACAATGAAGAAAATAATAAAGAATTCCATTAAAATTATATGTTTTGCACTTTTAGTTTTAGGAACATTGACTATGAAGTGTGATATGGAGACAAAGGCAGATGAATTAGTAAATAAAATTAAATATCAGATTTCAAATGGTGGAGCCCATGTCACCGGGGTGGAGGATATTTCGGTGGAAGTGGTGAATATTCCGGCAACTATTACGGTAGGAAAATATACTTACAAGGTAGAGAGTATAAAAGAGGAGGCATTTTTAGATAATTCTTCTATTATAACAGTTGATATGTCAAGAGCTAAGTACTTGACTTATATTGGTAGATATGCATTTAGTGGATGCACCAATTTGAACACAATAAAATTTTCTAACGTTCTAAAGAAGATTTCCACATCTGCTTTTTATAACTGCGATGCGCTAGAAACAATAACGATACCAAAATCTTTAACTGCTTATGAATGTGAGTATCCGTATACAGGATTGTTTATCGAATGTGATAATTTAAATAGAATCGTTTTCGAAAACGGATTAAAGCAAATACCATATCGTATTTGTAAGAATGTTCCAGGTCTTCGTCAGATTACGATACCCAATTCTGTAATCTCCATTGAGGAGGAAGCATTCATGGGATGCAGTCAGATTGAAGCAGTCAATATTCCTAAAACTGTGCAGACAATAGGAGAACACGCTTTTGCGGAATGTTCCCATTTAGAAAGTGTTACACTCAATGATGGAATATTAACCTTAGGAAATGGATGTTTTGAAAAATGTGATAGCCTAGCAAGTGTGATTCTGCCAAAGAGTATTACAAAATATGATGTACAATATCCTTATGATGGTGTTTTTGCTTATTGCGATAGTTTGAAGAAGATAGTTTTGCAAAATGGATTTCGTTATATCCCAGATAGTATGTTGAAAAATACAACAGGATTAGAAGAAATAGTAATACCAGAAACAGTCTCTTATATTGGTTATCGAGCTTTTTATAACTGTGACAGTCTTGTTACAGTGAAAATACCTAAATCTGTAAAAACAATTTATAATGAAGCTTTTGCTGAGTGTTTGTGTCTGAAAAATGTCCAGTTTTCGGAAGGATTACAGAAGATGTATACAGGATCTTTTGAAAATTGTGACTCGATTGAAAAAATTATTTTACCAATATCATTAGTGGATATGGAACAACAATATCCTTATACAGGTGCATTTGATAAATGTGATAGATTAGAGGTTGCAATATTTAAAAATGGGGCAAAAAAAATCCCGGCAAGGTTATTACGGGGCACACCAAATTTGAAAGAGGTAACCATTCCAGGCTCCGTGACTGAGATTGGAGAGGAAGCTTTTGCAGATACCTGTCTGGTTCAAATCAATGGAGCAGCAGGGAGTGTGGCACAAAAATATGCCAAGAATAATGGGATTAAATTCGTTTCAAACGTTGCATATGCCACTGCAATACCAAAGTCAACCTTAAAATCAGTAAAAACACCAGGGGCTGTGAAGGCAAAAAAGCTTACCGCCACCAGTATCAAGCTGAGTTGGAAAAAGGTAACTGGAATTAATGGCTACGAAATTTATATTGCCACAAAAAAGAATTTTTCTGATAAGAAAATCACTACTTCTAGTAAGACTTCAATTTATAAGAAACTGACAAAGAAGAAAAAAGGAAAGACATATTATTTAAAAATTCGAGCTTACAGGAAGGAAGCCAATGGGAAGAAGACCTACAGTAAGTTCAGTAAAGTAGTAAAGTGCAAATTATAAATGTTAGTGAGCCAGGGAATCGGGTACCCTGGCTCAAATATTACAAAATAATTACAAATAATAAAAAATATTTAAAAAAATATTGACATTAAGTAAAAAAGATGTTATATTTATTTTGCTGTACAAGAGAGGACAAATTTCAGAACGGAAAGGAAATTTGGAATCTCGATATTATACCTTTTTTATATAGTGAATTTATTCCCCCAAGTAAATGTACTAGTCCCCCTCATTATTATTATATAGTTTTTGTGAAAAGAGCGAGACTGCTAAGCGGTTTCGCTCTTTTCACATAGGCAGAAGATGATGCGAGCTTTTGGAGTCGGAAATATATTATGGAAAGGCAATAAAGAAATTAATAATAAATTTCAAGAAATTAAAAAAATATGAAAAAATTATGAAAAAAGTGTGAAAACTTTATTGTCTATCCCCAAAAACGATGATATAATAAATGGGTTCTATATAATTAGAACAGTTGTTTATTCTTAACGATAGAAGTCCAGCTAATAAATGTCAATAAGAAATTTAAAAAATATTGATTATATTTTAGGACTAAAAAAGGGCGCACTTATCCCTTGGTGAAAATCTCTTGTTTTAAAAAAGATATAGATTCGGGTAATTCAGTATTTTATGCAGCTTCGTCGCATTTAGCCACATTGTATTGTTTTATGTGCTCCTGTGGAGTGATGATTTCAAAAGGTTTGTTATCTCTGAGTATGGCAAATATC
>JBGVDD010000145.1:0-43834 GCA_045119215.1 Lachnospiraceae bacterium | reverse complement strand
CTCGGCTCTTTGCTTGGCTCTACGCTCGGTGTTTTGCTCGGCTCTACGCTTGGTGTTTTGCTCGGCTCAACGCTCGGTGTTTTGCTTGGCTCTACGCTTGGGCTTGCCACTGGCGGAAGTTTTTCAATTGAAAGATTTATTTCTACTGTGGCTGTCTTATCGCCTAATTTCAAGGTAAATGTTCCGATGATACTTCCAGCTGCTTCTTGGGTTGCCTCTGTCTTTTTAAAGTTGGAAAGTGTTACTTCCATATCTGTATAACCTAACTGGGCAACTCTGTCTTTCCCTGCCTTCAAAACGTCTTCTTGGGTTGTTGCATTGGTTGTATTAAAATCTGCGATTACTTCTTCAATAGCTTTTTTTCCTTCTGCAAGCTTGTCTTCCTCTGTCTTTGGCAGTCTGGTAATTGGCAGATTTACCTGTGCTGTTTCTGTCTTATTACCCATCTTCAGGGTAATGCTTCCCGTTACAGCTCCTTCTGCTTCTTTGGTTGCCTCTGTCTTTGCAAAGTCTGAAACTTCTACTTCCATGCCACGATAGCCTAATTCACTTACTTTTTCTTTTACTGCATCTGCAATGTCATTTGCTGTTGTTGTGTTTGATGCACTTAAGCCTTTTACAATTTCTTCCAGTTCTGCCTTTGTCATACCTGCAATGGTCAGTGTTCCCGTCTTAAATGTAAGCTTGTAATTACTGTTATCTCCTTCTCTCTGACCTACCCGGATGACATAAGCTCCCACCTCTGTTCCGGTATCTCTGGTAATATTAATTGTAAGTGTATCTCCTTCTACAATGGTTCCTTCTGTGGTATAAGTAAGTTCCGGTTCCTCTGCACCATACTTAATGGTCTTATTGTCTGCTGTAATGATAACAGGTGCCTGCTCAATGACGAAATCCAAAACCTTACTTCCTATGTAAGCTGTATTATCCTCTGCCGTAGAGATTGTCAGACGATATTCACCTGCAGCCTTCGGTGCTTCTGCACTGTCATATTCTGTACCATCACTTGTGGTACCTGTATAAGTGTATGTAAGCTCCTCTGCTGTAAGATGATTATCCGACAATGTAACTGTTCCTGTGTATCCTGCATGAGACTTGCCATCATAAACTGCATTTTCAGCTTCAATGCCACGAATAGTTACCTCTGTGGGTTTGATAGGCTGTACAGTTACTGTAAGCGTTGTATTCTTATAATTCTTTCCTCCTTGAACAGCCACCTGAAAGGTCATAGCTGCTGTGTCCACATCCATTCCTCTGGAAGTCAGGGTCAATTTTCCATCGGATACTTCACTGACATCAAATTCTGCATTCTCATTGGTTACTGCCCCATAGACTGCACCCTCCGGAAGCTTTGGCAGAACAATCTCTTTTTGAGCATTTTCCTTTGCCTTCAGTGTTGTATTGATATTATCTATAGGTATATTCGCTTTTCCTACAACAACAGTAATTGTATTGGAGGTAATCTTATAATCACCATCATCCTTTGTAATAACCAATGGATATCTTCCTGCTTCTGCCTGTGCAGTGGTAGAGACTTTCAACCTACCTTCCACAATTTCTGCACTGACTCCTTCATGGGTACTTGAACTCCAGGTAATGTCCTCACCGGTAAATTCCGGATCGGTTACCACCTCAAATCCTGTTGCTGAAATCTCTCTTTCTTCTTCACCGGCAGTTCCATAGTTAAAAGTCATAGTGTCATCCACTTGAATTTTAGCATTATTCGGCTTTGTGGCAGTTTCTACGGAGGCCTGTACACCGTTTTGTTTTACCTGTACATAATACTTGGTATTTGGCTGCAAATTACCAAATACAACTTTACCGTCCTTCACTTCACCTTTCACAGTACCAATATAATAATCACAACCCCGCTGTGGATTTGAAACAGTAATAGTACTTCTGGTGGTTTCAATGGCAGGTTTGTCCAATACCTTAACCGTAAGTGTCACACCCTCTGCTTTATCAGTACCATGATAAGCGCAATTTGAAGTTTTTGCCGTATAAGTTACCGTTGCCACAGCTCCTGCTTCAACATTATCTGCAACAACAATTGAGGTGTTATTTCCTGAGCCACTTATAGAAATCCCTTTATAGCCTGTTTGTATCGTCCTACTTGTTACGTTGAGACAACCGGTAACATGGGTTATTCCGGCTCTGCCCAAAATCTGACCCATAGTCATAGTTTCGCCAGGCATCATAAAAACAGTCAAATCTTTCAATTCCTTTGTAAGATCATTTGTTTGCAATTTTTTCGAAAGACTTTGCTTATAGACTTTATTATTTTCCACTATATATACTGTCACATCCAATACCTCTGTTTCCGGTGTTCCTGCAACATAAATAAGATTTTCATAAGCCATTCCCTTGGTACTATCTGCTCCACCGGTCACATAAGTGTCACTAGAACTATATGTATATATCTTAGTACCACTATATGAATAGTATACCTTTCCACTGCCAGTATAATCCAGCTTGGTTTCAAGCATTCCTCCTTTACGCACATCTTCAGTGCCATCATTGTATCCAACAACAGTCAACTGATACTCCCCTGTTTCCTCTGCTATTAAATCAAGCAGAACACTTGGTATTTCTGATAAGACAAATAAATTAGGTATAATCTCTTTAATATTTGTGACCTTACTATAATCATCAAATGCACAAATACCAAGCTTTGTTATGGAAGAAGGTAAACTTATATCAGACAAATTACTGCAACCTGAAAATGTATAATCTCCTATACCTGTTACTCCTTCCGGAATACTTATACTACTTAAACTACTACATCCATAAAATGCATAAACTCCTATACCTGTTACTCCTTCCGGAATACTTATACTACTTAAACTACTACATCCATAAAATGCATGATCTCCTATACTTGTTACTTTATCTGGGATGCTTATACTACTTAAACTACTACATCCATAAAACATACCCTTTCCTATAGTCTCTACTTTATCTGGGATGCTTATATTACTTAAACTACTACATCCAGAAAATGCACTATCTCCTATACTTGTTACTCCTTCCGGAATGCTTATATTACTTAAACTACTACATCGATAAAATGCATAAACTCCTATACTTTCCAGCGAACTCGTTGGGGTAGCTTTACTTGTTTCTTCATACCCTATTATCACAGATTCCAAAGATGTACAGTTGTGAAATGCAAATGAACCTATTCTCGTCACACCGGACTTAATAATTACTTTCTTGATTGTCCTTGCATAATCATTGCGCCAAGGAGCCACTGTTCCCAAATATTGATAATCCTCTACTGCTCCTGTACCTGATATAGTCAATGTTTCTCCGGTAGCATCAACCGACCAGGTTACCCCTTCACCACAATTGCCACCATTTTCCGCACGAACTGTAATGGTTCCTAAATTCACTGATGTGCAAAGCATTACTGCCACCAGTAACAAAGCACACCATCGTTTTGCTGTCACTTTTACTTTTTTTCCCATATTGATTCCTCCATTCATATCCTTATCGTTTTTGTTTTGCTTGTAATGATACTCTTACATTATAAAATACCTACCGTTAAAAAACCGTTAATTTTACCCCCATTTTGGGCTTGAAAATTTCACAAACTTTTCTTGTTTTTCTATACAAATTACACAAAATTTCTTATTCCCCAAAAACAAGGGGCGTACCCATCTTAGCTATATCTTTTCATCGTTTAAAGTGGAGCGTATTGTTAGGAAAACAGGGTCGCATCCAGCTTTGGCTAAACGGATGCGACCCTGTTTTCCATGGGGGGTGGGTTCTGCGAACCCGGTTCGCGGTACCACATTAAATTGAATTTTATCTTGATTTCAAAACATATGTTTGATATTATAAATCCGGACTTATTGTCCGGGTGCTACCACACATTGGCGTGTGAATGGCGGTTCGCTTCTTGCGGAGAGTTCATAGCTCCGATTACATAGAAATCCCCTTGGGAAACCTTGGAAAGGAGACTTATGCTTATGCTAACCATTAGTGACCTTATTGCAGTGCTTGCACTGTGTGCGACTTTTTATAGTCTTGGTTACATGCATGGAAAGCATGATTCCAAGACGCAAAAATAACCGCCCCTTAGCCTGAGAAACTTAGAGCGGTTACTTTACCAATCAATATAATCAGGCGAACCGTCATCGGTAGCACCTTTTTTATACTATAATATTATCACTGCTTCCGGTCTATGTCAAACATATATTCTATGGGGGCGCTACAAGAAGGTAGCACAGGGAGTGTACAGTAACGTAGCACAAAACCCGGTAGGCTCCTACCGCAGTTTTGTGCTACCCATTTTGTGCTATCCAATCAACACTTTCTTTCCCTCAAAGGCAAAGCCATATTTGTAGATATTCTCTTTGGGAATTCCCTTGGCAATCAGATCTGCTTCGTACTGCTTTTCCTCTATCTGGGCAAGAGCGGAGGCTACAGTATCCTCCAGTGATTTTTCCCGATTCTGCTTAAATACTTTAAACTCTAAAATAATTGCCTCTTCCTTTTCCTTGGATTCAATCATCACATCATACCTTCCAAATCCGCTTTCACGATTAGAAGTAATAACATACTTCTCACCTAGTTCTGCAATTAATCCTAATACAAATCCATGATAGAAGCGCTCCGGCTGTGACTTTGAAGGCTTACATCCCGTATCAAAACTACTAAACATCTGTTCCGAAACACGATTCATGTATTCATTCATAGCTTCTACATCTCCACTTAGTAGAGCCTTTATGAAATCACTGTAATCATCTTCCGCTTCATAAAACCATTCCTGCACCATTCCAAGGAACATGCACCTTACTTCCCAGTTCGTAAGTTCCAGTTCATATCTGGGCCGTCTACCAAGCGGGATTTTCTCCAGCCGCTCATAACTTAAAACCTTTAAATAACCACTTGCCAAAAGCAGACTGAACACAGCCGCTTCATTGTCCCCAAGACGATTATATACCACCTGTTCATCAATGGGACACTGTATTGTTTCACCCCTCAAGAGAGATTCAAAGGCCGCCTTAATTTTACGGTTTCCTTCCCTAATTAGTTTTCCAACTAGGCTGTTACTGCTGGTATTTGCCCAATAAGTGGTATAATTTCTTTTATCCAAAAAATTCAAAATAGACCATGGATTATAGATATCCTTATGACTTCCAAACGTAAACCCATCATACCACCGTTTCACTTCTTCCTTTTCTGCTCCAAGTCCACGCTGTTCCAAAGATGCAAACACTTCTTCCTCAGTAAAGCCAAAGGCTGTAGCATACTTATTTGAAGTTGTGGTAACTACCTCAAGATTATTTAAATCCGAAAATATAGATTCTTTGCTGACTCTGGTAATCCCTGTCATAATTCCCCTTTCTAAATAAGGGTTGGTCTTGAACGTGGAATTAAATAAACTTCGGGTAAACGAAACCAGTTCATCCCAGAATCCCTGTATATATGCTTCCTGCATGGGGGTGTCGTACTCATCCAGGAGAATAATCACCTTTTTTCCATAATAGCGTTGCAGATAATCCGACAACTGATACAAAGCCATTGGTGCATCTACCCTGTTCATATCTGTGACCATTCTTTCAAAATATGACTTTTCTGCTTTTGACAATACATTGCTTTCCAATAAATAAGATGTTCTTTCGTATTGTTTCATCAAAAGCTGGCGAATCCGGTACTCGGTCATCTCATAATCTGGCTCCTTTATATTTGCAAAAGACAGATTAATTACCGGATAGGTTCCCTGTAACTTTCTATACTTCTCTTCCTCCCATATTTCCAGTCCCTGAAACAAATCCCCTCGTTCCTTGTACTCCACAGAGAAGAACTGCTCTATCATACTCATATTCAAAGTCTTTCCAAAACGTCTTGGGCGGGTGATTAAGGTCACGTCATCTCCACTCTCCCACCATTCTTTGATAAATGGTGTCTTATCTATATAGAAATAGTTTCCTTCTCTGATTTTATCAAAACTTTGTATTCCGATTCCCACTGTCTTTGCCATAATAAGTTTCACGCCTCCTCCTAAAAAATCCGCTATACTATTCTTCTGATAGTATAGCGAATTTTGGGTGAAATTACAAAGTTTATTTGTAACCTGTTTTTTTACTTCACTTTTACGGTAACATTACTTTTCTTTCATGCCGCTTATCTGGCCGTTTCTGCTCTCTGCCCAAGAATACTCTTTGAGATAATATCCACCATAATTCTTCAATTCTGTCTCTTGTCCATCCAGAATACGATAAAGGTCACACTCCACCATCTCAGTGACAATGCACTTCTTTTTCCCTTTTGTCTGAATAACGTCCTCTATCCCTGCCTCTTTCAAATCCTCCATAAGCTGATGAAATGTCACCCGGTATAAGGTCTGGGATTTCTCATCTGCCGGTCTTTGGGGCCACAGACAGCTAATGGCCTCTCTGGCAGTAATTCCCGCATCCGCCCGGTCTACCAAAAGGGCAAATAACTCTGCTCTCTTCCCGTTCAAAGAAACTTCCCTGCCATCTACCCGCAGAGTAAAATGAGGAATGGTCTGGATTTGTACTTTCTTCTTTGGACGGGAACGCATTAGTGCTGCCGTTTCCAATGCCTCTATTATCTCTTCCTTTGTATATGGCTTCATAATGTAGCCAAGTGCCTTTACACCAAATGCATCCAACGCATACTGTTCAAAGGCTGTCATAAAGAAAATTCTGATATTATTATCTATTTTTTTGAGAGCCTTTGCAAGTTCAATCCCGGACATATCCAGCATTTCTATGTCCAGAAAGGCTACATCTACCCTATTATTTTTCGAAAACTGTAACGCCTCCTCCCCATCCAAAAACAGGTGCAGGCTTTCAATTTCTAAACAATCCCCAGCCTTAGCCTGGAAGGTATCCAGTGCCGGCTGTTCATCATCCACATAGATTACTCTCATGCTTTTTTCTCTCTTTTCCCTTTTTTTCTGTTTTTTGGGCACAAGGAATTGTAATGGTCACAGTGGTGCCTTCTCCCTTCCGGCTCTTTATCTCCATGGTTCCATTTACCATGTACTGCAAACGGAACCGGACATTCTTCATTCCCACTGCACCTTCTCTTGGTGGACTTTCCACATCAAATCCCACACCGTCATCAGATATTTCTATCATGTTGTTTCCATTCTCCAACCATGTGTGGAGTCGAATGGTTCCCCCTTGCTTTTTCTGGCACAGTCCATGTCTGATTGCATTTTCCACAATTGGCTGCAATGCCAACGGTGGCATCATAAAATTCTCTGTTTCGATTTTTTTTACAAATTGAATCCTTTCCCCAAAACGAATCTGCTCTAACTTAATGTAATCTTCCAAATGTTCCAGAGATTTTGTAAAGCTTTCCAGTTTATCCTCATCCATAATGCCGATGTTTCTCCTTAGATACCGTGAAAACGTTACCAGTATTTCATCTGCCTTTTTGGCATCGTATGCAAACATACCGCTGATTGCATTTAAAATATTAAAGATAAAATGGGTGTGTATCTGACTCATGGCAAGCACAATACGGCTACTCTTTAATTCCTCCTGCATCTGTTTCGCCTTGATGGAAATTTGATAGTTCTTTACCACCAGCCATGCTGACCTGATAAGCCAAAACACAAACGCTATGGTAAATACTCCTTTATTTCACGGGGACGCTGCTTTTGTCACAAGGAGTGTCCCTCTGTCACAAGTGCCAACCAAAAAGACGACCACTTCACTTTGGCCGCCTTTTTCACAAATATCTAAACAAAGAGTGACTCGAATTCTTCTCTTCCAATTTTTTCTTTCTCAAGAAGAAGTTGGGCACAGGATTCTAACACATCCTTATGCTCTAGTAGTACCTTCTTTGCTCTGTCATAACATTCGTCTATAATATTCTTCACTTCACTGTCAATAATACCTGCAATTTTTTCGCTGTATCCCTTAGTGTGAGCTAAGTCTCTTCCAATGAATACCTCATTGTCGTCTGCACCATAGTTGATCAATCCTACGGATTCGCTCATTCCAAATCTTGTAACCATTGCCTTTGCAGTATCTGTAGCCTTCTGAATATCACTGACTGCCCCTGTGGTTACATCTCCAAAGATAATTTCCTCTGCAATACGTCCACCTAAGGAAACACAGATATCCTGTAACATCCGGCCCTTGGTATTAAACATTTCATCCTTCTCTGGAAGCGGCATGGTATATCCCGCTGCCCCGCCACCTGTAGGTACAATGGAAACCGTATAAACCGGTCCCACATCCGGAAGCACATGGAATAATATAGCATGACCTGCTTCATGGTAGGCAGTGATTTTCTTGTCCTTTTCTGACACAATTCTACTCTTTTTCTCTTTTCCCACTCCAACCTTTAGGAATGCTTCCTTAATGTCATTCTGCATCACAAAGGCTCTCTTTTCCTTGGCTGCACTGATTGCTGCCTCATTTAAAAGGTTTTCCAAATCAGCTCCTGTAAACCCAAAGGTAGACTGGGCAATCTCTTTTAAATTTACCTCTTCCGACAGTGGTTTGTTTTTCGCATGTACTTGAAGAATCTCTTCTCTTCCTTTCACATCCGGTCTGCCCACTGCAACTTTTCTGTCAAAACGTCCTGGTCTTAAAATTGCCGGGTCCAAAATATCTACACGGTTGGTAGCTGCCATCACAATGATTCCCTCATTGACACCAAAACCATCCATCTCAACCAACAACTGATTCAAAGTCTGCTCGCGCTCGTCGTGTCCACCGCCCATACCGGTTCCACGTCTTCTTGCCACAGCGTCAATTTCATCGATAAATACGATACAAGGTGCATTTTTCTTTGCATCGGCAAATAAGTCCCTTACTCTGGAAGCACCTACACCTACAAACATCTCCACAAAATCAGAACCGGAAATGCTAAAAAACGGCACCCCTGCCTCTCCGGCAACTGCCTTGGCAAGCATAGTCTTACCGGTTCCTGGAGGACCCTCCAACAAAACTCCCTTTGGAATTCTGGCTCCCAATTTTATATAATTGTCCGGCTCTTTTAAAAAGTCTACAATTTCTTCTAACTCTTCCTTTTCTTCATTCAGACCAGCAACCTCTTTAAAGGTTACCAGCTTGCTTGCATCTGTGGTCATCTTTGCCCGGCTTTTTCCGAAATTCATCATTTCCGAACCGCCACCACTTTGTTTTGCCTGACTATTGATGAGCGCAAACAGGAAAAAAACCACAACACCCACCAAAAGAAAGGGCAATATCACTTTAACAAAGATACCGTCTCTCTTGGTATCAGTCATCACATAATTATTCATGTCATGCTCTGACAGCAACTTGGTAATCTGATTTACGTCGGATACATAAAACGTTTTTTGCTGCCCGTTAGTAGTTTTAAATACCACGGCTCCTGTTGGTGTCTCAGCATTCTGTTGAATTTCCACCTGTGCTACATTGTCCTTCTCTAAAGCTGTTAAAAATTCTCCATAGGTACATGAACCATTGCTAGAGAAACTCAATGATGCAAGATTCCATACCAACATGGCAGCTAACAGCAAGATAAGATAAAAACTAAATCCCCTGAACCTACTCAACTTTTGTCTCCTCCATTTCTACAATTCCTATATACGGCAGATTTCTATACTTTTGTGCATAGTCTAGTCCATAGCCCACCACAAATACATCTGGTATTTCAAAACAGGTATAATCTGCTTTCATATCTACCACTCGCCTGTCCGGCTTATCCAATAAAGTACACAGCCTTAGACTGGCAGGGTTTCTTCTGGTCAATTCCTCCACCAGATACTTTAAAGTTCTTCCAGAATCTACAATATCTTCTACAATCAAAACTTCCTTGCCTTCAATACTTTCATCCAGTTCCTTTTTCATAGTGATATACCCACTGGAAGTGGTTCCGTCTCCATAACTAGAAAGCGCCATAAAATCCATAGTTACCGGCACAGTAATCCTCTTTGCCAGTTCGCACATAAAAAACACGCCACCTTTTAACACACAGACCAAATGAAGTTGTTTCCCCTCATAGTCTTTTGAAATTTTTCTTGCCTGTTCTTCTATGACTCTGTCCACTTCTTCCTCTGAAAATAAGACCTTTATATGTTCACTCATTACTATTCGCTCTCCATTTCCTGTATTGTTATGACACACCGGGTATCCTCTCCTACCTCTGCTCCAAAACTTGTACGGTATCCTACCACCCACAAGATATGAGACCCGTCCGCCAAAAGAATAATTTCATCCCTTTTCTCCCTTGGAATTTTCTCATCAATAAAAAAAGATTTCAAGGATTTTCTTTGTCCTTTTTCATTAAAAACGAAGTAATCGCCCACATTTCTAGTTCGAAATACCAAACTGTTTTCTATTTTATCATAATCAAAAGCTTTCGTACATGTTTTTTTAGGATATTTTAAGTTATTTTCACTATTTTTATCATTTGTTTCTAAAGAAAGTACAAATTCCCTTCCTCTGTACTTTACTTTTTTCCTGCTGCATGGCTCACCCAGCTTAATTGACATCACATCCCTAGGGTTAAAGGTCTGCTCTTCCTTTTTTTCTTTCCAAAGCACAATTTCATCATAATTTTTACATGCTTTTGCCTCATACGGAAGACTTACTTCCCTTCCGGATTGTTTTGATATCAAATCCAGCACCTGCCTAACGTGTACATACCCAATATCCTTTCCACTTTCCAGACATTCTTCCAGTGCTCTCTTCACAACCTCCATCTGTATAAATTCGTCCTCTTTTTCCAATTGGATTATGTCGATACGATATTTATTTCCTGTCACCTTCACCGACTGCATATATGCTCCATCCACGGCTTTTCTGATAAAATTTTTTGCCTTTTTTAACAGAACACCCGTCTTATTGATATTGTCCACAGCTTTTTCATTGATATGCTCTAATTCTGCCAATACCTTATGGCGTATGATATTTCTGGAATACAGCATCTGTTCATTGGTACTATCCTGACAATAAGGCTGATGAATGCTTCGTAAGTACTCTTCTATTTCTTTGCGCTTTACAAATAACAAGGGACGAATAATGTACTCCCGTTTTATCTCCATTCCCGTAAGTCCAGGCAATCCACTTCCCCTTGCCAGATGAAACAAAATGGTCTCGGCATTGTCATTGGCATGATGGGCTGTAGCAATTTTTACCTGGGTATATTTTGGTTCTCCTCTGCTGTCTTTTTCTTGTAACAACAATTGACGCTGTTCTTCAAAGGTCTGGTACCTGAGAATCCTTCCCATCTCCTCTTCTGACAGTTTATTTTTTCTTGCCATTGCCGGCACATCATAGTGCACCACCTTGCAGGAAATCTCCATACTTTCACACAGGTTCTCTACAAATTTCATATCCCTAAGTGCTTCCTCTCCCCGAATTCCATGCTCTATATGCACCGCAAACACATCATATCCTATATCCTGCCTGAATTTTGCCAAGATTTTTAAAAGGCATACCGAATCTGCCCCTCCGGACACTCCTACCACCACCGCCTGTCCTTGCTCTATTAACATATATTTCCTGATATCATTTAATACCTGTATTTCCATCTATATTTCTCCTTGGCATAACTATCCTATCTTTTATTCCATATGCCGCAAACCAGAACCGTTACATCATCCTGATAGTAACATCCATAATCCTGCTCCATCTCCTGAATTAGGTACTCTGCCATCTTCAATGGATTTTGTTTGGGCATACGCGAGATGATATCCATTAAAATCTGTTCTGGATGCTCATCGATGATAGCATCCACCACCCCGTCACTAATCATAATAATATAGTCACCATCATATAGCTTCTCTTTGATGCTGTCAAATTCTAATTTGCCAAATAATCCTGGGGGCAAAGTAGCCGAAGGAATTTTTACCACTTTATTCTCCCTTTTAATAAATCCATAAGAGGCTCCTGCTTTCAAAAATTCACACTGCCCTGTGTTTAAATCAATTTCGCTAATATCCAAAGTAGCATACATCTGGCTCCCTTGTCCAAAACACATACAGGAATGAATCATCCGAACTGCAGTTTCTTTTTCAAATCCTGCTTCTAAAAACTGCTCTAGCAAATCTAACACCATCTCACTTTCCCTGCATGCCATGACGCCACAGCCCATTCCATCTGACAATGCCATCACCGCTTTTCCATTGGTATTTTCTATGATAGAAAAATTGTCTCCTGAAACCTTTTCCCCTGTTTTCATCCGTTTGCAGGCACCATATAGAATATTATAGTTTACATCCTCTATAAAATTTACTTTTACATAATTGCGATAGATCACCATTTTGCTCTCCCTGCCAGGCACTAAATGACATTTACATACATTGCTCAAACCTCTGGCAATTTCTTTTGTAAGAATACAATTATTTTTCTTTGCGCAGATATTAGCATACACTTCAATTCCCTGACCTGCACGCCGTATTACCCTGACCCCTGCCACTTTCACATTCATTGCTTTTAAAGCTCGATACATCCTGTTCTCCAACGACTGTGTTAGTTCTTCTATTTCATAAGTATCCTTGGCTGTATGAGACAAGATATCCGCCATCTCCGTCAATTGTCTGGCTATGATATAGCGGTTTTCATCATTCTTCTGGGCCAACAGTAAATTCATTTTATCCAAAGGAGTACTAGGCATTTCATAATCTCCCGTGACAGCTTCCCTTTCTGCTCCCATAGGTGCAAATAAATTTTCACTAAACTTTGAAAAACTGTTGGCTAACGTATAAAAAGCCTTGGCCACTCCTTCCATTTTCTCATATTCTCTATGTTCAAATATGTCCCTGTCATATCTTCCTGCTGCACACTGTCCTACCCCTGCAAACATTCTTATTCTCAGAGCAATATCTGTCATTATACTTTTATAATCCTTCATAACAAAACCTCTTTCATTTTCTATATTTTCCCAATACTCTCCCTATTGTATTTCCATTGATTTAAAATCTTTGTCAAAGTAACATAGTAAATTTTGAAAAGTTTTCGACAAAAAATAGAGCTGTATGTGCTCTCCTTCACATACAGCTCTATTTCTTCGGTTTGAATAAAACTTCATCTTCGTACACAAGACCCAGCTTATCCTTTGCTACCTCTTCCACATATTTTTTTGTTTTTACATATTTTCTGTACTCAGCAATTTCTTTTGTACGGTCTTCTTCTTTTTTTATTTCTTTTTCCAATACTGAGATTCTATTAGAATATGTGTTACTTTTCGCCTGCAATTCCACACTCTTAATACTTATCACTGCAAGCAAAACCACTACAACAAAGGAAACTGCAGCCATAGCAAAACGATTCTGATTAGGTCTACTCTTGCGCCTGTGCGGTGTGCCCATTTTCATCACCTCGTCTTACACTGCTCACTTAACGTTTAGATACAACCATCTTAACTCTTTTTAAAAATTTTTTCAATGATTTTTTTTTCATAATTCTTAGTTTTTTTTGTTGTTTTCCCCAACGAATCACCTTAAAAACCATCTTAAAAAACATTCGGCTGACTATCTGCTGGTACGACAGCATTCCCACACTGATTCCCAACACTGCAAAAATACGAATTGCTCCGTTATTTTCCCTGTAATATAAGTAAAATATTGCAATCCCGCATATGCACCAGTAAAAAATATCCTCCAGATACTCTGCCCATCTTTTATGGGATATGAAAACACGTAGCAATCGAAAAACATCATAAAAACTCATCATCACAGCACCTAGTACCACAGAGTATAGCAAAAATTCCAGCTCTTTTATCATAGCTTAACCAAATAACCTTGATATCAGATTTTTTCGTTGCTCTGCTTGATCCGATGCATTTACATAGACAAGACTGTCTACATGACCCTCAAAGTCCATCTCGCCCTGTTCTAATGTAAGACGTTTTACGTGAAGCCCTCTGCCTTTTATGGTAAGCACCCCGTAGCTGGTTTCCAACACAGCTTGTGTTTCATCGAAGGAGCGCACGTCTGATACCCCCGTAATCGTGGCTATTTTCCGATTTGTCAGTGTAAATCTGTGTGGTTTTGCTGGAATCGTCCTCTCTTCCACCCCATCGCTCCCTTTCTTTGCCTCTAATTTACCACTGTAAACCGTTGCCTTGATTTAATATATGCTAAGTAAGCTAAGCATAGAACTATTACAAATATTTATATAGCTCCTTTGCTTCATCTTTTTTTACGGTTTCTGCAACATCCAGCACTTCAACCTTAACAGACTTGTTTCCAAAAGCAATTTCAATAATATCCCCTGCCTTTACATTGGCAGATGCCTTGGCAGGCTTGTCATTTATCATAACCCTTCCAGCATCACAAGCTTCATTTGCCACCGTTCTTCTCTTAATTAATCTTGATACCTTTAAAAATTTATCTAATCTCATATTTACCTCCAACATAAAAAGCTGTAGCAAAAATGCTACAGCTTAATTATCCACTTTAAATCATAAATTATGCGTTTAATACATCCTTAAATGCCTTACCAGCCTTGAATTTAGGATTCTTTGAAGCTGGAATATTCATTTCTTCACCTGTCTGTGGATTTCTACCTGTTCTAGCAGCTCTTTCAGATACTTCGAATGTTCCAAATCCTACTAACTGGATTTTCTCACCCTTCTGTAACTCTTCAACTACTACATCAGTGAAAGCTTTCAAAGCTTTTTCTGCATCTTTTTTGGATAATTCTGTTTTTTCAGCGATTGCTGCAATTAATTCAGTTTTGTTCATTGTTTGAACTCCTCCTCTGATTTCTTTTTGTGCTGAGTAGAAGCGTCAGCTTCTCTCAAACTCTACGTAATGTTATAACTGTTTCTAGGCATTTTGTCAAGAAATTTTCCGCATTTTTCACGGTTTTTGACTGTTTTTTCCTTATTTTTAGTTCTTTTTTCCTAGATATTATGAAAATTATAGCATTGCGTTAATCATTGCAATCACTGCATCACCTAAATCTGCCGACTTCTTGTCCGCATCATCTAAAGATGTTCCTTTGATTCCATAATAAAATTTCACCTTTGGTTCTGTTCCGGAAGGTCTTACACATACCCAGGCATCATCTGTCAAGTCATAGTATAAAACATTAGAACTTGGAAGACCTGTGGCTGTCACTTCTCCTGTCTCCATGTTCTTGATGGTGTCTAATTTGTAATCTCTTGCTGATACCACCTTATATCCACCGATTTCTTCTGGTGTATTATTGCGAAGTGTATCAAGGATTTCCTGGATTTTAGCCAGTCCTTCCATTCCCTTTAAGGTAATAGACTGAATACCATCTTTATAATATCCATATTTTTCGTACATATCAATCATTGCATCCCAAAGGGTCTTACCCTGCTTCTTATAGTATGCAGCTGCCTCACAAAGAGCCATAGTAGCAACAATGGCATCCTTATCCCTTGCATGGGTTCCAATAAGACAGCCGTAGCTTTCCTCAAATCCAAAGAGGTAGGTACCTTTCTTTGCCTGTTCAAAGCCAAGAATCTGCTGTCCAATGTACTTAAATCCTGTCAATACTTCGATTAATTTTGCATTGTAAGATTTTGCAATGGCATCTGCCATATTGGTGGTAACAATCGTTTTAATCAAAGCACCATCTGCCGGAATGCCCTGCTTTTCTTTTATCTGGCTTAATTCGTATTCTGCAAGGAGACATCCTGACATATTTCCTGTTAAGGTAATATATTCCCCAGACTTTGTATCTTTTACATACACTCCCAAACGGTCTGCATCCGGGTCTGTAGCAAGTACTAAATCCGCATCGATTTCCTTTGCAAGCTTTAACCCCAATTCAAAAGCTTCTGCTGCTTCTGGATTTGGATAACTTACAGTTGGGAATTCACCATCTGGTAATTCCTGTTCTTTTACCACATATACGTTTTCAAAGCCAAGTTCCTTTAACACACGTCTCGCTGGAATATTTCCAGTTCCGTGAAGTGGAGAGTATACAATCTTAATATCTTTCTGCATTTCCTTGATTACTTCCGGATTCTTTACCTGACTCTTTAACTCTGCAATATATGCATCATCTACTTCTGCACCAATAACAACATAACGTCCTGCTGCCACAGCAGCTTCTTTATCCATTGTCTTTACGGTATTGAAATCAGTCACCTTTTTCACTTCTGCCATGATTCCTCCATCATGTGGTGGAGTAATCTGTGCGCCATCTTCCCAGTATACCTTATATCCATTGTATTCTGGTGGATTATGACTAGCTGTAATATTGATACCTGCAATACATCCTAACTTTCTCACTGCGTAAGAAAGTTCTGGAGTTGGGCGAAGTGAATCAAAAATATAAGCTTTAATTCCATTCGCTGCAAGGCAAAGTGCGGCTTCTGTTGCAAATTCCGGCGACATACGTCTGGAATCATAGGCGATTGCTACACCCTTGTCCTGTCCATTCACTCCTAAAATGTAGTTTGCAAGACCCTGGGTAGTTTTTCTCACAGTATAGATATTCATACGATTGGTACCCGCACCGATGATTCCTCTCAATCCGGCAGTACCAAATTCCAATTCTGTGTAGAAACGTTCCTGAATTTCCTTGTCATCATTGGCAATGGCCTTTAATTCTTCCTTTGTTTCTTCATCAAAATAAGGATTGCTTAACCACTCTTCGTAAATTTCCTTGTAACTCATTCTTTTACCTCCATTGTACTTACTTTTTTATGTTACGCTGGTCACTATGATAGTCTAAATCGTACTGGACAATTTTATTCCGCTACCATATCCGAAAACGTATAAGTAGTATCTTCACTGTTATCATCTAAATTCACAGTGTAGCTTTTTGTTTTAAACCCATCCTTTCGAAGGGTTATGGTGTGTGTTCCAGATGTCTTATGAAAACTGACCGGAGCCAAGCCCATATAATTTCCATCCAGATACACTTCTGCACCAGTAGGTGCAGTTATCTGTATTTTAGAACTTCCTGTATTTGTGGAAGTATCTGACGATTCATCGGCAGCTTCATCTGCCATCCCTAAATCACCAATGTCTTCTCCGCCCCCTGATACAATATTGACCTGGGGTGTCACAATAGGTGTAAGGTTTGCTCCCGGTGTGGCGATTCCTGTAACAGTGGGGACACCGGTAATCTGTGGTGTCACTGTAATCTCAGGTGTAACGCTTGCTCCTGGGGTCACTGTGGTATTGGTACTGTCTGCCTCTGAAGACTTCAAGGTAATGTCTATCTCCTTTAGTACACTTTGTACTTTTAAAGTCCCAGAGTATACGCTGTAACCATCGGCGGATGCTACAATCTTGTGCTTTCCATATTTTAATGTAAGCAGTTCATTGTGGTCTACCTTCACACCGTCGATATAAAGCGTGGCTTCTTTTGGTGTAAGATTAAATTTCACCGCACCCTGTTCAATCTGGGCACCTTTTAAATCTCCTACATCCACAATAGTCTCTTCATTTCTATTCACTGTAATATTTTTTGTACCACCAATTCCATTCTTTTGAATATTTAGATTATAATTTCCTTCCGGAACCACCAACATCATCCCTGCTGTGACTTTCTTTACTATTTCCTCACCAATGGTAACATATCCATCCAGAAAATATTCCTCATCCTGCAGTTTCACATATCCATGTCCCTTATCCACATAAATAGAACATATATCCTTGTCGATTCCCCGGACAGTGAGAGTATCCGCACCATTGATATCCATCAACATTGCATTTTCACCCTCTGAAATAATTACTAAATTATTGTCAAATCTGTAATTTTTTCCATGAATAACCATTCGTTTCTCTATCTCATCAATGTCAGGTTCCCTGACTCCTTTGTATTCCCAAGCTGTATCTGATATCTGTAAGGAGCACAACTTCGCTTTTGAAGATTCATAACGGATATCAACGACTTCTCCACCCTTCAGCTGGGTCATAGACATAATCTCACCCTGCCTATCCTGAACATCACATCCACCGGTAAAGTTAAGCATCATATCCTGCCAGGTGGAAACACTTTGCAAATTTGCAATTCCATTATCTGTGTCAATAGATATCACTACTGCTGTATCTTTCGTAATGCTTTCACTTTTCTCCTCTGATACATTATCACTTTTTTCCTGTGTTTGCAATCCTGTTAGGATACTTTTATTTGTCCTGCCACAGCTGGTAAACATCAAACAAACCATACACAACTGCAGCACGACATATATTTTGCCTTTCATAAAACCGGTTGTTCCTTTGCTTTCTTGTACTTTCTCCCACAGAGAACAGTAACATTATATACTACTTTTCCCCAAAAAGAAATATATTATTTTAGTTTTTACTATTTATATTAAATACCTGAGAAATTCCCTCTTTTTCTGATTTAATTCCACAGTCATCTCCAATTTTTCCAGCATTTTATCAGAAATCCATGCTTTGTTTCCATTGTAATACTGATTGGCAAGCTTCCAAAATTTTTCCGGAAAGGATAATCTTATATATAGATTTTCCCTCTCTTGACTGTTCAATTCCCTCACCTTCTCGTATTCAGATAATAGTCGTTGCCCTAAAGAAACATCCCAGCGATTTTTCTCTAATACCTTTCTTAAAAACATATACAAATCTTCCACCTGAATTCCCATATGGCATTTTTCAAAATTCACGGTAGCTGTATATCTTCCACAATTTATCACATTATGGTAAGTATAATCCCCATGACACACACTTCTCACATGCATACATTGACCAGATAACATGGCATACTCTGACTTTTCCAGATGCTCAAATGCCTCCACCCCTTCTTGATAAAAGTTTTCAAATTCTTTTAGAAATCTTCGTTCAAAACTGCGGCTACTACTTTTTTTTCTCATAAAACTTCGTATTTTGGTCAGCTCCTGATTGTGACTTTTGAATTCTGCCCTCAAATCCCGCTGCTTTGCCATATCCTCCTGATACAGCTCCTTAGGTAAAAGCATAAGTTTATGTAAATTAGCCAGATTTCTTGCCATTCCCATAAGGTCCATCTCTCTTTTGCTGTCTGTTTCCATACCTTCCATATGATTTTTCACCACATAATTTTTACCATCATAATCTGTACTAATCAGTTCTCCCTCTGCATTCTGAATAATTCGATCTGTATAAATCCTGTCCGCTTCCCACAGGTGTTCCTGCAGCTTGTTCTGCAAAGCCACATGTTCCTTGCTTCCCTTATATTCCACCAGCTTTTTCTTTCCACAATTAGTGTCTAACACTAACATCCCCCTCCCCTTGCTCACATTGTTTACCGTAAATTCATACTTTTCCAACACTCCAATACCTTTTTCCAAAACAGTCTGCTCCTTTCCTTTTGGATTCTCATTAAAATAAAAGTTAAACCGAGACCTGAACGGAATCGTTGCCCTTGTTCAATGTATGATAAGGAGTGAAAAAAATAGAACAGATTTACATCTGTTCTATTGGAAATTTATATCTTTAAATATGAATTCTTTTTCTTACTTCTTCCGTCAGATATTCCTTGGTATTTCTATCTGGATTTTCCAACACCATTTCAAACAGTTCCTGCAAGATTTCACCAATCTGCTTTCCCCTGGGCACCCCCAGACTCTGCAAATCATTGCCATCTAATGCCAGTTCCTTTAAGCTGATACACTCTTCTTTTTCTAATATATCATAGTATACTTCTTCCAAACGTTCTATATATGATAATTTTTCTTCTCGTTCATATTCACTCTGGGCATAGGTATCTGCCCGCTTTACTTCTAACAATGGCAGAAATAATTCAGTGCCCGTCTTCACCATTAGCTTCTTTACACTCTTTCTCTTTAAGGAAGGTCTTTCATCATGAAGCTCCACCAGCTTCATTACTTTCATTCTGGTGTCATTGTCAAACTTCAGCCGACGCATAATGGTGTCTGTCATGTCTTTGCTTCTTGCTGCGTGATTGTAAAAATGTGCCTGTCCCTGTTCATCCACGTTTTTTTTCTCCGGTTTTCCAATATCATGAAACAAAATGGCCAGACGTTCTACTTTACCGTTTGGTATATAAGTCAATGCCTTCATAATATGTTCTCCCACATTGTAACAGTGATGAATATTCTCCTGTTCACAGGCAAAGCAGGCATCTAACTCCGGGAGAATCACTTTGGTAATTCCTAATTCATAGGCTTCTTTTAAACGCTCTGGTTCAGGAGATACCATAAGCTTTACAAGCTCCGTCTGGATTCTCTCTGCACTAATATTTTCCAATGACCTTGCACATATCCTTATGGCCTCCCTGGTTTCTTCCTCTATCTGAAATTTAAGCTGTGCCCCAAAACGCACAGCTCTTAAGATACGTAGTGCATCTTCCCCAAAACGCTCTGTGGCCGTTCCCACACATCGTATGATTTTCCTCTTGATGTCACCCATCCCGTCAAACACATCGATGAGTCCTGCCTTTGGGCTGTATGCCATGGCATTGATAGTAAAATCCCGGCGTTTTAAATCTTCCACAAGATTGTTGGTAAAGATTACTTCCTTGGGGTGACGGCTGTCTTCGTACTCCCCATCGATACGGTAGGTTGTAACTTCGTATCCACATTTCTCCAACATGACTGTTACCGTTCCATGCTGAATTCCCGTATCAATGGTTCGCCCAAAGACCGCCTTTACCTGCTTAGGTTTTGCAGAAGTGGTAATGTCCCAATCATCAGGGATTCTGCCAAGAATACTGTCCCGAACACAGCCTCCTACCGCATAGGCCTCATAGCCGTGTTCTTCCAGTTTCCCTATTATGTAAGCTACCTGTTGGGGTAATTTTATCTTCATTTTATTCCCCTACTAACTTCTTGGTTTCTCTTGCAATAGCAAGTTCTTCGTTGGTTGGTACCACAAGCAATGCCACCTTGGATGTATCTGTGGAAATAATGGCATCCTCTCCTGCCACATCATTTCTTACTTCATCCAACTCTGCCCCTAAATATCCTAAATAAGAAGCCACTCTCTCTCTTAACAATCTATGATTTTCTCCTAAACCTGCTGTAAAACAAATAGCATCCACACCATTCATTGCTGCTGTGTAGGCACCGATATATTTTGCCACACGATAAGCAAAGGTAGTTACTGTCAGGATTGCTCTTTCATTTCCCTCCAAAACCGCTGCTTCCACATCTCTGGCGTCGGAAGAGATTCCCGTAAGTCCTAACATACCGGACTGCTTATTCATAACATTTAGAGTTTCTTCTACTGTCTTATGTTCCTTTTTGCAGATAAACTCTACCACTGCCGGGTCAATATCTCCACAGCGTGTTCCCATCAAAAGGCCTTCTAGTGGAGTCAGTCCCATGCTGGTGTCTACGGATACACCGTTTTGTACTGCAGTTACGGATGCACCATTTCCCAAGTGACATACAATAATTTTTAAGTCCTTGATGTCTTTGCCTAACATTTCTGCTGCATGCTCAGATACAAACTGGTGGGAGGTTCCATGAAAACCGTATCTTCTGATTTTGTATTTTTCATAATATTCATATGGAAGTCCATACATATAAGCCTTCTCCGGCATGGTCTGATGAAATGCAGTGTCAAACACAGCAACCATAGGAATATCCTTCATCACTTCCTTACAGGCTTCAATTCCAATTAAGTTTGCAGGATTGTGCAGTGGTGCCAAATCAGAACACTCTTCAATTGCTTTGATGGTTTCCTCTGTGATGATGGCTGCCTTAGAGAATTTCTCTCCACCGTGTACGATTCTGTGACCTACTGCGCCGATTTCATCCAAAGATTTGATACATCCATATTCTGCATCTGTCAAAGCGGCAATCACAAGATGCACTGCCTCTGTATGGTTTGGCATTGGTTCCTCTACCACTGCCTTTTTTCCTTCTGCTGTCTTGTGTGTCAACACACTTCCCTTTGCTCCAATTCTTTCACAAAGTCCCTTTGCCAGTACCTCCTCGCTATTGCTGTCAATGAGCTGATATTTTAACGAGGAACTTCCACAGTTAATTACCAAAATATTCATGATTCTGTCTCCCTTCTAGTCTTTTAATTTTTAATATGCCTTGCCCCAGTATACCATATGCTTGGCTGGTTTCCCACAGCACACACAGGTATCTGCAATGTGTTCCTGCTTAAATGGTATGCAACGGGAAGTAGCCGTTGTCTCCTCCTTAATCTTATCTTCACAAGCCATATCACCACACCACATAGCCTTTACAAAGCCCGGCTTATTTGCAATGGTGTCTTTAAATTCTTCGTAATTTTTCGCTTCATAAGTATGTTCATCTCTGTGAGCCTTTGCCCTTTCATACATTTCTTTTTGCATGGTGTCTAAAATTTCACCCAGCTTTGTTTCTAATTCGTCTAGGCTTACCTCATACTTTTCTCTGTTGTCACGGCGAACTACCACACACTTATTTGCTTCAATATCCTTTGGTCCGATTTCCACACGCACTGGAATTCCACGCATTTCCTGTTCAGAGAACTTCCAGCCTGGGGATTTATCTGTATCGTCTACCTTTACCTTAAAGTTCTTTGATAACACCTCTTTTAATTCGTAGGCCTTATCCAGTACCCCTTCCTTCTTCTGCTGAATTGGAATGATGGCAACCTGAATTGGTGCAATCTTTGGTGGCAATACCAGACCGGAATTATCTCCGTGAACCATGATAATAGCACCGATAACACGGGTGGTCATACCCCATGAGGTCTGATGAACGTACTGTAATTTATTTTCCTTATCTGTATACTGAATGCCAAAAGCCTTTGCAAATCCATCTCCAAAATTATGGCTGGTTCCTGACTGCAGTGCCTTTCCATCGTGCATTAAGGATTCAATGGTGTAGGTAGCCTCTGCCCCTGCAAATTTTTCCTTCTCTGTCTTCTGTCCACGAATCACAGGAATTGCCAGTTCATTTTCCAAAAAGTCTGCATATAAATTCAGCATCTGTTCTGTTCTTTCCTTGGCTTCTTCTGCGGTTGCATGAGCGGTATGTCCTTCCTGCCACAAAAATTCTCTGGAACGAAGGAATGGGCGGGTCTCTTTCTCCCAGCGCACAACGGAACACCACTGATTACATACCTTTGGTAAATCTCTGTAAGACTGTACTTCATTTGCATAATAATCACAGAATAAAGTTTCAGAAGTAGGACGAACACAAAGTCTTTCCTGCAACTGATTTAATCCACCGTAAGTCACCCATGCAACTTCCGGTGCAAATCCTTCTACATGGTCTTTTTCCTTCTCCAACAGACTTTCCGGAATAAACATAGGCATGTATAAATTTTCTACTCCAGTTTCCTTAAACTTTACATCCAATGATTTCTGGATATTCTCCCAGATGGCATATCCAGCTGGCTTAATAATCATACATCCCTTCACACTAGAATATGCAATAAGTTCTGCTTTCTTTACCACATCGGTATACCATTGTGCAAAATCATCCTCCATTGCAGTGATTGCTTCTACTAATTTTTTTTCCTTTGCCATAATAAATCTCCTTCTATTTTTCTAATAACTAAATAATTGCCATTCATCAAACAACAGAATAGAATAAAAAACGCCGAGTCTTTCAGCCCCACAAGGGACCGAAAACTCGGCGGTACCACCCTAATTAACGTTATCGTTCACTCTCTGCTGTTAACGCCAGGCCTACGTCCCGCTTTCACGGAAGAACTCCACGGTAGGTTCTGTAAGTATCACTGAAAATTTCCACCAGCCATTTTCTCTCTGTATATGCCTTCTTACATAGTAATCCGCTTCTTCGTCACTATAAATATCATACCCAATCTTTAGAGTTTGTCAAGCCCCTATCAACACTTTCTTTCCTTCTGAAAATACTTTATATATTTATCTTTCAAATACGTCTTTCAACGTTTTGACAACCTCCTCAATCACAACCGGCTTGGAAATAAATCCATTCATTCCACTATCAAATGCAACTTTCTTATCCTCATCAAAAGCATTTGCTGTCATGGCAATAATAGGGATAGATGCTAATTCCGGATTCTCAAACCCACGGATACGCTTTGTTGCCTCCAATCCATCCATAACCGGCATCTGGATATCCATGAGTACCAAATCATAGGTCCCTGGCTTTCCAGTTTGTAGTACACGAACAGATATTCCATCTTCTCTGCTTCCACATACAACGGCTTTATCCTTGTTCCAAACATCAAAATATCCTTATCCTTATCCTGCCGCAGAAGTAGAATTCTTTCTTCCCCCTGCATCAAGGGCAGAAGGTCTTTGGAAATCTGCTGCAATCCCCACCTGCCGGTTCTGTCCAGATAACTGCCTTCATTAGAAAGCAACAACATATCATATGCGTCGGTTGACGCATCCTGCAAAAAGGAAGCAACCGCGTCTGCCGAATGTCCCTCCATATTATCCAGCGCCACGGATATGGTATCTATCTGTTTCCAGTTATTGGTCAGCTGGTTCTCTATAATGTTGTCCATCTGCATCGCATTCTCTGTTAAAAGTGCAAGGGCTTCTTTTTCACTAATTTCGTTTATGGAACTCATGGTGCTTGACATAAGAAAATATGTCAGCACCAGAGTCATTACCAGAACCCCTGCAACGGTTGCCACTATTCTAAACTGTTTTTTTCTCATCATGAGCTCTGTTCCTCTGTAACACACTTTTCTATTCCACAATCTTTAGACTTTTGGGTGCTCCGGAAATCTCTCCTCCAACACTGTCAAGGTAACTGATGAACATATCACGGAAAACAAGTTCATCGTATGACTTCACAACCGGAAGGCTCTTCACAGCGCCCTTTACAGAAGCTGCGATGAATTCATCCTCCGGCGCTATTTCCTTACCATTGCACTTGATGGAAAAGTATCTTTCACCTTCCGGCTTCGAAGGATCATACTCCACATCAAGGCCTGCAAGACCCACAAATATATCCTTGTTTTCTTCAAGAAAATCCATAAGCTGCTGCCCCGTAATCTTTACAGTAACAATATTGACATGGTTCGGATCCTCGGCAACGATACCTGCACTCATTCTCGTGGTAGTCAGACAGTCGATTTCCTGGTCGGTAATTGGACCTTCATACAACCTGTTTTTCATACCAAAGCTGCCTTGGCATGGTACAATTCCAATATCCGCACCTGTGGCATGAATATATGCCTCTCCCACAACAACGGCTGTTTCCTCCACGGCAAGCATTTCTTTGACGTTGCCATAGGACTCCTCCTTCTCCGGCTTGCCTTCCAGCGCTTCGTCCCTTACACGGTCAGCTTCTTTTAGCCAATCCTCTACGGTTATTTTTCCATCTACAAGGTCAAGGGTTGTGGAATGCATATAGCCTTCCACCGTACCGGACTTACCGGCGTAATTAAAACGAGATATAATCCTTCCCTGGCTGAAAGTATCTCTTACTTCATCATAGAACGGATCATCGGTGAGATTACTTTCTTTCAGAAGGTTAATCTCTCCTCCGCCGCCCTCAATCAAAAGATCCTGACCTTCCTGGGTGCTGAAGAAATTGAAAATCTCAAGAATCGCTTCCTTCTTAGCCTCATCCTGTGCAGCCTTTTGGGTCATACCGAAATAACATCTTGGCATGGAAAACAGATAATCGGAACCTTCCTCATCACTTGTGTAAAATGGCATCATACCGATTTCACGAAGGTTATCCGGAGTCTCGCCGTTTTCCCGTTCATTAAACCCTTGAGCCGACTGACATTCGATGGTCATAAGTGATGTGTGGTATCGGTAAAGCTTCGCCGTACGCACAGGCGCTCTCATTTCCCTGCTGATATTTGTCCAGCCACAATGCATTGTCAACACCTTTAAGGTAATCATCATAGATGTATGAATCAAATATAAACGTCCACATATCCGGCCACTTAACCGTAGGTACAAAGGGCTCAACATCAACTGTTATCTTTGCGTCTGGGTTGTTTTCATCAGGCTCTGTTCCTTTCAGATTCATGGCCTTAACTTCATTAAGCAGATTCACAAACTCTGTGTAGCTGTGGGGAACTTCAAGACTAAGCTCTTTAAACGCTGTTTTATCGTACACGATGCCATAAACATATACCGGCCCCGGAAGATAATACAGTCCCCCATCATCATTGACACATTCTGACACTGCCGAAAGATAGAAGTTGTTGGTAAATTCCTCCTGGGACAAATCATAGAATTTATCTGCAATGACTTTATCATCCATCTCATACAAACCCTCATAAAGATATATATCAGGCTCAATATTATGTTCCATTTCCTTTGAAATAATATAGTTCGGATTGCCAACAAGTTCATCTGTCACAATGTCAACATTCGGAAACTTGTCTTCCAGCACCGATTCCAGATCCAGATTCATTCTGCCGCACATATACTGGACCTTAATCTGAATCTTTTCATCCGCTTCCTTGTTTTCATCACTTGAACCACATCCACTTAGGGAAGCTGTTACCATAAAGGTTGTCAGCATTGCGGCAACAACACGTCTCACCTGTTTTTTACTACGTTTCTTCATCATTTTTGCCTTCCTTTTATACAAAAGAATACGCTATACTGTTCTTCTTAATAGCATAGCGGATTCTTAAATAAATTACAAAATTTATTTGTAGCATTATTTACTTTGTTGTTAATCTTCGTTACTGTACACACCCAATGTCAGTAACTAATCTTCAGCCAATTTACAATCACACTTGGTAGTATGCTTAATTCCATACAATGCCTTATCTGCCCTTTTTATGGCCTTTGACACATCATCCTCATCTTTTACATCTGAGACTGGTGCCACCCCCACTGAGCAGGATAATTTATTTTCTTTACCAATGGGGGAGAGCTGTGTTCCAAGAAAACGTTCAATTTCTGCTAAGAATCCATTCTTACTCAAAACACTATCCAAAATCTCTCTTGCTATACCCATGGCATTCTCTGTATCCGACTGCTTTAGAATCATCAAAAATTCATCCCCACCAAACCTGACAGCAAAACCTCCATTCTGGCTAGAAACCTCCATTAAAATATAAGCTATTTCTCTTAAAATAAAATCTCCCACATCATGACCATAGGTGTCGTTGTAGAATTTAAAATTATCCAAATCTATGTAAAGTACGGATAAATTCAATATTTCTCCTGTTTTTTTGGATGATGTTACCATCTTTTGTATGTTAGCAAAAAATCCATCCCGGTTTAACAATCCTGTAAGATAATCCGTTATTGCCGCATTCTCCAGCTGTACATTGATTTCATTAATTTCCTGCTGTTTTTTCAACAATCCTATGGCGTTTACAAGCTGACTTAAAGTCAATTCAAACACATTGTAATCATTGTCATCTAAGATATACTTATTCGTAGCAGAATTCCAGTTATCCTTCATTTGAATGTATCCCACAAAAATATCCCGTAGTACTTCATCCTCAAAAAAAGGGACTGCAATCAGCGAACATACATTATTAATTCCAAACACTTGTATTACCTGAGCATGTTCCTTGAAATTTTTTCGCATTTTCGTTGCCACGAATCCGCTGTGGTTTAATTCAAAATATGCTACAATCTGTTGTATCATTTCCGGGTACAATTCCCAATTCTGAGTATGAAACAGACATCTTGTCTCTTCTTCCTGACAGGAAATATAAACCATATCATCCACTCCAAAGTTAACCACAAAAGAATTTAGAGCAGACTGAATTAATTCTGTTTGGGTTTTTCCATTAATATCTATAATTTTCTGCCACACCGCAAGGAAATCCATTTGTTTTCTCAACTCCATGTAATCCTTGTGGATTCCTTCTTGTTTGGTCATACTGCCAATAACCGCCAAATCCAGCTTCTCAAGGGGAAGATAATGCTCTTTTTTCTGGTAGTCTATATTATTTCGAACTGCCTGTATCATCTCCATCTTTTCCACTGCATTCTTTCTTTTTGCATATTCATAAGCTTTATCAAAGCATGCCTCTGCTCCATCATTTTCTTCCATGGCACGATACACCATAGCTCTGGACAGATAATATTGAATATAAGAAAAAAACTGATAGCCCTTAGAGCGCTCCACATAAATCTGTGCATATTCAAAAGCATTCATAGCTTCTTCATAATTATTTTTTTCATAGTCCAAAAGACCCTTCACATAAAAATATAAAAACAAGTCATCATCACAGACAGTATAAGAAGGATCTATGGTATCAACGTCACAATCTGTATCACATAATTTATGACTTAAAAACTGCATGGTCAGTTCAGAATACATCTGACAATTATACAACATCCCCTGGCGATAACTTACCAGGCTCAAAAGTCCAAATAACTTAGAAATATTACATACTCTCAAATCATTCAAATGCAGCGCTTCCACAATGCGAATACACATCAGCAGATAGTCATAGGCCTCCTTATACTGTCCTGCCAAAATGCAGTTGCTTGCCATATTGTACAGACATTCTCCTATGAAATCTACCATACCAAGTTGATAATAGATATTCAGTGCCTGATTATACTGCTTATTGGCCTCCTCATACCTGTCCATAGCACACAGATTATATCCTAATCCCTTTTTGATATCCGCTGCCTGTAATAAATCCGTATCTCCCACTAAGTCAGCCATTCTTTCGTAATAAAAATTTGTTACATGGAATGCGCCATTGATGGAGGAGAGCATAACATTTTTCCTGTATCCCTCCGTCATCAAAGATACATTTCCAATCTTAGCAGCAATATCCATTCCTTTTTGGAAATTCTTCACCTTCTTTGGAATTTCCTCAACATCACAATTCCAGTCAATCTCATTATCAAATGCAAAAATATAGGTATGTGCCATATGATTATAATAGCCTATTTTTTCAGCCAGACTTAGTATCTCCTCATCTATGTTAATATCTTTCGCACAGAATAATATATTATGCCAGCCTGACATACTTGCCATATGATACAACATTTTTGCTTTGAACATACGGAATTCATCTCTTTGTTCCTCTGCCATCTGATAACATATTTCCGCACAGGATTTTGCCATATTAAGTTTCGTATTATATACCTGTGTTAAACCTAAAATATAGTTGTATTCAAATACCATTAGGTATTTATTTGAATCCTTTGTTAACTCTCCCAACTGATTACACAAAAGTAAGGCATTTGCAATATTTTCCGAATACACTGAAGTCAAGGCATGGATTCTCAACATTTCAAACCGGGTCTCCTGATCTATACAATTGCGACGAGAGTCCTTCCTTTTGTTTATGGCATTCATATAATAATTCACCTGGTCAAACTCCAGCATATAATACATATTATTTAGTTTTCTTACACACTCTTGTATATCATCCGACGATAAACAGAATTGAGGTGCCGTTTCTTCTTTTTCCAATTTTTTTAACAAAGAACCGTCTATCACACAATTAAGATTTTCCAGGCGTTCCAAAAATGCTTCCCATGTGTTCTGTATATGTGGCAAGACAGAATGTAAATCATTAAAAGCAGCTACTACGATAATCTTTCCATTTTCCGGAGTATCCAACAGCTTAGTAAAGATTTCCAAAGCGAACTTTGATAATTCGTTTAGTCCATTAATCCCTAAAATTATGGGATGTTCCTTAGATATCCCCACCAGCATTCTTATAATTTCATCATAAACTAATTCACGTTCATACTCTACTTCACTTAAAATCAAATCTTCCCCTCGCTGACAGTATCCAGACTGAATATACGATGTAAAAATGGACCTATGAAGACTGTAAATCTGGAATCTGTCAAGGAACTCTGATAAGGAAAGATTGCTGTAATACATCTCATACATTTTGCGAACCAGAAATAAAAACGGATCCAGCCCATCCACCATATTCCCTCTTTTGTATTCTCTGAAAAAACAGCTATATTTTTTACCGCCATATTCCTTACTAATCTTCAATAAATCTTTCTCTCTCAATTCAAAGGAATTATAATGTTTTACCACAAAGAAACTATTGTTCTGGCGTTTACTTTTCTCTATTAATTTCTCAATGTACACCTTAATAAAATTATAGTATTCATTTACCATTATCATCGCCCTTTTCTATCCGCTTTTTTTATCTCAAATTTCTTTGTTATAGAAGGTTTCAAGCTCTGTTCGACATTCTAAAAAGATTTTTCCAAGCTCTGGATCAAAATGCTCTCCCAGTGACTCCTCAATGATAGAAAATGCCTCATCATACGAAAATGCCTCTTTATAACACCTTTTGCTTACCAACGCATCAAACACATCTGCCAAAGCCATAATTCTCGCTTCAATAGGAATATTCGTTTTTGATAACCCCAAAGGATAACCTTTTCCATTCCACTTCTCATGATGAAAATGTGCAATATTTTTTGCTATTTCTACAAAATCATTTTCTTCCACACCGCATAAAATATTTTCCACAATTCTTGCCCCCTCTGCAGCATGTCTTTTCATTTCCGCATACTCTTCTTCCGTGTATTTTCCCGGCTTTCGTAAAACAGCATCATCAATTGCAATTTTTCCCAAGTCATGCATTGGAGCTGCTTTCACAACCTGCTGTAAAAATGTTTCGTCTATGTGCAGCTGGTCACCGTACTCTTGCAATTTACTGGAAAATACTTTGATGACACCACTGGTTCTTTTAATGTGCCCACCGGTACTACTATCTCTACTTTCCACCATCTCCGCCATACCCAGAACCATCATATCTTTTATATGTAAAATATTTGCAGTTTTCTCCGCTACCTCTTTCTCCAGGCTCACATTATACTCTTCGATTTGTTTGTAATACTTTTTTTCCAGCGTCCGGTCTATAAACTCAATCAGATATCCAATACATGTTTTTTTCCCATATGAAATTTGTCTGATGTATATCTGATAAAAGCTGTCATGAATGGAAATAATTTTACTGTCATCTATGCCCTCTCCTTTCATGAGATACTCTACTACCTCTTTATATAAATCTGTGTCAGATACCGAGACTTTTGTATCTACAATCCAACTGTTTATTTCGGGAAACAACTCTTTTATGTAACTATTGGAACTAATGTATCGGTATTTGTCATCAAATACAATATATCCATATTTTTTTAATTTCTCCATGGATGCAGCTACATTTGTAGAAATATCATACATATTGACCCGTTCAAAATACTTTATCAAAAATGCAATGCCGATGAGATATCCCACTGCCAGAAAACTGACACGGGAGCCAGTGGCACGTTCCACAATATACATAAAAATAACAGCAAAGCCTGTACCACTTATGGTAGTAACCGTACGAAGTGAGATGGATGCTTTCCCCTTAATGGCATAAAGCAGATATCCCAGGATAATTGCGGCATAAGCCAACATCATAACAGGATACAGAAAATGCAACGGTCCGTAAGTCTTAATCAGATAGTTGTAGCCGATGCCATGTCCTAACCCAACCTCTTTATAATATATTCCCGATTTTCCTATGGTCAAAACAAGACACATAATCACAGTGGAATAAACGGTCATAATCTTGAATAATATATTGGACATTTTCAAATTACATAGCTTTGCCAGTACCATGACGGTCAGCAGTGGGGCATAACACCCTCCTAAATACAAAAATTTATTAGCACAAAGTGCCATCTCCAGACTTTGGGCCGATGCCAGCATATACCTACCCAGGCAATTAATTGTAACCAAAACACTAAAAAGTATATAAACTGTATTGATATTTTTATTTTTATACAAAAAGCTTCCTGTCATTATCAAAGATGACATAAATACAACAAAATAAAATAGCGTTACCATAAACGTGCCCCCTCTTGTTTATGCATCATATTATTCACTATTATAATATAATAGCCTCCATACGTCAAATGATAAAAGCAAAAGCGCAGCCACTCAGTGACTGCGCTCTCGCACAAAACTATATAATAATAATGAGGGGGAGTAGTAAATTTATAATTGGGGGGTTATAAATTTACTTAAAAAAGGTATAAACGTAAGTTCGTGAAACTTATTTTGCGTCCTTAAGTTCCGTTCCTTACTATGGTTATACTATAACACTACATTTCAGTTTTGTAAAGTCTTTTTTTAATTTTTATGTAATACTTTTGATTTTTTGTTAATACTTGTGACTCCAGTACCATTTTCACCGAATCATTTTATACACTTTTAACGTAACTGTTCAGAGTTGCTGAACAGTTACCTTTTAACAAATTTATAACAGACTTTGATAAATGTCCCTTTTACTCACACCTCTATCCTTCGCAACCAGCTTCATTGCATCCTTCTTCTCAATTCCTTGGGACAAATAATAATCCATGTGTTCCTCAACCGACATATCCTTCCATTGTTCTCTTTGTTCCTGAACAATATCTTCCTTTTTTCTGCCCTCAATAACAATAACATATTCCCCCCTGGGTTCTTGATTTTCATAATAGTCAATGGCAGACAATAGGCTGGTAGAAAAAACAGTTTCATGTTTTTTTGTCAGTTCTTTACATATAGTACACCTTCTATCTCCCAATGTACCTGCCAGTTCTTTCAATGTCTTTATCAAATGGTGGGGCGCTTCATAGCATATTATGGTTCTTGTCTCATTTTTCATCTCTTCTAATACAAATGCACGTTCCTTCTTATCTGCTGGAAGAAATGCTTCAAAACTAAATCTACGGGTGGACAAACCCGAAAGGGTCAACGCAGTGACACAGGCAGCCGGTCCTGGCAAAGATGTCACTTCTATCCCTGATTCATAACACATCCGAACCAAATCTTCCCCCGGATCAGAAATTCCCGGCGTGCCCGCATCGGTAATCAATGCAATGTTTTTCCCCTCTTTCATCTTCTCAATCAAGGTTTTTGCTTTGTCGATTTTATTGTACTCATGATAACTGGTCATAGGTGTTTTTATGTCAAAATGATTTAACAGCTTAATACTGTTTCTGGTATCCTCCGCAGCAATTAAGTCCACTTCTTTCAGGGTTCTGAGAACCCGGAAAGTAATATCCTCTAAGTTACCTATGGGTGTAGCACACAAATATAATTTTCCCTGCATATTGCCTCCTTGCTTATTTTTCAGGTTCTAATCCGTACATCTCTCTTACTTCCTCAGTGTAGGCACTGGATGCCACATTGCCATACAGTATCAATGGTGGTTCTATGGTCACTCTGGAATTTCCACCCTTAAGACATTCAATCAATACCATAGTAGGTTCTTTATCCACCCTGGCGTGTACAAACCGTATCCTCTTTGGCTCCAGTTTATATTTTACACATTTACACATTATTTCAGTCAGGCGAAAAGGACGGTGCACCATATAGAAACGCCCATGGTCTTTTAATACTTTAGAAGCATTTCTTAAAATGTCCTCCAAAGTACACTTTAACTCGTGGCGTGCAATTGCTTTAGGCTCCTCCATATTTGTAATTCCATGATGTTCTGTCATATATGGTGGATTGGTTGTCACTACCTGAAAGGAAGCAGCGCCAAAAAACTCCGCTGCTTCCTTCACATCCAGACATTCCATGTGTATTTTTTCTTCTAACCCGTTTAACGCAACACTTCTTGTTGCCATCTCGATACTTTGTTTTTGTATATCCAGCCCCACGTAACTTCCACAATCATTTTTTGCTTCCATTAAAATAGGAATAATTCCTGTGCCGGTTCCAATATCCAATACCCTTTCCCCAGGCTTTACACTGGCAAAGGAACTTAAAAGTACTGCATCTGAGCCAAAACAAAATCCGTTCTTATTCTGTATGATACGATAACCTTTTCTGCCTAAATCCTCTACTCGTTCTCCCTGTTTTAAGGTTAGCTGCATTATATTTTTGACTCCTTTTCTTCCTTACGTTCCTGTTTTTCTAACTTTTCCAACGCTTTCTGTTCTTCTGCTGTCAGCTTTCTCTCTTTCTTCTTACGCGGTTTGAATTTCAAATCCTCTGCTTTGTATTCTCGGATTTCTTTTTCATCCTCCTGTGAAACAATTACCTTTACCAGTTGACGCAACACACTGACACTGGAAACCTCTCCTTTTAATCCTTCCGGAGTAGTAACGTAATCACCTACATTTGGGAGATGGGAATTCAACTCTTCATAGGTGTCCTGCTCATTTTTCAGGCAACACATTAGTCTGCCACATACCCCTGATATTTTTGTGGGATTTAGGGACAAATTCTGTTCCTTTGCCATTTTTATGGAAACTGGTACAAAATCTGACAGGTAGCTATGACAGCACAATGCCCTTCCACATATGCCGATTCCTCCCATAAGCTTAGTCTCATCTCTTACGCCAATCTGGCGAAGCTCAATTCTTGTTTTGAATACAGATGCCAAATCCTTTACTAACTCACGAAAGTCAATTCTTCCATCCGCTGTAAAATAAAATAATAATTTATTATTATCAAAAGTATACTCCGAATCAATTAATTTCATATTCAATCCATGTTTACGGATTTTCTCAAGACATATCTGAAATGCCTCTTTCTCTTTTATCCTATTCTGCTTTTCTTTTTCATCATCCTCTTTTGTAGCCATTCGAATCACTGGTTTCAAAGGTTGTGGTACCTGGTCATCCGTCACTTCTTTTGTTGGAATCACTACTCTTCCATATTCCACCCCTCTGGCAGTTTCTACTATTACATGATCTCCTACCTTAAACTCATATTTTTGAGGATTGAAAAAATATACTTTTCCAGCTTGTCGGAATCTTACACCTATAATTTTTATCATTATGAATTCTCCTTAATGGTAAGCAGTAAAAGCTCAATTGTTAAATCAAAATTTACGTTGGCATTCAACCTTACCTTTGCCTTTTCAATAGAATTTACAATTTCTTCTAACCCACCATATGAACTGCGGGCTGCTCTCCTTTTTATCTCCCCAACTTCATCTTTAAAAATCAGCATATTCACATCGTTAGTTGCCTTAAACAACAGTACATCTCTAAACCATACTGTTAGTATATCCAAAAAGTCATTGATTTCTAATTTATACTCCGTAATTTTTTTCACCCATTCAATAACTTCGTAAAGTTCCATATCTTCAAGGTAACGAAGCATGTTAAGTGCGTCTTGTTTTATCACATCAAAATTCTCTGACTGTGCAAGCTTTACCGCTTTTCCCACATTTCCTCTGGCAAAGGCGATGCTTAAGTCAGCCTTATAATCCGGCACCTTCAGACGCTCCATCAAATAGCGTTTCAACACACTATCCTTTACAGGCTTTATGTTTAACTGTACACAACGTGACAATATGGTTGGCAGTAACGATGAAGAATTGCTGGTAAGCATTATAATCACCCCGTATGATGGTGGTTCCTCTATCGTCTTTAAAATTGCATTCTGAGCCTGCGGATTCATCAAATCTGCCTCATCTATGATATATATCTTTTTAGGACTGCTATATGGTTTTACCTGTATATCATTCACCAACTGACTGCGAATCTCATCCACGGTAATGACACCCGGTTTTTCATGAGTCACATGAATAATATCCGGTTGATTTCCCGATAGAGCCTGTCTACAGGAATGACATTTTAAGCAGGGTATTCTGTCCTGCTTCTCACACTGCAATGTCAATGCAAAAGCATCTGCAAGCAACATTTTTCCTGAACCTTTTTCTCCATTTAAAATATACGCATGACTTACTTTATCTAGTTCTATGGCATTTTGCAGATGCTCAATAATCTGCTCATGTCCAATAATATCCTCAAAACCTGCCATCCTAACTCCTTCTTTCTTTATCTTTCATCTGACATCCCTAATTTTGTAGTTCCTATTTTCCTACACTACGCCAAAATATCCAAAAGCAAACCTTGGATTTCCCCCACTTTTCCCAGAATTCCAATATTGTCCTTTTCCTCTTTTACCAGTTCCCCTGCCAGTTCATCCAGATTTTTGTCCACCAATTTCACAATACCATAAACTCTGTGGCGTCCTCTTCTATCCAGGAAGTTTTCCCTGGAAAACTCATGAGAGCGATTTACCACTTCATTCATAAAATCCTTAATCAGACTTCGATACTGTTTCATATCCTTAATGTCCATATGTCTGGCAATTTTTTCTCCCTGTTTGGTAATCTCATCCATCAGATTTCCAAGCTTTTCCTGTAACTCAGACTCTTCGATATGACTTATCAACGTAAATTTAAAACCACGGTCTGTTTCTGTCACCTTACTTTGTGTTTCTGTGGCAGTTACAGGACTGGTAGTATTGACTTTTATATCCATCTTGCTGCCCCCTGTCCCATCCCTTTATTTCAATGATTACTACTATCTGTTCAGAACCTTATTTATATGTAACAGTTCTGCCATAGGCTAAACTGTTACACTTATATTTCGACGTTTTTTATAAAGTTCTTGATATTCTCTACACATTCTTCCAATACCTGATTTTCGAAAATATGGGTAATCTTATTCTTCTCTATATTTTCTTTCGAAAAATCCTTCTCATCTGCCAAAAATCTTCGACATACCTCTGCATAGGATGGAGCATTCTGCTTTTCTTCCCTATGTATGGCACGAAGCAGCCTCTCTTTGTCATCCA
The DNA here is from genome assembly GCA_045119215.1 of Lachnospiraceae bacterium. Classification (GTDB taxonomy): domain Bacteria; phylum Bacillota; class Clostridia; order Lachnospirales; family Lachnospiraceae; genus RUG11237. Next base: position 7,510 of record JBGVDD010000145.1, on the reverse strand, counting down.
CGGCAATAAAGATTGGTATCACTCTGTCTTTAAAATGTTCCCTCAATTTTTCATAGGACTCTAAGGTGCCAATCATCAGCACATTTTCTTCCCCTTCAAACTGTTCATCCTCCACGGTAAAATAATACCACATACCATGAACTGTCTGATAACCTCTGCATTCTATTACCTTTCCACAGGCCTGAAGCTCACTCAAGCCCGCTTCATCTGTAAAATAATAGGTAACTCCCTGAACCTCCGACTGACGCATTGGCCTTGTGGTATAGATTACCACAGGTTTTAGGTTCAATTCCTCATCTTCTAACAGTCTGTTATATATGGTATCCTTCCCTGTAGAACTTTTTCCCATTAAATAAAATATATATCCCATAGGCTTAATTGTGCGCTGTGGCTTCTCCTTCTTGTATACCACCTGGTATACCATTTATCTCATTCATCTTTGTTGTTTCCATTTTCTTATTATGATAAACCACTCTGGTGTCTGCCAATCTGTCATGTAGTGCTAATTTCTGTTCCGAAACTCCAATCATCAAATAACCAATATACATAATCTTAGATAAATATTTTCCGATGATTTCTCGAAACGCCACCTGGCAAAATGTCAGCTCTCCCCGGGTGGATACCACCTTAAGCTTCATCAGCATTTTTCCTACAGTACAACCTGCAGTGTAAGTCATCACGATAAAATAGGCAGACAATAAAAGATAATTTAGAATCTGAAAAATATCATAATCAAATAAAACATTTTTAAAGCATACACTATCTCCTGCCACCAGACGAAGAATCCCAATGGGAACATTAATCATTCCTATAACAATTCCCGCCACACACATATCAATCAGATAGGCAGCCAGGCGAACAAAAAAACCTGCTGGCTCCGCATTATTTAAGTCCTGCTTCATAATACATCAGCCCTCCATTTCCCTGTTCTTCCATGAAATCACGTAACACTTCTGCATCTGACTGTCCTCTTAACAACTTAATTGTGGAAAAAAGACTTGCAAGAGAAGTATTTGTATTTTCTTTCTCATAAATTTCAATGTCACCAGTTTCTCTTTTTATTTTATCCAGATAATCATCATATGTACTTGTTCCGTCTATCAATTTCTTATCTAAGGCCTGCTTTGCTGTGTAAATTCGACCATCTGCCAATTTTTTTACAGTCTTTTTCTCCAAATTTCTTCCTTGGGCAACAATATCTACAAACTGTTCATAAGCTTCATCCACCATAGACTGTAGAATTTTTTTCTGTTCCTTGGTAAGGTCTGCTGCTGCAGAGCCCATTGCCTTATTCTTTCCACTGGTAATGTCAATTTCCTTGATTCCCAATTTATCATACAATTCCTTCATATTGGTGAGGCTGATAATAACACCGATGGAACCGGTCCAACAATTTCTATTAGCATAGATTTCATCTGCTGCCATGGAGATATAATATCCTCCAGAACAAGACTCATCAGCAAAATAACAATAAATCTTTCTACCTGTCTTTTCCTTATACTTCATAAGTTTTAGGTACAAATCATCCGAAGCTGTTACTGCCCCTCCCGGTGTATTCATGTACAATATAATTCCTTTATTATTATCATCTTCCATTAACTGATCCACATATTTCATGGTCTTAGGGTGATTGTAATCTTCACTTTCACCAAACATATTTGTAGATGGCTCAGAATAAATAGTCCCCTCTACCTTAACCACTGCAAGATAATCTTTCTTTGGAAGACTTTCCCCCTCAGAATTAAATATACTTGCAAAAGTATTCTGGGACTCCACTTTTCTACTTTCTGACCAGGAATTAATCGCTACGCTGGACACTCCTGTGACAACAAAAATAGCCGCTGCCACTACCACACTTACTAATTTCTTCATAAATCTTTTTCTCCTCGCTTTTCTTATCGGCTGTATATCTGCAACCGCAAACATAATTATTATATGAAATCCATAGTTGAAATGCAAGGAATAATTTAGGTCACAACTTTTATAAATTCCACTTCTTCATCCTCCAACCCCTGCAAAGATAGCTTGGTTTCTTTTAGTTCCTGTACATAGGATATGATTTCCTTGGTTATCAGCTCTCCTGGGGCAAGAATGGGAATTCCCGGGGGATACACGTATAAAAATTCCCCACTGATTTGATTCACAGAATCTCTGATTAAAATATCATGTTTTCCACTATTCATAGCCTGGGCTATGGTCATTTTCACCTCAGGTCTGGCTTTGGTGGGGGATGTCACTTGATTTTGTATCCCTTTGATTCCATCCATGTTATCCATTCTTTTTTTCCTATCTTCTACCTGCTGCCTATCCAATTGTAATACTGCATTTTTTAGACGCTGTATCCCCTCATGGGTATCGCAAAGAGAAGTCATGGCCAAGGCATAAGATGGTGCCGCCATTTCTAATTCCAGCAGATACTCTTTTCTTAACTTATCCTTTAGATTCTCTCCTGACAAATTGGTATTTTGGGAACTTATTAATATTTTAGAAGAGTCAAAATCATAGACACTGGTATAATTCTTTACTTCATCCCCCATTATTTTTAATTCTTTTAACTCCTTCCTTAGACCGTAAATACTGTAAAGATTGTTGTATAATTCCTGTAATTTTTCTTTTCCCTGTTCTTCCATAAATCTTAAGCATCTGTCAATTCCTGCCATCAACAGATAGGAGGGAGAACTGCTCTGATACATTCTGAGATACTGCTTTACTTTTTCTACATTTACAAACTCACTATGATTGATATGCAATAATGCTGTCTGTGTAAAGGATGGTAGTGTTTTGTGTACGCTCTGAATCACAATATCTGCACCAAAGGCTAATGCCCCCTTAGGGAAACACTCTGAAAAATACAGATGAGCCCCGTGGGCCTCATCAACAATTAAAGGGATTTCATATGCATGAGCAATGTCTGCAATCTTACCAATATCAGAGAGAATCCCTTCGTAGGTTGGCGATGTTATGTACACTGCCTGAATTTCACGGTTTTTATCTTCCTCTAAAAGTTCTCTAAGATGCTCTGGCACAATCCCCCCATTGATATCATATTCCGATATGTATTCCGGATACAGATACTCCACCTGCAATTCATTCAGATATACAGCATGATAGGCGGACTTATGACTGTTTCTTGCCATCACAATTTTTCCATTTTTCTGACAGGCAGATGCAATGGCACTTAAAATTCCCACCGTACTTCCGTTGATTAAGAAAAAACTTTCCTTGGCACCATAAATCTTAGCTACTCTTTTTTGTGCCTGTTCTAAAATCCCCTCCGGATGATGCAAATCGTCAAAACCATAAATTTCTGTGATATCCAGCTCATAGGGATTAAGATTCTGACCAAAATTACGTTTATGCCCTGGCATATGAAAGGGATATGCCTGAGTTTTACTATATTCTATTAATCCAGTCCATAAATCTTTTTGTTGCATAAGTACCTCTCTTTTTCTTCTTTTTGATAATATTATTATCATATACTTTTTCTTTACTTTCGTCAAAAAAGCATATGGAAATTTAGTAATCCATAAATTTCCATCATTTTTTTCTACTAAGATATGACATAATATGATATAATGCGTGAGAAAATACCTAAAGGGGGCAACACGAATGTACAACTTAAAAACATTACGAAAACAGTACAAAACAATATTTTTGGGAATTTTTTGCTTTACTCTTCTGTTTTTTTTCAATGGACTTTATACAAAAGCTGCTACTAATTCCCAGACTCTGAATAGCACTGAAACTTCTACAAAAGTGAAAAATGGCTTTATTACCTCCAAAAATGGAGATGTTTACTATTATAAAAAAGGAAAAAAGCTGTCCGGATGGCAGGTGATTGACGGAAAGACCTACTATTTTGACAAAAGCCAAAAGAAAAAGATGGTCACTGGCTGGCAGACTATTCTGTTCAAAAAATATTATTTTAAATCAAACGGACAAATGGTTACCGGAAAAAGAAAAATTGGAAAATACACCTATTATTTTCATAAGAAAGGTTATATGCAAACCGGTTTTCAGACCATAAAGGGCAATCTTTACTATTTCAACAGCAAAGGCAGGATGCTCACCGGATTTCGTACCATAAAGAAAAAACAATATTACTTCCATGACACCGGTATCATGCAAAAAGGTTTTCTTACTCTATCCGGCAAAAAATATTATTTTAACTCTAAAGGTATCATGCAAACCGGTTTTACAAAAGTTGGTTCCAAAACATACTATTTTGATGACGAAGGCATAATGAAAAAAGGGCTTAGAAAAATATCAAAGAAATACTACTATTTCAATGATAAAGGTGTAATGCAGGTTGGTTTTTGTACCATCAACAATGTTACATACTATTTTGATCCATCTACCGGTGCAATGTATAAACCAAAAGCAGATGGTACCATCAAAAAAATTGGCAACCAGTATGCCAGCTTCAACAAGGATGGTTCTTATGTGCTTACTGCCTCTTACTGTATTGTAAATGGATTTAAGGTTCATCCACAATACTATACAGATCCCAAAGTAAGCGAAGAGACTTTACTTGCCGCCATTCTTTACTCAGAAGCAGGAAATCAGAAGGATTACCCTGTAACAGGAAAATTAAACAACAAAGATGTGACCTTTTATAAAGGTCACCTGGGAGTAGGCTATGTTATTCTAAACCGAATGCACAGCAATTTGGGATTAAAGGAAGTTATCTATCAGCAGTATCAGTTTGAGCCTGCAAGAACCGGTGTATTAACCCGTTATCTAGAGCATCCGGAACTGGTATCTACGGATTGTAAAAATGCTGCAAAAGTACTTTTATACGATTACAAGAATAAAAAAGACAGTGTTCCAGACTTTAAACGCAAGAATTTTACCTGGAAAAACTTTTGGGCAGTAACTTATGCCAAAACTACTAATTTTTTTGAAATTTACAACGCACCAGAATATGAGATAATTCAGGGTCATGTGTTCTTCAACTATACCAAAAAAATAAATTAACGTATTTGTACTAAATTGTTACAAATTAACATCATTTAACAGGCAGTAGCTTTCGCTACTGCCTGTTTTACTCATATCTTAATGCCTCAATAGGATTCATCTTCGCCGCTTTGTTTGCCGGATAATATCCAAAGAATATACCAATCAGTATAGAGAATGTCACGGAAAATACAATTCCTGTCACACTAGGACTGGCATCGTAGCCCATGACACTGACTGCAATAGCACCTAAGCTTAGCCCTAATACAATTCCAATAAAACCACCAATGAGACAAATCACTACTGATTCCATAATAAACTGTAATCTGATAGAGCCATTGGTTGCACCTAATGCCTTTCTGGTACCGATTTCTCTGGTTCTTTCTGTGATGGATACCAGCATAATATTCATAACACCAATTCCTCCAACTAACAGGGAGATTCCTGCAATAATAGCTATTGCCAGAGAAATGGTGGACAGCATATCTGTCATGGATGAAATTATGGATTCCATACTGTATGCACTAATCTGATAATTCTCATTCTTGGCATAATACTGCTCAAAAAAGTTCTCTACTTTTTCTAGAAATTCTGTGGAGTCTGTATCGGTACTGGTCACAATGGTAAACTGTGAATACCCATTACTATTATGGTTTTGTTGTTTTGCTGTTTCCAGTGGAATGTAAACATCCGTGGAAACGTCCTGGGTAGAATCAGAGGAAAACCCTGCACTGGAGGCGCTGTATTCATAAACGCCCACAATATAGTAGGTGTAAAAGTTATGATTCAAGGTAACTTCTATGGTCTGTCCTAAGGCAGCGCTGGTATCTCCATCAAATAAATTATTCACCAGATAATCCGAAACTACCGCTACCTTTTTTCCTTTTTCCTGATCTACCTGACTTAAACTTCTGCCTGCCAGAATCGTTAAATCTGCGGTATTCATGTAACCTAAATTTCCGCCAGTAACATTTACGTTGGCGTAGAGCTTTCCGTCCTCTGCAGTACCACTTCCCACCGATTCGGAAAGGGAAATTTCGTCAATATTGTCCGGATAGCATCATAAGGAACCGCAAAAACATCTGTTGCAGCCGCTGTCAGTATTCTGTTTTTTATTTTCCTGTTCTTCTACATTTATCTCCTGTTTTTTCTTAAAAAATTGTTTCATGTAGGACCTCCTTTTTATATCTGATAAAATACTTCTACGTTAAATCATAAAAAGGATGCATGTTAAAAATATGGTAATTAAGTGAAAAAAGTGTGAAATCCCATTGAGATTTCACACTTTCCTAACGTTTCTGTTCAGCTTTTTTCTTCTATTTTTCCATCATCTTATCATACTGCTTATACATCTTCTGTACTCCGTTTTCTAAAATATAATAGTGTCTTATGTACGGAATCAGCAGTATAAGAATCATTAGACTCAGTGCCATAAGTCCCGGTGAAAATGCAAACTGCAAAGCAAGAAAACTCATCATCTCCAACAACGCAAACACCACCGTTACAATCAAATGCACCAATCGTTCGTGTTGAAAGAATGCAATCTGGGTCAAATGCTTTTGTATCTGTACATTCCAGTCTTGTTTTTCATCCTGTTTTAAAAGCACATCAATTTCAGCTAAATAATCTTTTATTCTCTTCTCCATTGTACTCATCCCCCATAAATACACCACACTGCCGCCAAAGAGACAAGGATGCCAACAATGCAGCCGACTATTTTTTTCGGAAGACTTTCCAGGTCATCTTCCCGAAAATTTCTTGATAAAATTAAGGTGGCTACCGCCCCGAGAACAGCTCCTCCCATATGTCCTGTCAAATCAATTCCCTCTGACCAGGTTGCCACTGCATAAAAGCATACAAACAAAATTGCCTGCACCATAGAACGTCCCTGCTTTTTATTCTGAATAATGGCCGATGCCACCAACAGTCCAAATGCTGCCCCCGATGCACCAATGGAATACACCTGATGATCCCCGGAATGAACCACCAAGGAAAGAATACTGCCCCCCAGTCCTGACAGCAGGTATATCACAATCATCTTTAGTGACCCTAAATAGGACTCTACCAGACTTCCTGCTGCTGCAATGGCAATGAGATTCATACCAATATGTGCCACATCCCCGTGCAAATACATACAGGTAAGAAATCTGCTGTATTCCCCTTGTACCACCACTTTTTCATAATTCATCCCTCCCAAAAGGTAATAATCTTTTGGGAAAAAATAGTTTAATCCAAAAATCAATAGATTAAATATACAGATAATAATTGTCACAATGAAAAAATTTCTTCCTCTGTCTGATGTCTCCATACCTGCTCCTTTTTAACAAACTACAACTTAACCTCTACCTTATCTTCCAGCTCCATACTGTCCGGAGTGACTCTGCAGTCATAAGCAAGGATCCCAACCCCTGCATTGTGAGCCTTACGTAAAACTTCACAAAATTCCGGATGAATCTGACTTGGGCAAAAATATTTTACCCCCTTCATCTGGATGACAAATAAAACATAACATTGATACCCTTGCTCTTTGGCTTTGATGAGTTCTTTTACGTGC
>JBGVDD010000144.1:0-45661 GCA_045119215.1 Lachnospiraceae bacterium | reverse complement strand
TTTGGTTTTTCTCAGGAGGCCTGTGGCTCAACACTGGAATCCCCAGTAAAATCAAGGTTTTTCGTGACCGCCGTTCCCAGCGACGTGTTATAATATATCATATAAGTTCCATGGTTGTCAACACCTTTTTTCAACTTTTTTCAAAGCATCATAAATAATCTCAAAACCATATGATATACCAACGGAGATGGAGGGATTTGAACCCTCGCGCCGCTATTAACGACCTACTCCCTTTCCAGGGGAGCCCCTTCAGCCTCTTGGGTACATCTCCAAATGTTCTGTATTTTAAGGGTAAAAAAAATAACCACACACGTGATTATTTTCTTAAAGCGGAGAGGGTGGGATTCGAACCCACGCGCCCTTGCGGACAAACGGTTTTCAAGACCGCCTCGTTATGACCACTTCGATACCTCTCCATGTCCTTGCGACTTGTTTATAATATCATTGACTTAAAAAATTGTCAACACTTTTTTTGTATTTTTTTTATTTTTTTTGGAGGCGTAAAACACCCGCCTCCTTAGATGCTATATTCCAAATGGTTTTAAGGCCTCTTTTCGTCTCCTGCGTTTTAGGAAAGTCTGGGCAATATCCATATCCTCCGGTGTAGTAATTTTTATATTCTCATAACTCCCCATTACAAGTTCAATGGGTTTATGAAATGCACATTCATACACAAATGCATCGTCTGTAATATTGATATCTTCACGTTCCATCACAAGCTCGTGAGCTTTTTTTATTTCATCATATCTAAAAATCTGTGGAGTCTGTACCTGCCACACATAGTCCCTATCCGGACTTTCTTTTATTATTCCCTTATCATCTGATAATTTAATCGTATCCTTTGCCTTAACCCCAATGACACAGGCCCCTGTTCTATCAACCACTTCCAAGCCGTCCGTAAGCATTCTCTGTTCTACAAATGGTCTGGCTCCATCATGAATAAAGACATAGTCACATTCTTCAATAGCTTTTAATCCTTGATAAACAGAATGGAATCGTTCTTTCCCTCCCGCCACAATTTTTCTCACCTTAGAAAAACCATACTTATCTACAATCTCTTCTCTGCAATATTCTATTTCATCTTTTCCACATACCAAAATAATATCCTGAATAAAACTTTCCTGAAACGTTTTCAAAGAATAATACAATAATGGCTTTCCCTCTAACAGCATAAACTGTTTGGGTATGTCACTTTCCATTCTTTTACCTACTCCTGCTGCCAAAATAATGCCTGTACACTTTACACCTTTCATATAATCCATACTATCTCTCTCCTAACTTAAGATTTGGCACTGCGTTCAAATCCCATCCGTGCTCTACTCCCTTTAGGGCTTCGTAATATGCCGCTGCCCCAATCATTGCCGCATTGTCTGTACAATATACAGGAGATGGATGATAAAATTTTATCCCATTTTCCATACATGCCTGTTCCATAGCCTGGCGAAGACTGGAGTTGGATGCCACTCCTCCTGCTATGGCAAGCTTGTCATTTCCAAAATCCTTTACCGCTTTCATAGCATGCTCAACCAACACATCAATCACTGCTTTTTGGAAAGATGCAGCAATATCCGCTTTGTTAATCTCAATTCCTTTCATTTGGCAACCATTAATATAATTTAATACCGCAGACTTTAACCCGCTAAAACTAAAATCATAAGCATTATCTGCCACCTTGGCTTTCGGGAACTTTATGGCATCAGGATTTCCCTCCTTAGATAACTTGTCCACCTTTGGACCCCCAGGATAACCCAAACCTATGGCACGGGCCACCTTATCAAAAGCTTCCCCTGCCGCATCATCCCTGGTTTTTCCTAAAATTTCATACACTCCATAATCTGCTACCCTTACCAAATGGGTATGGCCTCCCGAAACCACCAGACAGATAAACGGCGGCTCTAATTCTTTATTTTCTATGTAGTTTGCTGAAATATGCCCTTCAATGTGATGCACTCCAATTAACGGTTTTCCCGTTGCGAATGCAATAGCCTTCGCCTCTGCTACTCCAACTAATAAGGCCCCAACCAACCCCGGGCCATAAGTAACTGCAATGGCATCCATATCACTTAATGACATTTTTGCTTCTTTTAATGCCTCCTCTATCACTTGGTTTATCTTTTCAATATGCTTCCTTGAAGCAATTTCTGGCACTACTCCACCATATAGAGTATGCAACGCAATCTGAGAGGAAATCACATTAGACAAAACCTCTCTGCCGTTTCGAACCACCGCTGCTGCCGTTTCATCACAGGAACTCTCTATTGCCAAAATTACTTTATTATTTTCCATTTTCTCATTCTCCTAAATCATTTTTATTGTCTCCTAATTCCCAACCATAAATCTTCCATCTGTCCTGGTCATCCCTTCTCATAAGAAAGATTTGTGTAGTTTTCGTATGGACTCCATTTGTATTTAGCACATAATAAGAATGAATACTTGCCCATTCTTCACCATTTATTGTATTATATTCCACCTCTTCTACTGAATCCGTCTTCCAGCTAAAGATTTTTCTCTTGTCTTTCTGAAAGCTTGCAATCTCTTCCTTTAAATCTTTCAGTTGGATATCTTCCGGATTTTCTATCAGTAGTTCATCGTCAAACAACTCTCTAGACTTTGACATTAAATCCACCAATGTGTCATTATCCAGCTTCTCATTGTAGTAACACTCCTGAATCTGGTTATAATATTTCATCACCTCTCTTGGAGTTGCCGGATAATTTTTTTCCAAATCACAAGATAATACATCCTGGGTAGCAGTGGTCTCTACCTTTTGACTCTGCACATCTTTCTGGCTATGAGAGGACAGATAAAAATAATATCCCACAATCAGACCCAGCAAAACCACACCAACTGCAATATTCTTTATTATTTTCTTATTCATTAAAATCCCCCCTTTTAATCAAACTTTAATTCCACAGACTTTCTGTCCTTTCCCGGCACTGCATTTGGGAAAATAGCCCTCACTTCCTGCATATATTCTTCCGGCTTGTTTAATGAAGGGCTGTAATGAGTTAGCCACAATTCCTTAACACCCGCATCTTTGGCAAGATTCGCCGCTTCATAAAAAGTCATGTGCTTATTCTCTTTTGCCTTTGTAAGCTTATCCTTTTCCCCATACATACCTTCACAGATAAACAAATCTGACTCTTTCGCATTTTCCACAATAGAGGAAACTGGTCTTGTATCTGTACAATAAGTAAGCTTAATCCCTTTACGAGGTGGTCCAAGAACCATGTCCGGAGTATAGGTAACACCATCTTCTGTGGTGATAGTTTCTCCCTTTTGTAATTTTCCCCACAATAGCTTTGGGATATCATGCTGGGTTGCCCGCTTTACATCAAACATTCCAGCCCTATCGATTTCCATGGTATAACCATAACAGGGCACATTATGATTCACCTTAAATGCCTTTATCCGGTAACCTTCAAATTCAAAAGTTTCTTCTGGTTTTGATATTTCCATAAATTTTAACTCAAAGGGCAATTCCGGAGCTATCACCCGTAAAGCATTCACTACACGTTCCAATCCCTTAGGACCAATCAAAGTAAGCGGTTCATGCCTTTCGGCATTTCCCATAGTAAGTAACAATCCCGGCAAACCACTAATATGATCTCCATGATAGTGAGTAAAACAAATCACATCTATAGGCTTAAAACTCCAGCCTTTCTCCCTGATGGCTATCTGGGTTCCCTCACCACAATCTATGAGTACACTAGAGCCGTTATAACGCATCATCAAAGCAGTCAGCCATCGATAGGGCAAGGGCATCATGCCACCGCAGCCAAGCAAGCACACATCTAACATATTCTCGTCCTCTTTTCCAAAAAAATAATCATTCAGACCAAACCATCTTTGTTGATCTAAATGATTATATTATATCATATATCCTTTCCACACGCAAAGTCATAAAAGTTCAAGACTTTCTTTTCTTCCAATTGGTATTTTGAAGGTTGCAACCATGTCATCATAACAGTTTTCACATAATTCAAAACTATCCTCCACGCCATCCCGTTTTGAAAAATATCCCCAGCAGATTCTTCCACAAAAGACACCTTCTTTTACAATTTCATTTTCTACTAAAATCTCTCTACCGCAACAATTACAAACTACCTTAGTAAGTTTTTTTCTTTGATATTCAAGCATATTTTTCTCCCGTTCCTTACTACACTTTCTTGCCACAATCACAGCTTCATTATATCCTGTTTTTCACAAAAATCAAAGTGGAAAAGATTGGTGCTGTCACCTATCTTTTCCACATAATAATTCCATCTTCTCTTGGCTTTTCGTAAAAGTTTTTTCTTATCCCAGACTCCACAAATCCAAAACTTTGATATAATGTGATGGCTGGCTTATTACTCATTCTTACCTCTAAAAACCACTGGTCTATCTCTCTTTTTACACTTTCAAAAAAAAGAAATTCCAATAGTTTGGTAGCAACGCCTCTCCTTCTTACTTTGCCATCCACTGCTACATTGACAATTTCTCCTTGATTATACGCCTGGTATAATCCACAATATCCCAGAATTTCCCCTTCCTCCTCTGCTACCACATACAAGGTATAGTCCTTTTGTATAGATTCTAAAAATGCATTTTCTGACCAAGGAACAGAAAAATTTTCTCGTTCAATCCTCGCCACCTGAGGTACATCTTCTTTTTTCATGTAACGGGTCTGAATCATGAACTCTTCCCCTTTTCTTTTTCCAAGCGTTCTCTCTCCGCCTGGGAAAGTCTTAAATATATTGGTTCATGTTCTGTAGCCGTCTGAATTTTTCCTTCCTTTGCATATACCAGCCCTAATGCTGCCACCGCAGATGCTTTCTGTCGATTCATATGAGCTGGCGCAAAAATATACTCTGCTGTTGTCATTTCTTTTAGCTTATCTTCATAAACAGGTACTCCGTCCCCTAAATAGACAACTCCCCGTTGTTCTCTTTTTGCTAATTCATTGACCTTTTCTATTATCTCATCCAAAGCCACGGCACACTGTGGAAGCTTCACTATCATTTTATCTCTTTCGAAGGTATAAATTCCGGTATAGACCTGGTTTCTTCTGGCATCCATCAATGGACAAATCAGATTTTCACTGCCAAAGAAATTATAGGCAAGTGCATCCACTGTAGGAACAGAAATAATATCTTTTTCTAATGCCAATCCCAATCCCTTTGCCGTGGCAGAACCGATACGGAGACCCGTAAAGGAACCCGGTCCTCCCGCAACGGCAATATAATCCACAGTCTCCAAATTTAAGTCCACTTCTTTTTTTATCTGATCCAACATTGGCAGCAAAGTCTGAGAATGGGTTTTCTTATAATTTATAGTATATTCCGCTATTAAGATTTCATCCTCTAAAACAGCAACTGACGCTACCAATCCTGAACTATCTAACGCTAAAATCTTCATATTCTTATGCCGTATCTCCTTTCCTAATTCGCTATCTCTTCCACTGTAATCTTGCGATAATCAAATCCTTTTTTCAAGTCCTTCTCTATGGTTATTTTTACATAACCACAAGGGAGAATTTCCTGTATTAACTCTGCCCATTCAATCAAGCAGACTCCCTGACCGTAAAAATAATCTTCATAACCGATTTCTTCCATTTCTTCTACATCGCCAATACGATAGACATCAAAATGATAAAATGGCATCCTGCCCTCTTCATACTCCTGTACTATGGTAAACGTAGGACTGTTTACTGACTCTCTTATCCCAAGCCCAACAGCAAACCCCTGGGTAAACACGGTTTTTCCAACGCCTAAATCTCCATTTAATGTATAAACATCTCCTTTTGATGCCTTTTCCCCAAGCCTCTGTCCCAACGCCCTGGTTTCCTCTTCACTTTTTGTCTCATAAATTTTCATGCACATAAGGTATTTACTCCATTTTCTAAATCAATTCCCTTAACTTTTACTGTTTTATTTTTACTTTCTGCGGTGGAAGATGTGTTGAAATCATTTTAACTACCGCCTCGTAATTTTCTTTCATCGCTTCTTTTGGCAATATAGTTGCCTTATTCTTTCCCGTATATAAAACAATACTTTTTGAAGTCGAAACAACTTTCATCATATCCTCCCAAGTTGCCTCTGTGGTCATGTCATTCTGGGAAGATGTCAAGCCCTTTTCTGTAATAGTATACGTAATAGGCTTTGAAAAAACTTTTGACATCATCTGTCTCTTTGCACTAAGCTTTAAGGAAAATGGGGTGTAAATCACCATTCCTATTCCAAAAATCAAATAAAGCACTGCTCTTCCCGTATCCGTAGACAATGACGTTGCACCCATAATAGCTAACAATATTCCAAAAACATTTCCTATAAGAACCACCACATTACTGTAAGAATGAAACAGCAAAAAATTATACATGGTCTTTTCATCCATCTGCACATCAAATTTTATCTCCATATATTCTCTCTCCTTACTTTCATTTTATATGGCATAGCTTTGTCAGCAACTGTATCTCAGTGACAGTTACATATATGTAACAGTTCAGCCATAGGCTAAACTGTTATGAAATCGGGCAATGCTTACGCATGCAAAATTGCCCGATTTTTGTTAAATACACATTTTCGCACGGTCAGTGCAGTAAATGCACAGACCTGCCTGAACTGTTACACATATATCATCATAGCTTTACAATGTTTTATTGTCAATAAACGGATTATAAATTTACAATTTGTGGATAAAGCCTGGAAATTATCTGAATATTTCACAAATCTTCTATTAAATGCTCTTTGACACTTTCTTATGCTAATAGTGATATTTTACAAAACACCTGTTTGTTTTTTATATTATATCGACAAAGGTTTTTCACATTATAAAATGTGGATAATGTGGATAACTCCGTGTATAACTTTTTTTCTACTATTTTTCGACATTTTATCTGTGGATAACTTTATGCACCTATCTACAATATTTTGTGAATTTTTGTGTTTTTGGTATTTTTTTGTGCATGATTCTAGTTTCGCGTACATAATCAATCTTTTTATTTACGTAAATATTTAGATTATTCACCGAATTTTCTGATTTTTCTAATCATATATTATTATCTCATACAAACAGGCACGTATTTTTACAAATACGTGCCTGTCCCTTTTAACTTTTTTTACTATAATACACTACTAATCTAAATAGCTAACAGCCTTACACGGAGTACGATAATTAAAGGATGAAATTTTAATTCCTGTTTTTTCTGTGCTTGCATGTACTACTTGACCATTACCAATGTAAAGGGCAACATGATTAATTGCTCCTCCATTGGAATAGAACAATAAATCCCCTGGCTGTACTGCACTTACTGGAATTTCTCTTCCCGCTGCAGCCTGGGAACGAGAATCTCTTGGAATAGAGACACCGCAATCACGAAATACTGACTGTGTAAAGCCTGAACAGTCTGCTCCATTTGTCAGACTTGTACCACCTGCCACATAAGGATTACCTACAAACTGCAAAGCATATCCTACAATGGATGCTCTGGAACCAGATGCCGGTGCACTCACCGGTGCCGATGGCTGTTCACTCTGTACAGTTGCATTATCTGAAGAGGAAGTTTCTTCCACCTTTTCCTTTGCCTCTTCTTTTGTTGCTTCTTTTGCCTTTTCCTTCTTTTCCTTTGCTACTGCTTCATCTGCGGCTTTTGCTGCTGCCTCTGCCTCCTTGCGAAGTCTCTCTTCTTCTTCTAAACGTGCCTTCTCTTCTTCTATGGATTCAGCTTCTACAAACTCTGTTTCCAAATCTACATACTCTGATGAAACGTAACCTTCTATATCTGTATCCACTGCAATCTTTACCCAACCATCTAGTTCTTCTACTACATCATAACTTTCGCCCTCTGGAATCAGCGTCTGCACACTTGCATCCATTCCAGCTTCATTTCGAACCTTAAGGGTCTGGGTATTTACTGTTGCTGTTCTATGTCCCACTTCTTTTGCTAACTCTTCTGCCTCTTGTCCATTAACCACAAATTCACTCTTGACATATCCGTCAACAGAACCCGACTTAATTTTATACCAATCACCTTCTGTGGCCAAAATGGTCGCTGCGGAATTATTATACAATTTTCCCAAAATTTCTCCGTCTTCACTTGGTTCACTACGGAGATTAACATAATTACTCACCTGTGCAATAGCAATATTCTCATACTCATTTTTCACCTCAGGCGTTTCATCCTCTTTTGTTTTTGTCTCTTCTATTTTATTACTATTGTCATCAGCTTTCTTTGTCTCTGTCTCTTTCAGCTTTTCGCTGTCTAAATCCTGAGACTTCGGCAACACTGTATCCTCCATTACCACTGCAATTCCTGCACCAGGTACATCGGAGACAATACTTGCCTTGCTGTCCAAAGAATAACCTCCTGCCAAAATAATTCCCACCAATGTTGCTACTACTACCTTCATTCCTTTGTTCTGCATATTTTCCTCCATTGTATATACAAGAATCTTCGTTTTCATACAACTACACAGGATTGTAACAAATCAATAACTTTTTGTCAAGCTTTGTAAGTTTTTGCAAAAAATTGTTAATTATTAGTGCAATAGTACCGGAGGTTTTTCCATAGTTTCTTTGTGATTTTTCTTGATATTTGTTACGATACTCCTTAAAATATATGTATAAAATAACTATTACCTAAGCCTGAACAGATATCTTATTAAAAAAAATTCATAAAAAAGGAGTAAATTTTTATGTATTACCAAAATACACTGTCATTGCATCGAAAAGTTGCTTTTATCACAGGAGCCTCCCGAGGCATTGGTAAAGCCATTGCTGTAGAATTTGCAAAAGCAGGCTATGATCTAATCTTAAATTGTAAGAAAAACCAGGAATTATTGCAGGATTTTATCACGCACTTAAAGCATACCTATCAAATACAGTGCTATTGCATGATAGGTGATATCAGTCAGCCGGACCTGGTAAACAAAATATGTTCTAAAGCTTTTGAAGAATTTGGATTTCCAGATGTACTGATAAACAATGCAGGGATTGCATACTATGGACTTCTAAGTGATATGACCCCAGATAGCTGGCAACAAATATTAAATACCAATTTATCCTCTGCTTTTTACTGTGCTAAGGCAGTAATCCCTTCCATGATAGAGAAAAAAAAGGGGAAAATCATCAACATTTCTTCCATCTGGGGCAACTGTGGAGCTTCTTATGAAGTTGCCTACTCCGTAAGCAAAGGAGGTCTAAATACTTTTACCAAGGCCTTGGCAAAAGAACTGGCACCAAGCAATGTACAAGTGAACGCCATTGCCTGTGGAGTGATTGACACTGAGATGAATGAACATCTTTCACCGGAGGAACGCCAGGCACTAATAGACGAGATTCCAGCCTGTAGATTTGGTACTCCCAAAGAAGTAGGGGAATTGGCATTACTGCTATCTATGGCACCAGAATACCTTACAGGACAAATCATTACCATGGATGGAGGTCTCTTATAATATAATTTATTATAATACCAAAATATTCTCAACAAGACCAAGGGGGGATGACGTATGACAACAATACAATATTTGTGGACATTATTGATAAGTAATCAACAAATCCATTTCCTGTTAATATCTGTTCCCCGTCTGTTTTTCACCGCACTACTTTGCGGAATCATCGGATATGAACGGGAGCATGTAAACCGACCTGCCGGAATCCGAACCCATGTGCTGGTTGGAATCAGCTCCGCTGTGATTATGCTCACATCGGAGTTTATGCAAACCTATTATGCAGGCTCCTTTTCTGTGGACCCCAGCCGAATGGGGGCTCAGATTATCAGTGGCATCGGTTTTCTAGGGGCAGGTACTATTATAAAGGATGGACTCAATGTCCGGGGCTTGACTACTGCTGCCACCCTCTGGGCGGTTGCCTGTATCGGCATCGCTACCGGAAGCGGCTTCTACAGCGGTGCTATCTTAGCCACTGCAGTAATTTATTTTACTTTACAGGCATTAAAACAATATGTGGAAAAACGCTCCTACTATAAGGTAATATTTGTTACAGTAACAAATATAGACAATGCCCTGGATACTATTGTATCTGAGTTGGAGCAATCTCATATCTATATAAACAGTACTGAAATTTTTAGTTTTCATGATAAAAATCTAAAAGAGATTTGTTTCCACGTATCTATTTCTTCAAAGAATGCCATGTTAAATATTGCACTGGAAAATATCAGAAAAATAGAAACAGTAACAAGCGTGAATATAGAATAATTTGGGAGGAATAAAAATGCGGATTCGTTTTTTTCATGGTAAGATTTTATGTATGGAACCAAATGCAGTACCAAAAATTATACAAGGAGAGCTTCACACCACAGACGATACTATCAGCTATTGTGGTCCCTCCATAAAAGGAATCGACCATACACCCTTTGACCGGGAAATCGACTTACATGGAAATCTTGTTATGCCAGGCTTTAAAAACGCCCACACCCATTCTGCTATGACATTTCTTCGTTCCTATGCAGATGACATGCCTCTAAATGACTGGCTGCATAAACAAATTTTTCCGATGGAAGCCAAACTAAGTCAAGAGGACATCTATACCTTAAGCAAATTAGGCATTGCAGAATATTTAACCAGTGGAATCACTTCTAATTTTGATATGTACGTAAATTCAGATGCTATTGTGAATGCGTCTATAGACACCGGCTTTCGTACTGTAGTGGTTTCCGGATTAAATGACTTTGTGGATTCCGTAGACAACGTGGGAAAAAATTATGAAAAATACAATAATTATCATCCCTTAATCAGCTATCAACTAGGTTTTCATGCAGAGTATACCACAGGGGAACCTATTTTAAGAGCTCTAAGTGAGATGAGTCACCATTACAAGGCCCCTGTCTATACCCATATCAGTGAAACCAGGCAAGAAGTGGAGGATTGCCTAAAAAGAACAGAAAAAACTCCAGTAGATTATTTAAATTCTTTAGGTTTATTTGATTATGGCGGAGGCGGATATCATTGTGTACATTTTACCAAAGAAGATATGCAAATATTTAAAGAAAAGGATATGTCTGTCATCACCAATCCTGCCTCCAATTTAAAATTAGCAAGCGGAATTGCTCCATTAGCTGATTTTCTAAACCTAGGATTGAACATGGCGATTGGCACCGACGGTCCTGCCAGCAATAACTGCTTAGACATGTTCCGAGAGATGTTTCTGGTGACTGGTCTATCTAAGGTGCGAGAACAAGATGCCGCTTCCTTCGATGCAACCCAGGTTTTAAAAGCAGCAACTATCGGAGGAGCCAAAGCCATGAAACTGCCCCTTTGTGAAAGTCTGGCTGTGGACCAAAAGGCGGATTTGTTCGTACTAAACCTTCACAAACCAAACATGCAGCCCGAAAATAATATTTTGAAAAATATTGTGTACAGCGGCAGCAAAGACAATGTGATGCTTACTATGGTAAATGGAAAAATTTTATACGAAAATGGGGAATTTTTTATCGGTGAGGATATAGATGAACTTTATTATAAATGTAATCACATCATCCGGTGTATGACTATCTGACCCAATTTCTAACAAACAAAAACAGCAGATTGTATACCCTTTGGTATAAATCCGCTGTTTTTACTTTCCATCTATTCATGTCTGTTTCTGAATTTTACATATGATTTTTATCTTTATACAAAACCTTCCTCTGTTTCTTTTATATTTTATCTTTATAAATCGCTTATCTTTCCAAGGCAAACCAAACTTCCAACAATAACAACTATCACAGAAATATCCATGCATAGCACTGTTTTCTCCCCAAGCATAGCTGCCAGATAAATAAGCTGGTAAATTACAAGAATAAATCTTGTTCTTTTTCTGTATACGATGATTTCATCTTCATCTAATCTTTTATTTTTACTATCCACCGGAGCATGCCTAAATATTCCTATAGAAAAAATCAGGTTCATCACAAACATGATACTTTGCTCATTCTTTGTGTACTCACACACTAAATATGCAAGCAAAATTATTAATATGGAAAACACAATACATTCCCATTTTGTATCCGCATGATAACCCCCTGCATTTTTTCGCAGGACATAGCACAACAAGCAGATAGCAAACGCATGAATAAACGGAACGAAAAAAAGGCCGATGGTGAGGAAAATCATAAATCCACAGACTGTAGATATCAGATTCCTTAATCCATACATAACAACCTGTACATCTTCCTCACCTATAATGCCTTCTTTCAAAAATCCCTGGGTGATTTTCTCAGCTATTTTCAAAACTTACGTAGCTTCTTCACCTGTTCAGGTTCCTTTTCCTGATAGGAGAGCAATGGACAAGCAGTGTTAGCCTCAAGTGATGCTGTCTTTCTTGCCATCGAAACCAATGCTTTTTTTAGTATTTTTGATTTACTTTCTTTCCTCATAAAAACCATCCTCCTTTCCCAACAGTATTCTACACTATTTTTCATCAAAAAAACGTAACATGTCAAAAAAGGTAGCTCAAATTGTCAAAACTCGACCTTTTTGCTACCTTTTTCTTGTATTTTCTCTATATTTTCTTTATATATACATAATTATTTTGACACAAAACCTTCCTTCCGATGTCTCAATCATCATCTCTCCATCATGCTTCTCCACCGTCCGTTCCACACTTTGCAATCCTATTCCGTGATGGTCTCCTTCTTTCTTCGTGGTTCTTTTCACCCCCTTTTCATAACGATAGTCACCTTCATAGCTGTTGGTAACTGCTATCTTCAACACTCCTTGCTGATAAATTACCACAACATCCAAAAATTGTTCTTTAGACTGCATGGCTGCTTCTATTGCATTCTCCAAAAGATTTGACAAGATAATATTAGTATCCATGGCATGCTGTAAACCACTAGGGACTCGTATCCTCTTTTTTACAACCTTGAGATTTTTTTCTGCTTTATCCATTAAGAAATTTATCATACTGTCAATTTCCTGATTTCCAGAAATTGTGTGGTCTCCCCCATACTCTGTTACTTCCTCCATATTGTCCAAATACTCTATGATTTCCTCATATTTTTTGTTTCCGGCTAATATTTTCAGTTCACAAATATGATGACGCAAATCATGTCTTATATGACTAATTCTTAGCTCCGTCTCTTCTAACATATTCCTTTGTTTCTGGTACGCCTCCACTTCTCTTTTTAAAAGAATTCCTTCATACCTTTCTTTATAAAAGCCTGAAATGATACCATATATGTGAAATGACCAGATATTCATAAGCAACAATACCACACTAATCAAAACTATTTTAATGGAACTGTCAATGGTTTCACTAACCAGCAACACTACAATTCCAACACTTCCCACAGGAATCAAAATCACTGGAATATGTATGGATTCACTTTTTTCTTTGCCTTGCAATACTTTTCCAATTCCAAAATAACATATCCAGAAAAGCAAATCGGTAAGTACTGAAAAAATTTCATTAATCTGATTTCCCGCTTTATAATCCACGAATAGCAGAATTGCAATACAGTCACATACAATGTTTACAATATATATGGAGCTGGCCACAAAAATATTTTTCTTCACGGATTTACTGTACAAAAACGTAAGCACAAGCATACCAGAAAAATTGGTAACAAAATTAATCACCGGCTGGTGAAACAACAAATAGGGAATTATTGTGTACAAAAAATATACTGTATAACAAAAAAACTCCTTTCCCTTCTGCTCTCTTTTCGTATCATAAAACACTCCCATAAACTGTCGGATAATATAAATACGAAAAATATTTGCTGCAATACATAAAATAAAATTATACATTCCACTCTTCCTCCAGCATAGTTTCTCTGATGCATTTCCTTTTTGCTTTTGCAATAGGAAGTATAGTTTTATCAAACAGCTCTATATTCTCATAAGAATATCTTTGAATCCACCGACGATTGATATAATAAGACTTATGAATCAGTAAAAAATCTTCTGGGAGTTTATTCTTCAGTTCCTCAATTTTGCCGTAAAATTCATCCTCCCCCAATTGTGTTATCATCTTGATTTTTCTTCCTGCACTGGTAAAATATATAATTTGATTACAGGGCATATAGTACAATTCCTTCCCCTTGTGATAGGAAAAGACTCTTCTGGTCTTTCCCAGTATATTTACTGCCAAATCCATTGCATCGATAATCTGTTGTTCACTAATAGGTTTTAGTATAAAATCCATGGGCTGATTTTGAAACAAACTCTGAGCATAGGCCTGGTATCCCGATATATATACAATCTGCATTTCTCTGTCATCTAAACAGTTCCGGATATATTTTCCCACCTCAACTCCGTCCATTTCCATTAAGGCAATATCCAAAAACAATATATCAATATGTATTCCCTGTTTTAAATCATCACACAGTTCTTCTCCAGAATACCAGACAAAACAATCTAATGCCAGATTCTGCTTTCTTCCATATGCTAAAATAAACTGCTCAATTTCACAGCAAAGTTCTTTTCCATCATCACAAATTCCAACAGAAATTTTTTTCATCGTCTTTTATCCTCTGTTATTACTAATTTTTATATACCAGTATCAAATTCTACCAAAGGAGAAAAAAAAATTCAAGAATACATATTATTTTATTGCTTCTGTGGTGAAAATAAACTTACAGGTACCACTCTTGCCTTCCTCAATTCCACTAAAGGTATTGTAAGCCTTAGATGCCTCCTTAATTGCTGTAAAACGGCCTTTAACAGGAAGCACATTGTCATTATACACCTTAGAAATCTTCTCAATTCCTTTTTCATCAAATTCGTTCATACCATCATCCAGGGTAATAATACCATCTAACAATGTGACAACCCCATCATCTACCTTTCCGGCTCCATCCTTTAAGCTTCCAGCTCCGTCCTTTAATTTTCCTGTGCCATCATATAAAGAAATAGCTCCAGTCTTCAGCTTTTCACTTCCTTCCTTTAATGTTGCTGCTCCTTCATTTAATTCTGCTGCTCCTTTCTTTAAAGTTCCTGCCCCTACATCCAGACTCTTGATTCCCTTCTTTAAATCACCTGCTCCTGCATCTAACTGCTTTGCTCCATCCTTTAGTGCTGTGGCCCCTGTATCCAAGGTCTTTGCTCCTGTTTTTAATGTTGCTGCTCCTGTATCTAATTCTTTTGTTCCATTTTTCAATGAAGTTGCACCATCTGCCAAGGTCACAGTTCCATTTTTTAAAGTTCCTGCCCCTGCATCTACCGAGATAATTCCACTCTGCAAGTCTCCTGCTCCGTCATCTAAGGTTGTAGCTCCTGCGTTTAGACTTGTCATTCCTGCGACCAACTGATTTGCCCCTGTATCTAAGTTTTGGGCTCCTGCATCTACCTGGGCGATTCCTGCAGACAATTCCCCTGCTCCAGTTTCTAATGCCGGAACCTTCTGTACCATTTCACCTAATCCTGCCTGCAAGGACTTAGTTCCCGCATATAACTGGCTAATTCCATTATTCAATGCAGCAGCACCGGCAGATAACTGTGCAACTGAGATCTGTAAAGTTGTCACATCCAATTGGTCTAAACCTGATGATGCCAACTGCTGTTCTAACCCACTGATAGTATTTAAGGTTCCTTCTGCCTGACCTAAGCCTTTGTAAGCTTCCTGATAAGAAGGCAATGCCTGTTCTGCCGTCAACTGACCTGAGGAGACTGCCTGATCTAATGCAGTGATGGATGTATTTGCCATAGCCACTCCCTCCTGGGCCTGAGCTTTTGCTGCTGCCAAACCATTTTGTAATTCTGCCACTTTGGCACCAACACCAGAAAGTCCTGCCACTGCTGTATCTAGCTGTGTTGCTCCCGCTGCTAACTGGGTTGCCCCCGCAATGACCCCTGGCTGGGTATCTGTTCCCTCGTATCCGGCAACTAATTGATCCGAACCCGTTTTTGCAGTTGTAATACCCGAATTTAATGTTTTGGTTCCTTCATATAAATCCTTAGCACCGGTCACAAGCTGTGAAGTTCCCTCTTTTAAAGAAGCTGTTCCCTGGGATAATTCTGTGCTGCCGCTTACTAACTGTTGTGCTCCGCTCTTTAATGCCAAAGTTCCATCCTTTAAAGAAGATGCTCCCGTTTTCAACTGGGCAGTTCCATTTTTTAAGGTGGTAGCACCATCTTTTAAAGCTACAGCTCCATCCTTTAATTCCCCAGCCCCAGCATCTACTTTCTGTGTTCCTCCCTTTAACTCTTTTGCCCCCGCAAGAAGGGATGAAGTTCCTTCCTTTAACGTTACTGTTCCACCTTTTAGACTTTCCGTTCCTTCCTTTAAATCTCCTGCCCCCAAAAGAAGCTGTGAGGTTCCATCCTTTAAACTAATAGCCCCATTTTTCATACTTTGAGTTCCTTCTTTTAATGCTGTTGCTCCACGAAATAACTGTGAGGTTCCATCCTTTAGTTCTCCTGCTCCTGAAAACAACTGCCCGGTTCCATCCTTTAATTCCCCTGCTCCGCTAAGGAGTTTGGATGTTCCATCCTTTAATTCTTTAGAACCATTTCTTAGCCTTCCTGTCCCATCTACTAACTGATTGGCAGAGTCGGTAAGTTCATTTAAGGAATTCTCCAAATCATTCAAAGAATTAATGGAATCCAAATTTAGGGCTGACAATAAATCCGGTGTCATTATGGTTGCTGTAGTATCCAATTGAAAGTCTGTCACATCTGCCGTTACCTCCACGTAATCAGGTATGTTGATTTCACTTGTCAAATTCAGACTTTCCTTCAATCCTGACATAGCCATTCCCACAACAATCAGATTGTTTCCATCAGAAATTACCTTTCCGTTTGACACTTCTACATTCTTGAAGTTTTCAGCAGAAAGCATCATTCCGGTTACGCTTAAGAAAGGTGTGTAAATGCGAACCTCCTCACCATCTACCTGCATTGTCTCCACACTGTGGTTGGTATAGTCAAAGCGCATTGTGACCTTACCGCTTTTTCCTGCCATATCCTTGGATTCAACTTCTTTGCCGTCTACTGTGTAGGTAATGTCCATAGTGACTGGAAGCTCTTTATTTGTTGTGCCTTGATAATATATATCTGCTCCATCTGCATTCCAGGTAAGATTTCCGTTTCTATCCTCTACATATTCCTCATACCCCTTTACATTTTCAATATCCTCTAAGTTGCTCTTATCTGTCAAGGTGGATGCTGAATCCTTATTCTTTAGCCAGTCACTTACAATAATTTCCTTTGCAGAGCCATCGGCATTTGCTGTGACATATACTGTCTCTTCTTTGTCTACATTTTCTGATTTTTTATCAGTAACTGACTTTACTTTCTCCACTAATTCATTGCTTTCTGACTCTTCAATTTTGTCCGTGGCATCTGATTTCATATTGGATTTCAAAGACTTTGTCTCTTCCTTCTTATCATTGCTTTGACTTGCTTTCAAGGTTACTGCTCCCCCAGCCCCAGATACTGTTGCTAAAGATAATGCTGTTAACGCTATGGTTGATTTAAATAATCTATTCTTCATGATATTACCTCCTTGTTTTCATCTCTACTCTATTTTTTATGCTTCTGTTTTCTTTGGATTAAACCCAATACTTGTCATACAAATCAATTTATCAAAAATCATATACATAGATGGCAGAATACAAAGCACCACAAACATACTGATAATCGCCCCACGGGATAACATTTTACAAATAGCACTAATCATATCAATGTCTGAGTAAAGTGCCACACCAATGGTTGCCGAGAAAAAGCTTAACGCACTACCAACCACTGACATCATAGAGGTATCCAGTGCAATAAATGTGGATTCTTTTTTGCTCTTGCCACCTTTTCTTTCCTTCTTATACCGTGTAGTCATTAAAATTGCATAATCTACCGTAGCTCCAAGCTGGATGGTTCCTATCACTACTGATGCAATAAACGGAATAGCGGTATTTGTATAATATGGGACTGCCATATTGATAAAGATTGCAAATTCTATCACCGCCACTAGAATCACTGGCAGGGAGATGGATTTAAATACTAACGCAATAATCACTACAATAGCTGCAATGGATATCAGACTTACGGTTTTAAAATCTGTATCTGTAGTGGTAATCAAATCCTTGGTACATGGTGCCTCTCCAACTAACATGGCTTTTTTATCATAGCTTTTTATAATTTCATTTAATTCGCTACACTGTTTATTCACCTCATCTGATGCCACCTTATATTCAGAACTAATTAGATACACCTCATGGGTATCATTCTCTAAAGCCTCAGTCACTTCCTTAGGTATCCAGCTTTCCGGTATTCCCGGTCCAATCACACTTTCATATCCTAGTACCCACTCTACTCCTTTCACCGCCTCCATTTCCTTTATCATGGAGCGTTTTTCTCTTCCCGACAAACTGCTGTCAAATAAGACCATATGCGTAGAATTCATAGAAAAGTTTTCGGATAATTTATTGTTTGCTTTTACACTATCTAACGTATCCGGCAGGGTGTCTGAAATATTATAATACACCGGTGCATGTGAATTTCCGTAATATGCCGGAAGCAAAACTATCAGGAAAATAAGAAAAAATACATAGTAATACTTTGAGATAACCTTTGGCAGTTTTTCCAATTTACGAATCACTGGTTTATGTTTTGTCCTGGTGATTGCCTTATCAAAAATAAGTATCATAGATGGCAAAATCGTGATACAGGAAATCACACCTAATACCACACCCTTAGACATTACAATTCCTAAATCCAAACCTAACGTAAAGCTCATAAAACAAAGTGCAATAAACCCTGCTACTGTAGTTACCGAACTTCCTACCACAGAAGAAATCGTTGCCTTAATGGCATGGGACATTGCCCGCTCCTTATCCCCATCAAATCTTTCCTTTTGCTCTTGGTAACTATGCCATAAAAAAATTGCATAATCCATCGTTACTCCTAACTGCAACACAGCCGCCAATGCCTGGGTGATATAAGAAATCTCACCCAAAAAGATATTTGTTCCTAAATTATAAATAATGGACATTCCTATAGTTAGTAAAAACAATAACGGCACAAGAAAGGAGTCCATGGTAAGACTTAAGACAACCGCTGATAAGACTGCCGCAATCGCTACGTATACCGGGGTTTCCGTCTCAGAGATAATCTTGGTGTCCACTACCACAGGAGACATACCACTTAAATAACAATCTTCATCGGATAACTGGCGAATGGTTGCAATGGCATCCATAGTGGACTCAGAAGATGTGGTATCATCAAAAATAATCGCCATCATGGTACAGTCTCCAGAATTAAACACCTGATAAATATCACTTGGTATCACACTTATAGGTACCGACAAATCTGCCACAGAGTCATACCACAGTACCTTTTCTACATGAGGAACCGCCTCAATTTTTTTCTTAATGGCAGAGACTTCCTTTTCGGTTTTTCCTTCTACAATATAAAAGGAAAACGCCCCGGTTCCAAATTCATCCACCAGGATATCCTGACCCTTCATTGTCTCAATATCCTTTGGCAGATAGGATAATAAATCGTAATTAATTCCGGTATTTAAATATCCAATTGCCGCCGGAATCAATAACAATAAACTAAGAATGAAAATAGGTACCTTGAACTTTACAATTTTCTTACCAAATTTAATCATATGCTCACTCCTTATTATGACCATTGGTCATTTCTTCTTTTTCTATTGTTATAACTCAAAAATGACCAATAGTCAATACTATATTTTATTTTATTTTTGTTTTATAATGGTGTAGAATAAAACTATTATATGTTGTAAAAGAAAGGAACAGACTTATGGGAAAATTAGATTTAAACAAAAAACAGAAAAGAGAGTCTTTATTAAATACAGCATTTCATTTATTCATCACAAATGGAATCAACAAAACTACCATCTCTGATATTGTAAAAGATGCTGGCGTAGCCAAAGGTACCTTCTATTTATATTTTAAAGATAAATATGATATTCGAAATAAATTAGTTTCCCACAAAGCCAGCCTGCTTTTTTCTGCCGCTATAGAAGCCCTGAGGGCATTGCCAACCCCTTTGGCCTTTGATGACCAGATTATATATATTGTAGATTTTATTATTGACCAGCTGAACTCAGATAAGGCATTGTTGGAATTTTTATCAAAAAACTTAAGTTGGGGAGTCTTTAAAAACGCTTTAATCCGACCTGCATTTGAAGATGATATCAACTGCTATGACATTTATATGGACATGATTAAGAACTCAGGCCTTACCTTCCGTGACCCTGAGATTATGCTTTTTCTGATTATAGAACTGACAGATGCTTCTATCTACAGCCCAATACTACACAACGAACCGGTGAATATTCAGCAATTAAAACCTGATTTATACGACACAATACGATACATTCTAAACTCCCATAAAAAATAAGACACAGCGGGATATTTTCCCGATGTGTCTTATTTTTTCTATGTTGCCTATTATATGAAAATATTTACAATTCCTATGACAAATCCTATCAGTGCCCCTAAGTTCACAATAACATCCAGTTCTTTTTTCATCACAGAGAGCACCAGACGTTCCAATTCTTCCACATCCATTGCCTGTACTTTCTCCTGTACAATAGCACTCACATCAAAATGAACCAAAAGCTTTTCTATATTCTCACCCACCAAACGATCATAGGCCTCATCCATACCTTTTAAAAGATTGCTACTATCCATGCCAAGCAATCCTGCAATTTCACTGGTTTGCTTTTCCAAGACTGCTCCTAACTGTTTATCCACCACCGGTTCAAATATCTCTTCCCCATGGCCTTCAATATACTTTTCCACTTCTTTTCCTATGGGTTCTGCCAGGGAAGCAATAAATTCATCATTGATAAACATGGAAAGCATACCGCCTTGAAATTTCTCTTTTAAAACTTCACTCCCCCCCTTTGCAATCAACTGTCCCAAATCCATATCCACAAGCTCTGTCTTGATTTTTTCGGTAATCACCCTGGTTAGCTCTGCTTTCTTTTCTTCAAGCTTCTGTGGTGTCATCACCTTCAATGCCAGACCTTCCACCGTGGTATCCATTGCTTTTTTTCCTTTTTCCAAAATCCCTTCTATAATAGAAGATTTCACTTTCTCATCTTCAAAGATTTCCACAATATCCTCTTTTGTAAGAAGGTTTTCCCCTACTGCCACACCAATTGCCTTTGCTAAGCTTTCCTTCCTTTTCGGGATGATTCCTGGAGTGAAAGGAAGAGTGAACTTTCCTATCTTTACCGGATACAGTGGACGAAACAACATCTTTACTGCAAGAAAATTGGTAAAATACCCAATCACACCACCAACCAATGGTCCGGACAACACCTGTAATATCTGCATAATCTTTCCTCCTTTTGTTTAGAGGCTAGTGTACTCTCTTTTTTTCTTTTCGTCAAGATTTCCCATAATGTAACAGTTCAGCCATAGGCTAAACTGTTACCAAATCGGGCAATGCTTACGCATGCAAAATTGCCCGATTTTTGTTAAATACAGATTTTTGCACGGTCAGCGCAGTAAATGCGCAGACCTGCCTGAACTGTTACCCCATAATTTCATAAATAAATACCCCTGAAAAATACCTTGCTTTTTTATTGTGGATTTGATAAAATTTCTTCTATAGATATTTAGAGCACCTCTGTGTTCTGCGTCAAATCATAAAAGAATAGTTACAAAGACAGTTCATTAGTACCATCCTGTCTTTAAAAAAAACTAGGGCTATTTTCAATATAATAATTTCTTAATGCCATTTTGGCATATCTTTTACTATAATGATATAGTCCTGCAAAACTTTTCAACCACTAATTATTTTAAACCATATTTCATACAAGGAGGAACTATGTACTCTGTAACCACAGAAGGCAGTTTTGATGCTGCACATTTTTTAAAAGATTATCAGGGAAAATGTAAAAATATTCATGGACACCGCTGGAGAGTGGTTATTCAAGTCAGTGCTGCTTCTCTTCTAGAAGATAAACAAAACCAAGGTATGGTAGCAGATTTTAAGGATGTAAAGGAAATTCTAAATAAACTTTTAGACACATTTGACCATACCTTGATTTATGAAAAAGACTCTATAAAACCGGAGCTTAAAAACCTGTTACTGGAAGAGGATTTTGCTCTGAGGGAAGTGCCATTTCGTCCCACTGCCGAGAATTTTTCTCGCTTCTTTTTTGAAGAGTTAGGAAAAAACATGAACATTACAAAGGTAAGCGTATACGAAACCCCCAATAACTGCGCTACCTACACCCAGTCAAAGGAGTAGACTATGGCAGTTTATGAAGTTGTAGAACATTTTGTAAGCATCAACGGAGAAGGTCAACATGCAGGTCAGCTAGCTTTCTTCTTAAGATTAAAGGGTTGCAATCTTTCCTGCAGTTACTGTGATACTATGTGGGCAAACCAAGATGAAGTCGACTGTGCGTTAATGTCAGAGACAGAAATCACTGACATCTTTTTATCCCAAAAAGTTAATAATATTACCATTACCGGTGGAGAACCCCTTTACCGTAAAAATATGGAAGTACTGCTAGATAAATTATCCAAGGACAGTCCTAAAGATACTGTCATCGAAATTGAAACTAATGGGAGCGTAGACTTATCTGACTATTGCCAGATATCTGATAAAATCACATTTACTATGGATTATAAACTCCCCGGCAGCGGTATGGAACAGAAGATGTGTCTTGAGAATT
Source organism: Lachnospiraceae bacterium (assembly GCA_045119215.1). GTDB lineage: Bacteria > Bacillota > Clostridia > Lachnospirales > Lachnospiraceae > RUG11237. The sequence goes on along the minus strand of JBGVDD010000144.1, from coordinate 23,080 downwards.
TTTCTATATTGAGCAAAAAAGACACTGTAAAATTTGTCATCGGCAGTCAGAGAGACTTGTATACTGCAAAAGAAATTATTGCCAATTATGATTTGACAAATACAACCACTGTGTATTTTAGTCCTGTCTTTGGGAATATAGACCCCAAAGATATGGTGGAATTTATGATAAAAGAAAAACTGAACAAGGTAAATTTACAGCTACAGATGCATAAATTTATCTGGGACCCAAATCAGAAAGGAGTATGACACTTATGATAGATACCCAGGCAATCCAAGAACATATCCGAGGTATTTTAATTGCTCTAGGGGATAATCCAGACAGGGAAGGACTGAAGGAAACCCCTGAAAGAGTTGCTAAAATGTATCAGGAAGTTTTTGAAGGAATGAACTATACCAATGAAGAGATTGCACAGATGTTTGGCAAAACCTTCGAAGCTCCGAATTCTGATGATGATGACCTGGTGGTAGTTCGAGACATTGAAGCATTTAGCTATTGCGAACATCACATGGCACTTATGTATGATATAAAAATCACAGTAGCCTATGTACCTAAGGGCAGAGTCCTGGGATTAAGTAAAATTGCCAGAATTGCTGAGATGGTAGCAAAGCGTCTTCAATTACAGGAACGCATCGGCAGCGATATTGCACAGATTATGCAGATGGCAACCGGAAGCGAAGATGTGGCGGTATTTATAGAAGCAAGCCATAGCTGCATGACTGCCAGGGGAATCAAAAATACCCAGGCAAAAACTTACACCACAAAACTATGCGGAAAATTTAAAACAGATGCTAACCTTTACTTAAGAGCAAAAGGTTAATGAAAGAGGTGTTACTATGAAAGTACTTGTATTAATTAGTGGAGGGGTTGATTCCACTACCTGCCTTGCCATGATGGTGGAAAAGTATGGAAAAGAAAATGTAGAGGCCTTGTCCATGTATTACGGACAAAAACACAAAAAAGAGTTGGAATGTGCAAGAAAGATTGCAAAATATTATGATGTTTCTTATCAGGAATTGGATCTTTCTCTTATTTTTGCGTCAAGTAACTGTTCCTTACTAGAGCACTCCGGGGAGGAAATTCCCCACAGCTCCTACAAAGAACAAATTGACAAATCCGGAAAGAAGCCTGTTTCTACCTATGTTCCATTCAGAAATGGTCTTTTTTTATCCTGTGCCGCCTCCATCGCTATTTCTAAAGACTGTGAATTAATCTACTACGGTGCCCACAGCGATGATGCCGCAGGAAATGCTTACCCTGACTGCTCCCTTGCCTTTGAGCATGCCATGAACGAAGCAATTTATGAAGGCAGCGGACACACCTTGACCATTCAGGCTCCATTTGTAAAACAAACAAAAAAAGATGTGGTGGCAGAAGGTCTTCGTTTAAAGGTACCTTATGAAATGACCTGGTCCTGCTATGAAGGCGGTGAAAAAGCCTGCGGATGCTGTGGTACCTGTATTGACCGAAAAAAAGCCTTTGAAGCAAATGGTGTAATCGATCCCATTTGTTACGCTGAATAAAATTATATAGAAGTGGAAAGGAAAATTTATGAGCAGAACATCAAATGAAGTAAAGGATTTATCTCTTTTAGGAAACCAAAATGTCAGCTATCCTACAGACTATGCCCCACAAATGTTGGAAACCTTTGACAATAAGCACCCGGATAATGATTATTTTGTTAAATTTAACTGTCCTGAATTTACCAGCCTTTGTCCTATTACCGGACAGCCTGACTTTGCTACAATTACCATTTCTTATATCCCTAATATCAAAATGGTAGAAAGCAAGTCCCTAAAATTATATTTGTTTAGTTTCCGAAATCATGGTGATTTTCATGAAGACTGTGTGAACATCATAATGAAGGATTTGATTCAATTAATGGATCCAAAATATATTGAGGTCTGGGGAAAATTCACACCCCGGGGAGGAATCTCCATTGACCCATACTGCAATTATGGAAAACCGGGAACAAGATATGAAGAAATGGCTTTCCATCGCCTGATGGAACATGATATGTACCCGGAAAAGGTAGATAATAGATAAAAAAATGGGATGCACCCCAAGATGTGGTTGCATCCCATTTTTCTTTTTTACCCTTGATATACAATCCTGCCATTGCAGATGGTATAATGCACCTTTCCTGGCAATTCCCAATTAGTAAATGGACTGTTTACTGCTTTTGAGGCATATTCTTCTTCCTTTACCGTCCACAGCTCGTTTTCACCAAAAATCACAAGATCCGCCACTGCTCCCTTGGCAATCCTTCCCGGAGTCATGCGATAAAATTCCAAAGGATTCTTACTCATCAATGCCATAAGTTCTAATAAGGTAATATGCCCCGGCTGTACTAAAGATAAAATTCCAAGTCCCAAAGAGGTTTCTAATCCGGTAATTCCACTAGGTGCCGCCTCCATAGGTTTGTCCTTTTCTTCCTTGCTGTGAGGTGCATGGTCTGTCACAATCATATCAATGGTTCCATCTTTCAAGCCTTCAATAATTGCTAACCTGTCCTCTTCCTCTCTTAATGGGGGATTCATTCTTGCATAGGTTCCATATTTTAACACATCTTTTTCCGTCAAGGTAAAATGGTGTGGTGTTGCCTCAGCATGAATGTCTGCCCCCATTTTCTTCGCCATACGCACCAGTTCTACAGAATTTTTCGAACTAATATGCTGAATACATACAGGTGCCTTGGTGTGCAGAGCCAGCATGCAATCCCTTGCCACCATAATATCCTCTGCTGTTCTTGATGCCCCTTTATAATGTAACTGCACAGATACCTTTCCCTGATGTACTCCCGGTGCACCTACAAACAGAGGGTCCTCTTCATGTAAACTGATAGGTAAGTCCAATTCTTTTGCTTTCTCCATTGCCTGTAATAATAATGCTTCATCCATCAGTGGAATTCCATCATCTGTAAATCCTGCCGCACCAGCCTTTGCCAAACCTTCCATATCCACCAGTTCTTTTCCTGCCAGTCCCTTACTGATAGCCGCAGTCTGCAACACATGTATTCCCGTATCCTCACCTTTTTCTTGTATATATTCCAAAGTTTCTATATTGTCTACTACCGGCTTGGTATTGGCCATACACACTACTGTGGTAAAACCACCTCTTGCCGCTGCCTTAGCTCCTGTAATTATATCTTCCTTGTAGGTAAATCCAGGATCTCGAAAGTGCACATGGGTATCCACCAGTCCCGGTGCTGCCACTAGATTACTCCCCTCTATCACTTCACACCCGGCAGCATCCAGGTTCTCTCCCACCTCCTCAATAAGATGCTCTTTTATTTTTATATCCATCACCTTATCTGTATTACTCACTGGGTCTACCACCCTTACATTTTTTATCAATAACATAATTCTACTTCCTTCTATTTTTATTCTTCTACTTTATTTTCTACTCTGTAAAACCTTTCACAAAGCTCCCTATGGTCTCATAGTCCACAGCAAGATTTAAATTTTCTCCATCGTCAAATCCTGCGGATACCAATCCAATCAACTCCCCATACATATTCATCAAAGCTCCACCGGAACTTCCATGAGAGGTGGGGGCAGTAAACTGTATCATGGACACATGGTCAAAATTTCGAAATCCCGCAATAATGCCATCTGACACGGTGTTAAACAGTCCTAAAGGACTTCCAATGGCAACCACCTTCTGACCGCGAACTAGTTTCCTTCCCTGGCACAGTGGAATAGATGGTCTGGATATTTCTTCCATGCGAAGAATTGCCAAATCGTTATCCCTGTGGCACTTAATGATTTCCGTGGTAATATATAAATCCTCTTCCTCCTCTAACCGTATTCCAAAATAGGTTCCACCTTGAATTACATGGAAATTTGTGAGGATGTATCCACTAGAATTGATAATGACTCCGGAACCGGAGGCAAAGGGTTTCTTGTCTTCATCATAAACAATAATCATCACAACAGAACCTGCCTTTGCTGCCAATTCCTCATAGGTAAGTTCCACCTTTTGTTGAACAGCTTCCCCTGTATTTAGGACTGCATTCTTCTTTGTTGTATCATTGATATGTTCTATTATGCTATGGTTCGTTTTGGGCTTTTGTCTGCTTCCTATTCTTTGCAAAATGTATTCCAGGGAATATTCCGGAATCCTGCAGGTAATAGGGTTTAGTTTCTTCACTAATAATACATAGGAATGAAGTTTCTGTGGCATGGGAAAATCTGTCTGGGTATGTATCCCATATACATCACAGCCACACTGACTCAACAAATACAAAAAGAAAAAGTCCTGTATACTACAATGATTCACATAAATAAATTTAGGGAATTTGGACAGCACCCTGGTTTTCTTAAATAACTTTGGAAAATAAAAATCTATCCGATACGCTAAAACCAGCAAAAAATTATTTAAGCGCTGTTCATTCTCCTCTACACTCTGATATAGGTGTATGGTTTCCTGGAGTGCTCTGATATACTGTTCTTGCCAGATAGCATTTTCAAAGGTAAAGTCACTGATACTATTCTCCTTCCCCTCTTTCCATTTTACAACTCTTTCACCGTATTTTTCCCTATCAGTTCCCGACATATAATTTTCTAATATCCCGCTTCGCTCATAGAAACATTTGGAAAATTTATCTACCTCCGAAAGCACTTCATCCGCTGTTTGAATATCTTTCAAAAAACCTTCCTCTGTATCACAACCTAGCTGAAATACAAAAGTGGTTTTCTTTAAACCATTACAATATCTGTTTTCTGTATGAATAAACTCATCTAAATTGGAGATTTTATCCTGATTTACTACCACCCTTAACTCCATACGCTCTCATCACCTCTCCTCACACTGTTCTTCCTTATACGCCTTGTTTGATTATACATGATTTATCTTTGTTCGGCAAGGTCACTTCAATCGCCATGTATTATAACTTTAGTGCAATTTTCACAAAAATCGTTTACATATGGACTTTTTTGTGCTAAAATTTTTTATATGGGAATAGTTTATAACAACTTATGCCAATAAAAGGGTAACACGAAAATAACCAGAAGAAAATGAGAGGGAACTATGAATCAGATTATTGAATGTATTACAAATGTATATAAAAATCTGGAGCCAAAAGAGGTTGAGGCATACAACATTGGACCTTTACTTTACACTCCTGCCACTGATACGAATTTATTTGACAAATTAAAAGAACAGAGTTGGGGCAACCACTATTCCTTGGCGCTTTGTTTGGAGGATGCCATAGATGACAGCGCTGTAGACCAGGGAGAAAAAAATATTATTGAGAATATGCGTAAGCTCTATGAAAATATTGAACAATTAGACTTTATTCCTCAGATATTTATCCGTGTAAGATATCCTCATCAGATTACAAAGCTCTTCAAAGGACTAGGACGAAGTGCTGTATTGCTTCGTGGATTTATTATTCCTAAGTTTAGCGCTTACAATGGGCAATCCTTTATTGATGAGATTATGTATATCAATGATGCCAGTGCACATACTATATACTTTATGCCTATATTAGAAGGCTCCGAATTAATTTCTCCTACCACACGTTTTGCTGCTCTTCAGGCAACTTATGAAATGCTGATGAAGCACAAAGAGTATGTAATCAATGTACGTGTGGGCGGCAATGATTTGTGTAATATTTTTGGAGTGCGGAGAAATGTAAATGAAACCATTTACGATATCCGTTCGGTATCTACTATCCTGAATGATATTGTCAGCGTATTTTTTCAGGATTTCGTTATCTCCGGACCTGTGTGGGAATATTTTTCGGGCGAAAACGAAAGCTGGAAAAAAGGCTTGCTACAAGAAATGCGCTTAGACAGCTTAAATGGTTTTACCGGAAAGACAGTTATTCACCCAAACCAGATTCCTGTGGTATTGGAAGGAATGAAAATATCCCAGCAGGATTTGGTGGATGCGGTACAAATTCTTACTTTTGAAAGTGACTTACTTCAAGTAAGTAAAAGTGCATCCGGCACACGAATGAATGAAATGAAGACCCACATTAACTGGGCAAAGAAACAGATAATTTTAGCAAATCTCTATGGAGTAAATTAAATGAATGATATATTAGAAAGTATTGAATGTAAACATTACACCGAAACAGATTTTATACGAATTGCCAAAAGAGACAACAATGCAAAACGGACATTTTTACTGGTGAATCCATTACAGGGGAAACATTTAGCTGTTTCCCCTGTTAGTGCATTACAGGTATTTAAAACTTTGGCTGACTTGGTATTTTCCAATAAAAAGGTAAATTTCTCTGATACCTTAATCATAGGCTTTGCAGAAACAGCTACTGCCATCGGTGCAGCCTTAAGCCTGTTTGCTCCTAAGGAGTACTGTGTCAACTATATTCAGACTACCAGGGAAATTTATAAAGATAAGCATTTTCTATATTTTAGTGAAGAACACAGTCACGCCACCGACCAGATGGTAATACGTGATTTTTTAGATCAACATATCAAAAACGGAACTCACATTATTTTTGCTGAGGACGAGGTGACCACGGGAAAAACCATAGAAAATTTTATGAGAGTACTAGAAAAGACCTATCCTTCTCTTTCTATCACCTTTGGTATTGCTTCCATCCTAAACGGTATGCCGGATGGGAAACTAGAAGGTCTGTCCTCCTTAGGTATTTCTGTTGATTACCTGTGTCAAACACCAGAATGTGATTATGAATCCCATCTCTCACAATACTCTTATCCAGAAAGTCTGCGTCTGAATTTTAAGGAAATAGAGTGTGCAACAAAAACTTCTGATTTACAGTGGCAAAAAGTATCACTAATGCAAACTTCCTATGCAGATACAAGACTAGGCGTATCTTCCTCCTACTACAAGGATTGTTGTCTAAAGTTTTACCAGGGGATTTGCGAAGAGTATCAGGAAAGAATCGAAAAAGCAAACAATATTTTAATTCTTGGAACAGAGGAATTTATGTTTCCGGGGATATTTGTTGGGGCTTGTTTGGAAAAAGAATTTCCCAAGAAAACAGTCCGTTTTCACGCCACCACCAGAAGCCCCATTCTTCCTTCCCTTGAGGATGAATATCCCATTAAAGAACGATACTGCCTAAGTAGCTTTTATGAGCAAAAACGAACCACTTATCTATATAATCTGTCAGACTATGACTTAATATTGATAGTGACAGACAGTAAAACAGACACCCCGGCATATTCCCAGCTCTGCCATATCTTAAACCAAAAACATTGCAGCAACAACTGCCACTTGATTCGTTGGAATGAAAAGGAGAAAGCATTATGATGAGAAGCAGCTATGACAAAAAGGATGTCACTTTATTACTAAAGGATATTTCCGGTATGGTAACGCCCCTTCCCACCCAGGAGAGAGAACGGCTCATTCAGTCCGGTGTCCATTACAGCCAGATGCTTCCCTTAGAATATAAACCCAGCCCGGAATATATCAAAGCCTACGATTTCGCTCTGAAAACCTATTCCAAAACCACAGCGGATGCAGTCTGTCAGGTAGGAGAAAAAATATATGAAAAGCTGTCTTACCAATCAGAAATTGTATTGGTATCCCTGGCCCGAGCTGGTATCCCCATTGGTATTTTGATAAAACGCTACCTGGCGAAAAAGTATTCCAAAAAAATATTTCATTACTCTATTTCCATTATCCGAGACAGAGGAATTGATGAAAATGCCATCCAATATATCCTGTCCAGACATCCCGCAGGTGCCATCTGCTTCGTAGACGGCTGGATTGGGAAAGGAGCAATTCAACGAGAACTAACCGCTGCGTTGAACGATTACGAAGGGATTGATACTACCTTGGCAGTCTTGTCAGACCCTGCCAACATCACCAGTCTTTGTGGTACCCATGAGGATATTTTAATTCCCAGTTCCTGCTTAAACTGTACCGTTTCCGGACTATTAAGCCGAACCTTCCTACGGGATGACATTATCTCACCTACTGATTTCCATGGTGCAGCCTATTATGAAGAGTTAAAAAGCGAGGATTTATCCCGAAGTTTTCTCTCCTGTATCGAACAATATTTTGACTACAATACTGTCATACAGGATACCACCCCTTCTGGCTACACAGGCTTGATGGAAGTAGAGGAATTATCTCATACGTTTGGAATTGATAATATTAATTTTATTAAACCTGGAATTGGAGAATCTACCAGAGTTCTCCTGCGAAGAGTTCCCTGGAAACTTTTAATTCGTCAGGAAGAAAAAGAAAATCCTCTTTTGGCACATTTGCTCCAGCTGGCTAAAGAAAAAAATGTACCAGTGGAGGAATATCCTTTGAAAAATTATTTTGCTTGTGGTATTATCAAAAACTTGGCCGATGCCTAATTCAGTTCAGTAAATACACAAATCAGTAAATTTAGGAATTTCTCTATGAAAATATTCTATAATAACAAAGATCCATTTTTTATGAATCATTATAACTGTATATGTGTCTGAATTTCTGTTCGCCTGCACAGGAGCTTCTTTCCTACCTATCGCTGCATATACTTTCTTAATATATATTCTTGATTTATCAGGAAAATAAGGAATATATAAAATGTAACTAGAAATTGAAGGGATCAGAGTATTTACACCAAGGGCTGATATATATCAGCCCTTTTCGTATGCCAGCTCCTTTATCATATTGTCATAAAAACTCTGTGTTATTGCTATGCTTTGATTACAGTGTCTTAAACGTATAAATTTATTTCCCTTATCAATAGCTGAAATATATCTTTTGTTTACTAAAACTCCTCTGTTGCATTGCAGAAAATCCTGTTTTGTAAATTTTTCTTGTAATCTTTTTATAGTTTCATAAGGAAAATCTTTTTTTGACTCCTTAAAATGCAGGCATACGTTATGATTTTTGTTTTCCACATATATGATATCCTCCACCGGATACAAAAAAGTAATTCCCTCTTTTCTCATTGATATGGTCTTCTCTATAAATTTTCTAGTCTTGTAATTTAATGCCTGATACACTGTGCTTTCCAATTTTTCTTCCGATTTGTCTGTAAAAAAATCGTAGCAATGCAGAATATGAAATGCTGAAAACTCTACATCTTCATATGGAGTTATCATAATAATTGGTGTGAATTGATAGTGGGGTATTTTCCTTAAATTACAAATAAAAGAAATTGTAGTTCCTTCTTTTGAAGTTTCATAACTTCTTCCATCATCTTCTAATACAATAACATCCATTTCATGACACATACACAAAAAATATGCACCTGATATATCCGGTGCATAATGTGCTGTCACATTTTTATTTCTTGCTGTTATTTTCTTTACCATTCCTTCATAATCCGAACCATTTGGAGCAAGAATTAATAAGTTTCTTTTCATTTTTATCACCTTCCTTGCTCCATATTGAATCACATTCCTAATATCATTCCCAATGGCATTAGCAAACCTTATTTTTTCTATAATGCAAATCTAATTCCCATTTCACGAATTATTTATACCCCATTTCTGGATGAAACTCACACTCCCGAAACATACAATTTACCGCTGCCTGCAACTGTTGCACATCCTTTGCCTTCAGCAACTGCTTCTTCTGTTTTTCATTATCCTGAAAATTAGCAGCCATATAAACCCACAATTCTTTCATTCTCTGAATGATGTGTGTATCCCCGGAATAAATTTCCTTATAAATCTCTAACAGCCTTTTATGAAATTCTCTCAATCCCTCTAATGTCAACTGACATTCTCCTAAAATTTCACCTGCTAACGCCGGATTTGCAATAATTCCTCTACCAAGCATAATACTCTCAGTCTCTGGAAATTTTTCTCTAAAATTTTCATAATCCGCCACAGTAAATATATTTCCATTGTAACACAGCTTATTCTTACTTAATCTCACTGCCTTCTCATACATATCTAAATGGGGTGTATTTTTGTAATAATCTTTCTGGGTTCTTGGATGTACAATAAGCTCAGACAGTGGAAACTGATTATAAATTTCTAACAGCCTTTCCCATTCCTCTGTGGTATCTTTTCCGATTCTGGTCTTTATTGACAAACTTACACCTAAATTCCTTGTTTGAATGCCATCCACGGTGGTATATAGAAACTGCTCTAGTTCTTGTGGCTTTGCCAAAAAACCAGAACCTCTGAATTTGTTCACTACCGTCAGGGAAGGACAGCCCAGATTCAGATTAATTTCCTTGTATCCTAATCCCTCTAGCGCTTCTATCATAACCAAAAAATCTTCAGCATTGTTAGTGAGCACCTGTGGAACTAAGTTAATCCCCTGATTATTCTCCGGCGCTAAATCTTTTAATTCCTTCCAATTAAAATGGGTTTTTGTCTTTGTCACAATAAAGGGAGTAAAATATTTATCAATAAACGGATACATTTCATGACATAAATTTCTATAAAAATATGTAGTAATCCCCTCCATGGGTGCTAAATATAGTTGCATTTTGTTTCTCCTATTCCGTCTTGTATTTTTGTATCTTATCTCTAAGTTGTTCTTCTACTATTGTAACCTGATCCGACTCCCGGGCAATGCTGTTCATGTCTTCTGCAAGAACCATAATATTTTGTGTTGTTTCAATAATACCTTTGTCACACTCTGCTACGGTGTTTGCAATGGAACCGGTATGTGATGCCATCTCTTCTATGCGTTTTACAAGCCCTGACATATTCTTAGTGTAATTGTCAATTAAAGTCTGCATTTTTTCTGCATCATAAGAGTAATTCTCTGCTGCCTGAAAAAAATGCTGATAGTCTGAAAGCATGCTATTATTAACGATACAAAGCAATTCATTGGACGCTTCAATTAATTCCTCCACTGCACTTACTACTTCACTGCTTATGTGCTGAATATTTCCTGCAGTATCCCTGCTACTGTCTGCCAGCATACGAATTTCATCAGCAACCACGGCAAAGCCCTTTCCTGCTTCCCCTGCTCGTGCTGCTTCTATAGACGCATTTAAGGCTAATAAATTTGTCTGAGATGCTATGCTCAATATATCTTCTGTTAAATCTGAAATTTTTGAGACCTTTTGGCCTGCTTCCATACTTTCTAACATTTTCTTTTGCTGAAGCTCAACTGTCTTCTGAATATTTTGCTCTTTCTCTAAGGTTTGGCTTTTGATAAGCCCAGCCTTGTTCTTAATATCTTGTACAAGTTCATTTCCAGTGTTTACGTCTCCCATGGTAATCTGAATACTGTGATGCATCTCTTCTGCAGATGAATCCAGTTGCTCTACTGTCTCAGACAAATTCTGCATAGAAGCAGATAATTCCTTTGCCACAGAGCTAATACTATTTGCATTTTCTGTAGACTCTTTTACATTTTGATGCATTTTTTTAATGGACTGATGAATCTCACCTGAACTTTCGCCAATCTATATCACTAAGGATTGCACTTCCATTATAAATTTATTGATATTCTGGGCAATCACCTCAAATTCTGTTCCGCTCTTATCCTCAATCTTCTTTGTCAAATCACCGGAGCCGTCGGTCAAATCCATAATTTTTTGATTGATTACCCAAAAACCCTTGGATAATCGTCTAGATATCAAAAATAATGCCATCACAAGAACCACATAAATTACTGCACAGATAGTCACAATCAATTTTGTCACCTTGCCTAAGCTTTTCTGTACACTGTCATAACTAACATCCACGCCCACTACGGCCACTACCTCTCCATCACTGATAATAGGGGACCAGGCAGTCAAATGCAGTCCCCATTCATCTCCAAACGGTTCATCGTTCACGCTGGCCACACCTTGCAGTGCTGCTTCATTATCTGAATCCGGTTCCACACTGTCCCCATACATCCCTGGTTCCTCCGGATCCGTGTCCATTATAAAAGAAAACTGGTTCTCTAACATACCGGCTACATACACATATTCTACTCCACCGTTTTCCAAATACACGGAAAGCTCTTGATACACACTATCCCAATATTCAGAGTCCTCTCCCAGCTTATATATGTCCTTCATTTCTTCCGGATTGATGCCGGCTGCTGCACAATTCGCTATGTTTAACGCATTGGTCTGTATGTGCTCTAATAACATAGATTGTACTCTGTTACTCAGAGCCACTCCCAGCACCACATCCCCCAGTAAAATCAACACTGAAATCATCAGACACAACTGTTTTGTAATTCCTAACTTTCTTGTTTTCATTTCCATCCCCCAACTTTCCTTTGTAATTTAACTTACTTGAACAGATACATTAATTTTACCATATTTTTAAATATTATACTAGACAAAAGGTGCATATTATACAAAATTATAAAAAAATGTTATAGTAACCCAAAAGCTCCGGATATACACCGAAGCTTTTTACACACACATTTTTACATTAATTTTTTATGCCTATCTATGACATCCAGAGCATCCGCCACAGTTGCCACCACAATGATGGGATGTTCCCTTCTTCCTGGCTTTCACCATACTTCCTATACTGATTCCAAGCACCACAAACAATATTCCTACCACAATAATGTTTCCCATAAGAATCTCCCTTCCTGTTTACTTAACTGCTCTATAGTTAGTATATACTAACCATCTTTAGATGTCAATAACCCATATTTCTGATTTGTAATTTAGAATTGAGTATGTTATACTTTTTTTAGATTTGAATTATAGAGGTGAAATATATGCATATAAATGAATCAGCAGAAAACTACTTAGAAACCATTTTGATGTTGAGTCAGTCTCTCCCGGTGGTTCGTGCTGTAGATATTGCCAATGAGCTGGGCTTTAAAAAATCCAGCGTAAGTATAGCCATGAAGAATCTTAGGGAAAAACAGTACATAACCGTAAGTAATGCCGGTTTTATTACCTTGACAGAATCCGGCCGTGAAATAGCAGAAATGATTTATGAACGCCATAAATATATTTCTTCCTGGCTGGTTTCTTTAGGCGTATCGGAGGAAATCGCCATCGAAGATGCCTGTAAAATTGAACATGTCATCAGCAAGGAAAGCTTTGAAGCAATCAAAAAAAATACAAGTCTTGCCTAGTGCAGGATTTGTATTTTTTAAGTTAGGAAGGTGAGCTGATTTGAATAAAAAATCTATATTTTTTAAAAGAATTTTGATTCTCTTTATTTTGATTCTTTTTATCGTCTGTGTAGGGATTATTTGCTACCAATATTTTTACGATTCTCGTGGAAATTACGCATATATTTATCAAGATGGTGTTTTGCTACAGACCATTGATTTATCTCAAAAAAAACCCCCCTATGAGATTACTATTGAATATAAGGACTCAAAAACACAAGGGTATAACGTAATCTGTGTTGAAAATGGCAAAATAGGCATTATCGATGCAGATTGCCCGGATAAGACCTGTGTACACATGGGAATAACAAATTCCACAATTTTTCCTATTACCTGTCTTCCCCATAAACTTATCATCCAAATCAAAGAAAAAGATAACACCAATTCCTACCAGGAAATTGATGCTATCTCTCAATAAGCAGTCGTATCTGTATCTGAGTCCCAGAACAGATACGTCCTTTTATTTTCTTCCTTGAAATCTCTTTTCATTAAAGTTTGGTATCAGCTTTTTCCACGTCTTCTTTTTTCCTATCACTTTAAGATATTTATTGGAATATTGCAATGATTTGGATGTGTCAATATATTTATACACATAGTATGATTCCCTCTTACTACCATTCTGATTTTTTAATCCCATTGCCAATCCGTATTGGGATACCTCCCACTGATTATCATAGGTTCGAATATAAAAGAAGGCATCAATCATATCGTTAAATTCTGCTTTATAATATGCATATGCCAGGGAAGCTGCCTGCTTATCTTCTCCCATACTCTTGGTATATCCCTGCTCTGACAAAATAATACTGATATCTTCGCCGTAATGTTTCTTTACATAGTTGGTTACCACCTGAATGTTCTTCATGCCCACAATATAGGAATATTCATTATTTTTATAATTTGGACTTTTCGCATAGGACGGTGCTGTCAAAGGATTCGAATAGGCATGATATGCCAAATTCCATTCCATTTCCGGTGCTTCTTTATTTAATTCCTGCACAAAAATAATCAAGGTCGCTTTCCCATTCCATCCCACTTCGGATGTTGGCAAGGCCCATGCTCCATCTAATGGAATATACACTTTTGCATTTTTATACTCTGCATGAACCGCATTGCTTAACATCACAAACGCCTGTGCATAGCTTGCCATATAAGTATGCAATGAAGTCTCTCCTGTGTGATTCCAATATTTTTGGGAATTTACTTCATTTCCCAAAATCCAGTTTGACACCAGACATCCCTTTTTATTGTAAGTTTCAGCTAAAAAACTAAACATTGCTTCAATCGTTTCTCTCGCTTTCTCTTCCTGTGTATTTAATGCATAGTAATAATATCCTTTTTGTCTGCCGGAAGGTGTAATAAGAAATTCATTTTTTTCTCTCCAATCCATATATAAGACCATGGTAACATTCATATTGTGTTTGTTATACTCCCTTACCCTTTGCTCCTCCACGGCATTAAAATAATATGTTTTTCCATTGTATACATATGGGGTACCTGCCCCTTCTTTTCCAAGTACATCATGAATATTCACGTTACATAAAGCCCACTTTGCTTCTATAGAATAGTCACCATCCGGATAATGCATTCCTTTTTTCGAGGAGGGTACATAATATGCGGATTTATTCGTAGCTGTCTGTTTGATATTCTCCAGGTAAAATGGCACGCTTATCAATTTATAGGTTTTATGTACCTTTACTGCCAATGCAAATTCAGACACAACATTCACTTTATCTTTTCCATCTAAGTCAAAGGTTAATTTATCTGCTTTCCATGCTTTTTCTAATATGGCCCCCGCCGTATGATGTGTTCCATTTACCTTAACCAGATAATAAAAATCATCACTACTCTTTACTTTCTTTGGAACACTAAACTTAATCACTACTTTGCTTTTAGACTCTCTTTTTGCCCTTACCACCCTAGCGGCATCCTGATGAGGATTAATCTGCTTTTTGCTACCTGAAATACGTATTTTTACTACCTTTCCATATTTTCCATACGCTACGCATTTTACAGAGTCATAGCAATAACCTCTGGCTTTTATATAGTAAGTTCCTGCTGCAAGATTTGAAAGTTTCAACATCTGAGAATTTTTCAAGTCATACTTTAACGTATCCCCTTTGGTAAATTCTTTATTGGTGCTTACTGCAATCTCATATCCCTTTACTTCTTTATTTTTCTTGAGTTTTATGGTTAACTTTTGTGCTTTCCAAGATAAACTGCTCACTTCACAGGTTGTTTTTGGTGCTGCCTTCTTCCATTTTGCATACAAATCTAAATCTCTATGTACTTTAGCACCTTCTATATGATAGATTCGATTTCTACACTTCTTATCACTGTACCATCCTGCAAAGTAATATCCTTTTCTCACCGGTACCGGTAACCCTATTGTGTTACTTTTAATCGTGAAAGCAGATGGAATATTTTCTGTAGTAAATTTCCCGCCCTGCTTGTGAAATTCAATAATATAGTGCTCTAATTCCCAGTTTGCCTCGTATACGTATTTCATTTCTCTTTGAATTGTTATCCTATCGATATATAATTTTTTTTTTCCTTTTAAGCTCCATCCAATAAAATTATATCCCGTTCTTTCTGGCTCTGGTAAATCCATAATATATCTTGTGCACTTATTATCCTTATTAAAATCCTTCTCTGTAAGCTTAAGTACATATGTATTTCTTTGGTTTACAGAAAAAGTACCACCTTTTCCTTTAAAAACCACTTTTGATACTACAGGTATCTTGGTTGGTCGTGGCGTTATCGTTGCCTTGCCTCCTGGCGACGGCATCTCAGGACTCACCTGGTTTTCCATGCCATAACTCCTCATATTGTGTGACAACGCCATTACACCACTTAAAATTAGCGTAAAAATAAAAACAAGCACTAGTTTCCATAAGCTATCTGCCTGCTTTCTCTTCATAGAAACACCCCTTTTTCACTTTTCTCCAATACAGTGTAACATATCTTTACTTCCTCTTCCACACTTATTTCCTTAAGATTTATGGAAGAAACACAGATTTTCTTTAATAAAACTTAATTATTGCCGATACACTTACTATATGTCATATTGAGCGAAGAGAGGTGTAAACATGTCAAATCAAAACAAACCCAAAAACGAAGAAGAGATTTTTCAGACCACTATGGAACAGGTGGCTCACAGAATACGAATACGGTCTGGAGAACAGCTGGTGGAACAGGTACTTTCTGAAACAGGAGATACACCAACAAATTCAAATGACGATATTATCTGCCATGCAAATGAAACCCCAGTAGAAATCTCTGAAGTTGATTATGGGAGAAAATCTGACCGTGAACAATTAAACTGCACAGTAGATATTGCTGCTGACGGTATGGTTGCCTATCTCATGCTCTATGGAAAACCAGAAGGCAATTATACTGTTGATGAAATTGTGGCGTATTTAAACAGTCAAAAGATTGTTCATGGAATTCGAAAAAAGACCATCCAGCGAATGATTGAGGAACGTCAATACTATGAAGAGGTGGTAATTGCCAGAGGCACAGATGCAGCCAAGGGAAAAAATGGCTACTTTGAATTTCATTTTAACCCCACTCCTGAGACAAAACCTATTATCCTGCCTGACGGTTCCGTAGACTACAATAAGCTTGGAAAAATAGAATTGGCCGAAACCGGACAGCTTCTTGCCACGTATCACAAAGCAATTCCTGCGGTAGATGGGGTAAATATTTTTGGAAACTGCTCTCCCATTGACCCAGCCATAGACTTAGAACCCTTAAAAACCAAGGGAGTGGTTATAACTCCAGATGGTCGGGATTATTATGCATCTTCCGAAGGTAAGATATCCTACTCTAAGGCAGACCATTCATTAACCGTTACTCCAATTTATATTATTGAAGAAAGTGTTGACAATGCTACTGGAGATATTCGTTTTAACGGGGATGTATTAGTAAAGGGAAATGTATTCGCCAATACCACCATCCGTGCCACCGGAAATATTACTGTGAATGGGCATGTGGAGATTGCAAACCTTCATGCGGGAAAAAACGTAATTCTAAAAAACGGGATGCAGGGTTCAGGTGTTGGAACCATACAGGCCAAAGGAGAGGTAATGGCAAAATTTCTGGAGCAGACCCAGGTATCTGCTGGCGGAAAAATTTCTGCCAATGCTATTTTAAACTGTAACATTGAATCCGGCACAGAAATTGAAGTCTCAGGAAACCGTGGAACCATTATTGGTGGAACTACCAAAGCCATTGAAAAAATCAGTTGCTTTGCTCTAGGAAACCGTGTAGGGGTAAAGACCAAAATCATCGTTGGGTTTGAAAAGGAATTTAAGGAAGTGATTGCAGAATTAGACAATCAGATAGAGGACACCAAAGATAAATTATTTGAAGCGGAACGCAATCTTTCCAGATTTACGGCTATGCTTAGCACCAAACCCGACCCTGCCACAGCAGAGGCCAAGGCAGCTGCATTCCGGGATAAGATAACTTATCAGGCAAATTTAAAAGAACTAAACAGCAAACATGAGGAAATGATTGATATTAGGGAGCGTTCCATTGATGGTACTGTGATTGTCTCCGGTCCTGTGAATGTGGGAACTACTGTGATTATCAACGGTATCAAGGAAACCTTAGAATCGGAACGTAAAAATGTGAATTTTACTGCCAAGGGTAGAGAAATGCGGGTGTATTCCAATACAATATAGAAAAAGATTCCCCTGCTTTTTGAGGGGAACTTTTCTATTTAACTCCAAATACTACAAAGCAATGCATCTAATTTATACTCTTCTTCATACCCAATCAACACTTCCAGTTCATCTAAGTTAGGGTCAGAATGTTCCAATTCTCTTGCATAGCGATGTACAATTTCAATTTGTCTTTCTTTTGTAAATTCTCCTTTATTGATAAAATCTGCTAAGGCAAGTGTATGTAATAACAATACATTCACCACGGCAAATCTTACCTTATCGTATGCCCTCTTGTCGTAAATTGCCCCGGTAAAATATCCAAAAATATAGTAAATCAAAATCTGCTCATACTGTAATTCGTATTCCGGATACGCCCTACGAAATTCCTCTTTTCTTTCTACGTATTCCTGCTCTGACAAGGCAAAAACCGTTTTCTCACATTCCTTTAGATAGGAGGGCCATAAATCATTTAACACTTCCATACGATACATATTCCGAAATATTTTGTGAAGAGTTTCCATGGCCTCGTAAGTGCTTCCCTCATACTCTTCAAATTTTGTCTCTGCCTTTTTCAGAAACCTTTCTGTTTCATAACGACGTAGTAAATCATCTATAGCAAAGAGTTTTCTTTCGTCTATACGATTCTGTAAATCATGGCAGCAAGCTAAAATCAAAGACATTCTAAGCTCTAAAGACAATTCTCGTCTTTGCAATGTGGTGATGAGAAAATCCCGGATTTCTAACAGCTTGGTAAATAAAAACAAATCAAACTCTTCATATTCTTCCTCACGGCTTTCTCTTTCCTTGGTCTTATATACTACCTTCCTTGTATTATTTACAATCATTCTGGCGGCCTCAGGACAGGACAAAGAAAGTGAGATTTCTCTTAGATTTTCAAATTCTTCCACATGTCTTGGATACCTCCTGCAGGTTTTACACAGCATCTTAGGTCCTGCTTCTGCATATAAATCGCACAGATTTTCCTCATTTAAAAAGGCACACCTTCCCTTTATCTGTTCAAAGGATTTTTCCTTTTTATCGATACAGTTATGGAGTCGGTTCTTTAGTTTGCCCTTATATTTTTTGTACTTTTCCATAGACTGATCATCAATATAAATCCCCCATCCCGCACAGCAGGTGTCTTCGCACTTCCCTGCAATACAGGAAAATTCCTTGTAATAATCTGGATATGTGTATTCCAATTTCTTTTCATCTCCTCTTCTATTACTTTAGATGAATAATTTCATTTAATAGCTCATCCGAAAACACCTTCCCATGCAATGTCTTTACATGACTGCAATCCTGAAACTCCTGTTCCAGATTTGGAGGACAAAAGCCATAGTCTGCTTTTCTTATCATAGGCACATCAAATTTAGAATCCCCTGCTGCTACCAGCACAATATCTTTCTCACCTTTTTCCTCTAACCATTTCTTCAGACGAAGCATGGCATCCCCTTTGTTCAATATCCTTGGAAACACTAGAATTTTTACTCCATTGGAGTCAATATACACCTTATCTTCATCTAATGCATCCTTAAGGCGTTCTATGGTCTCCTCAGGCTTTTCGCTTTTGGTAAACACAAACAAATCATCTACCTTACGAATTTCATAGGTTAAATGGGCATCCTTCTTTAAAATCTCCATGGCCCTCTCTAATTCCCCTTCTGCGTCTGCAATCAGTTCCTTACTTTTCGCAAACCATTCTTCATCAAAGCTTCCGTGATTCCACAAAATTCCTCCGTTTGACATAAGCGCATAGGGAATCTTTGTCTTGTCACCAAGATGTATCCTCTCAAACTGTTTTCTGGACCTGGTGGTCAGGGGAATGATATTACATTGTTTTGAAAGTCTTTCTAATTTCTGGTGGGATGTTCTTGTCATATAAGATAATTCCCTGCCCTCCATTTCCTCCACCAAAACCTTGTCCTGTCCAATCTCTCTTCGATAGGAATAGATTATCGTATTGTCCAAATCAGTGAAAAAGTGTATCATATTTCCTCCTTCTCTTCATATGGAAATCACCAGACCGTTGGGTCTGGTGATTTCTCAGTTTTATTCTTATGAAATTATCAATTATAATTATTTTACTATTTTTTGATTAACTTCATCACAAACTTACGGATTAAATCAACCGGATACATAGTAAGTGCCATAATAAGCACTACCGCCCATCCTCTCAAGCCGAAACGTTCACAGCTAAACACATCGCCGATAATACCACCAATGGAAACCAATGCTGCCTGAACCAACATGATAATCAGCCATACATGGATAAAGGTCTTGTTTTCTGAAATATGTTCAAAAATGTTTGGACCATCACTTCTTACGTTAAATGCATTCACCATAAATGCAAATACGAACATTGCAAAGAATCCAGTATAGAACTGTGCTTCTGTGTTAAAGAAGGTTGAGAAGTAAGATGTCTGCCAGTCTGCAAGACCTGTGGCACTTGTTGGAAGCTTAAACCATAAAATAGAAAGTACGGTTAACCATCCCCCCATCACTCCAATCTGGGTTGCCATAGGCGCACTGATAATGCTCTCATCTCTGCGTCTTGGCTTTTCTCTCATATATTTCTCTAATGCCGGTTCCCCTGCAAACATAATGGATGCCAAGGAGTCCATACACAGGTTAATCCATAATAAATGTGTTACCTTTAACGGTGAACCAATTCCAATAAACGGTGCAATAGCTGAAACAAGTACTGCCGCTACATTGATTACCAACTGCATTTTACAGAATTTTAAGATGTTAGTATATAAGGTTCTACCGTACCAGATAGCGTTCTTGATAGAATTAAAGTTGTCATCCAAAATAACTAACTTACCTGCTTCCTTTGCGACATCCGTACCGCTACCCATAGCAAAACCGACATCTGCTCTCTTTAATGCCGGGCTGTCATTTACACCGTCACCAGTCATACCCACTACTAAGTTAAGCTCCTGACAAATCTTGACCATACGGCTCTTGTCTGTTGGAAGTGCTCTCGAGATAACTCGAATCTTTGAAATAATCTTCTTTACTTCATCATCTGACATTTCATTTAACTCTGCCGAAGTAATTGCCATATCTTCTCCTTCATGGAAAAGACCTGCCTCTTTTGCAATGGCAACTGCTGTTTCCTTACGGTCACCGGTAATCATAACCACCTGGATACCAGCCTTCTGCACCTCAATAATAGCTTCTCTGGCTTCCGGACGCACATCATCACGAATACCTACCAATCCAACCAAAACCACATCATCATTGATCTGGCTTTCTGTCATCTTAGAATCACTGTAACCAAAGGCAAGCACACGCATAGCACGGTTAGCCAGCTCATCAATCTTGGCGTTTAATTTCTTCTCATCTAAATCTACAATATTTCCATTTTCATCCAAGTACTTCTTTGCCTTGGTAACAATTCGCTCCGGAGCACCTTTATAATAAGTCTTTCCCATAGACTCAATATATGCCTGTGAGAATTTATTCGCAGAATTAAATTCCTGAACCTCTGTTACAGTGTACTTATCATTTCCCTGTAATGAGGCAAAGGTTTCCTCACCTAAAAACTTAAGAAGAGCCTTATCTGTCATATTACCACCAACTACGTTGTGGGTATTGTCAAACATAGCTCCGGTATTCTTTCCAATACATAAATCCAGGTTTTCCTTGATTGCTTTTGCCCCACTACCTGAGTTGATATCATGCACCTTTGCAGAACCATCAAAGAATTCCACTACCTCTAACTGTCCCTTGGTAATGGTTCCGGTCTTATCACTAAATAAAATATTTAAAGAACCAGCAGTCTCAATACCGATGGACTTTCGAACCAAAACATTTACCTTGTACAATTTACCAGTATTTTGCATCAGCACAAGGGCGATAACTAACGGAAGTCCTTCCGGCACTGCACACACAATAATTGTGATAGCTACTGCCACAGCTTCCATCACTCTTTTTAATACAATAATCCATCCCTGATCCATAAATGCTGTCACAGTTCCTGCCTGATGGATATACAAAAAGAAATATGCAATGGCAATCACAATGGCACCCACATAACCAAACACTGAAATCTGGTGGGCTAATTTATTTAACTTCACCTTCAATGGAGAATCCGGCTCTTTATCCTCCATATCCTTTGCCATTTTACCCATCATGGTAGCTTCACCAACACGCTGGATAACCATGTGACCTTCGCCGTCTAAGACGGTAGCTGCTCGAAATAAGCTGTGTGCATCTACAAAGGTATCACCTGTAATATTTTCCGGAATTGTAAATCCCTCTTCACATGGTGTCTTCTTACATTCCTCAGCTTCACCGTTTAATGCTGAGTTGTCAACAGAAACCTTTCCATCGATTAAAACTCCATCTGCCAGAATCTTGTCTCCTGACTGCAATACTACTAAGTCACCTACTACTAAGTCATCCACTTCCACCATAGTAACCACGCCGTTACGGATTACCTTGGCACTGTCCTTTTTCTGTGATTCCTTTAATTTTCTGTAGGCTTCGTCATTGGCAACTCCGGTTTTTGCCGATACAAAATTCACAATGAGAATCGCCAGTATGGTACCTACCGGTTCATACCAGTCACTGTTTCCGGTAAAAAACATAATCAACATAATTACAGCAATAACACAAAGCACCTTGATCATTGGATCCTGGAACCCTTCCATAAACTGCTGGAAAAATGTTTGGGGTTCCGCTTCTTTGATCATATTGGAACCATTTTTCTTACGGCTTTCTTCTACCTGGGCATCCGTCAAGCCTGTGTACGGTTTTTTCATAATACAAAAAATCTCCTTTTTTCTTTTTTATAGCAAAATCGAGGGAATGGTTATATTCCCATTGCACAAAGACAATGTATATAACCCATCCCCCAATTTCATCACATAATAACTCTGTTCTATCGTAACAGTTCAGTCAGGTCTGCGCATTTACTGCGCTGACCGTGCGGAAATGTGAATTTAACAAAAATCGGGCAATTTTGCATGCGTAAGCATTGCCCGATTTGGTAACAGTTTAGCCTATGGCTAAACTGTTACGTTTTATCTGAACTGCATAGACAATTCATTTAATCCAGGATCCGTTGTCCCCTGTCCCACAGCATTGAATTTCCACTCTCCATTATGGCGGTATACTTCACCAAAAATCATGGAAGTCATTCCGTTATAATTATCTGTCAGATTGTATCTGCACAGTTCCTGATTGGTCTTTTGGTCAACCACTCGGCAGAATGCATTCTGAATCATTCCAAAGTGCTGATGTCTCTGTACGGCCTGATAAATATTTACTACAATTACCAGACGGTCATATTGAGCAGGGACAGCATTTAAATCAATCATAATCTGCTCATCATCACCATCTCCGGCACCTGTTAAATTGTCTCCCATATGCTGAATTGCACCAGAATGATGTCTTAGATTCCCAAAATACACGGTATC
>JBGVDD010000143.1:0-32634 GCA_045119215.1 Lachnospiraceae bacterium | reverse complement strand
TTGTGGTGTCTATCTACCTTATACCAACCATATTTTTCTCTAATTTCTTCTGGATACATATAATCATGCTTCTCATATACCCATCCATCCAAAGGGTAGTTCTCCTCGGTGAGAGCTGGAAACTCGATTTTGAAATCTACCCCACAATCAGCACAGTCTGCATTCAGATAACCACCTGTGGTTTCCGTCGGTGAACAATGGTAAGCATCATCTTGTACTACACCTATTTTTGTGTGCTGAGGTTCGATTATTTTCTGGATACATTCACCACATTCACAGTAGAGATTAACTAACCCCTCCTCCGTACAAGTAGACTTCTTTACCATTTCATATCTTGCATTGTAATCGTGTACGTGTACTGGGATTTCTGTAGGTGCTACCTCGATAGGTGCTTCTGTAGGAACTGATGTAACTACTGGTACTTCGGTAGGTTCTGGAGTAGCTGTAGGCACTACTGTTGCTGTTGGTTCTGGAGTAGCTGTAGGCACTACTGTTGCAGTTGGTCTAGGAGTAGCTGTAGGTGCTACTGTATTAGTAGGTTTTACAGTAGGTGTTGCTGTAGGTCTAGGGGTGCTAGTAGGCTTAGGTGTCTTTGTAACTTGTACACTTTTTGCCTTTACAGTTACCTTACATTTTAATGTTTTCATAACCTTCTTTTTACTACTCTTAACAGTAAATTTTGCTGAGATAATCGCTGTTCCTTTTTTCTTAGCTGTAATCTTACCCTTAGAAGATACAGTGGCTACGGATTTCTTAGATGACTTCCAAGTAACCTTCGTTTTACTACTAATACCCTTAACCTTAAGTGTGGTTGACTTACCTTCTGTAAGAGTAATTGTTTTCTTGTTTAATGTAGATGCTTCTGTATTTACTGTAAAGCTTGTTGCTAAGGTTGCTGTTGCGATTGCTGTAATGAATACCTTTACTAATTTGTTTCTCATATAAACCATTCCTTTCTATTTCTAAATATAGTTTTCGTTTTTCTAATACCCCAAAGCTTGTACCCTTTTAAATAAGAGATATAAGCTATAACTTTTTAACTACTTATAGTATACCATAGTTCTTAGAATATTAGAATGTATCTGGAAATAAAAAGGGCAAGGACTAAACTGTCCCTGCCTTTCCGATATTATAAGCTCCAGTCGAAGTCTGCGTAACAATCTTCACCAGTTAATGCGTAGTAAGCAATTCCTTTTTCAAACACTGCAGACATATCTGGGTTCTCACAACGTACCCCATAAAACCTAAAGGACTGTACCGTAGGAGAAGAACACTTTAAGGTTCTAGTAATTACTTGGTATTCAACACCATCTATAACATAAGAGCCTTTCAAAGTAGGGTTCTCTTTAGTTCCGATGTAGTCGGTTACTAAGATGTATGGGGCGTTGTGGTGTCTATCTACCTTATACCAACCATATTTTTCTCTAATTTCTTCTGGATACATATAATCATGCTTCTCATATACCCATCCATCCAAAGGGTAGTTCTCCTCGGTGAGAGCTGGGAACTCGATTTTGAAATCTACCCCACAATCAGCACAGTCTGCATTCAGATAACCACCTGTGGTTTCCGTCGGTGAACAATGGTAAGCATCATCTTGTACTACACCTATTTTTGTGTGTTGAGGTTCGATTACTTTCTGGATACATTCACCACATTCACAGTAGAGATTAACTAACCCCTCCTCCGTACAAGTAGATTTCTTTACCATTTCGTATCTTGCATTGTAATCGTGTACGTGGATAGGTGATTCAGTAGGTGCTTCCGTAGGAACTGTAGTAGGTTCTATAACCACTGGTACTTCGGTAGGTTCTACTGTTTCAGTAGGTGTAGGTGTCGCTGTAGCTTGTACCACTTCTGGAGTAGCTGTAGGAGCTGGGGTAGAAGTTGCTGTAGGTTCTACCGTTGGAGTGGCTGTAGGTGCTACCGTATTAGTAGGTTTTACAGTAGGAGTTGCTGTAGGTTTAGGGGTGCTAGTAGGCTTAGGTGTCTTTGTAGCTTGTACCCTTTTTGCTTTTACATTTACCTTGCACTTTAAGGTTTTAGTAACTTTTTTACCGCTCTTCTTGTAAGAAAAACGGGCTGACACAACACTGACACCACCTTTTCTTGCTGTAATTCTACCCTTAGAAGTAACGCTGGCTACGGATTTCTTAGAGGACTTCCAAGTCACCTTAACTTTTGAGCTGATACCCCTAACTTTTAAGGAATAACTTTTGCCTTCTGTGATTGTAATTTTGGTTTTATTGAGTTTTGGCTGGGTTGCTGCTTCTGTATTGATACTGAAACCCGTTGCTAACATTGTAATCATTGTTGCTGTTGTTAAACATCTTACTAATTTACCTTTCATAAAAATCATTCCCTTCTAATTTTATTTTCTAAATATAGTTTTTGCTGTACTAAGATACCCTAAAATAAAGTACCTAACTTTTTAACTACTTATAGTATACCATAGTTCTTTAGATATTAGAATGTATCTGAAAGTAAGAAAAGGCAAGGACTAAACTGTCCCTGCCCTTTCCGATATTATAAGCTCCAGTCGAAGTCTGCGTAACTATCTTCACCACCTAATCCGAAACTACAAACTCTTTTTTCATATAATGCACTCAGGTCTGGGTTTTCACAACGTATCCCATATAATCGCATACACTGCACCGTAGGAGAAGAACACTTTAAGGTTCTAATGATTACCTGATACTCTGTACCATCGATAACATAAGAGCCTTTCAAAGCTGGGTACTCTTCACTACCGATGTAGTCGGTTACTAAGATGTATGGGGCGTTGTGGTGTCTATCTACCTTATACCAACCATATTTTTCTCTAATTTCTTCTGGATACATATAATCATGCTTCTCATATACCCATCCCTCCAAAGGGTAGTTCTCCTCGGTGAGAGCTGGGAATGTAGTCATTTCAGAGAATGTTACATCTTCGCCACAATCCTCGCAATCTAAATGAATATACCCTTCTGAGGTTTCAGTTGGAAGAAGATGATACTTAGAGTTCAATACTTCTTCTGGGGCTGTTGCAATCTCACTTGGTAAAAGTCTGTAATCAGAACCACCCACGATCCATGCGTTGTGGTGATAAGGTTTAATTACCTTCTGGATACACTCTCCACATTCACAGTACATATTCATAAGACCTTCCTCGGTACAGGTGGATTCCCTGAGGACTTCGTATCTTGCATTGTAATCGTGTACGTGTACTGGGGTTTCCGTAGGTATTATTTCAACTGGTGCTTCTGTAGGAACTGTTGTAACTACTGGTACTTCGGTAGGTTCTACTGTTTCAGTAGGTACTGCTGTTGCTGTTGGTTCTGGAGTAGGAGTACTGGTAGGTACTGCTGTTGCAGTTAGTTCTGGAGTAGCTGTAGGTGCTATCGTATTAGTAGGTCTTACAGTAGGTGTTGCTGTAGGTCTTGGAGTAGCAGTTGGTTTAGGTGTCTTTGTAGCTTGTACCCTTTTTGCCTTTACAGTTACCCTACATTTTAAGGTTTTCGTAACTTTTTTACCGCTCTTCTTGTAAGAAAAACGTGCTGACACAACACTGACACCACCTTTTCTTGCTATAATTCTACCCTTAGAAGTAACGCTGGCTACGGATTTCTTAGATGACTTCCAAGTCACCTTAACTTTTGAGCTGATACCCCTAACTTTTAAGGAATAACTTTTGCCTTCTGTGAGTGTAATTTTGGTTTTATTGAGTTTCGGCTGGGTTGCTGCTTCTGTATTGATACTGAAACCCGTTGCTAACATTGTAATCATTGTTGCTGTTGTTAAACATCTTACTAATTTACCTTTCATAAAAATCATTCCCTTCTAATTTCATTTTCTAAAAATAGTTTTTGCTGTACTAAGATACCCTAAAATAAAGTACCTAACTTTTTAACTACTTATAGTATACAATAATTCTTACTATATTGGAATATCTTTATAAAAAGTTCTTAAAATATGAGAAAAAATTATATATCTTTATAGAAAAAAGACAGGGTTTATTTCCCTGCCTTTCTCTAAATCTCATACCCCTAAAGGTATTACGTTTTCAAGTTGCTATTTTAAGCTGGTAGTTACCAAACTATTTCCAGTGTACTTGCTATAATCATTTTCACTAGTTGTAAAGTTTACCGTCGCTTCGCTACCATCGGACATATTTACCGATGCAGTCGTTCCACTTGCAGATACATTACTCGTTCCACTAGGAGTACCCACCGCATATTCGTTCTGGTTTATTAAGGTTACTGTGTAGTTACCTGACAGAATGGTGAATGATAAGCTCTGGTAATTGTTGCTTGTTGTATCCCATTTCAGGGTCTTAATAAAGGTGTGTTTGTCACCCATTACATCCGTACCCTCTACCTTAAATACTGCTACTGGATTACCCTTAGCAAAAGCTACCTTGGATTTGTCTACCATGTTGCTTAAGGTTATTTTGGTTGGATGAGCCTTCCACTGAGCATAGTAGGTTACATTGCTACTTAAAGTTACAGTATCATTCGCTACACCGACTAATCTACCGCCTGTTGGAGCTGTATACCATCCTACAAAATCATGACCTGCCCATGTAGGTTCTGGTAATTTTATATCTTTATTTTCATTGTAGATAGCAGTCATTGTACCATCACCTTGTTTCGCAGAACCAAAGGTGAATATCTTAGTACTCTCATTAAATGTACCTGCTGTAAAAGAATAACTCTTAGACCAATAATTGAACTTAACATAGGTATCTATACTTCTAGTAGTACAAGTACCACCATTGGGGTCAAAGTAAGCTGTTAAGCAATTCTTCACTGGGTCTTCAATGTACTCTGTATCCCCTTCTGTTTTACCAGTAAATCTGGTTGTAGTTGATTTACCTCTCCAAGTACCACCATTGGGGTCTATGGTTAAGTTAGATTCTGGTTTATAGAAGATTCTATATACCGTTGCACCAGCTGTTGTTACATAAGCTGATGTATCATCTTTATATTTATAGCCTGAGTGATAAGCACCAAGTCTTGTATCGCTACCCCAGTAAGAACCTCTTACATAAGAGCCATAATTATAGTTTTCTGTGTGCATACCTAATACAATTCCTGATGCACTATCCACTACATCATAGCAGATAACTGGATACTGTTCTTTGGTTGGGTCTGGAGTTACTGTTGGTAATGGAGTATTTGTTGGAACATACTCTCTAACCCAATAAGCATAGATTGTAGTATCACTGGTAAACTTTGTATTGTTGGCTTGAATGACACCGTTAGCGTCAATTACCGGTGAACCTGTACCGTTGGTTCCTGTATAGAAACCTCCAAAAACGTAATCAGTTTTCTTTACATTGTATCCATCTAAACCTGTTCCTGGGTTCGTACCTGATAAAAGTGTTACACCATAATTGCTATAGTTAACAAATCCCCAACAATCACCATAGTATTCTACCAAAGTGTCGTTGTACATAGCCTCTCCGTTGATTTTACCATTGTAAGTACCGCCCTGTAAATCAAGCTTTATCTGGTACTGATTTGGTATCCAGTTTGCCTGAATCTTTACATTGCTTAAGGACTGACCGTTGAAAGCATAGTTTCCACCATTATTCACTACACTACCAGTAGAATCACCCTGTACAATAGTCCAATAAGTTCTATATTTACTATCGATACCCTTAGCATTGGCATAAGATGCATCATACCGATATCTCTCATTCGAAGATACCACATAAGAAGTATCACCATATAAATGGTTGTAAGCTTTGGTTGGTAATGACATACCACCCTCTACATAGTTTGCAATATCGTTGGATGAGAAGTTCTTAACAGAGCCATAGGTGAAATCTAAGTTCATATTATTAGTATTGTCAGTACCTGCTGCAGTATTATACTTACCACCCTTAACATCTATCACCAACTTATTACTGCTATTGCTATACCCTATACATATGGTAATGTTGGAAGTGAGAGTTAAATCAGAGGTAATAGACTCACCTGACATCATACCTTTGTGAATCTCTGGAGTTGAACCATACCCTTTAAGCTCGCCATTCTTCTCAGCCTCGTACTTAGCATCACTTTTTGCAGAGATTGTTGTAAAAGCCAAGGCTGTACCCTCAGACATTGTACTCTGCTCACTAGCAAACTTATTCCAACCATTAGAAGTTTCCTTGTAGTACTCGTAGGTTACTGTGTATTCTGGTATTGCTTCATAAATAGCTTTTACTGTTGTGACTTCTGCTGTTGTAGTTGTTGGGTCTGGTGCTTTGAAGTCCCACATATCAGTATATATACGTTTACCGATTGAACCATTTCCTGATACTTTTTTCCACTCTACAAACCTATAACCTTCTTTTGTAGGTATGGAACAAGAATTCAAAGCTGAAGAATAGGTATTATCTGTTGTACTAAAACAATCCCACTGTCCTGGTTCAAAAACCTTTGTCCAAGTTGTACCATTATGCACTACACCCGAACCGTCAGTAAATGTACCGCCATCGGGGTCTACCACCAGTTTAGGATAAGGTGACCACTGTGCCGTTACCGTTACATCAGAAGTTGCATTACCATGGAAATCCCAATAAAAACCATCACCCTCTGCTTCATCCTTACATTTATCTACTGTTCCTACTGAGGGTTTCCATCCGATGAATTTATAACCTGCTCTAGTTGGTAAAGAACAGCAATTAACACCACCATCACGAAAATCTTCTATACCTGTACAGAACCAAGTTGTAGTATTGTATGAAAATTTCTTAGACCAAGTAGTATTATTATGAGTCTTACCCGAACCATCAATAAATGTACCACCATTAGGGTTTACAATTAGATTGTGGTCTGGTTCCCAAACAGCATATAAATTGGCATTGCTACTCATAGTAATCGTAGCACCTTTGTCAGGGTCAAATATAGTTCCAGTTCCATCAGCTTTACCCCTTGACCAATATTTAAAGGCATAACCACTAGGGGTATTAAACCATACATCTACATCATCTACCTCAACCACTGTACCTTCTGCATATTCTTCTGTTCCTGTTTCTTCACCACTATCTTTTGGATAGTTAGAGTGATAAGTAAGTGACTTATATACTTTTGCTGGAGTAGGAGTTGGGGCTTTCACCCAAGAGGCATACATTTTTACATTTCCAGTAATTGTCCCTATATTTGCATTTGCTGCAACTGCAGTGCCCTTTCTACTACCTTTTTTCCAAGTTGAGAAATTATATTTTGGTTTTGTAAAACCTGCTTTAGATGCTGTAATTGCTTTAGGGTTTGTACCACGTTTTACACCTGTTACTTTATAGGTTTTTGTATCTGATTTTTCATCCGTATGATAACGATTACGATAATATGTTATCGTGTACGTTGGTCTTTTATATACTATATTCATTGTAGCATGATGTTCACCACGTGCATTATCTAAACCAATATTATAAGCATTTGCCTGAAAATATGTGGTTACAGTAGATGCTGAATCTTTAATTTTTCCTACAAAATCACTCGAAACGTCTGTACCAGTTGCATCGGATTTCCATTTATAGAAACTAAATCTACTTTTAAAAGGTTCTACATTAACTGGGTTCACATCATCTATCTTATGGTACTGAGGTATACCAAGCTTCATATTCACCAAGTAAATACCTGTCCAGTCAGTTTTTGCACCTGAAGTATTTGATGTATCCTGTCTAACTAAATAAGGTGTTCCTAATGCAAAACCTGTTACAGAACCGCTCCATGATACGTTTACTGTATTACCTTTATCTTTTCCTGAAGATAATATAGAATCATTCGCACCTGGTTTTGCATAATTAAAATCAATGTTTGTTAATGTGACCGTAATTTTTCCGTTATAAGATGAAGCTGAACTACTATCAGCACCACTAAAGTTAAAGTAAAATTCTCCACCATTAGTCCAAACACGTGCAGTATCTGATATCTCCAAATCTTCCGTTAACTCTAAGTAATACTTATAAGCCTTATCATAGGACTTTACCTCTGGCTCTTTTTCTACTGTATCGGGAATATCCTCTACACTATCAACGATAATAGCCTTCGTTACATCTAAAGGTCTAACTAATAACGTATCCTTCCCTAAAACATCAGCTAATTCGCTCTCGGATAACTCCCTAAGGAAGAATCCTCTTAAGGTTTCGGATAAGCCTTCTAAGGCACTATCAAGCTCCTCATCCGTCATACCCTTCCAGTTTGCACATAACTTTTCGTATTTTTCTTTGTTCTCTTTTGCAATCTTATCGGCTTCGTCTTCTTCATCGCTACCCTGTAGGGTTTCTAATGTTAGTAAGCCTTTACCGAACTGGGGGTCTTTGCCCTCAGCACCTAGGTCTACTGCATACTTGTCTAAGGTTTCTAGGCTACCCTGTTTGCTTAAGAGGTCCGCTACAATTCCCGATACCCTAGCTGTTGCATAGGATGTACCAGTCTTACCGTTATAAGTTCCGTATGCTGAGTAGTCGATGGTGTTACCGTAGTTGGAATAGTTTGCAAATGTATTGTCGCTGTTTACCGCACTTACTACGATGGCACTGTCTACGTTGGCTGGGGATACTTTTGATGTATCTAAGCCTAAGTTACCTGCTGATACTACTACAAATATTCCACTGTTTACTGCTTCATTGATAGCTTCCGTTAAGATTTCTGAAGTTGTTGTTGATGCTGTATTCATAGAAATGTTTACTACATCAACTCCTAGCTCAATAGCTTTCTTGATACCCAAATAGGTATTTAAGATTGTTGCTTTACCACTTGAGTCTGCTACCTTAATAGGTACTAACTTAACAGATGAACTATTCGCTGAAATAAGCTCAGCCATCTCAGTACCATGACCATTATCGTCGTTTGAAGATGTACTTTCACCTGTAGATGAGTAGTTAATTCCTAAGTCTTCTACGTTTAAACCTTCTTTAGCATTTAAACCTGTATCAAGGATTGCTACCCTTACTTCTTTACTTGGTTTCAAACTATCGAGATACTTTCCTAACTCTGTTTTCTCTGTAGTTTTTTCGGATTTGTCTTTGGTGGTTGTTGCTTTGTTTACCTTTAAGGGTTCATTGATTTCAACGGAAGAAATTCTTTTGTCTTTTTTTAGGGTGGTGTAGGTGGATTTGGTGGATTTCTGAAATCGGCAGCATGAAAAGGGAAACAATGTGAGGCAGGGAATTAGTATGTGAGAGTAATACGAGGATGCTCAATCCCTGCCTCACATTGTTTCCTGAGAAATGCTACCGATTGGAACACGTATATGAGGAAATGTGCAAAACGCACAAATAAATATAAAAAAAAGAGAAAAATATAGACGAATAGACAAAAAGATAGTATACTTGTGACAAAAGGGACGCTCCTTGTGACAAAAGGAACGTCCCTATAGACGAATGGAGGGATCTATATGAGAAAAACAAAAAGGTATTTTAGGTTATGTCTGATGTTTGTGGCAGTATTTATTCTAGGGGATTTGTGCTTTAGTGGTTTCATGACCAGGGCAGAAGCAGCAGACAAACTGGGAACAGTTACTATTGAAACAGTTTCTTATAAGGGAAATCAACTGACGCTAAGCCTGAAAAAACTTCCTAAAGCCAAGGGATATGAAGTTATCCTGAGTAAGGATAAGAAGTTCAAGCCGAAAAAGACTGCTAAATATGGTCTGGGAAGTAAGAGAAAACTGTCAATATCACAGTTAGGAAAGGGAACTTATTATATTAAGGCCCGTGCTTATGCTTATAATTCCAACGGCAAGGTCTATTATGGAAAGTATGGCGAAGCAAGAACTGTGCAGGTGAAAAATATCATTAAAGAGTATGCACCAACAAAATCTTCGGCAAACATTATCAAGAAAAAGGTAGTTTCTCAAAGTAAGGTAACAATTACAGCAAACGTAAAAAACAGAGTGAAAAGCAGTGATGATTTTTATTATTTGGTAAAAGTCAATGGTAGCAACGATTCTGTAGCGAATATGATTCAAAAGAAAACAAAGTCCAATAAGCTTACTTTTGAATTAGACACAGAAGATAAGGCAAATGTTATATCCAAATTTGCAGTGGCAGTAAAAACTGGCGGAAAGTATGAGATTATCAGTAAGTGCTTCTACTTAGACAATCCGGAGAAAGCGGCTGAAAATACTTCTAAATATGTTCTTCCAGCTTCAAAGAAGGGAATGCATTATGCAGAATTAGACAGCAATCTGGAGTGTAAGCATACACTGATTAACCTGAATCTCAATGATGTACTCAGGAAAAGGGGAAGTGGAACTGCTTATGTATATAATGGAAAAACCTACTATTTTGACAGTGTGGAGGAGAGAAGGGTACGAAGTTACAATCAGAAGGGTATCAGCGTAACCATGGTATTGTATATGAACTGGAGTGAAACAAACAAATATCTGATTACGCCTTCGGGCCGACAGGCAGGTCATAATTGGTATGCATTAAATACCACGGAAGAAAAGTCAAGGGAAACCCTGGAAGCAATGTTTTCCTATTTAGGAGAGCGGTTTGGACAAAAAGACTGCTATGTGTCTAACTGGATTCTGGGCAATGAGGTAAATTCCCAGGTAAGTTACAATTATGCAGGAAATATTGACATATTCAGTTATGCTAGAATCTATGCACAGGCATTTGAGATGTTAAGTTCGGCAGTACAGTCATCCTACAAGAATGCCAAAGTATTTATTCCTTTAGATTATGCATGGGCAGTACACAATTCCATGGTAGGCTGGAGCGGAAGAAATATGCTTGTGGCATTTGACCAGGAGCTTGAGAAGGAAAATCCTAATACCCGATGGAATCTGGCGTACCATCCATATTCCTTCCCGTTAACCGGTGCTTCCTATGCATCTAATCCTCATCTGACTGACGATGAATACTCGGAATATGTAGGTATGAAAAATATTGAAGTAGTTACCAATTATATTAAGAAAACTTATGGCAAAGATACCAGAATTATTTTGTCTGAGCAGGGATACACAGTGGGAATGGGCGAAACAGCCCAGGCGGCTTCCATGGCATATGCTTATTATAAAGCAGAATTTAATCCCATGATTGATGCCTTTATTGTTGTAAGGTATCAGGATATTCCCGCTGAACAGGCGATGGGATTATCTATGGGGTTAGTAAATAACAATGGAAGTCACAGGAAGGTCTATGATGTATTTAAGTATATGGATACTGCAAAGTCAGAAAAATATACCAAGAAGTACTTAAAGACCATTGGTGCAGACAGCTGGAAATCCATTATTCCGGGCTTTAATTCGGCAAAGCTAAAGAAGATGAAATAGACGATAATGCTCTCTACTCATAGATAACCACAACATCATTCTCCAATATCACAGTATTTCCACTTGGAATAATATTTTCGTCTCCCCGCTTCAGCAAGGCAATCAGGATGTGGGCGGGGAGATTTAATTCTTCAATATTCTTTCCCTTCCACTCATGGGAGTTATCAATGGTGATTTCCCTTAAATGTATTTCACTGGTGGCCTGGTATTCAGGAACACTTAAAATTACACTGTCATTTGCTTTGATGATGGTATTGCCTTTGGGGATAATGGTTTCCTCTGCCCTTTTTATCATAAGCGCCAAAGAGCCTGAGGGAAATGTAACGTCCTGTATCTTTTTGTTTTCCCAGCTATGTCCCTTTGGTATAAAAAAACGTATCATAGTTATGGCAGATTCTTCCTGATAGTCGTTGAAGGTTTTTAATATATTTCCTTCTTCCTCTATCATATTTAGCCTCTTTGCCATGAATGGAAGAAGGGTGCCTTGCAGTAGAACAGAAAACAGGGAAATAAAAAATACAATATGGTATAAATCATACTGTAATACTGCTCCGCTAGACATCGCCATAATTGCGAACACGATAGAGGCTGCCCCCCGAAGTCCCGCACAGGATATTAGGATACACTGTTTTTTGCTGCATTTGAAAGGCTTTAATATCAGGGTCACCACAACAGGGCGAATAACAAAGGTCAAAAATATTGCGATGGCGAGTGCCAACGGCAATACCGGAAGTATTTTGTGAGGAAAGGCAAGAAGACCAAGCAGAAAGAAAATTGCCATCTGTGCCATACCAGTCAATGCATCAAAAAAGTGCACCAGGGAAATCTTGTTTTTTAGCTTACGGTTTCCCATAAGAATTCCGGTAAGATACACACTCAAAAATCCATTTCCGTGCAGCAGTTCTGCCACCGAATAGCTTAGCAGTACAACGGCGATGACGAATATGGTGTCAAAACCCTCAGATAAGACTTCTGTCTTTTCCAGGATAAGACAGCCTAAGAACGCTACGATAATTCCTGTCAGGATTCCCACAACAATCTGTGTAAACAGCATTACCGGAACAGATATCTTTTCTCCACTTAAAAGAGCCAGACCTATCATGGTAAGCATATAGGCAATAGGGTCGTTACTTCCACTTTCCAACTCTAACAGGGAGGCGGATCTGTATTTTAAATCCAGATTGTGGGAACGAAGAATGGAAAATACCGATGCAGCATCGGTGGAACTGATGACTGCGCCAATCAGGAAGCTTTCTGCAAAATCAATATGTAAAAAATAGTAGCAGAATCCGCAGGTCAAAATTGCAGTCAGGAAAGTTCCTACTGTTGACAATGCAAGGGATTTTACGGCAACAGGGCGGGCGATCTCCCATTTTGTACCAAAACCGCCGTAAAATATAATAAATACCAGTGCCACAAGACAAATTTTTTCTGTTATCTCATAGTTGTCAAATGAAATCTTAAATATCCCATCAGAGCCGAATATCATTCCCAATGCCATAAACAAAAGCAGGGCAGGCATTCCTAATTTTTTGGAGAAACGATTTGCCATAATACACAACAAGATAACAAAGGTGACCAATAATAACATGGATACCATATAGAAACCACCTCTTTCTAATTTTAACATTTTTTATGGGCCCAGCAGTAAATGCCAAGACTTGTATTGAATATTTAAAATATTACTATTCAAAAAATAATTTGTAAACAGATAATGATGTAAAATATTATCTCATTTTGCCAGTAATCTGTTTTTATTGCACATAATTTTATGAATTACATAACATATTAGAAAAAGAAATAAAAATGGAGTTTCGTTATGCAGTGTGAATATGGTGCAGGGTTAAGAGATTATGGCCCAATCCCTTTTGTAGCAAACATTGGGCAAATGGCATCACAAAATCAAAATTTCCGTACTGCAATTTGGACAGGGTGTTATTTACAGATGACGATTATGTGTATTCCACCATGTGGAGAAATTGGGTTGGAAATGCATCAGGATACAGATCAATTTGTACGGGTGGAGCAGGGAAATGCCATGATAAAGATGGGGCGATGTAAAGAACGCATGGAAATTTGTAAAAATATGTGCAGGGGAGATGCCGTGTTTATACCGGCTGGTACATGGCATAACATTATAAATACCGGGAGAAGCAATCTGAAGGTATCTTCTATTTATACACCGCCAAACCATCTGAGGGGAACCGTGGATAGAACCCGGGAAGCAGCAGAAAGGAGAGAGTAACAGTTTAGGCAGGGCTGCGCATTTACTGCGCTGACCAAAAAATCCTCCCTTGCAATGTATATATATTTAAACTATAATAAGAACTATTCAGAACCAGAGATTTTACAAAGGAGGTTCTGAATAGTTTTTATAGTTTATGAAACAATCAGAACTAAGGCAGTTTTCAAGGAGTAAAGTAATGAATTATAGTGAATTAAGAGAAACATACCATGATTTTATATATGAATCTTTTGATATAGATGAAACGAAAGAGAAGGTAAAAATCACCTATCATTTTCGAATAGAAGGCTTGGAGGAATTTTCGCCTTATTGGGAATTTCCGAAGAAAGAGACAGATACATTTTGTTATAAGGAGAGCTCTCTGTTTTGTAATATGGTATTTTCTTTGGGGATGGTAGAGCTTGTAAGTTACTGGAAAATCTGTTGCCCAAGGTTTGTGCATGTACGGGCAGGAGCATTAAATGAAGCCCAGATTGCATGGTGGAA
This sequence comes from Lachnospiraceae bacterium, assembly GCA_045119215.1. Lineage (GTDB taxonomy): Bacteria > Bacillota > Clostridia > Lachnospirales > Lachnospiraceae > RUG11237. Next base: position 18,647 of record JBGVDD010000143.1, on the reverse strand, counting down.
AGAGTTGTATTTTCATGGGTTGGGTGAATTTTATTACACCAATGGAATTGAAGTGGATATGGAAAGTTTTATGGAAATCGTTTCAGAAGGCCAATCCATAGATAGTAAAAAAGAAGAGCAGAAACTATTAGATGGCAATTTGATTCCAATTGGAGGAGGAAAAGATTCAGCGGTAACCTTAAGTTTGTTAGAGGAACAGAAAGAGAAAAATTACTGTTACATCATTAATCCAAGAGGAGCGACCATTCACACCACGGAATGTGGAGGATTTTCGCAGGATAGAGTGATTGCAGTAAAACGTGTGCTTGATAAACGTATGCTTGAACTTAATAAACAGGGATTTTTGAATGGTCATACACCTTTTTCTGCTATCGTATCCTTTTCGGCAACCATTGCAGCTTACATGTATGGGCTAAAATATATTGTATTATCCAATGAATCCAGTGCAAACGAGAGCACTGTAGCTGGAAGCACAGTCAATCATCAGTATTCTAAAAGTTTTAAGTTTGAGAAGGATTTTCATACTTATGAAGAAACTTACATAAAAAGTGGTACCTACTATTTTAGTATGCTCCGTCCATTAAGCGAATTTCAGATAGCAAAACAATTTGCAAAGTATACCCAGTATCACCATATTTTCCGTAGTTGTAATGTGGGAAGTAAGGAAGATATCTGGTGTGGCCATTGTCCAAAATGTCTGTTTGTTTATTTTATCTTATCGCCATTTTTGTCCTTGGAAACTCTGAAAGAAATTTTCGGAACCGATATGTTAAATAACATGGATATGTTGCCTACCATGGAACAATTGATAGGTCTTTCCAAAGAAAAACCTTTTGAGTGTGTGGGAAGCAGGGATGAAATCAATACAGCCATCTGCATGGCAATAGAAAAAAATGAAAGAGAAAATATCCCGTTACCTAAATTATTTTCCCACTATAAAGAACAAGGGTTATACGAGAAGAATAAGGGAAAAGACCAGTATTATTGTAGGTTTTACGACAAGGAACATTTATTGCCGGAAAGTTTTGATAAGATTTTAAAGAGAGAGTGTGGACTATCATGAGAGAAACAATCAAACAGTATATAGAAAATAAATCTGTATTAATCCTAGGTTTTGGAAGAGAAGGAAAATCTACCTATGAGATGTTTCGAAAGGTAGGCGGATATCAAAGCCTTGCCATTGCAGATAAGAATCCCATCTCCTATGAACTTTCAGAAAATGTAAAAATCATTACCGGAGAAGATTATCAAAAAACATTAAATGATTACGATATTATTATGAAAAGTCCGGGTATTGTACTAGAACAGCCATTGTCTGATTATACTTGTAAGATTGCATCCCAAACAGAACTGTTTTTTGACAGATACAAAAAACAGATTATTGGAATTACAGGGACAAAGGGAAAGAGTACTACAACCACGTTGCTGTATCATATTTTAAAGGAAGCTGGAAAGTCCTGTGTACTGGCGGGAAATATTGGCATTCCAGCCTTTGATGTAGCAGAAGAAATTGGGGAAGATACCATAATTTGTTTTGAAATGTCCTCCCACCAGTTGGAGTATATGACAGTAGCACCAAAGTATGGGGTGTTGATGAATATTCATGAGGAACATTTAGATCACTATGGAACCATGGCAAAATATGTGGCGGCAAAGGAAAATATCTATCGGAATCAGATAGAAGGAGATACATTGATTTGTAATGCTCAGATTCTTCCCAAGGAAGGTACCTGCAAGTCAGAGGTGATTTCTATTGATTATGAGTGGGAAAATGAGAATGCAGACATTCAGATTGGGGAAAACTATATCCGGTATCAAGGTGAAGTTTATGATATCCCTGTGGATGAGATTTCTTTGATTGGAGTACACAATTATTATGATATTGGAGTAGCCTATGCTTATGCAAAAAGATTTGGCGTAAGTAAAGACGTGTTTACCAGTGGGTTAAAGACTTATGAGACCCTGCCTCATCGATTACAGTTTATTGGTAAGATAGACGGGGTGAAATATTATGATGATTCTATTTCGACCATATGCGATACAACCATTCAGGCGTTAAACAGTCTGAAGGATACAGATACTGTTCTAATTGGTGGAATGGATCGAGGAATTGATTACAGAGAACTGATTGAATATCTGGGAAGTCATCCAGTGCCTCATATTATACTTATGGAAGCTACCGGAAAGAGAATCTATGAGGAAATTCAAGCCGGTTATCCAGACTTTTGGAAAAAAGAAAGGATTGAGTTGGTGGAACATTTGGAGGATGCAGTGGCATTGGCTAAGAAGATTACTGCAAAGGATAAAAGTTGTGTTATGTCACCGGCAGCGGCAAGTTATGGTATTTTCAAAAATTTTGAAGAACGCGGTGAAGTCTTTGCGAGATTGGTACGTAATTAGTACAAGGATTTATGGGAAAGGGAGAAACATATGAAAATAATGATTACCGCAGCGGTGGCTTGGTTTATCGCACAGGCGTTGAAAATGATATTATCCTTTATAGAAAATAAAAAAATAGATTGGGAGTTGATGACAGCTTCCGGAGGTATGCCAAGCTCACATACCGCTTTTGTGGTATCAGCTGCCACTATGATTGGAAAAAGTGAAGGGTTTGAATCAGGGATTTTTGCATTGGCGGCAGTGCTGGCACTGGTGGTAATGTATGATGCAATGAACGTACGTCGTGCGGTAGGAAATATCGGGCAGACATTAAATCAGATGATTGACAGCTTTAACAAGACAGGAAAATTGAATATCGAAAATGTAAAAGAAATTTTAGGACATTCTCCCTTGCAGGTGGCGGCGGGCTTTGTCTTAGGCGTGGCAGTTGGGATGCTGATGTTTTAGGATAAATGTTTGAAAATGACTCCTTTCTCGGGTATAATGGTAAATATGTGGGCATATAACACAATAAGAAAATGTACACAAAACATATAACGTTATACTAATGGGAAAGGAGATTTTTTATGGGATTAATTAAGGCGGCATTAGGTGCGGTGGGAGGAACAATGGCAGATCAGTGGAAGGAGTTTTTCTACTGTGAAGCATTGCCGGCAGATGTATTGGTAGCAAGGGGACAGAAGCAGATTGGAAAGCGTTCTTCCAACACAAAAGGAAATGACAATGTGATTACCAATGGTTCGGGGATTGCAGTAGCTGATGGTCAATGTATGATTATTGTAGAACAGGGAAAGATTGTGGATTTTTGTGCACAACCTGGGGAGTATACATATGATACATCTTTGGCTCCAAGTGTTTTTGATGGAGGTTTAGGAGAAGGGATTCGAAGTACTTTTGAGACCATTGGTAAGAGATTCACTATGGGAGGAGACACCGGAGTAGACCAAAGGGTTTATTATTTTAACACAAAAGAAATCATAGAAAATAAATTTGGAACAGCGAATCCGGTACCATTTCGTGTGGTGGATTCCAGAGTTGGCCTTGATGTGGATGTATCCATTCGATGTTCTGGGGTATATTCTTATAGAATTGTGGATCCAATTCTTTTTTATACCAACGTGTGTGGAAATGTAGAGTGGGAATATAATAGAGAAGAAATTGATAAGCAGTTGAAGACAGAATTTATCAGTGCACTTCAGCCTGCATTAGGCAAGCTTTCGGAAATGGAACTTCGCCCAAATCAGATTGTGGCACATAATACAGAATTAGAAGATGCCATGAATGAGGCCTTATCTAAAAAATGGGGAGAAACCAGAGGAATCAAGGTGGTCAGTATTGCATTAGGTTCTGTAACTCTTCCGGAAGAAGATGCGGAAATGATTAAGGAAATGCAAAGAACAGCAGCTCTTACCAATCCATATATGGAGAGAGCTACTTTAGCTGCAGCCCAGGCAGAGGCAATGAAGACAGCGGCGGGAAATTCTGCAGGAGCCATGACTGGATTTATGGGCATGGGAATGGCAGGAATGATGGGAGGATTTAACGGACAAAATACGGTTCAGCCTATGGCACAGCCGGTACAGACACAGCCAGTACAGCCTCAGAGCGCAGCACCACAGGCAAATGCAGGTTGGACTTGTAGTTGTGGAAATGTAAACACAGGGAAATTCTGCTCTAATTGTGGGGCACCCCAGCCCACACCTCAGCCAAGTGCTAGCTGGACCTGTAGTTGTGGAAATGTGAATACAGGAAAGTTCTGCTCTAATTGTGGCACTCCACAGCCATCGCCGGAATGGACCTGTTCCTGCGGAACCATAAATAGTGGGAAGTTTTGTTCTAATTGTGGTTCCCAGAGAGTTTAGTGAGGTGAAGGATGGGAAACGTACAAGAATATAAATGTCCATGTTGTGGAGGGGCAATTGAGTTTGACAGTAAAATACAGAAGGTAAAATGTCCGTACTGTGATACGGAATTTGAAATGGAGGCCCTGGCAGATTACGAGAATGAGGTTTCTGGCGATGGGGCAGACCAGATGAACTGGGAAATGGATAATACACAGGAATGGACTCCGGCAGAACAAGAAGGATTGCGTATCTACGTATGCCAATCTTGTGGCGGAGAGATTGTGACAGATGAAAATACCGCGGCAAGTGCCTGCCCATACTGTGACAGCCCTGTTGTAATTAATAATAGTGTGGCAGGAGGATTGAGACCAGAGTATATTATTCCGTTTCAGTTGGATAAAAATAAGGCCAAGGAGAAATTTAAGGAACACCTAAAGGGGAAGAAACTGTTGCCTAAGGTGTTTAAAACCCAGAACCATTTAGAAGAAATCAAGGGGATTTATGTTCCCTATTGGATTTTTGACAGCAAAGCTAATGCAAGGGTGAGATACCGTGGTACCAAGGTACGAAGATGGAGTGATTCTAAGCATAATTATAAGGAGACCAGCTATTATTCCGTGGTGCGTCAGGGAAATATTTCTTTTGCCAATGTGCCGGTGGATGGTTCCACTAAGATGCCGGATGATTTGATGGAATCTTTAGAACCCTTTGATCACAAAGCAGCGGTTTCGTTTCAAAAGGCTTATTTTGCAGGATATATGGCAGATAAATATGATGTGGATCAGGAAAAAAGCGTACATAGGGCAAATGAAAGAGTAAAAAACGCCACCCAGGATGCCTTTGCTGCTACCGTAAAGGGGTATGCAAGTGTATCTTATGAAGGAGGAAACATTAGTTTAGACCAAGGAAGGGCCAGCTACGCCATGTATCCTGTGTGGATTCTCACCACCAGGTGGAAGGGGGAATTATACACCTTTGCCATGAACGGACAGACAGGAAAGTTTGTGGGAAATCTTCCGGTAGATAAATCTTTGGTGACAAAAATATTTTTAAGTACAACGGCCATCACTGCAGCTATTGCATTTGCAGTGCAGTCTCTGGTGTATTTTTTGTAGGAGGTGTAAGGTAAGAAATGAAAAAGTATTTCAATTTTTTGAGAATATCAAAGTATTTTGCAACTCTTATGATGTTTGTCTTTGTATTTTTCTTAAGTGCATTTTCAATAAAGGCAGAGACAGGGCATCCGCCAAGAGTTGTGGATGACGCAGGATTATTGTCCCAGGAAGAATACAGCTCCCTTACGGAAAGGTTGAACAAAATCAGTGAAACTTACGCCGTGGATGTTGCCGTGGTAACGGTAGATTCCTTTCAGGAGGACAGCGTTCAGGCAGCGGCAGATGATTACTATGATTACAATGGATATGGAATGGATGAAGAGTATTCCGGAGTCATGATTTATATCAGCATGGAAGAACGTGACTGGTACATTACTACAACAGGAAAAGGAATAGAGATATTTTCTGATTCTGATATTACAGACATTGGAGAAAGTATGAGACCGGATTTAAGTGCGGGAAATTACTACGACGCTTTTATGGAATTTGCCCATCAGTGCGAGGTGGAGATAAAAGATGCTACCACATATCACTGGGGGCGATATCTCCTTGTCAGTCTGTTTTTCGGTGTGGTGGTTGCATTCGTATATATTCTGATATTAAAAAGTAAGCTTAATAGTGTGGCGGCTGTGGATACCGCAGCAGATTATGTGGTTCCGGGAAGTATGGCGGTGACAAATTCCCAGGATACATTTCTGTATAAGAAACTGGATGTAACAAAGAGAGAAAGTAGCTCCTCAAGTTCCGGCAGCAGTACTCATAGAAGTTCTTCGGGGAGAAAGCATGGTGGAGGCGGCGGAAAGTTTTAAAAAGAGAAAAGTATTTAATGAGGTTGCAACCGCATTTGAGGCAGCTCTACAGATTGGTGAGTGGAAGGAAATGATAGTTTATTTGATAGGATTATTCATTGGTATAGCGGATTTTTTTATAAAAATTTGGAGGTCAGAGGTATGGGCGTATATTTTAATCCAGGTAATGAAAGCTTTAAACGGGCAAGAAACAGTCAGATTTTTGTTGACAAAACAGGCTTGATTGAATATCTAAATAAAAGGTTATCCACAGAAGAGAATTGCATTGCCCTAAGCCATGCCAGACGTTTGGGGAAATCCCATGCAGCGGGAATGATTGATGCATATTACAGCCGTGGATGTGATTCCACGAAGCTTTTTGAAGATACAAAGATTGCTAAAAGCAGTGATTTTAAGAAGTATATGAATAAGTATAATGTGATTCATCTTGATATATCCTCTGTCTGGGATTTTCATAAAGAAGATCTGGTGGAATCCATTCATGAGCGTGTATGTGAAGATTTCCAAAAAGAATATGCAGATACACTTAATTATGATAAGGATTTATACTTGTTAATCCAGGAAATTTATAGTAGGAGCTGTATTCCTTTTGTCATCATTATCGATGAGTGGGATTGTGTTATCAGAAACAGTCATGATAAAGAATTAGTGCATAAATATCTGCAATTCCTTCATTCTTTATTTAAGTCAGAAGAATCAAAGTCGTTTTTAGCATTGGCATATATTAAGGGAATTCTGCCAATTAAGAAGATTCAGGATGAAACGGCACTGAATAATTTTAGGGAATTAACCATGTTGAAATCAAAGCCTATTACTGAATTCTATGGATTTACAGAGGAGGAGGTGAAGGGGCTGTGTGAAAAATATGATATGGATTTTGAGGTTACGAAGGCATGGTACAATGGATATTTGATAGATGGCATTCATATGTATAATCCTAATTCTGTTGTTCAATCCATGGAGAATCAGGATTACGACTCATATTGGAAAAATACCTCTTCCTTTGCGTCCATTAACACATTTATCACCATGAATTATGCCGGACTTAAGGACGATGTTATGACAATGCTTGCCGGTGGAAAAGTTAGAGTTAATACTAAATCATTTCAAAATGATTTTTCCACAGTGGCGTCAAAGGATGATGCATTAACAGCGCTTATTCATCTGGGGTATTTAGGATATGATGCAGACAGGAAGAGAGCTTATATTCCTAATTATGAAGTTGCAACTGCATTTGAGGCAGCCTTGCAGACGGGTGAATGGAAGGAGATTGCAAAGGCAATTTCAATTTGTGATGAATTGTTGGATGAGACCATCGATGGTAATGCAGATAGAGTGGCGGAACTTATCGAACTGGCACACGAAACCTACACATCGGTGTTAAACTACAATGATGAGAACTCCCTAAGCTGTGTTCTTACCATGGCATATTTCGCCGCTCCGGCATATTATGACATCATCCGTGAGCATCCGGCTGGCAAAGGCTATGCAGACTTTATATTCAAACCAAGAGCCAATGCAGGATGGAGACCGGCAATGGTGGTGGAACTAAAGTACAATCAGTCCGCAGATACCGCCATAAAACAAATCAAGGAAAAGAGATATCAGGGAGCATTGTCAGGATATGGTGATAAGATCCTTTTGGTTGGAATTAACTATGATATAGAAGGGGAAGATAAGAAGCATCATACCTGTGTCATTGAGGAATGGATGGAATAAGCACACAGGCGCAATACCCCGGTTCCGGCTGGTAGCAGTAGATGGTCAGATTCTTGTCAACTTCCGGACTGTAATCATGCAGTGTGCGCTGCACCCCGTTTAAGGCAACATCTGCGTAAGCTACAAGCCACTTCCTGTCACCGTTTTTAAATACCTCATAAAAGGAATGATCTACCATATCTTCGATGGGAACACCTTCCACCACCTCCATCTGCTTATTACAGTAGCGGAAGATAAAATCGATTCCATGACCATCTTCATCGAATACAAGTTCAATCACACAGAAAGCCATGGGCATGTCATCTAAAACACTGCACTTTTCAAGGAGTCTTAAGGGAATCGGCGGTTGTTCCTGTAAAGGCTTTGGCAGCAGGTCAGAAGTATTCAGTCCAAGCTCATCCCTAAGTTTTTTGTGTTCACTTAAATATCTCTTTCTTCCATGGAAAATTCTCCCGTCTAACATTGTATAGGTTCCGTCATTGCTGATTGCAAGAATACCATTCTTGCGCACAAGGGTGCCTCTGCATATCGTAACAAACTCATCCTCCGGTAAAAGCTCCATTAGCTCATACAATCGGATGGTGCAGGAAACCTCCTCGCCTGAGTCCAGACAGATAATGGTATTTCTTCCATGACAATAGGCAGAAAGAATGTGTTCAATTTCGATGTGGTGTCTTTTGAAATAGCGGTCAATGTTTTTCATGAATCCTTTCCTCACTTAGTTCCCATAGATTTATGTGTCAATCATACAACAAGTTGGTATGAAATACAATACAGTGTGATGAAATACAGATTGAAATGCATTTTAAACATATAAATGTATGGGATGGAATTGTGTGGGAGAAAAAAAGGGCAGAATACATAAAAAAGAGAAAAAAGATTGGATTCTACACCGTCACATGTTATAATATTGGCGAACTATAAACAAGATTCTGAATAGTTACGCAACTTGCAGGATGCATAAGCCCTAAGAATGGAAGTATAATATGAAGAAACTAAAGAAAGGATTAGCAGTGGTATTAAGTGCCGCTATGCTGGCGGGAATGATGCCGGGTATGGGGAGCATGAAGGTATCTGCTGTGGAAAATGGTAGTGGTACGGATTCAATAAGCAGTGTAAAGTTAAGTGCTATTTCAGGTACGAAAGGTGCCGGTGATGCCGAGGACTACGGTATGCTCATCGATGGAAAATATTCCGGCACAGATAAAGAGGACTATTCGAAATGGTGTGTTAAGGACTTTTCAGGTGCTTACATTATTTTTAGTGCATCGGAGGCTGGATATGTCACCGGGTATTCCATTACCACCGGCAATGACAATGTTTTGAAGGCTAAGGGACTTGGGGCGAAGGCCAGTGTAAAGAAGTAAACGTTACCGTGCACACAGGGTGTGTACAGTAACAAGTAAACTCTATGTTGTAAATTAATTATGAATCCGCTATACTAATGATAGTTTATTTGACAGGATTATTCATTAGTATAGCGGATTTTTTTATAAAAATTTGGAGGTAAGAGGTATGGGTGTATATTTTAATCCAAGTAATGAAAGCTTTAAACGGGCAAGAAATAGTCAGATTTTTGTTGACAAAACAGGCTTGATTGAATATCTAAATAAAAGATTATCCACAGAAGAGAATTGCATTGCATTAAGTCATGCCAGACGTTTTGGAAAATCCCATGCAGCGGGAATGATAGATGCTTATTACAGCCGTGGATGTGATTCCACTAAGCTTTTTGAAGTTACAAAGATTGCGGGGAGCAGTGATTTTAAAAAGTATATGAATAAGTATAATGTGATTCATCTTGATATATCATCATTCTGGGACTTTTATAAGGATAATATTGTGGAGAAGATTGTGGAATATATCTACAAAGATTTTGAAAAATCTTTTAAAGATGAGCTGGATTATCAGGACAATATCAGTTATGTGTTAATGGAAATTTATCAAAAGACAAATAATCCTTTCGTCATTATTATAGATGAGTGGGATTGTGTCATCAGAAACAGTAATGATAAAGAATTAGTACACAGATATTTGCAGTTCCTTCATTCCTTATTTAAATCAGAAGAATCAAAGTCTTTCTTAGCATTGGCATATATTACAGGTATTTTGCCAATTAAAAAGATTAAGGACGAATCGGCACTGAATAATTTCGATGAGTATACGATGTTAAAATCAAAACCAATTACAGAGTACTATGGATTTACAGAAGAGGAAGTAAGAGGACTTTGTAAGGAGTATGATATGGATTTTGATGCCACAAAGGCCTGGTATAATGGATATCTGATTGATGGTGTTCATATGTATAACCCGAACTCGGTAGCAATGGCAATGAAGAAAAAGGATTTTGATTCCTATTGGAAAAATACATCATCCTTTGCATCCATTAACACATTTATCACTATGAATTATGCTGGACTTAAGGACGATGTTATGACTATGCTTGCAGGTGGAAAGGTTAGAGTTAATACTAATTCATTTCAAAATGATTTTTCAACAGTTGCGTCAAAGGATGATGCATTAACAGCATTGATACATTTAGGATATCTTGGATATGATTCAGAAAGAAAGAGTGCATATATCCCAAACTATGAGGTTGCCAAGGCATTTCAGATGGCGCTAAAGACAGGCGAGTGGAGTGAAATCTCAAGGGCAATTTTGCATGCGTAAGCATTGCCCGATTTCGTAACAGTTTAGCCTATGGCTGAACTGTTACATAAATTGTAAAAGTCTATGGAAGTAGGATGGTATTTCGTGAAAATTCCGGAATATCATCTTTTTTGGGACAAAAGGAGGATTTTGTGTGGAAAAACCATTAACTACTGGCAGTGTGCTTAAAAATATCATTCAGTGGGCAGTCAGGTAATGCATACGGGAAATCCGAAATCTCTTTCCTGCATAATATACTGTCCATCATTTTGATACGAGTACCCGGGGCATATCTGGCATCAAAATTATTTGTTAACAATCTGTTTCCCATGGGACTTGCTGCAGGAGCCGGGTCAATTTTATCGTCTGTTATTTGTATTGCTTTTTATGCTAGAATGAAAAGGAAAAGAGGATGAAAAATATTATGTGATTCAGGGGTTGTGGTTGGAAGAAAAGAAGGCAAGTGGATGCACTATTCTATTTCGGAAGATGGATTGGAAAATGTAATGAAACGAGTTGGAATAAATAGAAAATTGGAGGTACTATAATGAGTAAGGGAGAGTATCCTGTGATAGATTATGATAAATGTACAGGAAAACCCAAAGTAGCATTTGTATGTGTCCACAATTCCTGTCGTAGTCAGATTGCAGAAGCATTGGGCAAGAAACTGGCTTCGGATGTTTTTGAAAGTTATTCGGCAGGAACAAAACTGAAAGACCACATCAATCAAGATGCAGTACGTATGATGAAAAAACTGCATGGAATAGATATGGAGCAGACACAGTATAACAAGCTGATTACAGATATTCCAGAACCGGATGTGGTGGTTTTTATGGGATGTAATGTAAGCTGTCCCAATCTTCCAAGTCAGTATGTGGAAAATTGGGGACTAGACGATCCTTCAGGACAGAGTGATGAAGTGTTTGAGGGAACGATTAAGAAAATCGAGGAAAATATCAAGTGTTTAAAGAAGAGATTATCTAAATAAATTTTAAGAAAATGGGAATTGTTTTATGGATGTGGAATAGAAAGAGAAACTATTTGTGTATAATGTAACAAAAGCTAGGGGTATGTGAATGCAGCATGGACAATGAAAAAATAGAAAATCTTTTACAGTTATCTTTGGCAGTTACCGATGGAGAGCGGGAAAAATCCAGTGAATTATCTACAGGATACAATGAAAAAGACAATACCTTCCAGGTGATTGTACGGTATGTGGATAATTTAAAAAGAGTAGAAGAAATGGGAATTTTAGTGGACTATCTGTTAGGAGAGTATGCCATATTGAATTTGAAAAAAGAACAGATTCCTATCATTGCATCTTACGATGAAATTATATATATTGAACAGCCCAAAATGGTATATTATCAGGTACTTCAGGGAAAGTTAAGCTCCTGTATCACACAGCTGCAAAGTGGCAGCAATGGTCTTAGCGGGAAGGGGATTTTGGTGGGGGTGATTGATTCAGGTATAGATTTTTCCCATCCGGAGTTTATAAAGGATTCAAATACCAGAATCTTAACATATTATGATCAATGGCAGGATGTGATACTAGACCAGATGCAAATCAATGAAATTTTGTTAGGTAAGCAAAATGGAGCGGGCTACAGGGATGGTAGTGGACATGGAACGGCAGTGGCCTCTGTGGCGGCGGGAAACAGTGGTGTGGCTTATGAGGCGGAATTGGTGGTAGTGAAGTTGGGAAATCCACAAAAAGATAATTTCTTTCGCACCAGTCAATTGATGCAGGCTATAGATTTTTGTATCCGGGTGGCTCGGAGGGAGAAAAAACCAATTGCTATTAATCTTAGCTTTGGGAACTGTTATGGGGATCACAATGGTACATCTTTAATCGAAACCTTTATTGATCAGGTGGTGGATTTAGAAAAGGTTTGTATCTGTGTAGGTAATGGCAATGAAGGAACCGCAGGAGGACATTATCAGGATAGGCTGAATGAAAGAGAGGATAAGCTTATTGAGGTGGCGGTGGAGGAATTTCAAGGTTCTTTTAGTATACAGTTGTGGAAAAATTATGCAGACAGGTTTGCAATCAGCTTAGAAAGCCCAGGAGGAAAAGAATTTGTAATTGGGGAAGATATGCAGGGAATCTTTCAAAAGGACTTGCAGGATACAAAAGTTTTGTGTAATGCCTCCACTCCCGTACCCTATCGCAGCAGACAGGAGATATATTTTGATTTACTTCCACTGAAAAATTATGTGGATAGTGGGATATGGAGAATCCATATCAGACCAAATAAAATTGTCAACGGGGAGATTGATTTGTATCTTCCGGCTCAGGCAGCGTTAAGTGAAGGAACCAGATTCTTACTACCCAGTCCCGAGAAAACAATAACCATTCCTGCCACAGCAAGAAAATGTATTTCTGTAGGGGCATATAATTCTTATCTGGACAGTTATGCAGAGTTTTCTGGCAGGGGATATACCTTTTTGGATGTGTCTAAACCGGATATATTGGCCCCCGGGGTCAATATCCGCTGTGCTGTGCCAGGAGGAGGTTATGAAAACCTTACGGGCACTTCTATAGCAACCCCCTTTGTGACAGGAAGCTGTGCCCTTATGATGGAATGGGGAATTGTAAGAGGAAATGATTTGTATTTGTATGGGGAAAAGGCAAAGGCATTTTTGCACAAAGGTGCAAGACAGCTTCCTTATTTGTCCCAGACTCCCAATGAAATCAGTGGTTATGGAAGATTGTGTCTGGGGAAGAGTCTTGAAAATTGATTGTTGAAGTACACAGATATGATATCTGGTACTTCAATAACTGACTTGAGTTATATGCATTTTTATGATATAATGTAGCCGTTTAGTATAGGTCTCAGCATTTACTGCTGAGACCGTAAGAAAATGTGTTTAAAACAGATACAAAGTGGTGGTAAGATGAAAAAAAAGGACTTGGCATTAGAAATTATTAAACGTTTGGAGAAAGAATATCCCCATACAGAATGTACTTTGGAATACGACCAGGCCTGGAAGCTTCTTGTGAGTGTACGCCTGGCAGCCCAGTGTACAGATGCCAGAGTGAATGTGGTAGTGCAGGGACTGTTTGAAAAGTATCCCAGCGTTCAAGCCTTGGCGCAGGCACCGGTATCGGATATTGAAGCTATTGTAAAGCCCTGTGGACTGGGACACAGCAAGGCAAGAGATATCAGTAACTGTATGAAGATGTTGTTGGAAACCTACGGTGGAAAGGTACCAGAGGACTTTGATGAGCTTATGAAGCTGCCGGGAGTAGGAAGAAAAAGTGCCAATCTTATTATGGGAGATGTGTTTCATAAACCCGCCATTGTCACAGATACACACTGCATACGATTAGTAAACCGTATGGGGTTAGTGAACCGGATTAAGGACCCAAAGAAAGTAGAAATGGAACTATGGAAGCTGATTCCTCTGGAAAAAGGTAATGATTTTTGTCATAGAATGGTGGATCATGGACGTGAAATTTGTACTGCCAGAACAAAACCTCACTGTGATAGGTGTTGTTTGGAAGATATTTGTAAAAAGATAGATATATAAGACGAAAAGGGGGATAAAAATGGAACATGTGTCTGATGTGCTATCATATACAAAGGTGGACTTGTTAAGCTTGATTGTGGTGGGCATCTTAATTTTTAAAGTTGCATCAGGTGTGGATAAGAGATATGAAGTACAAGTGTTTAAGTGGATGTTGGTGGTTATTTTTGGATTCATATTTGTTTCTTCGTATAGCGATATTGCTCATACTGGAGTGATTAAAACCACTATGGGAAGAGAGTATATTTCAAATTCCCTAGCATTTATTTTGCAGGTGACCTACTGCTATTTGTGGTTTATTTATTCGGAATGTCGTCAGAAATCCAAGCTGACAGACAAAGCATATAAGAGAGCTCTTTGGTCCGTGCCTGTGGTGGTTTTCACAATGGTGTGCATAACTACAAAGAAGACACATCTGATTTATTATATTGATGATAATTTTTTGTATCACAGAGGGGTTATGTTTTGGTTACAGTATGCAATAGCATATGGTTTTATATTAAGTACCTCCGTAAAAGCATTGTACAAAGCATTTCAGAGAAAGTATTATACCCAGAGAGCAGAATTAATCAATATGGGTAGCTTTATCCTTCCGCCAGTGATTTTTTCACTGTATCAGTATTTTGTAACTAGATCCTTTGTCATGGGGGTCGGAATTACAGTGGCAGTATTGCTGGTATACATAGGTAGCCAGGAGGCAAAAATTTCCGTGGATACGTTGACACAGCTAAACAATAAAGGGCAATTAATAAAATATCTTTCAAGGAAACTTGTCCAACCACCAAAGGATAGGGATTTGTATTTGTATTTTATGGATGGAGATTCTTTTAAGCGCATTAATAATATATATGGACGTTTGGAAGGTGACAATGCATTGGTACGAATAGCAAATAGTTTAAGGCAGGTGGCAAAAGGGAACAATTGTTTTCTGTCACGGTATGGTGGGGACGAATTTGCCATGGTTTGCGAACTGGAAAAGGAAGCCTCTCCAGAATGGATTGTAGATGAAATCAATGATATTTTGATGGAGGCAAATAAACAGGAACAGTCCTTATATCGCTTGACTCTTAGTGTTGGTTATGCTAAGTATGATGAAAGCATTCAAGATCTTCCTCAATTTCTTCATGAGGCTGAAAAAAAATTGAATCAAAAAAAGAGGGAGAAGAAAGAAAAGAAAAATATTAAATAAATATTACAAAAACATAAAAAATATTAAAAAAGTATTGACAAAAGAAAAAGTGTATGTTATATTTATTTTGCTGTACAAGAGAGGACAAATTCCTGAACAGAAGGAAAATTTAGAATCTCGACTTTATACCTTTTTTATAGTAAATTTATTCCCCCAATAAGTTTACTACTCCCCCTCATTATTATATAGTTTTTGTAAAAAGAGCAAAATTGCACAAGCGATTTTGCTCTTTTTGCGTAATATTCATCATGTTATTGTGCAAAAGCTCAAAAAAAATATGGTTTATTGACATTGGGTACAATAAACGTTACAATTTTTAATGATTTGTTAATAAGTAATAAGGAGAAAAGGAGGAAAAAATGAAATCAGGGATAAAAAAGATGATATCTTCTGCTTTGGCAGCTACACTTCTGACAGCTCCATTCGCTGAGGTAGCACCGGTAAATACGGCTTATGCCGCAGAAACAAAGCAGGTGAAAATCTACTATAAGTCGGATTGGCCTGGAACAAAGTTATTTTATTGGAACCAGAACGGGAAATGTAACAATCCGGTAAGCTGGCCGGGAAATGCCATGCAAAAAGAAAAGGATGGCTGGTATTCTTATACTATTGAGGATGCAACACAAGCCCAGGTAATGTTTCACTCAGGAAAAAAGCAGACTACCCATTATCAGGCATTAGAAGGAGATAATTATTTTGTTGGAGGTAAAAGATATGACAGATTACCTACCGAAGAAGAGGTGACCATAACTCCTACTTCAAAGCCAACAAAGACTCCGACGCCAAAGGTTACTGTAAAACCTACTAACCCGGTGACGAAAACGCCTACAAGCAAGCCAGCGGCAAAACCAACAAACACACCAACGGCAAAGCCAACAAACATACCAACAGCTACAGCACAACCAGAGGAAGGTTACTTAAATCCAACCCGTGCTGTAACACCTACACTGGCTCCAGAGGTGACCATTCCACAAAAGAGTGGAACGATTATTCTGCATTATGAAAGCAGTGTTTTGCCAAGCTTGTATTATTATGATGTGAATAATGGAAAAAATACGCCTGTGGCATGGCCTGGTGTGGAAATGAAGGCAGAAGGGAATAACTGGTATACATATTCTGTTGGGCAGGCAAAAACCGTGAAATTTGTTTGTGTGTCAAATCAGGGAGAAACAGAGGAAACACTGGTACTTAGCGGAGAGTACTGGTTAAGTAATGGAGAACTGTTGACTGAGGCTCCGGAAAGCTATAAAAAACAGCCTACCAAAATTCCAAATGAGACAGCAACTCCAACACCTGTCACTACACAAAAGGTTACCGTTAAACCAACCAAGGAACCAACCAAAGAACCAACAACGGAACCTACTGTGAAACCTGCCATGACAGTAACTCCAACGGCTACTATAGTGCCTACGGAAGAAGTGAAGGTAACCCCAACGGGAGTGGCAACGGTAACAGTGACACCTACCACGCTTCTTACCTCAACTCCAACACCGGAGCCAACGAAAGTGGTAGTTAAGGGAAAGATGATTCTTCACTATTGTAATACTGGTAACTGGAGTAAGCCGAGTATTCATTATTGGAATGCAACTGGTGCAAGTGTAGGACAGACCACATGGCCGGGTCAGGCTATGGAGAAAGAAAGAGGTGATTGGTATGTATATACCATTGACGGTGCAACTGCTTCTAATCTGTTATTTGTAGATGGCTCTAATGAAAGTGCCAAGACAGATGATTTGAGTCAGAAAGAGGGAGAATGGTGGTATAAGGATGGCAAATGGACGGATTATAATCCGGATGGACCTACTCCAACACCGGGCCCAACCAACACACCAAAGCCAACCAATACACCAAGACCAACCAATACACCTACACCAACAAGGGATCCAAACTTTACGGCTACGCCGACACCAAATTATACATACTCCGAAGACTTTAGAGATGAGACAATCTACTTCTTAATGACAGCCAGATTCTACGATGGAGATAAGATGAATAATATTCATGCTGACCATGATGCAGAGGTTGGAAATACAGATGCAGACCCAGCATGGAGAGGTGACTTCAAGGGATTAATTGAAAAGCTGGATTACATCAAGGCATTAGGATTTACAGCAATCTGGATTACGCCGGTAGTGGAAAACTGCAGTGGATATGATTTCCATGGTTATCATGCAGTAAACTTTAGAAAAGTAGATCCAAGATTAGAATCAGAAGGTGCTACCTTTGAAGATTTGGTAAATGCCTGTCATGAAAAAGGAATTCGTCTGATTCAGGATATCGTATTAAATCATACAAGTAACGGTGGAGAGGAAGGCTTGTTCCCGATTGTAGACAGAGAGTATGTGCTAGATCAGGGAGTGTCAGGCAATAAAGTAATCACCACAGCAAAAGATTCTGCGGTTTCAAAGCTTGACAGCTTAATCCAGACCATCAGCAAAGGAAGCTGTAAGAGCTACAATACAGCGACAACTGATGATACACAAAACGGTGCGGCTTATATGTATCATGCAAGAGATCAGTGGATGAAGGAAGCAGATACTATTTACAGAAAAAATGTAAGTATTGGATGGGAAGACTTTACGGTAACCACAGGACAGTTTGCCGGTGACTGTATGGAGTTAAATACAGAAATGCCGGAGGTTTATAATTACCTGGCAGACACCTATAATGACTACATCAAGATGGGAGTGGATGCCTTCCGTATTGACACAGTAAAACATATCTCAAGACTTACGATGAATACAGTGTTCCTGCCATCCTTTGCAGAAGCCGCAAAGAGCGTAGGAAACAACAACTTCTTCTCATATGCAGAAGTTGCCTGCCGTGTAAATGAATTTGTAAACCACAATAACCCATGTGTATCTCCGTTCTACTACACATGGAAGTCAGACAAGACTTATGCATGGAATGACAATTCCGTAGACGGTAAAGATAACCTTGCATTATGTAAGCAGGAATACGAGGCTGGCCAACCAAATACCGGAAGCCAGTCACAGCCAAAATCTACCAATGTATTCCTGGAGGGAAATGATTATCATACACCGGATTATACACAAAGCTCTGGTATGGGAGTCATCGACTATGCAATGCACTTTAATTTCTCTAGTGCATCCAAGGCATTTAATATTGCAAAACAGGAAGACCCATATATGAATGATTCTTCTTACAATGTGGTATATGTAGATTCTCATGACTATGGTCCAAGTGTAGACGGAGACAGCGATAGAGACGGTAGTGACCTTAGAAGATATACTGGAAGTACAGAAGATTGGGCAGAGAACTTAAGTTTAATGTTCACATTCCGTGGTATTCCATGTATTTATTATGGAAGTGAAATACAGTTCAAAAAAGGAGTTAAGATTGACAACTATTTTGAAGCTTTGGAGAATAC
>JBGVDD010000142.1:0-4082 GCA_045119215.1 Lachnospiraceae bacterium | reverse complement strand
ATGGCCGTAGAGAGGCAAGGGTAATGCCTTAATCCAAATATCTCATTAGCGGGTAGACAGTCAGAGTTATGGCTGTCTATTTTTTGTTGAATTGCAGTTGGAACAGCGGTATAATTTTGTTGGGACAATAGAAGAGCTTGTTAATGCAGTAGCATTGATTGGAGGTTTACATGGAAATTTCAAAAAGCGATTGGAAATTATTCAGAGCATGCATTGCTGAATGGCAGGAAAATTATATGGAATGCTTAGTGAAAGAATATATTGATATGTTGAATGGAAACGGAAATGCCTCGGATAAGTTCTGGGAGCTGGAAGAGCGAATAAAGAAGGACAAGAAACATCCGGGAGTTATGCTTGAATTAAGTAAAGGAAATATGATTTTCGATATTGTGGCACTGATTAATAGTGGTATGATAACAACTGCTGATTTGGAAGGGTTTAGTGATGAATTAAGAAAAAGTGTTGATTTTCTTTTGCATAGGTAGCAGAAGGTATTACGTACATAAGAATTGCAGGTGATAGTCATGAATATAGAAGCATATGATGCAGAGTCTTTGAGGAAGCTTGTCAGACTTCTCGAATATGAGAACAGATTGCTAAAAGAAAAACTGAAAAAAGAAAATATTCCATATGATGAAGTCAATCCATTTGAAGAGACTATAGATAATGTGGAAGAGTATGACCCTGACCAGGGAGAACGTATTGTCAATCCACCATTTATAACAGAGGAGATGGCAACACATTTCTTTTCTATGTTTTGGGGGCGAGAGGATGTTTTTGCCAAGCGAGGTAAAAACGGAGGTTATTTTCCACAATGCGATAATCGTTGGAATGATAGGTTATGTCCGAAACAACGAGACGAAAAGATGTTTTGTGATGAGTGTGAAAATACAAAATGGACAAAACTGGATGTTAAGAAAATAATTGCTCATTTATTGGGCTATAAAGAAGATGGCTCAGATGTAATAGGTGTATATCCGCTTTTGCCAAATGGGACATGCAGATTTATTGTGTTTGATTTTGATAACCATGAAAAAGGTGCAGAGGCGACAGATTTTGCCAATACAGATACTGAGTGGCATAAGGAAGTAGATGCCCTTAGAAAAATGTGTGAGATAAATGGTATTAAGCCATTGATAGAGCGTTCTCGTTCCGGTAAAGGTGCTCATGTATGGATTTTCTTTAAGAAAGCAATACCGGCTTCTATAGCCAGAAATTTTGGATTTCTGTTATTAGATAAAGGTTCTGCATCAATTAACTTAAAATCCTTTCATTATTATGACAGAATGTATCCGTCTCAGGATGTGGCAAGCAGTATTGGTAATCTGATTGCATTGCCTTTGCAGGGGCAGGCACTTAAAGATGGTAACAGTGCTTTTGTGGATGAAAACTGGAATGCATATCCAAATCAGTGGGATATTTTACTAAATAAAACAGAAAAACTTGGTATAGAGGATATTGAAAAATATATGGCAAAATGGCAGGCAGAACTGGCAGAAAGTCGAGGGATGCTAGCTGGTACTGATATGAATAATAGGCCAAAGCCATGGAAAAAGAAGTGTGAGTTTGTTAAGGCGGATGTTGTTGGCAAACTACATATGGTGCTTAGTAATGGTGTTTATATTGACACGCTAAATCTTATGCCGAGAATACAAAACCAAATCCGTAGTCTGGCTGCTTTTGATAATCCGGAATTTTATAAAAATAAGAGATTGGGATATTCTAATTACTATAATTTTAGCGCTGTATATTTGGGAAAGGATGTAGATGGATACATACAGATTCCAAGAGGACTGAAGGAACAAGTTATTGAAGAATGCAAAAAGTCCGGAATTGCTGTTGATATATCTGATCAAAGGGAGAAAGGGCGACCAATCAGAGTTTCTTTTAAAGGTGATTTACGAACACAGCAGGAGTTGGCGGCAGAGAAGTTATTGACTTATTCAGATGGTGTATTAAGTGCGGCAACGGCATTTGGTAAAACGGTTGTGTGCAGTTACCTGATTGCGGAACGTAAGGTAAACACGCTTATTTTGTTACAAAGTAAGGATTTGCTTAACCAGTGGGTTGAAGAACTGAATAAATTCTTGGATATCAAAGAAGAGCCACCGGAATATGAGACGAAAACGGGCAGGAAGAAAAAGAGGGATAGTGTTATTGGGATTCTGCATGGCAGTAAAAATACATTAACAGGTATTATAGATGTTGCAATGGTGGGTTCCATGTACAGTAAAGGTAAATTCAATGATTTAATTAATTCATACGGAATGGTAATTATGGACGAATGTCACCATGCGGCATCTAATACATCCATGGAGTTATTGCAAAAAATTAATGCGAAATATGTTTATGGAGTTTCTGCCACACCAAAACGCGGAGACAGCTTGGATAAGATTATTTATATGCTGCTTGGACCACTCCGGCACAGATTTACAGCTTTGGAAAGAGCACAGGAGCAGGGAATAGGACATTATTTTGTTCCGAGGTATACAAGAGTTGTGGATACTGCTGACAGCAAGGATGATATCAATAAAGCATACAGTCTGATTAGTGCCAGTAAAGTGCGTAATGAGATGATTGTAAATGATGTGATAGCATGTATTGCGATGAAGCAGACTCCGGTCATTTTGACGAGATTTAAGGAACATGCAAAGCTTTTATATGACACTCTGAAAGAAGAAGCTGATCATGTATTCCTTCTGTATGGAGATAATACGGATAAAGAAAATGCGGATATACGAGTTAGATTGAAACAGGTTCCTAAAAATGAATCTCTCATTTTGGTTGCAACCGGTCAGAAAATAGGAGAAGGCTTTGATTTTCCGAGACTTGATGTGTTGATGCTTGCAGCACCGGTATCTTTTGAGGGGCGTCTGGAACAGTATGTAGGAAGATTAAATCGTGACTATGAAGGTAAAGAAGCTGTTTATGTATATGATTATATTGATGCTCATATGAGATTCTTTAATAAAATGTATGGTAAAAGATTGAAGACATACAAGAAAACCGGATTTTCTATATGGACGGGAGATGAACAGACTAAGCAGATAATTAATGCGATATATGATTCCGGTAATTACACGGAAAAATTCGAGCAGGATATTGTGGAAGCAGAGAAATCAATTGTAATTTCCAGTCCGGACATACGACAGAATAAGATTGACAGACTGTTATCACTGGTTAAAGATCGTCAGGAAAAAGGTGTAAATGTAACAGTCATTACTACAGATCCGGAGGGAGTTGTATATGGCAGTGCGGATGTATGTTATGAATTAATTAGAGAGATGCAGCAGGTAGGAATTAATGTAGTAACAAAAGCGGAAGTAGAGGAGCGATTCGCCGTTATTGATGAAGAACTGGTATGGCATGGTGGCATGAATCTGCTTGGTAAGGTGGATGTCTGGGATAATTTAATGCGTATCAAAAATCATCAAGTGGCTGCAGAACTTTTGGAAATTGCACTTGGAGTTACATCGGATTCATAAGGAGGTACTCATGAAAAAACAACTAAAATGCTACATCTACACCCGTGTATCCACTTCCATGCAGGTAGATGGCTACAGTTTAGATGCGCAAAAAGACAAATTGCATAAATACGCTGATTACCAAGATATGATTATCGCTGGGGAATACTCTGACGAAGGTAAATCCGGTAAAAGCGTGGAGGGTCGCCCACAATTTCAACAGATGCTTCAGGATATTGAAACAGGTAAAGACAACATTGATTTTGTACTCGTATTCAAGCTATCCCGATTTGGACGAAATGCAGCGGATGTTTTATCATCTCTTCAGCGAATGCAGGATTTTGGTGTTAATCTTATCTGTGTGGAAGATGGTATCGACAGTTCTAAAGACGCGGGTAAGCTGATGATTTCCGTGTTATCCGCAGTGGCTGAAATAGAGCGTGAAAATATATTGGTGCAGACCATGGAAGGGCGCAGACAGAAGGCAAGAGAAGGTAAGTGGAATGGTGGGTTTGCTCCTTATGGATATCAGCTTATCAATGGTGAGTTGCATATTGCAGAGGATGAAGCTGAGGTAATACGAATTATTTACGATAAGTATGCCAACACAACCATGGG
>JBGVDD010000141.1:0-26276 GCA_045119215.1 Lachnospiraceae bacterium | reverse complement strand
GCCGGTACCAGAGAAACCATAAGTTCTGCCATTTCTACTTCCAACTTTGCAATAGCTCCATAGCTGATTCCACGTTCCATCTGTTTTTTCATTGCCTCTAGGATTCTGGAATCATTATGCCCTAAAATCATAGGTCCCCAGGAGCCTATATAGTCAATATAAGAATTGCCATCTTCATCGTATAGGTAGGCACCTTTTGCATGCTCAATACACACCGGTTCGCAACCTACCGGGCCAAAGGCACGTACCGGACTGTTGACACCTCCTGGCATAACCTTCACTGCGCGCTGAAATATCTCTTTGGATTTTGTAGTCGTAAATGCCATAATTACATTCTCCCTTCCTTAATATACTTCGCAATTTCCTTTGCATAATAGGTAATCAGCATATCTGCTCCTGCCCGATACACGGAAACTGTGGATTCGCACACAATAGAAGCTTCATCTATGTAACCTGCCGCTGCAGCTGCCTTAATCATGGCATACTCCCCGCTGACACTGTAGGCTGCCAGAGGTTTATCAAACCTTTCCCGGATATCTCGTACAATATCAAGAAATGCAAGTGCAGGCTTTACCATAAGAATATCTGCCCCTTCTTTGCAGTCAAGTTCCGCTTCTCTTATGGCCTCTCTTCGATTGTGGTAATCCATCTGATATCCTTTTCGGTCACCAAACTCCGGTGCAGAACCTGCCGCTTCCCGAAACGGTCCATAAAAAGAAGAAGCATATTTCACAGCATAGGACATGATTGGTGTATTCACAAATCCGTTACCATCCAAAGTGTTTCTTATGGCCTGGATTCTTCCATCCATCATGTCGGAAGGCGCTACCATATCCGCCCCTGCCTTTGCGTGGGATAACGCTGTCTTTGATAGTACCTCCAAAGTCTTGTCATTGTCCACGGTTTTTCCATCTAAAATTCCACAGTGCCCATGGGAGGTATATTCACACATACACACATCGGTAATACAGTACAGCCCTGGATAGTTTTTCTTAATATAGATCAAAGCCTTTTGCACCACTCCATCCTCCGCCCAGGCACTGCTGCCACAGGCATCTTTGTGTTTTGGAATACCAAATAGAAGGATACTCTTTACCCCGGAATCACTAATCTGGTCTAATTCTTCTCCAATCCGGTCGATACTGTATCGATACTGTCCCGGCATAGAGGAAATTTCCTCCTTTATATTCTCTCCCTCCACCACAAATAGTGGATAAATTAAGGTATCCGCCGAAACCCTTGTCTCCTGTACCATTCCCCGAATCATTGGGTTACTTCTCAACCTTCTTGGTCTATCTATCAAACTCATTTTTAGAAACTCCTTTCTTCTTTTCTTCCTCTTCCAATAGTAATGTAATCATACTATCCATGGTTGCCTCCTTGGCAATGGAAATTTGCATTCCATAGGATGCTGCCTCCTTGGCGGTCTGTTCTCCAATACAAAGAGCATGGACTTTCGTAAAATCTAAGGCTTCCAAACTATTCACAAAACCTTTCACCGTAGACGCACTGGTAAAAGTAACATAATCTATCTGCCCTTCCCAAAATGCCTGTGTGATGCTTTCTACTATAGGACCACTCTTGGTGTATACCGTTCGGTAGGTTGGAATATCCTTTACTTTCACTCTTCCCAAAAGCTCTTTCATCAAATCCTTGGAGCCCTCTTCTGCACGAAACAGATACAATGTGGTATCTTTTTCTAACCTTTGGGCTAACAACTTTCCTAAAGCTTTTGCAGAATATTCCTTTGGCATGTATTCAGGAAAGATTCCATAACACTCCAACTCTTTTCTTGTGCCCTGTCCAAGCACTGCAAAGGACAGGTTGGGATTGGATAAAAGAGAGCGCATATCAAGCTTCATACACCGCATCTGCTCAAAGAAATGTCTGACTCCCTGGGGACTAGTAAAACCAATACACACCTTATCTCTCCTTCCACATACTTCTTCCATTGCCTGAGAGAGTGATACTTTCTCTTCCTCTCCAACACTCCACATTGGAATGGTTTCAATGGATGGCATTTCTACTACCTGTGCACCCAGCTCCCGAAGTTTTTGTGCCAGAGAGGAAATACGCTCTCTAGGTCTTGTGATTAACACCTGTGTGCCAAACAGGGGTTTCTTTTCCACCCAGGAAAGTTCTTTTTCCAACAGACACACTTTGCCCACCACAATCACCGCCGGACTCTGAATCTTTAAATCATTGGCTCTTTCTCTTAAGGTTCCCACAGTGGCCACTACCTTTCTTTGCCTACAGGTAGTTCCTTTTTCCAAAATTGCCGCAGGCATATCCGGGCTCATTCCCCCTGCCATCAGCCCATGACAAATGGTATCCAATGCAGTCACCCCCATAAGGAATACCAGGGTAGCATTTAATTCCACCAACGCCTTAAAATTAATATCCAAAGCTCCATTTTTCTTTTTGTGTCCTGTAATCACATGAAAAGAAGAAGTAAAGTCCCGGTGTGTCACCGGAATTCCATTGTATGCCGGAACCGCAATGGAGGAAGTAATGCCGGGAACCACCTCAAAGGGAATGCGTTCCTTTGAGAGAAGCTCCAATTCTTCTCCTCCTCTTCCAAACACAAAAGGATCTCCCCCTTTTAGTCGCACCACCCGTTTTCCCTCTCTTGCCTTTTCTAATAAAATCTGATTTATCTTCTCCTGAGGAATGAGATGATGGCTGGAACGTTTTCCGGCGTTGATAAGTTCTGCATTCTGTGGCAGCGATGCCAACAGTTCCAAGCTAATCAGTGCATCATATACAACCACTTCCGCCTTTTCTAACACCTCTCTTCCCTTTTGGGTGAGCAAGCCTATATCTCCTGTTCCTGCTCCCACAAGCCACACCTTTCCCAGCTTTTCTTCCATCCATCTTACTCCTTCCTATTTCCACATCTTGACTAATTCCTTTGCCAGTTCTATTCCAATCTCTGCGGCATCCCAAACATTTCCCTCTTTTCTCCCCACAGTGAAATCTTTTGCAGGTTCGTGGTAGTATAACCCCCTAAGAGAAATCTTTTCTCCATTTACGGAAGCATAGGCTGCAATAGGAGAACTGCAACCTCCATCCAGGTATTTCACAAAGCTCCTCTCCGCTGTAGCCGCATAAAAAGAATCTATGTCACAGACGCAATCCAGATAAGAATAATCCTCTCCTTTGCGACCCTGAAATGCCACAATCCCCTGTCCGGCAGCAGGAATCACTTCTTCCACCGAAAAGGTTTTTGTAATGTACTCTTCCATACCTAATCTCACCAACCCTGCCCTGGCAAGGATGGTAGCAGCGTAATCTTCTTCCTCCAATTTTCGAAGTCTGGTCTGCACATTTCCCCGAATTCCCCGAAAGGTTGCATTGGGGTACAACTTTCTTAGCTGTTCCATTCTCCTTCCACTGGAAGTTCCAATACATCCCTCTGAAAAATCCTTCTCTCTCCCTTTTCTCACAATCACACAGTCTCTTGGATCTTCTCTTTTGGAATACCCAATCAAAGGAATCTCTTCCATAATTTCCATAGGCAGGTCTTTTAAGCTATGTACTGTAATGTCCACCCGCCCACTTAGCAAGGCTGTATCTAATTCCTTCACAAACAACCCTTTTCCACCAATCTGGTCTAAATTCCTATCCAGAATTTTATCTCCGGTAGTCTTCATTGTCACCAGTTCAAACTCTATTTCCGGATGTATTTTTTTCACGTCTTCCAATGCAAGTAAGGTCTGCTTAACCGCCAGCTTACTGTCCCTGCTTCCAACCCGTACAATTTTTTTCATCTATGGAAACACCTTCCTTCTTAAAAATTTTGGTCTGATAATACCTGCTTCATCACCGTAAGACAGGACTCCCAATGCTCTTCCTCCATCTGTTTGCGCATATCAAACAGCAATGAAGTTATGGTCTTTTGGGTGCCCAGACGTATCTGTTCTTCCACCTGCTTCCTTGTCTCTTCCTGCAACTCTTTGTTTACTTGTTTTTTTATTCTCTTATAAGCCACATCGGCTGCCATGTCACCTATGTTTTGTATCAATTCTACGTATTCTTGCATTTCCTTTTTTGAAGAGAGTTTCTCTTCCTGTTCCCGAATAATCTCCATTGCAAGTTCTATGGCTTTATTATCCTGATTTGTCCCAGAGCTTCCCCCAAGAGAGTCAATATCATAAGTAGTTACATAGTTTTCTTCCCTAAATCTACTTGAAATATCTCTTGGCACTGCCAAATCTATCAGATATCGGTGCACTCCATCCTGAAGTAACTGGGCACAATCCTCATATTTTACCGTGTGATGGGGACTGGTGGTGGCACTGATAATAATCTCAAAATCCTGCAAATGTTCATAACGTTCTTTATAGTCTAACACTTTGCACCCCTTAGGAATCTCCACCTGCCTTGTCTTATAATTTCTCACCGTAACTGTGACCTTTGCTCCTTCCTCCACCATACAAGAAGCTGCCATTCTTCCAATCTCTCCATTTCCAATCACCAGACATTTCACCCCTAAAAGGCTGTCTTTCTCCTGGTAAAGTGCTTCCTTCATCTGTTGAATCACAGATGTTTTTACAGCGGTTAAATGTACGGTTGATTTCACCTTTTTGGCTGCTGTAATGGCTGCCTGGAATACTTTTTCCAGATTACGGTCGGTAGTCTGTGCCTCCCTTGCATAATTTAAGGCCGTTTTCACCTGGGTGATAATCTGGTCTTCCCCAAACACCTTTGACTTCATGCCACAGGAGAGTTGAAACAGATGATGCACTGCCTCCTGTCCGGTTCGCTCCACCACCATATTCCTATACTCTTTTGGGATGATGCCCTTTAAGGAGCAGACCATATCCAGTAAATCTCCCCGTAGTTTTGGGGTACTGATATATACTTCCGTTCGATTGCAAGTGGATAATATCACCACTCCACTTAATTCATATGTTTCTTTCAAATAAAGCATACCCTCAAAAGCGGCATGATGATGAAAAGAGAACAATGCTCTGGTGTCTAAATCCGCCTTCTCATAATCAATACCAATCATTTGTAGTTGCATCTTCTCACCTCAACTTTTCTAAAAAATGTATTTGTCCAGCCCCTCAGTTGCCAACTATCTTTCATCGTAACTGTTCAGAACCACTGAACAGTTATGTAAATCGGGCAATGCTTACGCATGCAAAATTGCCCGATTTTTGTAAAATCTGCATTTTCTTACGGTGTCAGCAGTAAATGCTGACACCTGCACTGAATAATTACCTTGCATCATTAATCTGATAAAGTAAGGCATTACAGATGGCGGCTGCCACATTGCTTCCTCCCTTTCGTCCTCTTGCTACAATATATGGCACCCCTGCGGTCATGATAAGTTCCTTTGCCTGTACCACATTTACAAAACCTACCGGAACTCCAATAATCAGCTTAGGCTCTATCTTTCCCTCTTTCACTAACTCATAAAGCTTAACCAACGCTGTGGGCGCATTTCCCACTGCAATAATCAAGTCTTTATTTAAGGATGCTGCCTTTTCCATGCTGATCGTTGCCCTTGTTACCTTCTTTCTCTTTGCCTCTAATGCCACGTCCTCATCACTCATAAAGCAAAATACTTCCCCTCCATATCTTGCCAGGGATTTTTTGTTAATTCCGGACTTTGCCATCTGGGTATCTGTCACAATACAGGCACCATTCATAATAGCCGCCTTTGCTATGGAAACCGCATCCTTTGAAAAGCAGAGATTGTCTGCATAGTCAAAATCTGCTGAAGTGTGAATCACTCTTTTGATAATAGCATCCTGATCCTTTGGAAAGGTTCTTCCCTTTAATTCCTCTGTAATAATTTCAAAGCTTCTCTTTTCAATTTCCTGTGGCAATACCTGCTCCAATTCTATATTTCCTATTTTACCACTCATACATCTTCCTCCTGTAGAATGTACTTTATCGCTACACCATGCTTCCTTTTTCTACAATATCATATACCCTCTCCATATCCAGCGATGCGCGTATTACATCTGCCAAAGCATCATACTGTTTTTCCTTATATTCTTTCATTTCAAATGCCTTCACCCCTTCCGGGTCACAGCCTTTTTCCTGTAGCAGGGTTGCCACAATCTGTTTTGCCACATCTGGTGCATCAAAAATTCCATGAATATAACTTCCATACACATTTCCTTTTTGGGCACCATCTAACTTACGTTTTTGGGTATTGTTTTCTATAGTTCCAGTGGTATTCTCAATCCGGGACAAATGCACTCCATTCGCCATAATTTCTGTGATTCCCATGTGTATTTCGTACCCCTCTACTGCCACCCCTGTCAGGCTTTTTAATATTCCATCAACCTTCCCGAAATTTCCCACAACACGGGTTCTCGTTTTCTGTTTCTGAAATACTGTGTTTATCGGCAATAGTCCCATACCACGCACTTGACCTTTGTGTTCCATTCCCTCTGGGTCCTGAATCGTCTCACCAAGCATCTGGTACCCTCCACAGATACCGAACACGATTTTTCCCTTAGCTGCATGTTGTAATATCTTTGCCTCCATACCGCTTTGGCGCATCCAAAGCAAATCCTCTATAGTATTTTTACTTCCCGGAAGTAAAATCATATCCGGATTTGAAAGCTGTCCTGGGCTGGATACATAGCGAAGGGACACTTCCTCAAAACATTCAAAGGCAGAAAAATCAGTAAAATTGGATATTCTTGGCAACCGAATTACCGCAATATCTATCAGACCGCTACTCTTTCTCTTTGCAAATCGTTCTGTCAGACTGTCCTCATCATCGATATCCAGATAGACATAGGGTACCACACCTACTACAGGCTTTTTCCCCCGTTCTTCCAGCATACGAATTCCAGGCATGAGAATATCTTTATCCCCACGAAACTTGTTGATGATAAGTCCCTTGACATAGCTTCTTTCCTCTTCTTCCAAAAGTGCAAGGGTGCCAATCAACTGGGCAAACACACCACCCCGGTCAATATCCCCTACAATGAGCACCGGAGCCTTTGCCATCTTTGCCATTCCCATATTCACAATATCATTTTCCTTTAGGTTGATTTCCGACGGACTTCCCGCCCCTTCTAACACAATAATATCATTCTGGGATTCCAACTCATGGTAAGCATCTAAAATAGCTGGAATAAACTTTTTCTTATTTTTGTAATATTCTTTGGCAGACATAGTGTCCACTACTTCTCCATTTACAATCACCTGGGAACCGGTGTCGTTGGTAGGTTTTAACAAAATGGGATTCATATTTACCGTAGGCTCAATCCCTGCAGCTTCTGCCTGCATCACCTGAGCACGCCCCATCTCCAGCCCTTCCCTGGTGATATAAGAGTTAAGTGCCATGTTCTGGGATTTAAAAGGTGCCACCCGGTATCCATCCTGTCGAAACACCCTACAGAGTCCTCCTACCAACAAGCTTTTTCCCGCATTTGACATGGTGCCCTGTATCATAATTGACTTTGCCATCCTTGCCTCCTATTCTTTGTGTTTCACGACTAGTAACACTGTTCTGTTTTATGTTCTCCAATGCTGTAATAAGCTTTTGATTACTCTCCCTGTCTTTTACCGCAATGCGATAATATCCTTTCGAAAGCCCCACATAATTACTACAATCCCGAATCAAAATTCCTTTCTCCAATAATTTTTCCTTCAAGTCTACAGAGTCATACAAAAAAATATAGTTTGCACTGCTCTCCCAAAAGGTGATGTGTAATCTAGATAACTGTTGTGTCAAATAATCCCGTTCTTTCTTTACGTAACATCTGGTTTTTTTCACAAATGACTGTTGTTGTAATGCTGCCACCCCTGCTGCCTGGGCCGGAACCGATACATTCCAAGGTGGACCTGCATCAGCCATTTTAGAAAGTACCATAGTATCCGTACAAATGCCGTATCCCAATCGGATTCCCGGCACAGCGTACATCTTTGTAAAAGAGCGCAGAATAAAAATATGGGGATGATTTAATGTCTGATTCACAAGACTTCTTTCCTGCTCATCTTCCAGAAAATCCAGAAAACATTCATCTAGAAACAACCGAATTTGTTTCTTTCTGCAACGTTCTACCATCCGTAAGAGAAGAGACTGGGGTATGGTTTTTCCTGTAGGATTATTGGGGTTGCACAAAAACACCACATCTAACTCTTGTGTGAGCACATCCAAAAAACATTCATCCAGGCAAAAGGTATTGGAATCTAATACATAATGTTCCACCCTTGTCCCTACAAAATGAAGTGCCTGTTCATATTCTGCAAAGCAAGGGGCTAACACTAAGGCAGATTTCGGTTTTAGGGCGTACACATAGCGATAAATAATGTCTGCCGCACCGTTTCCACAAATCACATGCTCTGGCTTAACCTTGTGAAACTGCCCTAGCTTTTCTCTTAATTTTTCACAGGATATATCCGGATAATTATGTACCTGGTTTAGGCTGTCCCCCATTGCCTTTTTTACCATTTCCGGTGTCCCTAAAGGATTGATATTGGCAGAAAAATCTATACAATCTGCATTCCGATAAATATCTCCACCATGAATCATCTCCATACTTTCCACACACCTTTCCTGTCTATTCAATGTTCTAAACAGCTACCAAAATCCATGCCTTTATACCGCAAAAAAGTAACATCCCCAAAAATACAGTCCCATATAATAACCGGTTCGCTTCCACAATCCGCTCTGGTGTCACAGTGCGTTTCCCATCTCCTATGGTGTCCTTTTTATGTAGGGTGCCAAAATAATAGGCATCTCCTAAAAGCTGCACCTGCAAAGCTCCAGCACAGACAGACTCTGTCTGTGCTGCATTTGGACTGGCACTTTTTTTGTGGTCTCTTTGATATATTTTTAATGCATCTTTTCCACTAAATCCCGGCATAATCGTTGCGGCAAGGAGCATAAGCATTGCACTAAGCCTTGCGGGAATAAAATTTACTACATCATCTAATTTGGCAGCAAATCTTCCAAAATACAGATACCTGTCATTTTTATATCCAATCATGGAATCCATGGTATTGATTGCTTTATAAAAATATCCCAAAGGGGCACCGCCGAGAATCATATAAAACAAAGGGGCTATAATTCCATCTGATGTATTTTCTGCCACCGTCTCCACCGCTGCCTTTGCCACACCTTGTTCATCCAGGCAGTTCACATCCCGACCTACAATCATGGAAACCGCATATCGGCTTTTCTGTAAATCCCCGGCTTTTAGTGCATCATACACCTTCATGCTTTCCACCTTCAAGGACTTTGTGGCGAAAAGAAAATAACACAGCACTCCCTCCACTGCTACCCCCGCATAAAAATGTATGCGGTAACCTCCATATAATAAAACCATACAAATCCCAGTAGAAATAAAAATCACAAAAACAGAGAGCACCATTCCTGCCACAAACTGACCCTTGTTACTTTTGGGGAAAATTTTTCTGCAAACCTTTTCCCCTTTGCTAATCAGCGCACCAATCAGCCTTGCCGGATGACACACCATCCAATGGGGGTCTCCAAATATTAAGTCTAAAATATATCCAAGAATACATCCATACAAAGAGCCTAGCACCTGCTCCCACCTCCTTTGATTTTTACAGGAATTCCACACTGTATGCGATACACCTCATCTGCATCCTTGGCAAGCTGGCAAAGTGCCCTTCCGGTGTATTCTCTCCACTGTCTCTCCTCACGTTTTATGGGAACAATTCCATTTCCAATCTCATCACTGACAATAAGCCAGGAAGAATTCTTTCTAAGCATGGCTACTGCCTCCTTGCAATCCCTCCCTTGTTCCATCCACTGTTTTAATATCAAATGAAAACCATTCAAAAATATGCCATCAAAGAAGTTCCCTTTCACATTTTCTTTCCAAAGTTTTTCCGGGGAAAAAATCTTATACTCCGGATAATTTTCTTCTGCCCATTTTGTCTTCCCCTGATAAGTTCCACCAATTACCAAAATTTTCTTCATGGGAAACCTCCTTTACACATCTTCAAACCCTAATCTTACAACACAACATAAGCCCAAACAATATCATCAGCTCACAAATCTGCAAAAAGAACCCCGCTAAATCTCCTGTAATTCCGCCAAATTTTCTTTTGCACAAATCATAATGAATTCCAAAACTGATTACCGAGAGAACAAGCACTACTCCTCCATAGACAGGATGCAGAAACAGACTGACACCCCACTCTAGAAAAAGCAAGGTAAGCAGTACAATTTTCACATTTTTTTTCTGTGCCCCATCCTGAAAAGCCGCCGCAAGTCCTGTGTTCTTTGCCAACGGAAAACTTACAATACTGAGTCCGCTTAAGGTTCTGGATATCACAAAACTGATATATACAAAGGGAAGCACTTCCTTTTGTATCTCTGTCCACACTGCAATGTTTGTTACAAAATAGACCAAACCATAGATAATAGCAAAGGCACCGGAATTGGAATCTTTTAAAATTTCTAATTTCTTCTCCTTGTCACCATAGGAGCTAAGTGCATCAATGGTATCTAAGTATCCATCCAAATGGATTCCTCCGGTCACCAATACCGGAACCAGGGTAGCTGCACTGGCTGTAAAAACTGTACCGAACTTTGCTTTTTCACACACCCACAGTACACTCATAAGTATCAGCGCCACCGCTGCACCAACCATAGGAAAAAAACAGAGGGCATATTTCATATTCTTCTGTGTCCATGTAATTTTGGGCATGGGGATTTTGGAATACATGGAAAAGGCAACAATCATAGACTGTAACATAAAAAAAATCCTCCTTTTATTTCTTATGGTAAACAGGAATCCCACAGACCACCTCAATTACCTTGTCTGCCCTCTTTGCCAGTTTCTGATTTAAGATTCCCAAATTCCGGATATACTGTTTTGTTATCTTATCGTACTCACATCCATCCGAAAAAATTTCGTTGGTCACAATCACCAGATGGTTACATTTTTCTAGCAAATGCTCCACCCCCTGTAACACTTCCTCCACAATATGCTCCTTCACTCCATGTTCCGAAAACATTTCATTTGCCACAAGATTAGACAAACAATCCAGCAGGATAGTACAATCAGGCGGAAGATTGACGTTTTTTAAGTCTGTAAAACACTCTAACGTAGTAAAACCTTTCTCTCTTCTCATGGTACGGTGCCTTTCTATTCTTTCCTGTGTCTCCGAATCTGTGCCCTGCATGGTTGCAATATAGAAAAATTGCCCCCCCTTTTCTTTCTTCTCCTTATCATATAGCTCTACAGCAACGTTTTCAGCAAACTCTGACTTTCCACTTCCGCTGCCTCCACTGACGAGATAAAACATCCGGTACCCCCTTTTCTTTCATTGTATCTATTGGAATTTATTCTCATCCATTGTTTTTCATTTGTTCCAACATTCTAATCACAAATTTCAGATTAGAATGATAATAAAAGTGGGGGTATCCTATGACACCGTTTTTTATATGGCAACATCCCCACTGTCTCTTTTTTGATGGCTTTTCTGCCAGGAAACAATCCCCGTTGTTTGTACTGTCCCAGTAGTGAAACTCATGGGCTTTGATACTCTCTCCCGTTTTTAAAAAAGAATTCTCTCTCCTACTTTTTACATCCACGTAACCAAAGCGGACTAGCTTTCTTTGATTGGTACATTCCCCTTCCACCAGCCCAACCATAGGATACATCACACCCTTGTCATCCTCCAGTCTTTCATGAAGGTACATAAATCCTCCACATTCTGCCATACAGAAAAGCCCCTGTTCCAGCCTTCTTTTCATATCCTTACGCATACTGATATTTTCTGATAACTGTTTTGCGTAAATCTCCGGATAACCGCCTCCTAGCAGTATTCCATCCACTTCCTTTGGAATCTCCTGATCCTTTAAGGGACTAAACTTTGTAATCTTACAGCCAAGCGCCTGCAATAACTCTAAATTGTCTTTATAATAAAAGCAGAATGCCGGGTCAAAAGCTATCCCCAGCGTAAGCCCCTGTCCCGGACGGGAGGAAAGATACTCTCCCCACTCCTTTGGAACACTATCTTCCAAATCAGGTGCCCTATGGGCAAGCTGTAACAATCCCTTGATATCTACATATTCTTGCATCACCTGACCAAGAGCCTTTACATCCTTACGAATATCAGAAAGTTCATGTGGGGTAACCAGGCCTAAATGCCTGCTTGCCAGCGAGAACTCTTCCAATTTAGGAATACAGCCATACACTTTTACCGGCAATTGTTTTTCAATCATCCCCTTCAACTGTTTTCCTGTCATTTGGGATACCCCGTTTAAGATAACTCCCTGAATGGTGTGGTCTTTTTGAAACTCCAAAAAACCTTTGATCATTGGTACAACAGAAAGTGCCATCCCTTTGCAGTTCACCACCAATACTACCGGGGTATCTGTAACCTTTGCAAGCTCATAGGAACTTGCCTTTGGTGAGTCCATCTGCATTCCATCATAAAATCCCATCACACCTTCCATCACCGTAATGTCTTTGTCCTTACTATTTTTTACAAGGAGATATCTTGTCTGGTCCTTAGAGATAAAAAATAAGTCCAGATTCTGGGAAGGGATATCAAACACCAGACTGTGAAACATAGGGTCAATGTAATCCGGACCACATTTACAACTGGCACTATCCACATGTAACTGTTTCAAAGCAGATAGTATTCCACAAACAATCGTTGTTTTTCCACATCCACTGTTTGTCCCTGC
Organism: Lachnospiraceae bacterium; assembly: GCA_045119215.1. Classification (GTDB taxonomy): domain Bacteria; phylum Bacillota; class Clostridia; order Lachnospirales; family Lachnospiraceae; genus RUG11237. Next base: position 13,627 of record JBGVDD010000141.1, on the reverse strand, counting down.
TATCATAATTCTAGGTATTTTCTGTTTCACGTTCCCCCTCCTTTAAAACAGTGACAATATAGATTGGATTTTGTCCCATCATCAGCTGATAATCTCCCACTTTTTTGGAAACAGAAGTCTGCATTTGCACAATATCAAAAACATACTCTTTATTTTTACCAAAGATTTCCATAAGCTTTGTGAGGGAATTTAACGCTATGGTATTGACTACTACACGGCACTTTGGATTCTTATGAAAAATACAATCAAAGATTTCTTCCATATTTCCTCCACTACCTCCCAAAAAAACATGGGTTGGTGCTGGCAAATCTTCCAACGCCTCCGGAGCAACCCCAGCTACAATTTCCATATTGTCTGCTGCAAATTTTTGTTTATTCTTTTCCAGTAATTCCAAGGCTTCTGAATGTTTCTCGATGGCATACACTTTGATATCCGGAGCCTGCAATGCCATTTCCACGGACACAGAACCACTGCCGGCACCAACATCGTATACCACAGCATCCGAAGTGAGGTTTAACTTTCCAATACTCACGGTACGCACCTCACGCTTTGTCATTGGTACCTTACTTCGAAGAAACTCCTCATCCGGAATGGACAATGCCGCCCAATCTTTTGCATTCTTATTCTCCGTAACCACCACCAATAAGTTACCTACTGTTAGCTGCTTTGCTTCCTTCGGAGTCCCCCGAAAAATCTGCTCCTGTTCATAGGATAATTTTTCTCCCAGGTGTAACACCACATCTTCCATGTTGTAATACAACAATTTATCACATAATTTATGCAATCCTTCTTGGCCATCCATGAGGAAAAAACAAAATTTATGTCTTTTTATTCTCTGAATCATATTGATCTCTTTTCCGTGGGCACTTGCCATACACACATCTTCCCAGGAGATTCCTAGCTTACTGCAAAAGTACACCATAGAAGAGATTCCCGGCACCAGCTCTACTTGAAAATCCTTTAGTTCCTCCATAAGTTTTCTGGCTCCACTAAAAAAGCCAACATCACCGGATAATAGCACCGCTCCTGATTCTCCATCCTTGATATGACTTCTAAAAAAATCGCCAATCTCTTCTGGCTTATAGGATACAAGAACCTGCTTTTCTTTCCTTTGTGCCTCTTGTAAAAACGGTTCCATCATACGCTTTGCCCCTGCCAAAACACTGCAATTACAAATACACTCTCTTGCTTTTAGGGTGAGAGTTCCATCCCCTCCCATACCAATTCCTACCAAGTATACCTTTGCCACATTGCTCACCTCCACTTTCATCTCATAATAAAGCTTACCTTTACTCCATATATTCACTCTCTTCGTTCAGAACCACAAAGCAGATACCCTGTTTTTATAAGCGATACCCTCTTGGGGTCACCATATGATTATCCATCATCTTTGTTTCCCGATTCCCGATAAAAACTGTGGTAAACATATCTACCTGGGTATCTTTTAATTCCTCTAATGTGAGAATTCTTTTATTTTCACCGACTCTTCCAATATTCTGCACATATCCACATACGGTATTTTTGTCTTTATGCTGCAATAAAATCTCACAGGCTTTCTTCAGATAATCATGTCGTTTCCTGCTGGATGGATTGTAAAGACAAATACAAAAATCTCCCTTGGCTGCATCTAGCAATCTCTCTGTGATGGTCTCCCAGGGGGTAAGCAAATCACTGAGACTAATCACAGCAAAGTCATGGGTAAGGGGAGCCCCCAGCACTGCTCCTCCTGCAAGAGCGGCTGTAATCCCAGGTATAACACTAAGTTCTACCTCCGGATATTCTTCCCCTACCTGATACATCAAACCTGCCATTCCATACACCCCGGCATCCCCGCTGCAGACCATAGCTACCTTTTTTCCTTTTTCTGCCTCCTCAAATGCCATTTTACAACGTTCTACTTCTTTTTTCATAGGGGTAGTCAAAAATTCTTTTCCCGGGTAATACTCCTTTACCAAATCCACATACACCGTGTATCCTATAATTACATCCACTTCCTGCAATGCTCTGTCTGCCTTTACGGTAAGGTCCTCATAAGAACCCGGACCTAGTCCAATCACATATATCTTTTTCATTCACACTCTCCTTCGCTGTAACTATATCCATCCGTAACATTTCAGCCATAAGCTGAACTGTTATATCCATCCGTTCCTTTTCGAAATTCCGTGGTAAACCCAGGGTCATAGAGTTTGGAACGCTCATAGCTGCTTTTTAATACTTTGCCAACTATAATTAACGCCGTCTTTGTGATATTATTTTCCTTTGCTGTTTTGTAGATAGTAGAAACTGTACAGGGAAATACTTTTTCTTCCGGCCAGGTTGCCTTATACACAATGGCAGCCGGGGTGTCTTTGTCATATCCCCCTGTTAAGAGTTTTTCCTCTAGCTGTTCTAAAAGTCCCATACTCAAAAATATCACCATGGTAGATTGGTGCTTTGCCCAGGCTTCTATCTTTTCCAACTCTGGTACCGGTGTCCTCCCTTCCATACGGGTAATCACCACAGACTGGGACACATCAGGAAGGGTATATTCTGCTCTAAGTGCTGCGGCTGCCCCGCAAAAGGAGCTGACTCCCGGACAATAATCATAGGGAATGTTCTTTTCATCCAGGATATCCATCTGTTCCCGGATAGCCCCATACAGACATGGGTCCCCGGTATGAAGACGAACCGTGGTCTTTCCTTCTTGCTCGCTGTTTTCCATCACCCTTATCACTTCCTCTAATGTCATCTTTGCACTGTTATAAATCTCACAGCCCGCTTTACAGGAGGATAAAAGCTCCGGATTTACCAATGAGCCTGCATAAATCACCACATCCGCGCTATCTACCAGTTTTTTCCCCCGAAGGGTAATTAAATCTACCGCCCCTGAGCCCGCTCCAACAAAGTGAACCATTTAATCATCCTCCTTTAAAATAATCAGTGAATAGTAGCTGGTATCCTCCGGCACATCCTGAATATCAGTGTATATTTTTTCCTCCGGCATACCACAGTTCTCTACCATATAAAATTTCTGTTTCGTTTTCTTAATTTCTTCTTTTACTTTTTCCATCTGACCGCCTGCTTTCATAAGCACTTTTGTTCCGAAAAGCTGTAAGGCGTTCTCCACCCCATAGGATGATGGTATCACATGAAGTGCTTCTTTATTTTCCACCAGGCCAATTTCATGTTTTGCTGCCACTGCACAGAAAGAAGGAATTCCACTTACGATTTCCACCAAAAGCCCCATTTCCTGTATTCTTTTATGCACATATAAATAGGTAGAATACACTGTAGGGTCTCCTAAGGTTAAAAAACATACCTTCTTTCCTTCTAATAGTAACCCTGCCACTGCGTCTGCATCCTTATCATGTATGGATTTTAATTCTTCCTTATCCTTACACATTGGCATAGGCAGACACAAAACGGGTTTCTTCCTCATTTGTGGTACATTTGGCAAAGCAATCTGATATGCCACACACCCTTTCAGTATCTCTTCTTTGATTTCTCCCATTTCCCAAAGAACTGGTTCTTCAATCTCCTCTTTCTTAGAGATTGGCAGGGCAATCACGTCACATTCTTGTATCACACGGACTGCCTTAAGGGTCATAAGCTCCGGATCCCCCGGTCCAGTTCCAACTCCATATAATTTTCCCACCATGTAGTCTGCAACTCCTTTCTGTCAAATCATAAACACAATAGTAACAGTTCAGCCATAGGCTAAACTGTTACCAAATCGGGCAATGCCGACGCATGCAAAATTGCCCGATTTTTGTTAAATGCACATTTTTGCACCAATTATAATTTCATGACAACAGGATTTCTGGCATGCCGGAGAAACATATTCTGTACCCCGGGAAGTTCTCCTAAACCTTTCATATAATACCTTACCTCATAACCTTCCTGTTCCAACTCTGTTTTCCAGGAATCTTCCCCTCCTACCATGTCATTGTTTGCATGGTCCCCGGCAACAATCATCATTGGTGCCAAACATACCTTCTTTAAGTTTTTCTTCTTCAGCTGTTTTTTTACTTCCGAAAATGTTGGATAACCCTCTACTGTGCCTATCAAAATGTTATGGTAATCCAAATCTTTTAACACATACTCAAAAGCCGGGTACGCAGAATTAGCATGATGGTCAGAGCCGTGTCCCATCATAACCAGCACTTCATCTTCCCCCACAGGATACTCCCTGTGGATAATGGTTGCCAATTCTTTATAGTCCTCCTCACCGCTAAGCAACGGTTGTCCATAATGAACTGTTTTAAACTTATCTAAATAAGGCTTTAACTCCTCCTTCATCCCTTCATATTCCACACCGTTAATAATATGCGTAGGCTGCACCAGCAATTCTGTAACATGATCTAAAAGCATCTGCTCTAGTGCTTCTTTTACGTTAAACACTGTAACGCCTTCCCTCTGAAGTTTTTGTTTGATCATCTTGCTGGTAAATGCCCTGTACACTTTATAATCTGAAAATGCATCCTGCAGGCTGTTCTCAATGGCCGTAATGGTTTTCTCCATAGTCTCTTGATAACTGGTTCCAAAGCTGGCAACCAAAATTGCCTTTTTACTCACTTCACCGCCTCCTTTTATCGTGTCCGCTCTTTTTCTTTACCTATTATATATCCCACTCTACCTTTCGTAAAGCGACAATTTCTTCCCTTTTATTTGTTCTGGCGTTTTACCCATTTAAGAATTTCATTTGCCCCTTTGGTTTCTCCCAACAAACCATATTTTTGTGAAAATAATATGGCCCCTATTGGTACTTCTGATAAACATCTTTGCTCTAAATGAAAGGAAATCTTTTTTAAAATACTCTCCATGGTTTCCTCTAAATAATTGTGCTCTTTTAAGATATGGATTACCTGGTCAGTGGTGATACAGTCCATCATCTCTTTCAGTAGCTCTATGGGAACTCCACATAAGGCGGCATGGGACACAAAAACTTCCATACGTCCATCTGCCACATGGGAATGGGTATTCATAATTCCCGCAGCCAGTTTTACCAGTTTTCCCACATGCCCTACAAGCAGGATACTCTCAAAATTCTGCTCCAGAGCCATATCAATAGTCTCTCCAATAAAATTGCTGCTCTTTACTGCCTTGGAAAGTTCAATCTGCAAGGTATCTTTGATGAAATCCTCTCCATAATTTCCCGGGGTTATTATAATGTGTTTTACTCCATTTGCCTTTGCCACATTCATCTCAACCTGAATAGACTCAAGGAGTGCCCTCTCACTCATAGGTTCCACAATGCCCGTGGTGCCCAAAATGGAAATACCATCTACGATACCAATCCGGGGATTAAAGGTCTTTTTTGCAATCTCCTTTCCTTTTGGTACATAAATAGTAACCCTACACCCTCTCATCTGTCCTTTCCTTTCTAATACCTCTCCCACTTCTTTTTGAATCATTTGCTTTGGTATAGGATTGATTGCCGGCTCTCCTATTTTTTGTGACAAACCTGCTTTTGTGACAATCCCCACGCCTTCACCCCCTGCAATCTCAATTCCTTCCTTATCCGTAAGTTCCACCTTTGCATACACCCAGATTCCATGGGTCACATCCGGGTCATCCCCGGAATCTTTTTGTACCGCACAAGCTACGCTGTTTTCTTCTCGAACCACATCCACAATCGCAGTTTCTATGACCACTCCCTTGGGAGTCAATATATTTTCTCTTGAAACCTCCTCCCCAAACAACATGCGTGTTGCAGCCTTGGCTGCTATGGCTGCACAAGTTCCCGTGGTAAATCCTGACCGTAATTTTTTACTCATCCATTCACTCACTCCTTGCAATTAAAAGATTATCTATGTACAATAATAACACAGTTATATCGTTTACAGCAAAAATTAGTGAGGTTTTTCCTATGGATATTGTAATATTTTCCTTTACCAAAACTGCCAGTGACTTATCCGTCACCCTTCAAAATAAGCTTTCTGAAAGTTATGAATCCTGTATTTCCTATACTATGGAAAAATATGCCACCTGCCCTGAGCTTACCCCTTTTCCCACTTCTCTAAAGGATACAGTTTCATCCTATTTTAAGAAAGGAAATGTGCTCATCTTTATTGGTGCCTGCGGAATCGCCGTACGTTCCATCGCCCCTTTCATTGAAGATAAGACCAAGGATCCCTGCGTACTTACCATCGATGAGAAGGCACAGTATGTCATTTCCTTATTGTCCGGTCACTTAGGGGGAGGCAACGACTTTGCTGCTTTCGTGGCAGACTTATTAAGTGCCACTCCTATTATTTCCACTGCTACAGATTTAAACCAGAGATTTGCCGTTGATGTGTTTGCAAAGAAGAATCAGTTATCCCTATCTGACATGAAAATAGCCAAAAAGATTTCCGCTACACTTTTAGATGGATATCAGGTGGGAATTGATGGAAATATTTCAAATGAAACACTGCCAGAAGGACTAACTTACCATAATGTTTCCCTTCCCCTGGGTTTTTCCATTACCCCATTTTCCAATCACTGCCCCTATAAAGAAACACTTCATTTAATACCCAGACAGGTGGTTTTGGGCATTGGTTGCAAACGACACACTCCTCCCCAAAAACTTCACTCCTTTGTGATGGATATTTTAAAACGGGAACATATCTATTTAGAGAGTATTGCCTGTGTCACAAGTATTGACTTAAAGAAAGAGGAAGAAGCCATTGTTTCTTTGGCTAAAGAGCTTCAGGTTCCTTTTTTCACTTACTCTTCACAGGAGTTGCTGACCGTAACGGGAGATTTTACCAGTTCTGATTTTGTAAAAAACATCACCGGAGTGGACAATGTATGCGAGCGCTCTTCCCTTGCCTACAGCCACGCCAAAGAACTATACCTAAGAAAGACACCCCAGGATGGCTGCACCATAGCCATCTCCCTCATCCCTATGGAATTTCATTTTTAATAAAGAGGAACCAGACATGAAACACTATCTTATTTTTGCCGGAACCACGGAAGGCCGGGAATTAATTGAATTTCTCATTGAAAAAAAAGACACTAAGATTACAGCCTGCATAGCCACAGAATACGGAAAAATTTTGTTGCCAAGTGCACCAAATCTTACAGTAATGTCAAAGCGTCTAAATGCAGAAGATATGGTAACACTTATGCAGGACTTTCCTTTTGACGGCGTATATGATGCTACCCATCCCTATGCCACCTTGGTATCAGAAAATATTTTAGCTGCATCAAAGAAATCAAAACTTCCATATTTTCGTATCATTCGACCAGAAGTAACTTTTGAAGATGATGACACCATTGTCTATGTTAATTCCATGGAGGATGCCGTGTCGTATTTTTCAAAAACTACAGGGAATATTTTGTGTACCACCGGCAGTAAGGAACTTGCTGCCTTCTGCAAACTTCCAGACTATGAAACAAGAGTTTATGCAAGAATCTTATCCAACCCGGAAATGGTTTCTAATAGTTTTCAATTAGGATTTCAGGGAAAACACCTTATCTGTATGCAGGGACCTTTTTCTGAGGAGTTAAATACCGCTCTCATTCATCAGTTTCACATTTCCTATCTGCTTACAAAAAGCTCGGGCAAACTTGGGGGATTTCTTGAAAAAGTAAACAGTGCCAGACAAACGGGAATTACCCTTGTGGTTATTGGACGTCCCACAAAGGAATCTGGTTATACTTTAGAGGAGGTAAAAAAAATGCTGTGCAAGTAAATACACAGCATTTTATATCAACAAGAGCAGAATACTTGTTACTCTTCCATAAAATCAAACAAGCTTGCCTGCTCCACATGAAATTGTGACAATTGCATTTTCTGAATATCATTTCCTTTGGTGTGACTGCTTTTTAAATACTGCATTCCCTTTTTCAGACTGGAGCTCACCAATTTTAACACATATATATTTTCAAACCTGTTGTAAACGGAATCGCCACCAATACCTGAAAGACAAATCAACTGGGTGTTGGTTTTCTTCGCCATATCCGTCAAGGGTTTTAACAAATGTTCTGCATTTGTCTGGGCAAATGGATTGTCCATCAAAAGCACTTTTCCCTCTTCTCCCATGGCAAACAAATCTGTTTCATCTCTGCGCATATAGCTTAAAAGGCTGGACAAAATAACAAATGCAGACAAAAAGCCTTCCCCGCCGGAATTTGCCGATACTTCTGCCCAGGAAATCGGCACCTCACGTTCTGCCTCTATTTTGTACAGGCGTACCCCCACATTTCCCATTCCCACTACCTCATCATACAGCCTTTTTGTGGTGATAACTTTTCCCAAAAATTCTTCTATATTCTGATTCTGGTCGATGGTTTCCATTCCCATTTGAATAAAACTACTTACAAAATCCCTTACTCTCACCTGATAAAGTTCTTTATTGTCTTCCCAGGATGGTACGGTTATTTTCAACATTTTGATGCTTCTTTCCCTTATGGTCACAGAGGAGTTTTTATCAATTCTTTCCATGTGCTCATTCACATCTTTGATATATTCCAAAAAAGTTTCCTCTAAGCTGTTGCGTTCCTTCTCCACATTTTCCAAGTCCACCTGCAATTTCTGCAAGATGCTGGTATAAGAGGCCAGAGTAGTTTCTAACTGCTTTTTCATATTTTCTGCATTTTCAATCAGTGACAAAAGATTGTTAAAACCTTTTTGAAAAAATTCTTCTTTGTAATCTTCCCGCACTGCAATATCCTGAACCTGACGTTCCGTTTTTTGTTTTGTTTTCTCTCTACTGTCCTTTCGATTCTGGAAATCCCGTCTTAATTGTCCCTGGAATCTTAAAAGTTCTTCCTTTGTCATGGAATCTAAAGAGTATTCCAAAACTTCACAAGAAACTTTAAAATCTGTATATTCTGACATGGCGGCCTGGGTGTTCTCAAAAGAATTTAACTGTTCAGAAAACTCTCTGATTCTTTTGTTGACTTGTTCTAACTCATGAATAGCCAGTTTTTTTCGCACTGGAAAATCAATTTCTGTAATACTTTTTTTATCCAGCGGTTCTTCCAGACCTGTTTTTTCTTGCAATTCCCGTTGGCAAAATTGAATTTTTTCATCCAAAGAAGCAATTTGATTAGCCACAGTAATATTGGCTTCGGTGGATGCATTCACTTCCCGTTCTAAATCCTTCACTTCCCGTTCCAACCGTGTTTCTTCTTCCTTGGAATATAAAAGTGTTTCATATTCTTCCACTGGAAAATTATATTTATTTTTATGGTTCAAATCTCCCAGCTTTTCCTGATAACGCTTTTCTTCTCGATTCAGATGTTCTCTTAATTCCTTGATATCAGCAGAAAGTCCCTGAGTGATTGCCTGATATCTGATTTTGGCCCCAGCATAATCAAAATCAGCTGATACCTTTTGTTTCTCTTCCTTTTCATATAGAGAAAACTCTGACACCTCTTTTGCCCAACCATTTTTCTTGTCTTCCAGGACTCCTTTTTCTAATTTTAAGGTCTCCAGGGAATCTACTAGTTTTTTATATTCTTCATGGAGATTTGATAATCTTTCCTCAGACTCCTTTTTCTTTTTCTTAAGTGTATCTTGTTTTCTTCTGTTTTCTTCATACTTTTCATAAGCTGATACAAGACTTATATATTCTTCTTTTCTTATGTCATAATCCTTTTGCAAAGATTTACACTGCTCTATCGCTTTTCTGATATCTTCTATGCTGTCAGTAAGTTCTTTCTTCTTTTCTTTACATAGAACCAGCTGGCTTTGAATGTCATTTTCTTCTTCCTTTAACTTTTCGATTTCCTGAGATGTTTTTTCCATTCCTGCCAGTGTAAACTCCTGGCGTTCCAGTATGCTACGCCGGAAGCGGTATTCTTCTATTTCCTCTTTCTTGGTCTGAATTTTCTTTTGAACTTCTTCTATTTGAGCCTTCTTCTCCTCTAAAAGCTGCTCTAATGCCTTTCGATCCAGCAAATGACTGTTAAACATTACAAAAAAGCTTATTTTTTCCAAAGTAATCAAGGAACCTGGGCTTTGCATCACCTTTTCTTCTAATTCTTCCCGCATCATAACAGGGATTGGAAAATTCGTATAGATTTCTTTGTTATTCTTAGAAAGCTTCTCCATATCATTTCTGCTGATGATAATACTGTATGGGAGAAACGGATTGTCCCGTACCAGGCTCTGATTTTCCTGTACACTTCTGCCATTCTTCTGAAGCCACTCCATACCATAAATAATATCAATCCCGGATTCCGCTAAGAATTTCATCACATTTTCCGGTAATTCTATCACTTTTCCCTGTCTTAGATTGTCATATTCTTTCGTATATGTTTTTTCTTCTGTGACATAATTTTCTTTTACCTTCTCTAGTTCCTCTATCTTCTCTTCGAAACGATGCAATAGTAAGGTTTTAGAATCCAGTTCTTCCTCAGGGGCATCAATATACTGCATGAGAATCAAACGCTCTTCCTTTTCTTCTTTCATTTTCTTTTCATTTTCTTGAAGTTTTGAAAGTTCATAGGACAACTGAACATTCCTCTTTTCATACTCTTCCTTGCTGTTCTCTATGCGAATTTTCTCTTTTTCTAATTCCATCACACGCTTAGAACATTTTTCTATTTGCTGCCTATTCTCCCGAACCTGCTCCTCCATTTTTTTCTCATATAACTGCAAGCTTCCTTCTTCATATTCCCCCAGAATATTTCTAGAAAGCGTGAAAGAAAAACGGCGGTTAAAAGTTTCCTCTACCTGATTATAAGATAATATTGCCTGTTCTAAGGCACCACTTTGGGTAGATAAACTTTTTTGTGTATCCATTTCCTGTTTACTCTGTATCTGATTTTCCTGCTGTTTTTTTACCGTGTTTGCTATTTCTTCCTGTTTTGTTGCCAAATCCCTGTGGCATCCTTGTAATTTTTCCGAATAATAATGATACAAAATACTTCCCAGTCGGATTCTGTCACCTTCGGTATCTTTTTGCTGCTCCATTATAATATTTATTTTTTGCTGCAACTGCGCTATATTTTCCCGAAAGTCTTGTGCCTCTTCATACAAATGAACACACTGGAGTCTACACAGTTTTTTCTCTGCCTCATCTTTTTTTTGTTTGCTTGCAATAATTCTAGTCTCTGACAAAAGTCTGTCTTCTACCTTTTCTGCCTTTTCTTCCTGCAATTTGTAATATTCATAAGATATTCTTTCTTGCTCAATCCGTTTTAACGAAATTTCTAATTGTTGCTTTTCCTCCGATTCTCCTGCTAAACTTTCATTAAGAGAGCTGATTTTTTTATTTACTTTTTGAGTAAAATCTGCTATCTGACTCTTTTGCTGTTCTAGTGCTTCCTCTGACTGCTCATATTCTAAAATAGCTTCATCCATAACTTTTGCATCTTCAAAATACTTTTCCATAATATTTTTTTGCTGTATTTTGGATTGATTATTTCGATACATTCGGATAAATTTATATGCAAGACTCTGAAATCCTTTGATTCTGCTGTTTTCCACATTCAACTTATTCTCAATGGCATCTAAAAACCACTTTTCTACCAGACCTTTTTCATCTTTTGCATTGGAAAATAATTCAGACAGACCGGATTCCTTCAGATTCACCTTTTTAATAATGCTTTCCCATTCTTTATAGTTAATCTGATATTCTCCTAATTTAGTAAAATACATTCTTCTGTGATTTGCATTCCCCATATCATAATAGGAGAACTCAGAATTTTTCTCTTTTTTCAGTTTTTCAAACTCTGCCCTGCAATCTCCAAAGCCCCGCAATACTTTGACGTTGCCACGATTCTCAACAATAGGAAGATGATCCATATCATATTCTGCAGCTTTCTGATAAAAGGCTGTAAAATTTATCATTTCCAAATCTTCTTCCTCTTCCGGATTTTGGTTTTTCCGGACCATCATACCAGTGAGAAAGTACCCCTGGCCATGGTCTAGCAGCCACTCTGCCATGATAAATGTAGGCTGATTCGTAGTAAAGTAACTTTTAAAAGGACGGTCTGAAAAATCACGATATTTTTTGTGGACAAACAGACTCATAATCATCTGTACCAGAACGGTTTTCCCACCACCGTTTCTTAAAGACAGAAGGGTGGATTCTCCGTTTAAATCAAAGGTTTCATCATCAATTCTCATGGTGTTTCCATTATAATTAAGATTCATAATACGAATTCTATTTATCTTGCTCATCCTCTAACACCCCCAATGCCTTCATGATACGGCTGTAATTGTTTTTATTCAACAATTTCCACTCCATAATGTTGTCTAATTTCTCAGTAGTTTTTATCATTTCATCTTCCTGAATATACACAATCAGATTCTGCTTTTCCAAAAAATCCAGAATAGTATTCAAAAAGCCTTCTTTGGTAGTCTTTTTTCTGGAATTTTTATCATCACTTTTTAATGCCTCAAAGGCCTCGGACATACTTTGATAATCCAGCCCTGTTGTTTCCACCTCTTCTTCTGCTTCTTTTCCTGACTTTAAACGCTCTGATATCAGATTCTGCAACTGTCCAGCCTTTATAAAATCCCGGGATTTACAGCTGCTTCCCTGACCATCATAAAACTCAACAAGCAAAGTCAACAGTACAAACTGTGAGAGATAGTAATCTTTATCTGTGGCTCCTGATTTGCAAAGTTCCTTCTTTAAATCTGCTTTGGAAAATCCCAAATAGGTATTGCTGATATTGGGCATAATATAGATTACACTCCCATACCGTTCAATCATGCAGTCGGAAATCTCCCCCTGGCTTTTTACCAGGTTCATCACTTCCTCATTTTCTACATATGCCTTATACAGTTCCGGCTCATCGTTTTCCTTTAATTCACTATTGCAAAGCAGATAATAAAAAATGCTCTGACTAAGTTTAATGTTATCTATTTCGTACGCCACTAAGACACCTCCTATGTTTCATACCAAAGAGTTACATTAGAACATCGAATATTCTTATACTCTCCCTGTTCATTTTTCACCTGTTCAAAACACACCATTTCTCCCTGTTCTGAGCGGGATATATGTATTTTTTTCACCTGATTCCAATGATTTTCCTCTATAATATCTAAAACCATTTCATTGAGCTGAAAATTTTGGGGCGTTTCCATAAGAAACTCTCTTCTCTCCTTCTTAAGACGTGGAATATCCAGTTCCCCTGCGCTCAACAGCTCTATCATAATTTCCCGAAAAATTTCTAAGGAAGGAAACAGCTTCTCTTTTTTTTCGAAAAATACATTCTCTTTTAAAAAAACTAGTGAAGTACTTCCCTGCTCCATCACCTGCTCTAATATTAGTTTCAGACTCCCTTTGTACTTTTCCAAACGTTCTCTTACTAGCCGTTCTCTTTCTTCCCTGTACTCTTCTTCATCAAATCCTAACTCCTGGGTTTCATCTTCTGTTATAGTTTTTCGAATACGTTTCTGCATTTCAAAAGCCTTGCCTACATTATAAATTTTAGGCATCTGTTTCCAAAACAAAGGCTGGAAAAACTCTTCCATATTCTCTAAAAGACAAGCATCCTTCAGTACCTTATCGTACAATTCACTCCGAAAATGAAATCTCTGTACCATAGTCATATTAGAGTAATTTTCTAACTCCATATCGTATAGACTCTTCAGATCCATATGCTCATTTAATATCTTCTGATGTTCATCTAAAGCACGAATTAAATAGCTTTCGATTTCCTTTAGATGTTTTAAGCTATCTTCATCCTCTTTCGACAA
>JBGVDD010000140.1:0-5049 GCA_045119215.1 Lachnospiraceae bacterium | reverse complement strand
AGTGGATGAATCCATTGAAAAACATTCCTTTAGCAATGGGTTGTTAAAGGGATTGGGTTTAGTGATTATTGGATTATTGATTTTAGCGGGATTAATAAAAGTAATATTTTAATGTTAAGCCGCACTTTATACCAGGCGATTTCCGCAGATTATTTTAGGCAAATTTACCTGCTGTAAAGTGCGGTAAAGAGGCCAACCGCAGATAAAATCAGGACAAACCGCAGATACTCGCAGTCTTAATTCAGTTCAATATAAGAAGGATTGGATTGAATTAAGGCCACGAAATAAATCGTGACCTTATGGGGTTAAAATTTATATAGTTTCATCAAGACTTCCAAGTGCTTTAATTCCGGACACAAGACTTTCAACATCAAAAGGGTTATCCAGATGTTGTGATATTTTTTCAGCATTCCAAAAAGTATCGGATAAAAAAGAAAGCTCACAGCCGAAGTCCATGTTGGGAACACAAAGATAGTTACCGTATTTATAAGAACCTGTAATGATGTGGAAACGTGTTCCCCTGGCAGTGATGACAGCTTCTTTGTGGTAAGGACTCCGGGAGAGAATGGTGAGTTCCCCGGACCAGATTTTTTTGCCACAGGTCAGGCCGGTATTACATTCAAAAATCATGAAAACACCTCCTAGGCAAACGGATTCTGATTGGAAACAGCAGCAAGGATAACTTCTTCGTCAATGACCTTTTTTTGAAGCTGGGCACCGATATTTAAGGCATCCGTCATGAGGTTATCTATGATACGGGGATTTCCCTGTACATAGCCGTGAATGGCGGACAGGGCGGCATCATTTATAACAGAAGGAGCAGCACCTGCACTTTTTAGTTTATGCCTGATATATTCAGGAACTTCAGCATCGGAAAGTCCTTCATAATTATAACGTACAGTAATACGTTGGTTTAATGCCTCATGTACCGGTTTTCGCAGTGTATCCTGCAGGTAGGACTCCCCGCATAAAATAAGTGTAAAACAATTTAGGGAGTCATAGCCGTAATTCATGAGCATTTTGATATCATTAAGAATGCCGGTATTCAGGTACTGTGCTTCATCAACAGCAAGAAGAAGGGGTTGCCGTTTTTCTTTGTAAAGATAATAAATCTGTTCCTGAATGGCACGGAACATACCGGTTTTACCACCATTTCCGCTGACCCCAAGCACCTGACAGAACTGTTTGTAAAATTCAGAAACACTGACAGTGGAAAGGCAGATGTATTCCATGTGGTACATGTTCGGATTCAGACTTTTTGCAAAACAACGGAGAGCATAAGATTTTCCCATACCGGGTCTGGCAGTAAAAACACCAATACCGCGTGTTTCTTTGAGAAAATTTAGCCGTGCAGTCATCTGTTCAAAGTCATTGGAACGGAAGCAGTCATTTTCAGAAAACTGTTGCTTGTCAAAAGGATTTGAATGAAGTTCATAAAAAGAATTATACATTAATTGTTACCTCCTAACTTAGAGTAATCAAGGGTTGCCGGATTGTTGCGTTTTGTGTGGCAGTTGTCATTGCGGTTAGTCCTGCGGATTGGGGATTTCGTGTTTTCGTACAAAATATAGGCATTTTCCATATCATCCGGAAGGAACCGTATTTCAACTTTCATTTTAATAAACTGCATGGGCACGTCATAACATACATTGAAAATGGAAACCGTGGAATCATTTCTGACTTTACGAAAGATCCGGTTGTAAAAACACTCATCAAGCCATTCCCGTGAAAGCGGATGGCGGACATTCTGACAGGTGTTCTGAAAACGTGTCATGGGAGTGGTATCAATCCCGGAATGATAGGAGGTGTTGTAGTTTCTTACATAATCCTTCAGCATTTCATTGAAACGGTCAAGAGATGTAATCTTTGTTGTATCAATGGTATGAATCCAGGTGGATTTCATGGTGCGCCACTGCCTTTCCGATTTGCCTTTGCTGGCTCCATCCCTTACGCGTGTATGGATCAGACTGATACCAAGGGAAACACAGATCATGGAAAGCTGTTCGTTGGCATAGGGTCCTCCGTTGTCCACAAGAAGTTTGGAAGGAATACATCCATAAGTGGCAATGGCTTCCTTTAGTATTTTTTGAAAGTTACAGGCATTGTCATTGTAAAACATTCCGGAACCAACAAGCATTCTGGAATGGTCATCAATAATGGCCATGCAGTAAACCTGTCTTGAAATACCGTTTTCGGTGATGTGGGCAATATAACAGGTGTCAGCTTACACAAGGTACGCCTGCGGTGTGCCACATCTTTCCAAATGCATCTTCCTCAAAAGCTTTCCTGTCACGGAGATTTGGATTGCGTGCAGATTTTAAATCATTTTTTCGGATAAACCGCTGGACAGAATCTACACTTACGGAAGCAGAAAGAAAGCTGTTCCTGACAAGGTGCTGGTAAATCTGTGTGGCATTCATTTTGGGAAAAAGTTCTTTTACACGGTAAATTTCAGCAATGGCCTCATCGTTAAGTGCCCTGGAATTCCCTTTATCAGAACGGGTGCGTGGCATAAGCTGTTCAAGACCGCCGGCTTTATACCGTGTGGCCCAGTCCTCAATGGTTTTGTAACTGAATTTTTTGACGGTTCCATCCGGCAGTGTAAAGTTATTTTCGGCAATACGCTTATAATAAGCCGTGGCCGAGGCATCAGGAAAAAGCCCCTGTATGACAGGAGCAATAAGGCCGAAGCGAAATTCCGCTATGGCGACTGCATTTTTTAAAGTTTCTTCATTTTTTGTCATGAAAATATCCTCCTTTTGTTTGATACTCTAATAATAAAAGGAAGAAGCAGGCAGGTCACCGGTACAGTTACGTGGTCATGGAAATCTGATAATCCGGAGAAAAAACATGCTGGCAGTAAACTGCGTTTTTGGGGTTGGCATGAGCCTGTAGAAATGAAAAACCGAACATGGAAACAAAACCGGAAGCAAAGGCTGAGTAATGCTCCATTTTTCCCAGCCGGAACAGAAAAGTCCGGGATGAAACCTCCAGATCTTCTATGAAACCAAGCCACTGTGCTTTGTGCATACGAAAGAGAGCAGTCCATTTGTAGAGCTGTTTCTGTGTAATGGAAAACTTTTCACAAAGTTTTTCAACGGAATAAAAATATAAAAAATATGAACCTAAGACCCGGAGAATAAAGAAGAGACTGTAGGAACAGTATGGAATAATGAAATCGGGAAGGACTGCATGTGTGGATCCACAGCTGTCGCATTGAATACGTGTAATGGTAATCTCAAGATGGACTACCCTGCCATCGATGAAATCAATAAGATTACGTTTGTAATAGCTGTGGATTTTAAGATTTCCGGCAGATTCACAAACAGGACAGGTTTCAAGTTCAGTTTTGAAAAGAGGCATGAATTGCTGAAAAACCGATTTTGATGAAATTTTTATTCGAAATAGCTTGCAAAATAGTGAGTTTTTTCTTATCATAATAGAGTAAGTGGTTGCCTATGTGCAGAAGCCATAGTGAGTAGGACTTGATCCTGTTTTGGCACTGCCGGCATCGCTGTGTGTGAGAGAAAGAGCAAACTTTGGACGGTTGGGTTCTTTCTCTTTTTTAGTTACACAAAGAATATCGGTAATCAGTGGCTTAAACATAATAAAAATGTGCAGGATAAAACAGCACATTAGAATAGACAATATGAAGAAGATGACGGATTTAATCTGCGGTATATTTACAGCAGGTAGGAATTATAATTTGACGCGTAACATTTATTCATTTGTATTTTAAGTTGGAATACAGGCATGAAGTAATACCAAAGCGTGTTGCAAATGTGATTGATGACACATTCGTAAAAAGAGTAATGGCTACATTAAAAAATTCAGATCGATTAAACCTGAAAGCAAATGAGTCAAACCCATATGGACATGTAATATATCCGAAGTAAATAAAAACACCACCTACATCGCATCTGCGGGTTCAGTGGTTCAATATTATTATATACATGGATTGCAAGTTGTTAATAATATTTTGGTTATATGGGAAGAGTGTACAGTAACTGTGAATTGCCACAGATACGGGGATGTATGAATTACCATAGACTGGGGAATATACTTGTGATAAAATATAGTAGGAATTTACTGTAAAAAACTAGAAAATCTAAGGCGGATAAAAATTGATAAATTTATAAAACTTTTTTAGTCTATACATGAACTTATATATAGCAGATGAAAATCTGACTAAGAAAAAAGGATGGACGTTATTATGGCAGTAACAAAAGAATTGAAAGATGCAGTTGAAAGGATGCAGGCAAAAGATGAAACTGCTTTTGCTACATTTTATGAGCAGACATATCCCTATGTATATGCAAAGGCAAAGTATGTCATGCATGATGAAGAGGATGCATTAGATTTAACACAGGAGACATACATTCAGGCTTATAAAGGGATTGGGTCTATTGAAGATGTAAATAATGTCTATGCTTGGTTAGGAGGTATTGTGTATAGACAGGGAATGCGAATCTTCAATAAGAAGAAAGAATTACTTACAGGAGAAGAACAAGATTACCTATTTGATGAAATGGAATCTGGTGAGGCTACTCCAGAACAGACGGTAGACAAAAAAGCAACAGCAGATATTGTTAAAGGAATGATTGAAGAACTTCCAGAGTTACAGAGAATGGCTGTTATGGCTTTCTACTATGACAATATGAAGATTGACGATATTGCAAGAGCGTGTGAGTGTTCTGCAAACACCATTAAGAGCAGGCTTAATTATGCAAAGAAATTCTTAAAGGAAAAAATAGAAGCACATGAAAAACAGAACAGATACAAATTATGCTCTGTTTCTCCAGCAATTATCCTTCTGGCTTTCAAAGGACTTTTTGCAGAGCCAGTATACAAAATGCCAGTACAGGCAGTCGAAAATGTTTATGCTGCATCTTGTAACAGTCTTGGAATTAAAATGGCATCTACAGCTATGGCAGGTGGAAGTGCTTCTGCATCTGCAGGAACAGTGGCTGGTGGAGCTGTTGCTACAGCAAAGACAGGTTTAGCAATTAAAATAGGGATTGCAGCTGTGGCACTTTTAACAGCAGGTGG
>JBGVDD010000139.1:0-6302 GCA_045119215.1 Lachnospiraceae bacterium | reverse complement strand
ACAGGAGGCAATTTTTACTACAAATGTGGTAAATGATGATAATCCGGAATATGGTACGGAGGGCGGAAATGATACTCAGGATAAGGTATTTCTATTATCTATTGATGAGGTTATCAACAGTTTCTATGGATTTTTGCCATGTGAGAATTTAGGTTCAGATATTGTTTATGATGCTGCAAGACAGAGAACCAATACAGCCTATGTAAATAATGGAGGAACCATGCAGTCAAGTTATTTGAAAGGATGCGGACAAACTATAGTAGAAGAATATGGAGGATGTATGTGGTGGCTGCGGTCGTCGGGCTACATTAGTCAGTATGCCGCGGATATCGACAGCATTGGCGCCGTGGGTTGGAATGGTAATGCTGCCAACAACGACACTAGGGCTGTGTGCCCCGCTTTACATTTGAATCTTTCATCTTCTGATGTATGGAGTGTGGCAGAGAGCGTTACACTCTGATTTATCCGCTTGTGATACATGGCAGAAGGGTGAGAGTGTGGTAAAAGTGAGAGAGTAAAACAATAATCTTGGTATAGAAACTTATAACGTAATAGTAAAAAGGATACAAGCCCGGATATCACAAAGGAGATATCTGGGCAGAAGGAGGAGTAGATATGCAGTGGTTAAAGAAACATAGAAATGTACAAAGTTGTTTTTTATTATTGTTTGTCTGTGTGCTATCACTAACGGTGAATGCAGTAACAGTGAGAGCCAATGGGAACAAAGAGCCAATCAAAGATGAAGCGGTTTGTAGAGTTGGGGATGTATTTGAAATATATCTATCAGATTGGCTGGAAGAGTCAAAGGAGGAAAATCGCAAACTGAGTTGGAGTTCATCCAATGATACAATTGTAGAAGTTGATGATAGTTATAATGGCTTAAATTATTGTGAGGTAAAAGCCAAGAAGTTAGGAACAGCGATTATAACAGCTACTAGTATGGTAGATAAAAGCATAAAATTTCAATGTAAAGTTAGTGTAATGAATGGAGTGTACAGCGAGGGCGGGTGTTTGGTCTTAGACAAAAGTGGCAATCTTACTTCCGTAAATTTTGCAAGTGTTGAGGGAGCTTATCGCAATAAGGTAAAAAAAGCAAAGATAATTGTCACAGAAACCTGTACTTCATTGGAAGAAAAGTGTAAAGACTATGCTAAATTAACACAGGTGGAAATAGTTACAAATGGCTCAAACAGACTTGAGAATATGTCGTATATGTTTTCTGGCTGTAAGAGTTTAAAAAAAGTAGACTTTGGCACCTTAGATACCTCCAAGGTAACCAATATGTCTCATATGTTTGAAGGATGTAAAAGCCTGCAATCTATAGACTTAAGCCAGTTAAATACCGCTAAGGTGACAGATATGTCCTACCTGTTATCCGGATGCAGCAGCTTGAAGAACATAGATTTAAGCCAGCTAAATACTGCTAAGGTGACAGATATGTCCTACCTGTTTTCCGGATGCAGCAGTTTAAAAACAATAGATTTAAGCCAGTTAAATACCTCAAATGTTAAAACAGTTCAGCTAATATTTAACAATTGTACATCTCTGAAAAAGATTAATATGAGTGGAATGGACTTGTCAAAAGTTACCAAGGTAGTTGGTTCTGGAGACAAAGGTATAACACAGGGATTTGATGAAGATATGCTCTTTTACAACTGTGAAAGTTTACAAGACATTGATATGAGTAGTGTGGATTTGTCAAATGTAAAAAGCCTTATTAAAATGTTTTATGAATGTCCGAATATAAAAATAATTAACCTTCAGAATTTGCACATACCAAGGGTTACTAGTATGACTTCTATGTGTCTTGCCGGAAGAAAAACATTTGGGGTCAATTATGCTACAAAGTTAAAAACAGTGGATATGCGTGGGGTTTATGCTCCTAAGTTAAAGAGTATGGGTGGTGCTTTTGCAGGGTGTACAGGATTAAAAAATGTGTATTTTGATGGTATGTATGCGCCAAACATTGAAAACATGGCACAAACATTTTGGGGCTGTACTAGTCTTGAAAAAGTAGATTTAAGCAGTCTGGGATTCAATCAGTGTGAGATGCACCAGATGTTTACACGTTGCAGTAAGCTAAAAACGGTAAACTTGAATACAACCCATAAATCAAGTGCTAAGAATATGAGTGATGTGTTTTTGCAGTGTCCTAATCTAAGAAACGTTTATATGAACACACTTGATGTTTCGAAGGTAAGCGGTATGAGAAACCTCTTTGGCTTTTGCAGTAGTTTGCAGGCAGTAGATTTAAGTGAGTGGAATACACCGAATGTAACAAGCATGCATTCCATGTTTTATGGATGCAGTAATTTACGGAGTGTGAATATGGAAAATTTTGAGACAGAAAAGGTTTCGGATATGCAGCTTATGTTTTTCGGGTGTAGCAAGCTTGAAACACTAAATATTGCAAATTTTACCTTATCAAAGAAACTATCAGAAGATGTTCAGGGGGATTATATCGTGGGAGTAGGAGATTTCTTTCATGGCTGTGTCAGCTTAAAATATGTGAAGACCCCGAAAGATGTACAGGTAAAGGTTGGGTTGCCTCATGGAATGCAGGATAGTAACGGTGTCAATTATGTCAGCCTGCCATCAGGTGGAAGCAGGGTTCTATCTGTAAGTGGATTCCAGCCAGCATCTATGAAATTGACAAAAATCTCAATGAATACATCTTCGGCTACAATGAAAGTTGGAGAAAAAATAAAGCTGAGTGTAAATGTATCACCTATGGGCGCATCCTCAAAGTTCACATGGAAATCTTCCAATAAAAAGATTGCCACAGTAGATGCAAAAGGAAATGTAAAAGCCAAAAAAACAGGAAATGTAACGATTACCGTAACCAGTAAAAACAACCGGAAAATAAAAGCAACTTGTAAGATAAAAGTTTATAATAAAATGAAGAGTGTAAAACTTACAGGTACGAAAAAAACATTGAAGGTGGGAGAAACATTAAGTCTCAAAACTACGGTGAATCCAACGACAGCGGAAAAAAAGTTCTGGTATCGGAGTAGTGATACAACAGTTGCACAGGTAAATGCTACTGGTAAAGTAGTGGCAAAGAAACCGGGAACA
Organism: Lachnospiraceae bacterium; assembly: GCA_045119215.1. Taxonomy (GTDB): domain Bacteria; phylum Bacillota; class Clostridia; order Lachnospirales; family Lachnospiraceae; genus RUG11237. The sequence continues at coordinate 3,227 of JBGVDD010000139.1, read as the reverse complement.
TCCACCATTACAGTTGTAAGTATGGAAAATAAAAAGGTAAGGGCAAGTTATAAAATTACCGTAAAAGAGACAAAGGGAGTAGAGGAAGAAAAAAGCATGGACAAAGTAATGACTACTGCGGATGTACCGATAGCAGTACCAGAGTCTATTACTCTGGAGACACCGGTAACAGCCGAGGTACCTAGAGTTGTAATATATCCAACGGATGTAGATTAAAAACAGTCTGTTACAGAGAAAAGAGGTAAAAGGAGAACCTACGTATCTGTTCAGTGCTCTGAACAGATACACTTGTAAACATATTAGAAATCCGATATACTATCACTAAGTATGTCGGATTTTTCATGTCTTGAATAGGAGGGAAGGAAATTGAGCAAACCACTGCCAATAGGAATAGAAAATTTTGAACAGTTGTGTACCGAAGAATATTATTATATAGATAAGACTTTGCTTGTAAAAGAACTTTTAGATAAAAAATCTGCGGTGAATTTATTCACACGCCCGAGACGTTTCGGAAAGACATTGACCTTGAGTATGCTACAGTATTACTTTGAGGATGCCTATGACAAAAGGGGAAATAAGAAGGATTACAGCTATCTTTTTGAGGATAAGAAGATTGCCACAGAAGGTGAGAGATACAAAAAGCACATGGGACAGTATCCGGTGATTTCTCTTACCTTAAAGTCAGGAAAACAGGCTACCTTTGAGGGATGTATGACGGCGCTGAAGAATAATCTGGCGGATGAATTTTCAAGACATAGATATATTCTAAAGGATTGCGTTATGACAGTCAGAGAAAGGGAAAAGTTTGAGGCATATATGGATGGGGAAGCCAGCATAGACGAATACAAGGATTCCCTGAAATTTCTGTGCCGTTGTCTGGAGGACTGGCATGGAAAGAAGACAATTGTTTTATTAGATGAGTATGATGTGCCACTAGAGGGAGCCTATTACTATGGATTTTATGACAGAATGGTGGATTTTATCCGGGGACTGTTTGAAGCTACCTTAAAGACAAATAGTAGTCTGTACTTCGCAGTGATAACCGGCTGTCTTAGAATCTCCAAGGAATCTATTTTTACGGGGCTGAATAATCTGGAAATCAACTCCATACTCACCATAGACTATGGGGAGTATTTTGGATTTACAGAGGAAGAGGTCATATATATGTGTAAGGATTACGATTTGTGTGATAAGTTTGAGGAAATGAGGGAGTGGTATAACGGATATCTCTTTGGAGATACCAATGTCTATAATCCATGGAGTTGTATCAAGTATGTGAAAGCCCATGTGACCAAAAAAGATGTATTTCCAGAGGCTTACTGGGTAAATACCAGCTCCAATTCCATTGTAAAAGATTTGATTGAACGGGCAGATGACAGCAAAAAACAGGTGATTGAAGATTTGATTGCCGGGGGCGAGATTACTATTCCGGTACATGAGGATATCACCTATGATGAGATTTATAAGAGTGAAGATAATTTGTGGAATTTCATGTTCTTTACAGGGTATTTCAAGAAAACAGAAGAAACCTATGAGAACAGACGAAGGTATATTACAATAAAAATACCAAACTGGGAAGTGGACTATATCTTTCGGGAAAAGGTATTAAGCTGGTTTGAGGAAAAGGTAAAAGAGACGGATAGAAGTGCATTATTTACAGCCATTGTATCGGGGGATACCGCTGCATTTACCAAAGAATTAAAAGGACTTTTGCAGCAGACCATCAGCTTCCACGACTACTATGAAAACTTTTACCACGGCTTTGTGGCAGGTGTCCTTACAGGAATGAAAGGATATGTCATCAAATCAAACCGGGAAGGTGGAAGGGGAAGGAGCGATATTTTTATCTATCCTATTTCCAGGGAAGAGGAAGCTTTTGTTTTGGAATTTAAGATTGGAGAATCTTTCGTGGAATTACCAAAGAAGGCCATAGAAGCCATCGGACAAATCAAGGAGAAGAACTATGAGCAGGAATTAAGGGATTTGGGATTTACCAAAATCAAAAGGTATGGCATTGGATTTTATGCTAAGGATTGTCTGGTGATTAGTGAGTAGTGGTAACAGGAAAAACTTTCCCTTGCAAAAGAAAGTTTTCTATGCTATCATGTTTTCTAGTTTGAAATAGAAAAAGCAAAGAAGGAGACTCCTTGCATGGAACTTAACAGGAAGCCTGTGTCACCGACTGAGAGCATAGGCGAAGGAATTGCAAGTGGGAACACTCTGGAGCTGTCTGTCTGAAATTTAGATTTAGGGCAGAACGCAGACACAGCGTTATGTGGTGAGAGGATTTGGCATAGCCAGATCAATGCGGGTGGTACCGCGGATAAATGTAAATCCGTCCCGGAAGCAGAGAAAATAGTATCTGTTTTCGGGGCTTTTTGTTTTTAGAATTTAAAGGAGGATAAAAATGGAATTTATGGAAGGCGTAAACCGCAAAGACACCTTAGAATTAGGTGAATTACTTGCGGGAGATTTTACAGGAAAAGAAGTGAAGGTAAACGGTGCAGTACACACAATCCGTGACATGGGAGATGTGGCATTTGTGGTTCTTCGTAAGAGAGAAGGATTATTGCAGTGTGTATTTGAGGAAGGAGTGACTGACTTTGATATCAAAAATCTAAAGGAAGCATCTACCGTGGAAGTGACCGGTGTGGTTGCAGTGGAAGACAGAGCTCCAAACGGTATCGAAGTTCGTTTAAAGACCATCAAGGTATTGTCAGAGCCAACAGAGCCAATGCCACTTCCCATTGCAAAATGGAAATTAAATACTTCCCTAGAGGCCAAGCTTTCGATGCGTCCCATTTCTCTTCGAAATGTAAGAGAACGGGCAAAGTTCAAGATTCAGGAAGGAATTGTGAGAGGATTCAGAGATTTCTTATTTGAAGAGGGATTTACGGAAATTCACACTCCAAAGATTGGTGCAAAGGGTGCAGAAGGCGGTGCAAACCTTTTCCGCTTAGAGTACTTCCATAAGCCGGCAGTCCTTGCACAGTCTCCACAGTTCTACAAGCAGATGATGGTTGGAGTATTTGACAGAGTGTTTGAGACGGCTCCAGTATTTAGAGCAGAAAAGCACAACACAAAGCGCCATATCAATGAATATACTTCCCTTGATTTTGAAATGGGATACATTGATGGATTTGAAGACATTATGGCTATGGAAACCGGATTTTTACAGTATACTATGGAATTATTAAAGAAGGATTACGCAAAGGAACTAAAGATGT
>JBGVDD010000138.1:0-4360 GCA_045119215.1 Lachnospiraceae bacterium | reverse complement strand
CCAATTTCACCACTTTGCGCCTCAACAACATGAAATAAGGTCGGTATTTCACGCCCCACAAATATTACTTCTTTCGTACTTCCCGTAATATATCCAAGCTGATTTACCAGAATTCCCGGTGTACTTACCGGAACTTCATAGGACAAAATAGGTTCTTCTTCCATACTGGTAAACTCTACAGCAGCACTCTGTCCACATCCAATGAGCATAATGCTGCAAAGAAGAGCAATTATAATTCGTTTTATCCGCAAGGCTCTGCCTCCCAAAACAGTCTGTTTCTACATCTGTTTTAGATTGTACCAAGTCGCTAGCGCGACGGCTAGCCCCAGTTACGTAAAAACCACCACTTTTACAAAAAAATAGCAGTTTTTGTATTTATATAGTATTGTTGAGATACCCCTACCTTAACAAACTACACAATTACATCAACTGCTATGAATAGTTTATCATTACTTTTAGTATTCAACAATCATATAATTTATTTTTTATCCAGACCACCACCTGTTTTTTGTGATGTCACTTTATATTTCACTTATTTCAGGAGGTTTATTTATGGATTATTTAAAACGTTATAAAAAAATGATTTCTCTTCGTGGTCTTACCGATCACACTATGAAATCTTATCAGACATACATTTCTGCATATCTTACTTTTGTTTCTGACACTCTGCATAAGACTCCTTCGCAGGTTACTTACAAAGAACAGCGTCAGTTCTTAGAGAAACTTCAAAAAGAGCGCCATCTTTCTGACCGTACAATTAATGTTGCCATTTCCCAGCTTCGTTTCTTTACCCTCTATGTGCTCCACAAGCCATGGGATGCTTCGCAGCTTCCGATGCGTAAATTTGATACATATCTTCCTTATGTCCCATCACAGGAGGACACAAAACTATTTATTTCTACTATAACAAATCTTAAAGTGAAAGCCATGGTAGCCGTCATGTATTCTGCTGGTCTTCGTATTGGTGAAGTATGTAACCTTCGCTACGAAGATATTTCCCGAAAAAATATGCGTATCCATGTCGCTCATGGTAAAAACCGTAGTGACCGCTATGCCATCCTTTCCAAGTATGCCTTGGATATCATGACTGATTACTGGTTTGCATATGGTAAACCCACTGGATATCTGTTTCCTAAACAGCATAATCCTGATAAACCGATTGACACTTTTTATCTTTCAAGAAACATCCACAAACACGAGGAAGAACTCGGCTGGCCTAAACGAATTACCTGCCATTCGTTTCGTCATGCATTTGGTACTCATCTTTATGAAAACGGTGTCGATCTTATGACCATTAAAACTCTGCTTGGTCACAAATCTCTCGAGTCTACGACTATTTACGTGCATTTGGCTGTTAGCGGAAATCATTCTGCCATCAGCCCTCTGGATGCCTTGTTTGGAGGTGCTGACCATGAATAATTACGCTATTCAGGAAATTTTTGACAATTCCTACGACACTTTTGCCTCTACCCACTACCAGACACCAGTTCAGTTAAAAGCTGCCTGTTCCATACTTAACTGTAAAACTGGCAGGCTTGGCATAAATGTCAGTCAATGTACAGAATGCGGACATATGGCTTACCATAATAATTCCTGTCGCAATCGAAACTGTCCAATCTGTCAGGCGGTCAAGAAAGAACTGTGGGTTGATAAGCGAAGATCCGAAGTGATTGATTCGCCATACTTCCATGTAGTATTCACACTTCCCCATGAATTAAACCCACTCCTTTATCATAATCAGTCTCTCCTGTATGGGCTGCTTCACAAATGCTCCGCCGAGACACTTTTAGAGTTATCTGCTGACAAAAAGTATCTCGGGGCAACACCCGGAATTATTCAGGTTCTCCACACATGGAACCAGACACTTGATTACCATGTACATATGCACTGTATTATTTCCGGTGGTGGACTTACCTCTGACAGAAAGATTCGAAAATCAAAAGGAACTTTCTTTATCCCGGTCCATGTTCTGCGCAACAAATTCAAAGGAAAGTTTATTTACCATCTTAATCAGATATATCTGTCCAACAACTTATACATTCCTAAGAGTCTGGAACATATATCCAGTCTCTCAGAGTGGAAGGAATTCAAAAATTCTCTCTACGAAAAAGACTGGTGCCCTTATATCAAGGAGACCTTTAACGGTTTTGGTAATGCTATCGAATATCTTGGTCGTTACACACATAAGGTTGCTATTTCTAACAGAAGGATTATTTCAGTATCTGATACTCATGTAACATTTAGCGCAAGAGCATTACGAAAAGGTGAATCCAGGCGTACTATTACTCTGACAAACGTAGAATTCATCCGAAGATTTCTCATGCATGTGCTGCCTTCAGGTTTTCAAAAAATTCGTTATTATGGTTTCCTGAATAATCGAATGAAATCTGATAACCTGCAACTGATTTTCAAACTCCAAGGACATCAGAGATTTAAGCAACGCTATGCAAACTTATCTATGGCAGAATTGCTGAAGCTGGTCTGGAAAAAGGATATTTGTCTTTGTCCGGAATGCGGTAAATCTTCGATGAGATCACTTGGTAAAACATACAAAGCTGTTGGGTAGTTCAATGACTCTTTATATGTTTATTTTCAGCCTGCAACAATGGAGGCTTGTTTGTCATACTCATTTTTAAGAGACACCATGAAAAGTGATTCCTTCATCTGAGTATTTACAGGTTTTATTAAAAAATCAAGGTACAGAAAAACTATACAATCCCCATGTACTGGCTACACGTCCGCGAATTGGTACAATCAGAAAGAATCACATTCAGAGCAGATTTACGTTGAGAATAAATCTGCTCTATTTAATTGCTCTGAATCTGATACTTTCCTAATGAATTATAGCACAACCGACAATTAAATCAATCAGCATTTCAGCAAAATAAAGGCACCGTAGAACTAAAATTTATCAAACCTTCATAAATTCATCTATTTTTTCTAAAATCGCTTTATCCGTTTGATAGGAAAAATCATCCGCATTAATATAGATTGTATTACCAGGGATTTCTTCAGTTCTTGAATATTCTATAAAATCTTTAAAATCGTCATAAATATCGAAAGTTGTACTTAAATGTACCGGATGTCTATTTTCATTTTGCATTCGATTCAAATATCTTTTGTGTAAAATCTCAACATCCCCATGAAGAACCAGTGTAAGTACCTCATAATTATTTTCTGATGCCAGTTTATGCAATTTTTCCAATTCATCCGTATGAAAATTTGATTCTAAAATAAGATTCTTATTTAATTTACCGAACGCTGAAAATATAAAACACATCAATTCTGCCGTTGCATTGGATAATTTCTTGTTTTCTTCTCTGTTTGAAAATCCAATAGTATCTCCCAATACTTCTTTAATTGAATCTTTAAAAAATACATTTGTATCATATCTCTTGGACAAAATATTGGCAAAAGTCGATTTCCCCATTGCCAAATCTCCCATAATCAATAAAAGTTTTCCCATAATTCTTCCACCTTTTCTTCCGTGGCAAATCCAACAGAAGCTCCATCAAAACCAATCTTATATGAAGCAAATATTTGCGCTCTCATAAGTGCTTCATCCGCTTTCAAACCTTTTGCATAATAATGTACAAAAGAACTACATAACGCATCACCTGCACCCACGGTATTAACCACATTACCAACCGCAACCGCCGGTAATTCGTAAAATCTTGCCTCTGATTTTACATACATAAGTGCCCCTTTATCTCCTCTTCCTAATATAATAATATCATTTCCGTATGTATTCTCCAAAGTCATAATGAACTCTCTATAATCACCTTTGATATTTTCATCGCTTAAGAACAGGATATTCGCATACTGCATAAAATCTCTGTTATACTCATCATTGATGTCCCCTAATACATGGACATCTGTAACAATAATCTTATTATCTGTTTTTGCTTTTCTTAATAAATCTCTGTTGAAATTTGCATTACATGCGATAACAATATCACAATCTTCATATAATTCTTTTCCACAATCCAAAGTCGCTTCTTGAACATCCTTAAGATCGCAATATATTTGTCTCTTTCCGGTATCGTCATACAATACTGCGGAACTTGGTGTAGCCTTGAGATTATTTTTCACATGTTCTGTTGATATATCTATGTTTGCTAATTCTTCCCTAATATATTTAGCGCTAAAATCATCACCCATCATAGACACAAATCTAACATCATCTCCCAATGTTTTGAGGGCTTTTGCCAAATTATATGCAACACCTGACACTCTTGTATTTACCCCAAAAAATGGATAATCAATCGGAAAATATTCAATAGGAAATTGTTTAATCTTAATCGTTGTTTCTGTGTTAATTAATCCTGATACAAGAATTTTTTTCATAATACTTTACCTC
>JBGVDD010000137.1:0-4757 GCA_045119215.1 Lachnospiraceae bacterium | reverse complement strand
TTATGTATGTAAAGCTGCCCGATTTGTTTATCTGTTTTGTACTCTTGCAGGAGAGGGATATTACTCTAAGATTACAGTGACTTTAAGTATTATTATGGAAAAAACAAAGCACACTTTTTGTAACAGTTCAGGCAGGTCTGCGCATTTACTGCGCTGACCGTGCGAAAATGTGTATTTAACAAAAATCGGGCAATTTTGCATGCGTAAGCATTGCCCGATTTCGTAACAGTTTAGCCTATGGCTGAACTGTTACCACTTTTTGATGGAATTTCCCAGAAAACGTTGAGATTTCTAGAAAGGTTTGCTATACTGAGTACAATTGTCAAAATTGTGAGGAAGTATATATTCTACAAAAATGGCGGGGTAAAAACAGTCATAATCTTTTAGGAGGAATTTATGGAGGAATTAATTAGCGTCATTGTGCCTATATACAAAGTGGAGAAATATTTATCTAAATGTATAGATACTATACGCAGACAGACCTACGATAATCTGGAAATCATACTTGTGGATGATGGTTCGCCAGATTCCTGTGGTGAAATATGTGAGGAATATGCTAAGAAAGATGAACGAATTCGAGTAATACATAAAGAAAATGGAGGTTTGTCGGATGCACGCAATGCAGGTATGGAAGCGGCACGGGGGAATTATATTATGTTTATTGATTCGGATGATTACATACATATAAAGATGGTAGAGACCCTGTATCAGACAATGAAAAAACAACAGGCAGAAGTGGCAGTGTGTGGTGTGGAAATCATAGATGAACATGAATCAGGAGATATTAGTAGAGATATTTCAACATCTGAGATTATTACGATTTCCACGGAGGAAGAACAGTTAAGGTACTTTTTTGGAGAAACTCAGATGATATTTACCGTTGCATGGAACAAACTTTATCATAGGGATTTGTTTCAGGGGATAAGTTATCCCAAAGGAAAACTTCATGAGGATGAATTTACTACCTATAAGTTATTAGACAGAGCAAAGAGAATAGCATATGTCACCTCAAACATGTACTTTTATGTACAGCGTAAGGATAGCATTATGGGAATTGGATTCAATGTGAAGAGATTAGCCAGACTGGAGGCTTATGACGAACGAATGAATTATTACTTGTCCCAGGGAAAACTAGCATTTTATGTCCAGGTGTTATTTTATTACCGTCTGTTTTTGCTCCAATATATGGATGCTATAGGTGTTGCAAAAGAAACAGATATAGATATCCTAAAACCATTTAAACAAAGGTATAATGAACAGGTAAAGCATAATATGAAAAAATGTTCACTTTCGTTGAAAGAAAAAATGAGTTATTATTTATTCTGTTATTTCCCAGGAGTGTATTATAGACAATATCGTAGAAAACAGGAGGCCGGTGTTTATGGCAAGCAATAATAAGCGAATTGCAATCAATATGGTTGCACAAATTGTATCATTTGTAGTCAACCTTGTGATAAATTTTTTGCTGACCCCTTATGTAACCGCAAAGGTGGGGAAGAATATATACGGATTTGTAAATATGGCATTTCAGACCACAGGGTATGTTACTGTGTTTACAACAGCATTAAATGCTATGGTAGGACGTTATATTACAATCAACTTAAGTAAAAAGGACTATAAGAACGCTAATATGTATTTTTCTTCTGTTATTGTAGCTAATGGGATTATTTCGGCGTTATTAGTTGGTCCATTTGTGTTTGTGATTTTGTATTTAGAACGTTTATTAGATGTGCCAGTGGGGTATGTAAATGATGTCAAATTGCTCTGGGCGTTTATTTTTGCAGGTTTTTTGATTTCCTTGGTGACACAGTGTTATGGTTTGGCAACTTATGCCAGCAATCGCTTGGATTTGTCGGCAAAAAGGAGTATGGAAAATAACCTTTTAAAGGCGTTGGTTTTGGGAAGTTGTTTTTTGTTTCTTGTACCAAAACTTTGGTATATTGGAATGGCAAATTTTGTATGCACCTTTTATGTTGTTGTAACCAATATATATTATACAAGAAGATTGACACCAGAATTAAGATTTGATAAGAGGATGGTAAAATTTCAGGCGGTAAAAGAACTTGTGTCTGTTGGCATATGGAATTCGGTACAACAGCTTTCAACCATATTGATTAACGGATGTGATATGCTGATTTCTAACTTGTTTATTGATGCATCTGCCATGACACTTATGGGATATGCTAAAACTATTCCGGGCTACATTATGACTCTTATTGGAATGGTAGCAGGAGCTTTTTCGCCTCAAATGACCATATTATACGGAAAAGGAGATATGGAGGCATTTGTAAAACAAACAAAAAGCGCAATTAAAGTTTGTGGTTTTATGTGTTCTGTGCCTATTTTAGGTTTTATCACGTTTGGAACAGATTTTTTTACTTTATGGTTGTATGCATTAAATGAAAAAGAGGTTTCAATTGTACAAATTTTATCTGTGTTAATCTTGCTGCAGACTATTTTTGATGTATACATATACCCATTATATTCTGTAAACACAATTACAGCAAAATTGAAACTTCCAGTGTTTGTGTCCCTTGGAATAGGCGTGTTAAATATTATTGGATCTGTTGTTTTATGTAAATATACAAATCTTGGAATTTTTGCAATTCAGATTGTCAGTAGTGTATTGTTAACTGCACGGGTTTTTTTCTTTGCACCTATTTATGCGGCACATTTATTGAAAGTCAAGTGGTACACTTTCTATGGACCATTGTTCCGGGGAATGGTTTCTACAGCGGTAGTTTTGGTTGTTTTTGGAATCTATCGACACTTTGTACCTGTGAAATCCTGGTTAGCTCTTTTTATTTCAGCAATAATATGTGGAGTAATAGGATATCTGATTAATTATTGTATTGTTCTAAATTCCAAAGAACGTCAGATGGTAAAGGATAAGGTGTTGAGCAAGCTAAATAAGAAGTAATATTTTAGGAGGTCTATACCATTCGGTATAGACCTCCTGCTTTGTAGCATTATTTCATCTTATATTTCTCAATCATACAGCTGTGCTTCTTATAATTTTCTGACTTACTGTCACTTTCATAATTTACCCCCACTAAAAGCATCTCCCCGGTATATTCTGCAACAAAAGCAGGATAGTTTCGTTTCTTTATCTGTTCTATAGCGCTCAGGGCACTTTCTCTATATTTCAATTCCACGATGATGGCAGGTTTGTTTACGTTCTTACGAGGAAGGAGCACAATGTCCGCAAAGCCTTTCCCAGTGGCGAGCTCTCTGCTCATAAGGTATTCATCTCTTGCCGCATAGTAGGCGATGGATAAGGCACAGGCAAGGGAGTTTTCATCATTGTATTTTATTACGGAACAGGTTCCCTCATGGGCTTTTTCCAAGAGGCTTGCCACAGTATCGGAATCTATAGAAAGGGTGGCAGAAAGTAAGTCACGGGATTCCCTTAAAGCATCCTTTACACCGGTCCATGGAGTATCTAAAATAGCATCCACATAGTTATCTCTGACTTCATAGTTGGGAATATAGGCTTCTTTTGTTTTAAGGTCGTAGGTCAGATATCCTAAATGTATCAAAAGAGTGAGAACATCGTCTTTGCTGTTGATGTTTAGAAAATCATTTTTGAAGGATGTGGTTCTGACCGCAATGTGATTTCCAGCCAAAAGTGAGGTAACATCTTCACGCAATCCTTGAAAATCTCTAGTAATATAATCCCTTAAGGCTTCGAAGGTTTCTGTTTGAGTCCAGTAGTTATCAATCACCCCGTTTTCACAGGCAAGTACAATGGAATTGGGATTAAATACGTGAAACCCGTTGAGAAGATAACCGTCATACCATTTCTGAATGTCGCAAAAATCCAGTCCATACTTGCTACAGAGCATCTTGGTGTCCGCTTTGCTGAAACCCACATAAGGAGATAAGAATCCTGGGTTTAACATGGTGGATTCCTGAAAGTTATTCAAGGCTGACTCTGTACCATATTTTTTGATGGGTAGAATTCCGGTAATATAGGCTAAGGCTACCACTTCATCTGCCATTTTTCCTTTAAATATAGTTCTTAAGAATTCCACATATTCGGCATGGAGTGTGGTTTTTGTTTTATATTTTCGAAAGATAGCATCCCATTCATCCATGAGAATAACAAATTGTTTTCCGGTAGCTATATTAATATCATATAATGCTTTAATTACTGTGGTACTGTTTTTCTTTACATACTCCCCATAGGTTTCCCTGATATCATCCACAAGAACCTTTTGCATGATGGAGATTAAATTTTCATCTCCTTGGGCCTCGTCAATCAGGCTCAGCACATCCAGCCATAATACATCAAATTTATTGATGTATTTCTCATAGCTTTCACATTCACTGATTTTTGAACCTTCAAATAAAGCATGGGAATCGTGAGCCAGGTTATAGTAGGCAGCAATCATCTGTAGATTCATGGATTTTCCAAAACGTCTAGGTCTTGTGCTGGCGATAAATTTTTTGTCTCTACAGACACGTTTATTTAACTCATCAATCAGCTTGGATTTATCTATATAGATTTCAGAGGAAAGTTTTTCTTGAAATACAGTATTTCTTGGATTTAAATATCGTCCCATGGGTTTCACTTCCTTTCGGTTTTACATCATATATGAACAATTTGTTTTTTATTAGTATAGCCCAGGTGAAGGAAAGATGTAAAGGAAAATACTGATTTTTACAATAGGATGTACCAATTTTGACAACTTACGGCACAATGGAAAAATTTGTGTTAGTATAAGGAATAACTTTCCCATACAGTCTTAGCTTTT
>JBGVDD010000136.1:0-2615 GCA_045119215.1 Lachnospiraceae bacterium | reverse complement strand
GGTACAATAGGAAGTGAAATTTGAATTTTCTTAATTGATAAGATAGACTAAAAACTAGAAAATTTGAGCATGCCACGTTCCGTAGCATGCTTGCTACAGTCCATTTCTTGCGATTTTTAATCGTTTGGAATATGTTAAATCCACAGGCAAGATGCCGAGTAAAGTATGACCATATGTAGATGGTAAGATGGAGGAAAATATGACTTTAGCAGACAAGTTAAAAGAAGCAAGAAAAAATGCAGGACTTACTCAAATCGAATTAGCTGAGAAATTATGTGTGTCTAGACAGGCAATTACCAAATGGGAAACAGGCAAGGGAATTCCTGACGTAGACAACCTAAAAGTGATATCAAAGATTTTAAATGTCAGCATTGATTTCTTGTTAGATGATGAAGAGGTGCTTGATAAAACAGTAATCAAAGAACAGATTAATCTGGATGATTATGTAAAAGAGGGTCAATTGCGAAGTAAAAAAGATGCTGTAGTATATTCGAAATACCCTAATGCAGATATAACACCGCTTCTGGCAAAGAAAAAGAGTACAAAAGGACAGAAGCTGTTTGGAGAATTATTGGGTTGGATTACAGATGCTCCTTTCGGCACAGATGAATTATTTAATCAGATCGCTGATGCTCATAATGCTTATTATCTGGTAGAGCAAGAAGCTATGCAGATATTTGTAACTGTTACAGAAGATTTTATAGAATCAAAAATAATGGCAAAGAAAATTGTTGGAGATAAGTTTGAAATAGGGGATTATAAATATCAAAAATGCATATATAAGGTAAAAAAATAGACTATAGACAAAGACAACTTTCAGTAATACGCTCTGTTGCTGTACCCATTTTTCTACGATATACTCCATCAAAAAGGAGTGAACTTTTATGGGTAGAGAAATTTATGACATCATTAATGACATGGCAGAAGTATTAAACGCATCGCAGATGCAGAAACTACAAGAGGTGTTGGTAAAACGGTTATCTGAGAATACTGTGTCTGACTATTTACAGACCACGAACGTGGAGTTTCTAGATATGTTTTTAACCGCAAAGCATTTAGAAGGATGTTCTGATAAAACAATACGCTATTATAGGTGCAATATTGAAAAAATGTTGGATACAATAAATGTTCCAGTGATAAAGATTACAACTGAAATGCTACGAAAATATCTTGTGGAGTATCAAACGATAAGTAATTGTGGAAAGGTAACTATTGATAATATTCGTAGAAGCCTTTCCACTTTCTTTTCTTGGCTGGAGGAAGAGGATTATATTATAAAAAGTCCGATGAAAAGAATACACAAGGTGAAGACTGCTATTATTGTGAAAGAGACAATTCCGGATGAGAAGGTCGAAATTCTCAGAGATAATTGTAATAATCTTCGTGATAGGGCGATGATTGATTTTCTGCTTTCAACAGGTATTCGTGTAGGTGAATTAGTTGGACTGAATATTGATGACATAGTTTTTTCTGAACGAGAGTGTGTTGTTTACGGAAAGGGAGATAAAGAACGAAAGGCATACTTTGACGCAAAGACTAAAATTCATTTAATGAATTATATTGAATCAAGAACAGATAATAATAGTGCATTATTTGTGTCGCTAAACAAACCGCACAGTAGACTGACTGAAAGTGGAGTGGAACTACGATTACGCGAGATGGGGAAGAAATTAGGTGTGGAAAAAGTTCATCCACATAAATTTAGAAGAACTATGGCAACCAGAGCGAGTGAGAAGGGTATGCCAATTGAACAAGTGCAGAAGATATTGGGACATGAGCAGATAGATACAACTCTTAGATATGCTATGGTAAATCAAAACAATGTGAAGTTGTCACATAGAAAGTATATATCATAATTATGTTTGTAATGACAATGTATTGACACACAATAAGGAAAAGTGCTATGATATAGAAAAAGGTGAGGAGGTATGTTTTATGGATACAAATTTGAATGTTGCTATTGCACCAAAGGATTCAACTTTTCAAGTAAGAATAAATTCAGATATTAAAAAGGCTGTTGAGGATATTTATGCAAAAACTGGAATGACATTGACAGATGCATTTAACACCTTTATACAGCAGTCTTTAAATGTTGAAGGTCTTCCGTTTATTGTTACTAAGAATAGCAAAGAAGCGTTGAGGGAACAAGCGGTTGCCATGTTGATGCTTGATTTGAAGAGATCTGAGGAACGAGCTGAAATAGAAGGTTGGATTGATGCAGATGATTTGGAGCGAGAATTGGGGGTAATTGATTGAAAAAGATAAAATATACTCCTGATGCAGCAGATAAATTACGTGCATTAAAATCGGCAATATCCGGAGAATATGGTGGGGATAAAGCCAAGAAAATTATCAAAAGCATAACAGATGCAATAAGAGGACTTTGTGATTATGAAGAAAAGGGTCCTGAAGTATCGAAAATGTTTGATGTGGTGTCAGACTATCGGTATATATTTGTGTCTAGAAATTATGTGTTTTATAGGATAGAAGATAAATACATTCGAATAATTAATCTTTATCATGAGAAAGAGGATTTTATGTGGCAGTTATTTGGAATTGATACTACACTTCAAGATACGATAGATTATTGGGATGAATAGAACAGAAGATTTGAA
>JBGVDD010000135.1:0-2431 GCA_045119215.1 Lachnospiraceae bacterium | reverse complement strand
CGGCGGGGACGGGTGAATAAATTTACATCCGATTTTCTATCCAGGATTTCCTTCACCAGCAATGTCTTATCTATATAATAGTATTCCTCACTACATAATTTTTCAAAATTTTCTACACCTACAGGTAATGGTTTACACATTCGCTTCCCTCCAATCCCTAATTCCAGTAACAGTTCATCCTACAGGCTAAACTGTTACTCATTCCATTCTTATCTCTTCAGAAACATTGAACAGATACGTTAAATCGGGCAATATTACACCACCACTTCAAAGATTTCCTTTGTTGCTTCGCCCGTTTGTATCCACTGTGCTTTATATTTTTTATCCTTTTGAAATGAAAAACTTACCAGATACCCCTTCTCTGCATTTCGACTATCCATGTATTCCTCTAACTGACGGATTCCTTTTTTCCTGTACTCCGACCCATGCCAAATTTTCAATTCTATGATAAACTCTTCTCCTCCATAGCTCACTACCACATCCATTCGTTCACTATTTCTGGTTTCTGGCTCCACATAGTAAAATCCCGTTCCATTGATAATTGGTTTCAGGAAACACAGGAAAAGTAATCGTCCCTGCTGTTCTACAAATTTCTCATCTTCCCTACGGTATTCTGACTTCATGATTTCCTGAAATTTTCTAAGCACCAGCTCCATATTCAAAAAACCATTTTCTATAAATTGGCTGCGAAGGGGAAAATATTTATCTTCTCTGGTTTCTCTGATACTGATACTATAGTTATACAAATACAATTCAAATATTTTATTGGAAATTGCCAGTTCTTCCCCCTTCCATGTAAATATGGCAAACATCACACCCATTTCAATCACGGGATTTGCAAGACTAAAGGTATACTGGCGACCTTCACACAGCATATTCATAATCAATCTCTTTAGTTCCTGATTGTTCTCCACATTCTTTTTCAAATCATCCAACAAGGTGCAATTTCTACTGTTCAATAATTCCTTGATTGCCTTATGAATAGATGTAATTTCCCACTTTGCCCCCTTGGTTTCATCCATCCATTTACACAGCCAGCTTACCAGATACGGATAACCACTGGTGTAAGAATATATCTCTTCACTGATTTGTTTTATATCCATCCCTGTGTGGTGGTCACTTTCATATGCCGTCAACATTGTGGCAATTTCCTTAGGTAAAAAACTCATATCCACATTAAAATCAACTGCCACATTCCAGGGAGAATTGTACTTTTTCTCCTCCTCTGTACGCAGTTTGATTTTTAAATTCTTCACATCATATACTCCTGCCAATACCACACTTTTAAAGCTTTCATCTAATCCTTCCTGCCGTCTAAGATATTTATTGCGCAGCATTCCTAAAAAGTTCAAAAATATCTGATTATCGGAGCTTTTGTCTACTTCATCTACAAACAAAAGAATTTCACGCCCACTTTGTTTGCATAATCTGGTTATCTTTTTACTTAAAATATCAAAAGAATCTTTGTATGGATTGTCCACAAATCCAGAGCAATCTTTCCATTCTTTTATGAGTGATTCATCTTCTTCTATAAATTCCAAGAAATCTGCCACTGCATCTATAAACATTTCTACAAATGCCCTGCTGTCCGCAAATGATTCTTCTCCCACCCCTTCAAAACTTAACCGTAAAATCATATATTTTTCTTTCAGACTGCGGTACAGACTTGCCAATGTTGTGGTCTTTCCATACTGCCTGCCACAGTTGATTGTAAAATATTTTTCCTTTTCTATTAATGCAATCATCTGATTCAGTTTTTCTGTGGTATCCACCATATAATGTTTTTCAGGAACACACACTCCTGTGACATTGAATTCTTTCACTTCCTTGCCTCCTTCCATTTCATATCTGTACCCTGTTTCTACTCCGAAATCACCAGACAGTTCTTTGCAAAGAATGCAATTCCATATCTTTTGATGTTGATATATCCTAAGTCTCTTAATTCCTGTTCGTATTCTCGCTCCACAATCTGCTGCACCGCTTCTTTTGCTTTTTCTGGTAGCTCTTTTAAGGATGATGCAATCTTAAATTCCAGAACAAAGGCCTGTTTTTCCCTGTCTACAGGAGATACGAAAATATCACTTCTTCCACTTCCACCTTCCCGGTTGGATTTGATAATATAGCCCTTCATTCCTGTAAGTACACCTGCCACGAAACCATGGTAGAAGTTTTCATAGAAATCATGAAAGCTGATGGTCTGCTGGAGCAGTCCTCCTAATTCTCTGGTAAAGCTTTCCGTGTCCCCCTTTACAATGGCTGTAAATAAGGCACTTCTGTCTGTTTTTTTTACCTTTTCCTCAAACCAGCTTAAGACCTTTTCCCGAAAGATATAATCCACTTCCCAGTTGGGTATTTTGATGGTAATATATCTTTTTCTATTTTCATAGATTTCTTTTGTTTTTTTGAAATACCCGGTAAAGAACATAAAATT
>JBGVDD010000134.1:0-4236 GCA_045119215.1 Lachnospiraceae bacterium | reverse complement strand
AGAAAGATGGCCAATTGAGGTATTTTTCCGTCAAAGCAAGAGCAGGTTGGCATTTTCACATTACCAGATACGTTCTTCACAAGGTATGCGCAGGTATTGGCTTCTGATGTCTCTTGCACATTTTATTTGCTGCACATGCCTTAAAGATAACTCTTCTTTTGAAGCAGGATATAGTTTTCTTCAAAAAGAACTGGTCAAGGAACGAATTGGATATTTCTACCAGTGCGGAGTAAATCACGTCCCGTTGGAAAATGTATTTGCTTTAGTGGGATAGTTTTGTGCATTTTTTTGGATTTGCTCATTTATAGTTTTGATACTTTTAATCTATATCAAAAAATTTAATGGCAAATGCTATGATATGAGTAAGAAACCGATTAACATGGCTTTGTCTGCGAGGCTGTTTATTGATTTCCAATGCATAAAATGATATTATAATTGACAAAATACACGATTTCCAAAAACATCTGACAAATACACTGAGGCGGCCAAGAAGGAAGTGGAGAAGGTAACAGGAGAAAAGCCGATTACCCAGAAGATGTTCAAGGCAATTTAGTAAGGAATAGTATGAGACCATTACGTCCGGGGTATGAGATTACTTCGGACGTAAATTTTATTATTATTCTTGAAATAAGATTCAAAATATGCTATTTTAGATTTGTAACATAAAAAGGGTTACAAATTCAAAAAAGGTGATTGCATGAAAGATTTTTTAGAACAAACACTGCGACAGAGTGTTTCAATAGAAGAAACAGAATATTTGAATGATAAGTTGCCGTTAGCTTATAAAGGAAGATACAGCTTTTATAAAGTAGAAACAAACGGTCAATCATGGATAGCAATAAGACCAAAGAACGATGCTTCACTTGTGTTGCTAAGAAAGGATAGAGCCAAGATTGAAAAGGTGGCAGGGCTTAATTGTGCTATTTTCTTAGATTCTACAACTTTTTATATTAAGGAAAAATTTGTGGAAGAAGGGATTCCTTTTGTACTTAAGGAAAAACAGGTATATTTGCCATTTATAGGATTACTCTTATCAAATGAGAATAAAAGGGATATTGCCCCGGTTCATTTAATTTCTTTTTTAACTCAGAGGGTTATTTTCGTTGCGATATATGAAAAGTGGGAGAATGTAACCGTATCAGAAGCTGCAATAAAGCTTGGTGTAACCAAAATGTCTGTTAGCAGATGTTTTGATGAAATTGAGTATTTGAATATTGATATTCTTGGAATGAAAGGGAAGTCGAGAGTAATCACGGTGCCGACAGATATAAAAAAGTTATGGGACGATATACAGAGTATTTTAAGAAATCCAGTCATTGCAAGATATGAGCTGGCAGAGAATATACAGCTAGATAAAAAGGCAGGGATTAGTGCTTTGTGTGAATATTCGTTGTTATCAGATAATGATTATCCGACTTACGCTATAACCAAAAAGGAAATTGCCGAGATAGGAATTAAGAAGATGAAACAAGTTCATCCGGGAGAAGAAATTGGTTGTGTTGTTTTGGAACTTGGATACTTTGTTGATTTTGAAAATAAGGGAACTGAAGATCCACTCAGCGTGGCATTATCCATCACAGAGATAGAGAAACAAGACGAAAGAATTAGTATTTCACTTAAAGAGATGTTAGAGGAGTATGTATGGTAAAAGGATTAGATACATTCAGAAAATATTTTGAAGAATATGAAGAACAGTATGTTCTTATTGGTGGAGCTGCCTGCGATATTGTATTTGAAAGCAATGATACAGTGTTTCGAGCAACGAGAGACCTTGATATGGTTTTAATTGTGGAGGCATTAACACCAGAGTTTGGAGAAAAGTTCTGGGATTTTATTCAGGATGGTAAATATAGAAATAAGGCTACCAATGGAGAAAAACCACAATTCTATAGATTTGATAATCCGGAAGATGATTCATTTCCTAAAATGGTGGAACTATTTTGTAGGGGCGATTTTGAATTGCGTGAGATGACTGGAATTACACCAATTCATATAGATGATACAGTTTCAAGTCTGTCAGCCATTTTACTTAATGATGATGATTATAATGTGTTACTAGCAGGTAAGGTTATCGCAGACGGCCTTTCTGTTCTTCGTCCAGAGTATTTGATTTTATTTAAGGCCAAAGCATATCTTGATTTGAAGCAGAGGAAAGAGAGTGGAGAGAAGATAGACTCGGATGATATCAAGAAACATAAAAAGGATGTACTCAGAATTGCTGCAGAACTTATGCTTGAGAGCATTACTGTTCTCCCTGAAATAGTGAAGGCAGATATTGATAGCTTTATAGAATCATTAGCGCAAGAACCGTTTGATGCTAATTCATTAAAAAATTATGGGTTAGGTAATCAGGATGTTATTGATACTCTTAGGAGAGTTTTTATGTAGTGCAATATCTTCTTCAAATTACATTACTTCCCGTGATGATTGGATTTTTGTCGGGATGTATTCTGATGAGGGTATTACAGCTACAAATACCCAAAAAAGAGAGGGCTTTAATCAGATGATTGAGGATGCCCTTGCCGGAAAGATAGACCTTATTATCACAAAGTCGGTCAGCCGATTTGCTAGAAATACGGTGGATTCCCTTACAACAGTCAGGGAACTGAAAGAAAAAGGTGTGGAGATTTATTTCGAGAAAGAGAATATCTGGACGCTTGATGCAAAGGGGGAGCTTCTTATTACGATAATGAGTTCCCTTGCGCAGGAGGAATCCAGATCCATTTCAGAGAATACCACATGGGGAAAAAGAAAAATGTTCGCAGACGGAAGGGCTAGCATTGGATTTAAACATTTCCTTGGGTATGACAGAGGACCCGATGGCGAATTTATCATCAACGGAGAACAGGCTGTGACGGTAAGATACATTTACAAAAGATATCTGGAAGGGATTTCTACCTATAAAATAGCTACAGAACTTACCGGGATGGGGGTAAAGACCCCTGCTGGGAAAGATAAATGGCATCCAAGTTCAGTGATGAGTATCCTTCAGAACGAAAAGTACAAAGGGGATGCCCTTTTGCAGAAGACTTTCACAAAGGACTTTCTGACTCATAAGCTGGTAGTGAACAATGGAGAAGTACCACAGTACTATGTGGAAGGACACCATGAGGGCATTGTGACAGCCAACCAGTTCGACCAAGTTCAGGCAGAGATTTTAAGGCGAAAGGGAATGCAGAAGTACAGTGGAGTGGGATTGTTTTCTTCCATAATAAGGTGCGGAGAATGTGGTTCTTGGTACGGAGCCAAGGTCTGGCATTCCAATGACAAGTACAGAAAGGTCATCTACAGATGCAATAACAAATATGCTGATGGCTGCAAGTGCAAAACACCACACATAACCGAGGATGAAATAAAGCAGTTGTTCCTTAAGGCTGCAAACGAGTTGTTTTCTGAAAGGGAAGAGATTCTTGCAAACACCAAAGTTATGATGGAAATGGTCTGTGAGACGGATTCGCTTGACAGGGATTTACAGGATAGAATCACAGAACTTAACATCATCTCGGAGCAGATGCAGATTGCCATTGCAGAGAACAGCCGGGTAGCATTAGACCAGGACGAGTATGAAATACGCTATGCCGAACTTACGGCAAGATATGAAAAGGCAAAAGCAAAGTATGATGACATCGCAGAACAGATTGAAAGTAAGAAGGCAAAGCGAGAATTATTCAAAGGGTTCATTCGAACTTTGGAGAAGCAGGATGGCATAACCTACGAGTTCGATGCCGGGATTTGGAGCAGTCTTGTGCAGGAAGTGATTGTGAAATCCAAGGACGATATAAGATTCATATTCAAGAACGGATTTGAAGTGAGAGTATAGAAATAGGATTTGATGGCACTCGGGCAGAAATGCTTGGGTGCTTTTTTGATGGTAAAATAACAGTTATTATGATAGAATATTTTGTTGTATGAGCGAAAGTAAAGGCTCGCTAAAATTTGAAGTTGTAGAATGGAGAGAGTTATGAAAATTGTTGATGTTTTTTCATAGTTGCCAAAAGAAGATATAGACATAGAAGAAATGTGATAAATTCAAAAGTAATTGTCCGGTTCAGTTTGTAAAATAATATAATATAAGAAAGGTAAAAAGGTATATGTGGGAGAAGAAACATGTTATGCACGAAAGAGAAAATATAGATAAGTATATAAAAGATAAAGAATATATAGCTAATACATACGTTATGCGATGCTTTTTCATATCTATGATTGTGTATTTAATAGCATTTTTATTGAATGTAT
>JBGVDD010000133.1:0-7059 GCA_045119215.1 Lachnospiraceae bacterium | reverse complement strand
AGCAAGCCCCACCAAATGTCCTACACACCAAG
Organism: Lachnospiraceae bacterium; assembly: GCA_045119215.1. GTDB lineage: Bacteria > Bacillota > Clostridia > Lachnospirales > Lachnospiraceae > RUG11237. Next base: position 7,027 of record JBGVDD010000133.1, on the reverse strand, counting down.
AAACCAGGTATCCGTTTCCTTCCATATAGCCGTCCTGTCGCTGATATGCTCCCAGGACTTTTGCTAAAGCCAATGCCACGCTCGGCTTCTCGGCAATCACTAATTTACTCATTCAATACCTCCATTTTTTGCAAAATAATAGCCACTACAAAGTTTTCACTCTATAGTGGCCTGCATTTACCTGTTATTCTGTTACTTAATATAATTTTGCTCCTGCCGGAATTGCATCATCCAGCATGATAAGATTTAATTTTTCTTCTCCTGCTACGTTATGAACTGCTGACATTAACATACCACAAGAATCGATTCCCATCATCTTTCTAGGTGGAAGATTTGTAATTGCAAGAAGTGTCTTGCCTACTAATTCTTCTGGTTCATAGAATGCATGGATTCCAGAAAGAATGATTCTGTCTGTTCCTGTACCATCATCAAGTACGAAATGTAAAAGTTTTTTGCTCTTCTTTACAGCAGCACATTCTTTAACCTTTACTACACGGAAATCTGATTTGCTGAATGTTTCAAAATCAACATATTCTTCAAATAATGGCTCTATCTCGATAGCAGATTTTTTTACTTCTGTCTCTTCGTTCACTTCTTCAACAGCTTCTACAACTGTTTCTTCGATTTTTACAGTTTCTTCACTCATGTTTGTTGCCTCCAATATTTCGTTTTATTCCCAACCTACGATAGTATAACACATGAGGAAGAATAATTGGGAAGAAATTAAACAAATATGAAAACTGAAATTTGTTGTTGCCTTTGTAAAGATAAAATTTCAAGTTTCCGAGTAACGCATCACACTTTAAAGTGATAAAGTTACCCAAACGATTTTATTCGGCATATCTTACCTTATTAAAGGATATTATTCCAAAAATACTATCTATCGAGAGTGTCGTTTTATCAAGAACTTAAGTGTCTTAAGTTGAACGATGCACCATTTTGCAAAATGCAATACTCAGGGTATTATTTATAATAATATTCTTCTTACATCATCTGGATTATGAGCAATTATCTTAGCTCCATTTTTAACAAGAAATTCTTCATCACGAAATCCCCATGTTACTGCAATGCAGTCTATATTGGCATTTGCCGCTGTAGCAAGGTCAACATCCGAATCCCCAATATAAATAGTCCTTGAAAGTGATATGTTTAGTCTCTTTGTAAGGTCATATATGGCATCAGGCGCAGGCTTAAGCTTCTGCCCTTGGCGCTCACCTATGCTTTCCACAAAAAGGTTTTTGAAATATTCCTCACATAAATCCTGAACTGCACTATCTTTCTTATTAGATATTACTGCTGTTAGATATCCCGCTTCCCTGATATCTGCAATCAATTCATTTATCCCATCATATGGCCTTGTATTATCTGCAGAATGATCACTGTAATATTCAAGCATATCTTTTAGTATTTCCTCGAACTCACTTTCCTGTGGCATCTTGGCAAATGAGCGTTCAAGCGTCTTTCGAAACCCGTTACCAACATTTTTCCTTGTCTCATCTATTGTCTTTAATGGATAACCATACTTGGAAAGTGCTGCATTTACGGCATTATGAATATCATCGAGCGTATTAAGAATTGTGCCATCCATATCAAATATTACTAAATCGTATTTTCTCATATTTCATATCCAAGGTATTTTAAAAATCCCTGACATCCTTCCACTATATCTTCATATGTTTTAACAAAATTGCCAGAATTCCACGGATCTGCAATAGATGCACCTTTTCTGTCAGTGTAATCAAGAAGAAGCGACACCTTATTATCTGAATCCTGACCAATAATTCTTGCAAGATTTCTCAAATTCATCGTATCCATGCAAATGAGATAATCTGTTTATAGTTTGTCACCTCTCACAATTATATAATTAACAATAAACTTCTTTTACGTTTCAAATAATAATGGCTTATATGCCTCTTTATTAGCTACAACGCCATATGTGTAAAACTCTAAAAAAATCCTACGAAGTTCTTCCTGATCAAAAAAAGCCTCAACTAGATTAGTAGAGTTATCCTTTTCCAAGCCTAGCTGTAAAGAATATTTACCCTTTACTTTGCAAGCCTGAATATATCGAATGCCATAGGTTGCGTCACTAAGCGTAAGTGTCACAAATTCTTCTTCGTTAATAATAATTTTTGATATGTATTCTTCAACCTGTTCCCATGTAGGATTATCAATTAATCCATCAAAATTATTCTCAACCGTTCTGTTCTTGTTGTAATGAACCTTAGTAAAAGTAACTGTCCTTTTTCTTTTCTTAATTCCGTAGTTGATTCGCCAGATAAGTGTTCCCCAGAACAAAACTGTTCCAGCAACCAAAAACACCATGAACAATACAGAACACACCTGCGTTTCGATAAAAGCACTTGGGGGCGCCATATCTGCATCTTGCAATGGAATTACACCCATCGCCAAAAAGAAACTCGCCTCAATCATTACGATTGAAATAATCAATAAGACGATAAATATAATATTTACTTTTTTCATATAACCACCATATTCATAGTAATCTGTTCAACTATAGACAGTATTCTCAAAATTATATTATTCTAACTCAATTTAGTTTACAAAAACTGGAATTAATTTAACTTTGCCATTAACCCCAACAATCGGGAATGCATTATACAGTGTCTTGATAAATACCCTTGAAGCAAAAATCACCTACTATGGTTCCCGGCTACTCTTTAAGTTCCATTATTGATTTCCTACGAAAATACTTTTTTCAATGAAATGATATCTACAGAAAGTTCGCACATACTGAGGCCAATACAACTGTAAAAATACCCGAAACTGCAATTGCAAGGCCGCTCATGGCTCCTTCTACTTCACCAATTTCGATTGCCCTGGCAGTTCCGATTGCGTGAGAACTGGCCCCAAAGGCAAGTCCCTTTGAAATAGGTTCTTTGATATGAAATATTCTGCATATTATATCGCCAAAAACATTTCCAAGAACTCCTGTAATGATGATGACAGCTACCGTAATTTCTACACATCCGCCAAGTTCTTCTGATACCCCCATTCCAATTGCTGTGGTAATGGACTTTGGAAGAAGGGTTACATACTCCCTGTGAGACAAATGAAAAAGAACTGCAAGTCCAAATACCGTAGCAAGGCTGGTAATGACCCCTGCAATAAGACCACATACAACCGCCAAGTAGTTCTTCTTCAGAAGTTCCCACTGCTCATATAAGGGAATTGCAAGGCAGACTGTTGCCGGTGTCAAAAGATAACTTAGATACTTGGCACTTTCCTGATATACTTCATATTCCACGTTTCCTATTGCAAGCACAGCAATGGAAATGATGATGGAGATCAGCAATGGGTGGAAAATCCCTATTTTCAATTTTTTCTTAAGTGCCATGCCGATTACATATGCAACAAGACTAAGTGCCAGTCCTGCAAACAATGATTCCTGAAAAAAACTATTCATCTTTCTTTTTTCCTGACTTTCTGATAATGATTTGAGACACCCATCCCGTGGCAACCATAACTGTAATAATCGTCACTGCAGTAATGATGCTGACAGGTAATAAGATTGGCTGTAAAACCCCCCAGGTTGTCATCAGTCCAACTCCCGCTGGAATAAACATGATTGGCATGATCTCAATCAAAAATTTGCCGGTTTCCTTCACTGACTCTAATTTAATTACCTTAGTCATGAGTCCCAAAAACAAAATGATCATTCCATAAATACTTGCAGGAATCGGTAACGGCAAAAGGCATTTCAATATTTCCCCCAAAAAGGAAATTAACAAAATAATTAAAAATTGGTTGATGTATTTCATAATTCTAAACCGTCCTCCACAAAAACATAATGTTTCTCAAAATAGGCTTTACATTTCTCACGATCATGATCTACAAGCCCACTGATTAGCAGGGCATGTATGTCAACCAATGCTTTTCTTGAGTCAGCATCTGTATGACCAATCACTTCTGGTATCAGTTCCAGATAAGCTTCACCAATAGGCTCCATTAAGGTTCTGAATAAAGTATTATCCGTCAAAAGCATCAATTTTCGATGAAAGATCCTGTCATACTCAGCAAATTCTTCTTTTGACGCAGTTATCATGCCATCTAAAATACTCTGAAAATCTGCGACTTCCTCCTTTGTAAGGCCTCTGTCCATGATCAATTCACATACCGAATAGGAAATCACTTTTCGTACTTGGATAATTTCAGCCTTAGAAGTGGATTTTAAGGCAAGCATAGCTTTGATCATCATTGAAACGGATGAACCTGGATCTTTTGAAACATAATTGCCAGAACCATGCCTGCTTTCAACGATACCTATGCCTCGAAGAATACTGATTGCTTCTCTGGTGGAATTTCTGCTGATTCCTGTTTTCTGAGCCAACTCACGCTCTGACGGAATCTTGCTCCCCACAATCAGTTGACCGTCTGAAGCCATCTGGTATAAATAGTCTATAGCCTTCTGGTATTCACTATTTGTTTGATTACTCATGTTTGATCTTATACCTCACATAGAAAAATGACTGGTAGTACCACTTGGTACTACCAATTATATCACACACTTTGTATTCAGTCAATGGCAATCTCCCAGCCAAGTTGAAGTACCCCCACTTCTATAAGTGGGGGTACTTCAACTTGTAGACAAACTAATTAAAGAAAATGCCTTATGAATATTAACGTATAAATATTCATAAGGCATGTCTTCACTCACATAATCCTAAATTTTCACGTCAGCTACAAGCCGTGCGAGGATGCATCGAATTGGCTGACGGGAGCTTGCTCACAGGAAGACAATTTCGAGTGCAGACTCATAGGGCGACAGCCCGTGACCGAAAGACCGTCAGGTCTTGAGGTTAAGGCTTGTAGCGTTGCTCGGTTAAATCGGAATTTACCAATCCGACAAATTCAAATCTTCTGTTGCTTTCAATCTCTCCACAAGACTGAAAGTTGTGCGTGCCTAACACTATTTTTATACATTCCTTAAATGTTCTCGTATCAGCAATAGAGTTTTATATTCTCTCTGATTCCAAGCCTGTTTTCCCTCTTTTTCAAGCATTATTCTATTCTTTTTCAATGCTTCATCTAAAGTATACAGTACTTGCTTAAATCCATATTTTTTCTCATTTTCTGTGTAATCACATAGCCCTTTCTCTGGATACACATCGCAAAAATACAATCGACTGATTTGATGCCATATCATCGGTTCGTGTACGGATAATCTCTTTTCTTCTATTTCTCCAAACGGTACTATTGATTTCCAAATTACATCATATCCCGTTTCTTCTTTTACTTCTCGTACTAGTGCTTTGTAATCATCTTCTCCACTTTCTATTCCCCCACCTGGCAGTTTAACTTCTCCAAAGTCATCTTCAATCATCAATAGTTTTCCACCAATAAAAATAATTCCTCTTACAGCCACTCGATAGATTTCCTCTAAATCGAGTGAGTAATTTTTCTCGTCCATTATGAGTATTCTTTTCATAGTATCACACCACCAACTTCAAATCTTCTGTTGCTTTCAGTCTCTGCTGAAGACTGAAATTTTCTATTGCTTACAACGATATGAATTTATTTCTCGTCTCTCTCTTATATTTAATAAAACTTTCTTTCGTTGCCTCCAAATCATTTACATACATTGCAATATGTTCGATACTCATAATCACCACTGCCAACTTCATTTTTTATTCTTGCTTCATTTGCAATTCTACTATTTCCTTTATATTAAAAAACTCGTTTTCGTACTTCGGATGAAACAACCTCAATTCATCAAGTACATATTCTTTTGGAAATTTGTTAAGATATTGCTGTTCTTTCCAAATCGCATCTATGTATTGTGCAATCATATCAATTCCTTCCATGCTCATATCCAATCCAAATATAGGATAGTCCATAGTAATAATTGTTTCCATAGGAGCATATTTTACATCATAATACATAAAGAACCCCAATATGGCTTTCTCCACAGTATCACGATAATTCCGATTACCATAATCATCAAAAAAGGTTAACAACTGATTATATTTTTCTTGCGTTCTTTTTACTTTGTTTATAACCGCTTCGTAACCAATTCTATATGCCACTTCTGCACTTGGCTCAGATATAATTAAACACTTCTCCGTTTCATAATCCCAATGTGCAATACAATATATTACTGCCTCCATAAACTGTCTGGCTCTCTCATACATTACCGAACTGCTTTCATGAGATGTGAATTGTTCCGTTAATCTTCGGACTATAGGAATTAGTTCTTCCATAGAATATATACTAATAACTTCATCCTTGTTCATTTTCCGTCACATACCTCCCTATGAATTTGTGTGTGGAACGTCGAATATTTCTAGCGAATTCCTCTAAGCAAGTTTCCTCCAAATAATCTAACGAACCATGACAAGTTTCATCAAATGATTTTCTCATATATTCAATTAACTCATCATCTGTTAATTCATCCATAGATTCATTTTTATACAAATAAAAAATGTCCTGCAACCTTGAAAGCGTATCTACATAGTTTTCCTGATAAATATAGGATGAATCACAAAAAGCATATATCAGTTTTTCAAGCACACCTTTTCCAAATTCAACCCTCAGATGTTCTTGCAAGCATTCTAGCCGAACAATCATCAATTCTTCAATATCTTGTTCTGACAAACTTAATCCAAATTGACAAGTATACTCATTACTTCGTAGTACTTCCTGTTTCCTATATTGGGATAAAGCCACTAAATAATCCTCCACACCAATTCCTCCAATCTCTATGGTGCGGTGATTATACCTCATATATCTATCTACTACAAGTCTTGAAAAAAAGTCAATTTTGTGGTAATATAAACCCATAAGAAAGAGAGAAAAATGTAAAAAATGACATTTTTCTCTCTTTTTATTCTGTCGCAAAAATTCAAAGCTTCGTGAGCTTTTAATCTCTCCATATTACTGAAATTTGTAGATTAGTCAATATACAAATTATTTGCCTCGAACAATTTACAGTATTCCATCTGCCAGTTGTAGAAAGAATCATCAACATCCTCCGGCCAATTTGCTTTAGTTTCTTCATTCAACGCGT
>JBGVDD010000132.1:0-15147 GCA_045119215.1 Lachnospiraceae bacterium | reverse complement strand
CGTCCATGTGTTATTGGGTATTAAGTTAATAATTGATTATCTTAATAACGTGGAAAATGGCAAAATGTTGCATCGAAAATGATATTTTTTCGCCAAAAATGCGACTTTTATGATACTTTTATGATACTTCTATGATACTTCCCATCATATTTCACGAAAAGTCTCATTGCCGGCAACTGCTAATATATCAATTAGATATAACGGTGTAGAACATCAAAAATGATACTTTGATACATTTTTATAAAAAATAAATTATACGTACGTGTGGGCACGAACCATACTTAATTGGGAATGATCGCAAATTAGTCTAAACAAACCTAACGACTTGATAGCCAGTGTTATATAGGGACTGTCGTTTAATTCCGAGAATTCAATATCAATCCCTAAATATCGACTCTATTTTTTTGTATGTCAAGTTGTCATTTCTTTTTTATTTCTGAAGTCTTTGGGTGAGCAGTTATGTTTACGTGTAAACTCTCGATAGAAGAAAGCTCGATTGCGAAAGCCACATTTAGTGATAATTTCTGAAATGGTTTGATTGCTGGATTTCAGCATTTTCTCAGCTTGCTGCATTCTGTAGTTGGTGATAAAATCGTTAGGAGTTGTATTAATCAGCATTTTCAGTTTGCGATATAGTTGAGTGCGGCTTACCAATAAGTCTTTTGCCAATTTGTCGAGCGAATAATCTTCATCTTCATAATGAGCTTTGAGTACATCTATGGCATCTTGCAAGAATTTTTTGTCGTTTTCAGAAAATTCCTTAGAGTCGTATTTCTGTATGTAGGCAGCAGATGTTTCTGAAAATTCTAACATACGTTGCATCTCAGCTAAAGTGCGGTCGGTGATAGCTTTGAGATAGTCTGTACGGAAAGGCTTTTCGATGATAGCATTTGCTCCTCTCTGAATGATATCAACATGAGTGTCTTTTTCACTCTCTGTTGAAACGAAGATGAGAGGAATGTTTTTTGAAGCTTTGTTTGTTTGCAGTTGGTCTATAAAGTCATAGTTGTTATTAGCAGGATCATAGATAATAATGTCTATCGTGTTGGCTTCAAACATTTTTTGAGCATCATCCTCGTTATCAATGTGCAAGATGTTATATTGTAGTTGTAAGGTATCGGTCATGAGTCGTTGCATAGTTTCGTCCTTTTCGATAATCAGTACCGTTTTGTCTTTGTGGTTAATGATTTGAGTGAGCGAGTCTGTTACGAGATGCTCTTCTTTCTTCTTTTCAGACAGTTTGAGTTTTGGTATTACAAGCGTACAACTGGTAGAAGTCTCGCAGATTTTTTCTATCTTTAAGTGTCCATTGATTCGTTGTAATAAATCGTTGCAAACTGTTAAACTGATGACATTGTCGTTTTTGCCATCAGAGAGTTTGTTCTCGAAATTTTCTAATGCTTTATAGCGATTGAAGATGATGTTCAGTTCTTTTTCTGTGGGTGAAATGCCATTGTATGTGTATGTGATATTCCAGCATGCTTCCTCCCAATGATGTGTGACCTCTACGGAACTATCATTGAATGTATTAGCTATGATGTAGCTTAATAAGTTATGTAAAGCCTTGGTGAGTAGGTTTTTGTCTGTAATGGTGTTGGCGATGTTATAGCGGTTGGCTATAATCAGATTAAGTTTTTTGTTGTTGATATCTGTTGAGAAATCATCGAAAGCATATTTGATAGAATCCATCAAATCAATTTCTTCTGTAATAATTTCGGTGTCGTTAGTTTCTGCCTTCTTGATGTCAGCCAGTTGTCGAATTTGTAGATTCATTTGTTGTATATTCGCATCAATACGATTGACATATTTGAGGCTATCTTTTCCTTCTTCAGATATTTTTAGTTTGGAAATGTCGGCATAGATTTGCGTCATATTGTTGGTAAATTTACGTGCTACGTTGCCAAAGAAACGCAATTTGGCTTGATGGATATCCTCACGGCTTTGCAACTTACGATGTTCCATCTCTGCCTCGTGGCGTATCTCCATGTGTACTTTTTTGATATGGAAAATGTATCTTATAATAAGGAAAATGACAATTGCGTACAAAAGGATAGTCCACCATCTTGCCCACAGGGGAAAAGTTACCTGTATGGGAATATCGAGCGTTTGGTTTGCCCAAATATGAGTAGAGTTACTTTGTCTTACGTGTAGCGTGTAATGTCCTGGAAAAAGTTTACTGAGAATAATTTTCTTGCTTTCTCCAACTTGTGTCCAAGATATATCCTTGTTTTGGAACCATCCATCGCGCTCTAACGAATATGATAAATCGCAGCGGTCGTTGTCTATATAGTCGAGGACGGAAAACGAAATCTCTATTGTATGCGTCTTGTTGTCGACCACAATATCCTTGCCAGGAAAGATTTTTTTTTCTTGGTCTACATAAATTTGATAGAGTAAAAGTTTAGGCATAAAAACATCCTTCTCCATCTGTAAGGGTGAAATAATACTGATGCCATTTGTTCCACCAAAGAAGATTCTATTCTTGTTTAAGCCAGAAAAACTTGCTCCATCCGAAAACTCGTTACCTTGTAAACCGTCTCGATAATAAAAGTTGATAGCATTTTGGGTTTCTGGGTTCAGGTGTATAATGCCATTGCTTGTACTAATCCAAATGTTGTGAAATATATCTTCTTCGATACCATGTATGTTAGCATTGTCTAAATGGACGCTTGGTTTGAGTCGTTTAAAAACGACATGGTCGTTGTTGGCCTCTATGTAGTTTAGTCCTTGGGTTGTTCCAATCCATAGTCGTCCCTTGTGATCTTTCAGTAGGGTGATGATGTCATCACAGATTGGAGAATTGTTTTCGTGTGAATTGTTACGATAGGTGTTTATTTTTCCATTTACCTTATTGAGACGGCTCAGGCCTCCTCCTCGAGTGCCTATCCAAAGATAACGACCATCGTTTACAAGGCTATATACAATGTTGCTCTCAAGAGAGTTTCTACCTTGTGACAAACCATATTTGTTGATGCGTAGAACCAGGTTATCTTTAATGGTAAGTTTGAGTAAACCATTACCACTTGTTCCTACGTATAGAGTGCTATCGTTTTCTTGAAGTATGGAGTAGACTGAATAAACGGCCTTTTCGTCTTTTGGGTTTTTGAAAATCATTTTTTGCAATTTCCCATTTTCAATGAATGGAAGACCGTTTCCGTCTGTACCGATAAAAAGTTTGCCATCGATTCCTTTACAGAGAGAAAATGCGGCATTGTAGCTTCTTCCTGGTCCTAAGTCGTAATTGTGGGTGTTCACCATGCTGTCTTCGTTTACCATTTGATAACGTGACAAACCATTTCCTTTACTTCCTATCCATACCGTCTTATCTTCTTGGAGTATTGCACGAATAGGAGAGTCTATATTGGTAAGCTTGGGAGAGTGGATGAAACGTGAATTTTCGAAGAATTGATAGATGCCCTTTCCGTCTGTTCCTGCCCATAGAATGTTCTGTGTACCTTTATATATAGAAAATACAGCATAGCCTTTAAGGAGGGATGTGCGTTTTCCATTCTCCAAAACATAGCAACCGTGGTCTGTACCTATATATATAGTTTGCTGTGACTTACTGATGCAAAGTATTTTCTCATTAAAGTTTAAGTGGGTGTCTTGCAGCTCTCCTTGGTTGTTTATGTGGAGTAGTTTGTCTTTTGTCTGAACAAAGATATGGCCTTTTCCTCCTCGTAGTAGTGAAATGGTGTGTGGTGGTATGGTATGGGTCTTTATTACTTTTAGACTATTCCCTTCTAGTTTGTAACAAGTAAGTTGCTTGTTGTTGGCTACCCAAAGTCTGTTATTAACGTCAAAACAGAGAAATTCTATGTCTCCTTTGGGAATATAGGGGACATGTAAGGGCATAAAACTATGGGATGCCTTTGAAAACAAATATATTTTTCCTGTATTATAGTTTGCAACAATATGCCCTTTTCTGTCAATAGTGCATTTAAAAGCTTTTTCGCCATAATGTAGTTGTACAGGGCTGTCTAATAGAAAACGAGTAGATTCACCGTTTGCTTTGTTGAAACGGCTGATGCCCCCATCTGTTGTTATCCATAGGTGTAGACTGTCCTCCTCCTGTATGTCTCTAATGACAGGATGGGGGAGAGTTGTAGATTCTTTGGTCTTTGACAGATATTGTTCGAACTTATGACCATCATATCTGTTGAGGCCATCCCATGTTCCAAACCACATAATGCCTTGAGAGTCTTGGAAAATAACGTTGACAGAACTATTGCTCATACCATTGTTGTTGTCTATATGTATAGACTCTATCTTATGGTTTTGGCATATTCCGATAGCGCTTATAATTAATAACACAACGGAAATAGTATATACATTTATAATCCTTTTCATGTCTTGATTGTTGTTGATGATGCAAAGTTAAGAATAAATAGTGAATAAAATGCAAGAAAAGCCGAATATTCTCGTCTATTATGTATATGTACGTTCAAAATATATCTATATGGGTTAAAAAGTTTCATTGGTATTCCTGTATACAACTTTGCAAAGGCAATATACTGCCATTTTCAACAAAGAATATAAATTTGCAGTGCAATTGAAACTTTTTTAAAATATAAAACAATGGACATAACTAAAAGAAACAACCTGAATCCGATTTTGAAGCCATGTGATTTCGTACCTGCCATTGAAGGTATGGAAATTGCATGTTTACTAAATCCTGGAGTATTTATGATGGATGGCCGTGTAGGTCTTGTTATACGTGTAGCTGAGCGTCCGAAACAGATAGATGGGAAAATATCTTTCCCTATTTATACAGATGAAGGATTTAAAGTCTTAGAATTTGACAAGAACGACCCCGATTTGGATGCTTCAGATCCTCGAGTTATCAAATATAAAGGTCAGAATTATCTGACAACACTTTCTTATCTTCGCTTAGCATTTAGTGAAGACGGAGTACATTTTCATGAAGATGTAGCTTATCCTCCTATATTTGGTAGTCGTCCTTCTGAATCGTTTGGTATCGAAGATTGTCGCGTGGCAACGATGGAAGATGGATATTTCCTAACATTTACCGAAGTATCACCAGTAGCAGTAGGTGTTGGTATGCTCGAAACGCAAGATTTCAAAAGTTTCCGACATCATGGTATGATATTCCCCCCTCATAATAAGGATTGTGCTTTGTTCGAAGAGAAAATAGGTGATAAATATTATGCTTTCCATCGTCCAAGTAGTCCTGAACTGGGTGGCAATTATATGTGGATAGCAGAGTCGCCAGATCGCGTACATTGGGGTAACCATGTATGTATAGCAACAACCCGTAACGGCCATTTTGATAGCGCTCGTTTAGGTGCAGGAGCTCCTCCAATCAAGACTAGTGAGGGTTGGCTTGAGATATATCACGGAGCTACAGCCGAAAATAGATATTGTTTAGGTGCCATGCTTCTCGATCAGAACGATCCAACTCGAGTCCTTGCTCGTTCTGAGCAGCCTATTATGGAGCCTATAGCAACTTATGAGCAGACAGGCTTCTTTGGGAATGTAGTATTTAGTAATGGTCAGATTGTAGATGGTGATACCATTCATCTTTATTATGGTGCGAGCGATGAAGTGATATGTCTCGCTGATTTGTCAATTCAAAAAGTGTTGAATAGCTTAAAATCTTAAGTAGATGAAAGGAATATTGAACGAAATTCGTTTCTTCAAGTCGCATGAGCATAACATGAAAGTACTTCTACTGACGAACATGATTTATGGTTTCGTGCTTCCTGTAGTAGAAATCTTTGCTGGTGCTTATGTTATGCGAGATACTAATGATCCCGCAATGGTGGCCTATTATCAGCTTGCCATGTATGTAGGTGTAGTATTTACATCTATGGTCAATGGTTTCTTTTTGAAATTCTTAAACGTAAAGACACTTTATTCGGCTGGTATCTTGGTGAGTGGTGTCTCTTTGGCAGGAATGATGAATATACAAGGATTGGGGCTCGTCGGTTTAGGGCTGGCAGGATTTAGCCTGGGAGCAGCATCCGGTTTTTTCTGGACAAATAGATATCTTTTAGCTCTGTATAACACCAATGATGAAAATCGAAATTATTATTTTGGTTTAGAGTCATTTTTCTTTTCTGTAGCATCCATCACTGTGCCTTTGATTATCGGTGCATTTATAGGAGGGATGAGTGGAGTCGAGATTCTTGGCTTCTTGTTTGATGTAAGCATGAGTTATAAAGTTGTGACAATAGGTGTGTTTTTTCTGACATTATTGGCATGTGCTGTTTTGTGGAAAGGACAGTTTGTGATGCCTAAGGAGATAAAGTTCTTGCATATACACTTTCATGTACTTTGGCGCAAAATGTTACTTTTGGCCAGTTTGAAAGGTATGGTACAAGGATTTTTAGTTACAGCTCCAGCTATTTTAGTAATGAAGTTTGTTGGCGATGAAGGGGCCCTCGGTCTCATTCAAGGTATCAGTGGTGCGATAACAGCCATTATGGTATATGTGTTAGGTCGTATAGCTCGTCCACAAGATCGTAAGTGGATATTCTTTGGTAGTGTATGGGTGTTTTTTATCGGAACATTGGCTAATGGTATCTTGTTTTCGGCAGTAGGTGTCATCATGTTTGTACTCTGTAAAGTCATATTTCAGCCATTGTTCGATCTGGCTTATTTCCCTGTTATGATGCGTACAATAGATGTTGTAGCTAAGTTGGAAAACAGAAATGAGTATACCTATATCATGAGTCACGAGGTTGGTTTGTTTATAGGTCGAGCCTCTGGTTTGTTGCTTTTTATTGCATTAGCTTACTGTATTTCTGAAGATTTTGCTTTGAAATATGCTCTTGTAATAGTGGCAGCATTGCAAATCTTAGCCTATCCTCTCTCTAATAACATAACAAAACAATCAAATTTATTAGCAAAACAAAACGGTTATGAAGAAAACTAAAATGATGATTTACATCATCTTGTCAACTATGTTTTTTGCTTTAACAGTGAATGCTCAGAATGGGCGCAATTCTGTAAAGCAAGTGAAGATTAATCGCGTAGTCTCTATGCCTGATATGCCAGAAACTTATGGCATGATTAATTGGCGAGAAAAGGCAAAATCTTTTGATGCGTATGTCTTTGATTGGAATAATAAAGGCGAATTGGGACCTCTGATTTGGAAAGATAATGCACGTCGTAACATAGACCAGGAGACTTTTGGCCTTTACACTGCACTTGGTGATGTGAGACAAGGTCCTCTCCATAACGGCGGTGAGTTTCACGAATCACTCAATTCTTTAGCAGCAATATTAGGTGCAGGCTTGGTTGGTATTGATAAGACCAATCAAAATGGTTACAATTATGTGAAGATGGTGCAGAACTATTATAATTGTGCTAATGGTTGGAATATAGTGATGAATAATACAAATCCACGAGTAGCTGATTTAGGAGGCGGTTATGGCCGTGATTGGTGGTATGATGTGTTGCCCAATGCGTTGTATTATGCGGTTAGCGATGTTTTTCCTCATGTTGATGGCTCAGAAAAGATTCTGCGTAGTATAGCAGAACAATTTACTAAGGCCGACTCAGTGTTGGCTGGTAATTACGATTATTCCTATTTCGACTATGGAAAGATGAGAGGAGGTCGTAGTCATATCCCATATCAGCAAGATGCTGCAGGTGGACATGCTTATGTGTTGCTATGTGCCTATAAAAAATTTGGTGATAAACGATATTTGCAACATGCTAAGAGTGCAATTGAGGCATTGCTCTCACAGAAAGAAAGTCGTTTTTATGAAGCATTGCTTCCTTTAGGATGTTACACAGCTGCCTATCTGAATGCCACAGAGGGTAAAAAGTATGATGTGCACAAACTCCTTGACTGGGTGTTTGATGGATGTCAGAGTCCAACAGGACGTACAGGTTGGGGTATTATCGTAGGAAAATGGGGTGATTATGATGTAAGTGGCTTACAAGGAAGCATTACGGATGGTGGCGGATATGCTTTTTTGATGAATAGTATTAAGCCAACATGGCCTTTTGTTCCTATGGTAAAATACGCTCCAGAGTATGCTGCTGCTATAGGAAAATGGATGCTCAATAATGCCAGTGCATGTCGATTGTTCTTCCCACAAAACATCGATGCCAAGCATCAGTGGGCTCCTGAATATCGTGATTTGACAGAAAACAATATTGCATACGAAGGTTTGCGCAAGGCTGATGACTATGGCAAGTACTCACTACTGGGTAAAAATCCTGTTGCTATCGGTGATGGACCTAAGTGGATTGCTGGTAATCCAACAACCTCCATGCTGAGTGTTTACAGTACATCGCCAGTAGGTATCTTGGGAGCTATTGTCGATACGACAGATGTTAAAGGAATATTGCGCTTAGATTGCAATGCAACAGATTTCTATAGCCAGCGTAACTATCCTGCCTATTTGTATTACAATCCCTATGAAGATGCTCAACAGGTTACTTATGTTTCGTCTCGTAAGAGTTTTGACCTTTATGATATAGTAGCAAAAGAGTATGTTGCAAGAAACATGCATAGTGGTCAGAAAATAAGTATATCAGCTAAATCGGCACGTGTTATTTACGAGCTTCCTGCTAAAACGCGTCTCAAAATAAAAAATGGGAAAATTTTAGCTAATCATCAAATCATTTCATATAATTAAAAACGTAAATCTATGAAGAAGTATTTTTTGTCAGTATTAATTGCTATGGCAGTTTCTTCTTCTGCCTTTGCGCAGCAAGAAAAAACAATTACAGGTACGGTTTATGATCGAAATACAGGAGAGCCACTCATTGGTGTGACTGTAGTAGAAAGTGGAACCCATAATGGTACCGTGACAGACTTGGACGGAAAATATCGTCTCAAGGTAAAATCAAATCAGATTAATGTATCGTATGTGGGATATACTTCCACGACGATGAAAACTCTTAAGGATGGTAATTATGATATTCGATTGGATACCGATAATGCCTTGAATGAGATAGTTGTCGTAGGTTATGGTACACAGCGAAAGAGTGACCTTACTGGAGCTTTGTCTTCTATAAGTGAGAAGGATATAAAGAATTATGCCACCTCCAACGTTTCTAACCTCTTGGCTGGTAAGGCAGCTGGTGTATTCGTAAGTACAAGTAGTGGTCAGCCAGGTTCTGACGCTGTGGTTCGTGTACGCGGTTTGGGTACGGTTAATGATAACAATCCCCTCTATGTTGTGGATGGTCAGTTTATGGATAATATCAGCAATCTGAATCCTGCAGATATTGAGCGTATGGAGGTGTTGAAAGACGCATCTGCTTGTGCTATCTATGGCTCTCGTGGCTCTAATGGTGTTATCTTGGTAACAACCAAGAGTGGTATCAAGGGGCAGACAGTAGTGACCCTTGACGCCTCTGTGGGTGTGAGAAGTAGCTATAAGGCCCTCGATATGATGAATAGTGACCAGTACTACGATTTTATCACGACGGCATATGGTGATAATTCTACCTTTGATAAAGTGAAGTTTACTAATCAGTATAAAAAAGGTTATAGCACTGACTGGTGGAAAGAGTGTACCCGTAATGCGTTCAATCAAAACTACAATCTGAGCGTTCGCACAGGTAATGAAAAGTCACGTACAGCACTTAGTTTAGGATTCGTCAACGAAGAAGGAACTATTATCGAGACTGGTTTCCGTCGTCTGAATGCTCGTTTGAATCAGGAGTACGATCTCAATAAATATGTAACATTGGGAGGTACTATCAATATCGCAAGCATGCGCAAGAGAGATACCAGTGCATTACCTTCTTTCGAATTTATTCAGAAGGCCGACCCATTTACACCTGTTATCAATCCATTGGTGGATCCATCTTCTGAGAACTATGAATATAACAAATGGGCTCCTACCGAGTGGTCTTTCGACCCTAACCCAGTGTCTATATTAAAGTTGAACGATCGTCATAACGATTTGTTCAATGTTTTCGGAAATGCCTTTGCTAAGATTAATTTCTCAAAGGATTTCTCATATCGTTTGCAATTTAGCTTTGAGCGTAATCAAGACACATTTAAAAGTTTTAAACCGATTTATTCAGCAATCTTCTCTGATGATATGTTGGGTAATCGCGAGAGCAAGTACAATACGCAGACAGAGTTGATAAATAATACTTCTACCACATTTAATTATTTAGTAGAGCAGCGTTTGAACTATAATAAGACTATTGGAAAGCATCATCTTGATGCTATGGTTGCTATGACTTATGAAAAGAATTGCTCAGAAGGTATCAATGCTTTCAAGCGCAATGCTTTGGGTAATGAAGAAATATATCGTATACTCAGCGCTCAGACCTCTGGCGACCAGACTTCAGGTGATAAGATAACAACCTCTATGCTTTCTTATTTGGGACGTGTTAATTACTCTTATGACAATCGATACTTAGCTACCGTAAGTTTCCGTGCCGATGGTTCTTCTCGTTTCGCAAAGAACAATCGTTGGGGATATTTCCCATCATTGTCTTTGGGATGGAGAATCAGTAATGAGAAATTCTTCCAGGATTCTTCTCTTGGCAAGGTATTTGACAACTTGAAGTTGCGCGCAGGTTGGGGACAGAATGGTAATCAGCGTATTGATGCTACAGCTCCTCTCACCCTTATTGGTACTAACAAGGAAGCTCAATGGTGGTTTGGTTCTGGCTTCAGTCAGGGATATGTACCTACTTATCAAGGTAATCAGGATATCAAGTGGGAGACAAGTACTCAGACCAACGTTGGTATTGACCTCACAATTTTGCGCAATTCTCTCGATTTGAGCATGGACTTCTATGTGAAGAAGACTTCTGATATGTTGCTTCAGATGCCTATTCCTTCTTTCGGCGCTTATCCTAATAGTCCTTTCTTCAATGCTGGCGACCTGAAGAATACAGGTTTTGAGTTTGTGGCTAATTATCATAACCACATAGGAGATTTCAACTATCATGCTGGACTTAACTTTTCAACCTATAAGACAAAGGTGACTAAGCTGTCTTCTGAATATCTTACAGGTGCAGTAAGTCGCACTTATGAAGGAGGTCCTATCGGTCGTTTCTATGGTTTCAAGCAGCTGGGTATCTTCCAAAATCAAGCAGAAATAGATAACTATGTGGATAAGGATGGAAATAAGATTCAGCCTAATGCACATCCTGGTGACTTCAAATTTGCTAAGCTCACAGAGTCTGGAGCTCTCAATGATGATGACCGTCAGTTTATAGGAGATCCTAATCCTGATGTTATTTATGGCTTCAATCTGGGTTTCGAATACAAGGGCTTTGACTTGAATATGGCATTCCAAGGAACATTGGGAAATGATATCTACAATGCTTCACGAGGCACTTTAGCTGTAGTAGGTTATCAGAATGCTTTGGCTGATGCTTATACCAAGGCTTGGCGACAGGAAGGCGATAGGGCAGAGTTCCCACGTATTACAACAAGTAACGATAACAACAATTATCGCGTATCTTCTTTTATGGTAGAGGATGGATCTTATCTTCGTTTGCAGAATCTGCAGTTAGGATATACTTTGCCTTCTAAGTTGATGGCTAAGTTGCGTTATATCACAAATTGCCGTTTCTATGTATCAGCACAAAACTTGTTTACGATTACAGGCTATAGTGGTCTTGATCCAGACCTGGGAGCAACTAATCCTCTCAATATGGGTTATGATTCTACACGTTATCCTTCTTCACGAACCTTCATGTTTGGTGTTAATTTACAGTTCTAAACCATTTAAACGACATACTATTATGAAAAAAATATTGTTAAGTTTTATGTCTCTTGCCTTAGTATTAACTTTAGGCAGTTGTGATCTTGATGAACCCAACTATGGTAAGACAACCAGTGACAATTTCTATAAGAAGCAAAGTGATATAAAAGAGGCCCTTACTGGTGCTTATCTGCAGTTACGTAATACTTGGAATGAGTATGCTCTGAACTTCTATTTTGTGGGTGACTGTTCTACTGATGATGCTCTCAAAGGCAGTAGCGACGGCGACCGTGCAGAAGTTACGGAACTTTCTAATTTCACGGTATACACCACAAACGGAGAAGTGGGACGCCGCTGGGAAATCCTTTATCGTCTCATCAATCGTTGTAATGATGTAATCGCTAATGCTCCTACAGCTCAAGGTGATAAAGATTTGCTTGCCCGTTATGAAAAAGAGGCAAAAGCTTTGCGTGCATTTGGTTATTATAGTCTTGTTACTACATTTGGAGGAGTGCCTCTTATTACAACACCCATGCAGCCTACTGAAATTTTGAAGGTTCCTCGTGCTTCTGCAGATGCTGTTTATGCTCAGATTATTTCTGACTTGACAGATGCTTCCACCCTTCCTGCAAAGGGAGAATATGAGGCAAGCGAGCAATATCACGTCACTCGTGGCTTTGCCAAGACCATGCTTGCTAAGACTTATATGTTCCGTGGTGACTTTGATAATGCTGAGAAGGTACTTCGTGACATCGTAGAGGTGGATAAGGATTACGATCTTCTGCCTGACTATGGTATGAATTGGCGTCCTCAGTACGAAAACAGCATTGAGTCAATTTTCGAGTTGCCTAATAAAGTGTACGATAAGTCGATTGCGACAGGTACCAATGTGCCTCATTTCTTTACTTCTCGCGATGTTCCTGGTTATCAGGGTTATGGATTCCATGTTCCTACTACTGATCTTTTCAAAGCTTATGATGTAGATGATCCACGTCAAACCTACGTGTTCACTCGTACTGGTGACCGTTATGTTGGCGATGAGCAAGCTCAGGATAACCATCAGAGTGCTACAGGCTTCCACGACTACAAAATGACAGTGCCTAGGGCAGAAAAACAAGGTACGGATGTATGGATGATTTCTTACAATATTCGCCTGATTCGTTATTCAGATGTTCTCTTGCTCTATGCTGAGGCCCTCAACGAAATGAACAAACCGGTTGAGGCTAAAAAGTATTTGAATAAGGTAAGAAAACGTGCTCGAGAAACCAATCCTCTTGATCCACGTAAGGATATGCAGGCATACGTACCAGCAACCACTTCCAGCACTTTGCCAGACATCACAACGACCAACAAGGATGAACTTAGAGAAATAATCTGGCATGAGCGTCGTGTAGAGTTAGCTATGGAAGGATGGAGGCGCGACGACTTGATGCGCCAGCATCGTTTTGGTGAGGTAATGCGTGCTTATGCCAATAAGTATAATGTGCAGAAGGGTCGCAATTTTGACGATGAGCGTGATTACCTCTTGCCAATTCCTCAGGGTGAGCGTGATAAGAGTAACAATATCCTTACACAGAATCCCAAATACTAAGAAAGTAGATAATAATAGGTATATAAAGGGATAACAAATTAAACTTCTCCCCCCAAGAGGCTCAAGAAAACTCTTGGGGGATTTGATGTGTTAGCGAGTTAGGAATCTGAAAACAGATACATTCCAATTCTTTCCAATGTTTGTAAAATTGGAAAGAATTGGAATGATTGCTTCTGTGGTTTAAAGGATTCTCAACGGCAGTAGCGACGGCATATATAAGAGTTTTGAGGTTGTATTCTAAAATTAGTCTTTCAAGCAGCCAATCGGCACAACATATACCCCGTCTTCTCTGCGGTAAGCATAGTCGCCGACAGCTGTGAGTACCATCATAAAAGATGGGGATTTCATCTTGGTTGTGTCTATCTTGTCTGCAAGAGCAGTTAGCGTAGAGACTCCTTTTTCGATGGCTTGTGCACCACCCAACTTAATTTCGATGAGACCGTATGAACCGTTGCGGAGATGGAGAACAGCATCACATTCCAAGCCGTTCTTGTCGCGATAATGATAGACGTTGCCATCTATGGCATCTGCATATACACGAAGATCACGAACGCATAAGGTCTCGAAAAGTAAGCCGAAAGTCTCCAAGTCGTTGATGAGATCATCAGGACCGAGGCCTAATGCTGCCACAGCAATAGATGGATCAACGAAATATCGGGTTTCAGCCGAACGGATGGCAGTTTTGCTACGAAGGTTCGGATTCCAGGCTGACATGTCCTCTATGACGAAGATTTTTTTGAGCGCACCGATGTAACTCTGAACAGTCTTGTCTGCCAGCGTCTCATCATCATTTTCCATCATGTCTTGTCGTATGGCTCTGATACTGACTTGTCCACCTTGTGAACGGGCGTATGAACGCAGAAGGAGTTTGGTTCGTTCGCTGTTTCTGCTGATTTTATCTACCCTTGAAATATCAGTCTTAACCACCGCATCGTAATAGTCGTATGCCTGTCGCAAGGCAGCTCTTGTGTTCTTGGTTGTAGCACTGGGCCATCCTCCTCTGCAGACGAGAAAGGCGATATCTTCCAGTTTCATTTTATTGAAACCTTCTTGGTTTACATTTCCTTTAAACAGTTCTCTGATACTTACTTCGCCTGTAGATTCTCCCGATTCCCATAATGACATAGGGCGCATGGTAATCCAAGCGAAACGTCCTGTACCAGTGTGATGTATTTTTTCAGATGATGTAGGCACTGCAGAACCAGTGAGGATAAACAAGCCTTCCTCACCTTGGTGGTCCACTTCAAATCGTATGGCATCCCAGATTTGCGGAATGATTTGCCATTCGTCAATGAGACGTGGCTTTTCTCCTTTTAGGAGCATTTTTATCTTTAAATTCGCCATTTCCAGATAGTTGTTTTGGTTGTCTGGGTCTGCCATGTATAGCACGCTTTTGGCCTTTTGTTCTGCTGTGGTTGTTTTTCCACACCATTTTGGTCCTTCTATCAATACAGCTCCAACTTCTTCTAATCTGTATTCCAATAGTTTATCTGCAATTCTTTTCTTGTATTTCTTCATGTCAAATCTCTTTTATTTCTGCTGCAAATATACGATGAAATCTTGGAATTACCAAATTTGGCTGCATATTTTTATCTAATTTGGCTGAGTTTTGTTACCCAATTTGGCTGTGATTTGTTGCCTAATTTGGCGAAAAAAGACTGTCCTCATCTGAAAGGTTATATCAGATGAGGACAGTTACTGGTATTTTTTATCGACATGAAAATCAGTTTACGCATGCCTTTTCTCGTAGGCCAGGCTTGTCGATGTCGTGTTTCGACTTGCTCTTGATAACCAGCCAAACACCTGAGAAGACGAGGAGGGCGGCAAGAGCCTGCGTGCCTTTGAAGACTGCCAGGCCTACGAGCACGCTGACAGAAACAGAGACCAAGGGCTGCA
>JBGVDD010000131.1:0-5279 GCA_045119215.1 Lachnospiraceae bacterium | reverse complement strand
CTGATATTTTCCCAAATAAATCATTACCGGAGTATACACCATAGAAGGAAACGGTAAAAATTCAAAAATCTTTTGTGCCCAGCCCGGAAACATACTTAAAGGGATCAATTGTCCCATTAAAAAACTTAACACTGCTTCCTTTGCCATCAGCATACCAAATATGTAGGTTGTAAAGAATGCTATCATACCAAAGCAAAAATCAAACAACACGTAAAGCAGAAAACTCATGGCCGCACTGCACAAAAAACATAATACCGTGGTAAACTTCACAAATGGCATTCCCAGCACATAATGCTTATAAATTTCCAATCCAATCCATACAAATACTCCTGGCATCAAAAATCGATAAAACATCTGCCCTCCGGCTCTCCATATCATACTCATCCGATAATCGATGGGTTTTATCAGGTTCATTGCCACCAGTCCCTTTACCACATCTTCACTGACCCAGTCTGCCAGGGAAATGGTTACCATAGAGGAAGTCACATAGGTCATGAATACATAGATAATCATTTCCTGTTGTGTCAATCCTCCAATGGTTGTACTATTGGCACTTCCATAAACTGCCTTCCACAAATAATAACTGATAAAAGACCCAAACAGACTGATAAACAAAAACAGATAAAAAGCTCCCTTGTATGCCATTTGCCGTTTCAGCTCGTTACTTGCAAAAGGGAGATATACTTTCAAATATTTCTTCATATACTACCTCACCCCACTGTGATAAATCTGTTTTACAATATCCTCAAGCTGTGTTTCCTCAATCTGCACGTCCTTTACTTCCATTTGACTCATAACCGCAGTGAGAATTTCCGGTACATGAATCTTGTTTTTATCAAATGTAACAGAAAGGATATGCTGTTCCTTGTCATACTCTGTCTCGTAATCTTCCTCTTTTACCCCAAGAGTTTCCCAGAGATTAGCTAACTTCTTTGGATTGTAATTACGTACCTCCATGGAAACTGTTCTTTTTGCTCCATACAAATCTTTCAATTTCTGCAGAGAGCCATCATAGATTTTCTTACCCTGGTCAATGATAATGATTCGACTACACAGTTCTTCAATATCCCCAATATCATGTGTGGTAAGAATCACCGTGGTCTTGTATTTTGCGTTAATCTCTTTGATTGCCTCTCGAATATTTTCTTTCACCACCAAATCCAAGCCTATGGTAGGCTCATCCAAATATAATACCCTTGGATTATGTAAAAGAGCTGCTCCTAAATCTGCACGCATTCTCTGTCCTAAGGACAAAGTTCGCACTGGTCTGTCAAAGAATTCCTGCAACTCCAACACTCTGTTTAAAAACTCCATTCGCTCTGCGTAATCTTCATCAGACACATCATAAATTTCCTTTAAAATGGTAAAAGACTCACTCAAAGGTAAATCCCACCACAGCTGGGTCCTCTGTCCAAAAACAACACCGATGTTTTTTGCATTTTCCTTGCGCTTTTTATTTGGGTCTACCCCATTGACCAGACAGTTGCCTTCCGTTGGCGACAAAATTCCTGTCATCATCTTAATTGTGGTGGATTTCCCTGCTCCATTGCTTCCAATATAGCCAACAATTTCTCCTTCTTTGATAGAAAAAGATATGTCATCTACAGCTTTCTTCTCTATCTTTTCCATAGAAAATAACCCCTTAATGGCTCCTTTTAACCCCGGGTATTTCTTTGGGGATACGAAGCTTTTGGAGATATGACTTACCTCTATCATAATTCAAACCCTCCCATTTTTATCCATATTTCTGTGCGTCAATGTTACAAACACTAAACAAATATAACAATCGGGCAATAATTACACACGAAAATTGCCCGATTGGTGTAAAATGCACCTTATCTTATAGTCTCAGCAGTAAATGCCAAGACCATACTAAATAGTAACCATAACTTTTATAATAAATGTGCTCTTATTTCTTCCCCACTTAAAGGTGACAAATATGCTGGTGCAATATCAAATACTGTTTTACATCCATTCTGTCCTTCCTGATTCATACGGTATACTGCTCTTACATATGCTGCAATGACAGAACCGGTAAATTCTGGGTTGGAATCCAGCTTGATATTATACTCAACTACATGTGTATTTTCATCGTTAAAGCCTGTCACTCCTGTTCGAATCACACTGCCTCCATGTGGAAGTCCACTGTGGTCGCGCTGCATTTCTTCTTCTGTGATGAAATGCACTGTGGTGTCGTAGTCTGCAAAATAATTTGGCATATTCTTGATTTCTGACTCTATTCTTGCCAAATCTGCTCCTTCTTCAGCTACCACAAAACACTCTCTTGTGTGCTTTTCTCTGGTTGTAAACTCTGGCTGTTTTCCTTCTCTCACTGCCTGCATGGCTGCATCTACAGGAATAGTATACTGTCTGCAATCCTTTACCCCATCAATACGACGGACAGCATCGGAATGTCCCTGACTTACACCCTTTCCCCAGAATGTATAATCCTTTCCATCTGGTAAAATGCAGTTTGCATATAATCGATTCAATGAAAACATTCCCGGATCCCATCCACAGGAGATAACACAGGTTTTCCCAGCTTTCTTTGCAGCCTCATCCACATTTGCAAAATGCTCTGGAATACGTGCATGGGTGTCAAAACTATCCACTACATTATACATTGCTGCATATTTTGGAGTCTGCTCCGGAAGATCCGTAGCACTGCCTCCACATAAAACCAACACGTCAATATCGTTTGCCATATCCTTTAATGCATCCTCATGATATACAGGCACCCCTGCTGTGTGTACCTGTACGCTAGATGGATCTCTTCTGGTAAATACACCAACAAGCTCCATATCCGGATTTTTTGCAATAGCACATTCTACTCCTTTTCCAAGATTTCCATATCCAAAAATACCAACTCGAATCATTTTTATTTTCTCCTTCTATATTGTTTAAAGTTTATAATCCTTCGTCATTTTACCATGTGATACCTGAAAAGTCTACAAATTACTGGGGATTTTTCACATACTCTTCTATCAAGCAGGTATGTTTCTTTGTTCCTTTATCGTAATTGATACCTACCAGCAGCAGATTTCCCTGATACTCCTTCAGGCTTTCCACATACCTTTTCTCTTTGATCTGGGCTATGACTCCGGCTGGGGATTTGTCGTATTTCAGTTCTATGAGCATTGCCGGCTTATCAGAGTGCTTTCTTGGGATATATACAATATCAGCAAAGCCTTTTCCTGTGGGCAGTTCTCTGATTCTTGTGTACTCATTGACTGCGTTATAATATGCCAGGGAAATGACACAACTCAGGGAATTTTCATCATTGTAGGTAAGAATGGATGTGTTCTGTGTGTGGACTTCGTCTATCATTTGAGCTACTTTTTGGGCATCTTCACTCCAGGTTGCCTGCAGTAATTCATCAGAGCCTTTGATTAACTTGATTACCTCTGTCCAATCAGAGCCTTCCACTGCGTTTTTAAATTCTTCCTGTATCTCTGCATTGGGAATATAGACACTGGCTGTTTTACTGTCATAAGCTAAGTAGCCAAGATGTATCAATAGTGTCAGAATATCATCCTTATTTTTAAAAGTGGTCATATCATTTTGAAAGGTTCTTGTATTTACCTTACATCTGCCTCCTGAAAGCATCTGCACAATTTCTGTTTTTAAGCCATCAAAATCCGCATCTATATATTCTCTTAACGCTTCATAGGTTTCCGTTTGTGTCCAGTAACTTCCATATTCTTCTGACAGCAATGCATCTATTACGGACTTGGGGTTATATATGTGTCCTGCCTTTGGAAAATTATATCCGTCATACCAGCTTTTCATAATATCAAAATCCATCTGATATCTGTCACACAGTTCTTTCACTTCATTCTGGGTAAAACCAATATATTCTGCATAGCCTTTTGGGGAAGTCATGGAATACTCCTGAAACATATTCAAAGCAGAGTGGGTTCCATACTTCTTGATGGGGAGGATTCCTGTCATATAGGCTAAGGAAACATAGGCTTTATCCTTTAGCAAATCCCTCAAAAAATCCAGATATTTTGTTTGTTCATCACCACTTACCTGCTTGTTTCGAAAGACACAGTCCCATTCATCAATAATAAAAATAAAACTTTCCTTAAGATTACTGTATAACTTTTCCAGAGCTGCACTTAATATTCTTTCCTCTTTTGGAAATTTATCTGCATACTGGTTTCTTAACTCAGCTAATATTTCTCTCTGAATGTATTGCAGCATTTCTTCCATGGTATTTACACGACTCATTGCATTCTGCACATTTAGAAATATCACATTGTACTGATTTAGATTTTTCCTGTAACTTTCATCTTCTGCAATTTTATATTTATCAAATATTTCCGCAGAATCGCAGTCTTTTCCATAGTATGCCGCCAGCATATTGGCAGCTATGGACTTGCCAAATCTTCTAGGACGGCTGATACAAACAGCATTTTGTTCTGTATCAATTACCTTATTGGTTAATGATATGAGACCAGTTTTATCCACATATATTTCAGAATTGCAAGACCGTTTAAATCTGTCATTTCCCGGATTCAAATACACTCCCATGTTGCTCCTCCTTCCATTTGAATATATAGTATCACAATTTTAGTTTTTCAACTATACAAGATTTTACTTTTTAATGTTTTTAAATAACCACCAGCTATACTATTTTCTCTCCAAATACTCTCCCAGCATATCATTTACACATCCTTCTATTTCCTCTATCATGTCATTACACTTTTTCTTTGTCAAGCCTGCCTGAAATCCCACCTCCAGTAAATCTTTTCTAGATGGTGAAACTCCATTCCCATTTACGGTTGTTGTATGTTCTCCGTAGTAAGTGTTGCTGTATGTCATATCATAGGCAGGACTTAAGCTCCATGAATCCTGTTCTTCATTATACAAAAAGGAAAAATTTTTTGCATGGTCATCCCGGTTGTGGGCAAATACATTAAAGCACATTCTTCGAAACATATTTTCCATATCTCTGGCAGAGTCTTGGGTAAGAATTTTGGTCAGTTTCATAAGCGTGTGATAATCCAGACTGGGCTGTTCAAAGTCTGACTCCAATATTGCTGCTACCGTCAACATATGGATTCTTTTTTCTTCTGTACCTTCTCTTTTCCGGTCAAATCTGCATGTTCCAAAATATCCTTCACATTCTTTGGATGGAAAGTTTGAAACAAATAAGTAGTGGACAGCCAAGGAATAAAGGGCATAGCAAATAAACCATCTTATGAGGTGGTTTTGAAAAGTAAATATAGACACAACACCTAATCAGGTAACAGAAATAGCATCATCTTTGATGA
>JBGVDD010000130.1:0-22279 GCA_045119215.1 Lachnospiraceae bacterium | reverse complement strand
AGCTTTCCCCTGTCTTTTTGAAATACCCTGTAAAGAACATAAAATTCCACAGATTATCTTCACTTTTATAAATCTCACCATAGGTGATATCCTCATGTACCGGAATGGTAATCTCACCACCTGCAATTAAATCCTCGATGATCTGCTTTTTACTGTCATCTGCCCGTTCAATCAAATCTTTTACAATGGAATTGGAGCTGGTATTTACCCAGTACGCCTCTGGAAAGACATCTTTTTTTGTCACATGGGCTTTCACATACCTGATACAACTCCATGGATTATAGACATTGGTATCTCCAAAGAGATATCCGTTGTACCACTCCCTCATCTCCTCAAACTTATCACACAAATCGTAATCCTTACACATATTTAAGACCTCTTCCTCTGTAAATCCAAAATACTCCCCATAGTCTATGGTGAGAATCGAGTTGATTTCCAGATTATTCAGCCCCGTAAAAATAGATTCCTTGGAGATTCTAAGGCATCCGGTAATCACTGCAAAGTACAGACTACTGTTTGTCTTTAAGGTAGCTTCAAACAGTCCCCGGATAAAATCCACCATTTTTTCATAAAATCCATAGTAATAAGCCCCCTCTAAGGGCACGTCATACTCATCTAATAATACAATTGCCTTCTTTCCATGCCAGTCCTCCAGACAACGGCACAGAAATTTCAGGGAATCCTTGTATTCGTCTATGCTGGCTTCCCCATCCATATATGCCTCAAACCGTTCTCTTTTTCTTGCCGACATAACACAGTCTTTTAAAATATAGCTATGGCGTTCGAATTCATCCGCCAGATTATTCTTCAGTGCAGTCATACACCCCTCAAAGGTAGCCTGTTTTCCTGACTTTAAGGTCAAGGAAATCACTGGATACTGTCCCATATGTTTTTTGTATCTTTCATCTTCTGCGGCAATTTTTTTATCCTCAAAAAGATAGCTGTAATCCCTCTTGTTTCCTCTCTTATCATAGGCATCCTCAAAGTAATACTGTAGCATACTTAAGGTCAGTGTCTTTCCAAAACGCCGGGGGCGTGTAAATAGATTCACATCCGACTTTTTTTCCAGAAGTTCTTTCACAAGCATGGTTTTATCCACATAGTAATACTCTTCGGTGCATAATTTTTCAAAATTTTCCACCCCTATTGGCAATGGTTTGCTCATTTTCCTTCCCTCCTACTCCAAACGTCAAAAATCCGATATACTTAACGATAGTATATCGGATTTCTTTTTTGTTTACAAGTTTTTACTTTACTTTAATAATATAGGTTGTCTTATTCTGTGTCTGGTCCACACCATCCACCTGATAAGTCAAGTCAGAATTGTACTCAAACACCACTTCTCCTAAACTGGTCATAAAGTCTGTATTCATAGTCGGGAACTTTTCATATTCACATTTTCCAATGTAAATATAGCTTACATTGTACTTGTCAATAAATTCCTGCGCCACATTAATGTCTGTGGTAGTGAAGAAATTGCTGATGTCGTTTTCTCTCTCTGAAACTTCTGCCGGGAAGGTACCACCATCTTCTGTTTCTGTACTCACATCACTTCTCCACAGCCACTCATGGGTTCTCCATCCCATAACCGTAGGAAGCCCGGTAATTACAGACACACGCTCATAGAAAGTATAGCTGTCACCGTTGGTTTCCAATACAACTTCTCCATCTTTTGCATTTTCATTTAACCACTGGGTTCCCAGTTCGTCTGCATAACATTCTGTCTCCATAAACTTAGTTGCATCAATTCCCTGATAGTTTTCCACAGATTCATGACCACCAAACCAGGAGTCAATGGACTGATTGAAATATCCAACAGTCATCATCCATACAATAAGCATAATCGTTGCCAGTGTGCGAATTAAATTCTTGCCCTGACATAATAATTTCATCAACGCATAGCCAATGACCACACCGTACATAATGTAAGCCTGATAAGTCAGCTTAAACATTGTGTTTGCTCTGGAATATGCCCCTTCATAGATATCCTTTACATAAATTACTTCTGGCATCAAGGTTAAGCCGATAGCACACAAACCTAAAACAAACATAAACAAATCTGATGTCTTCATGGAATCAAAAAATCTCGATACCACATTCATCTTTCTATTGTCATAATTCTTTTTAAACATCCCAGCCTTTGCATTGCGGTAAATCATATTTACAATAAAAATAATCACAATCAGAATCGGGAGACCCCAAAGCACTGCTAACTGATAAAACGGTGTATGTTTATCACACAATTTAATCTGGCTGGAAATCTGTTGGAAATTCAATGTAAACGGTAAACATACAATGGTTCCAATCAGGAAGACCAGCACCCCTTGGATTGCAGTTAATATCCATGTGAATTTATTACAATTATATAACACAATATTTGAGAATAAAATAATTGCACCACTTACCACATAGTAAATTGGGAAATCCCAAAAATTAGTAGTATGGAAGAAACCAATAAAGAATCCAATCAGTAGAATATATGGTGAGAAGATTTCTTTTATCAGTGTTGTTTCTTCTTTTTTCATCATTGCTTCCCTACGATTTAAAAGCCAGGCAAAAAGAACTCCCATTACAGTAATAACAAAAATAATATTGATTACATGGGCATGCACATCACCAAGTACAAAGGAGTAACAAGGAAATTCGTGAATGGTCTTATCTTCTACGTCCGGATTATATCCAATATATCTGGTGGCATCCGGGAACCAATATCCAGTTTCCTCCACCTGTAAAAACTTCTGTGCTATCTTCTTAAACAAGCAATATACAATATAGTGGACATTTCCTGCATATACTACAGCTGTAGAAGAAATCAAACCTGCCAGCACTGCAATTCCTCTGGTAAAATTATTTTCTATGAAAAATTTCTTTATCTTTCCAGGATTTTTCTTTTCTGTCACATTCTTTTCATAGGAATTGTTTTCCATACAGCTTTTAATATTATGTCTGTACACCACATTTTTCGAAATTTCAATATCTTTTTCAAACACAAGCTGTCCAAAACAGTTGCGAACAAGAGAGTAGGTCAATGCCACAGCAAAAGCAGCAATTGTCATTAAGAATAAATTGTATCCATAATCCACAGAAATTCCACATAGTTTTCCAATAAAAGTTCCTACAAACTGTCCTACGTAATAATAGTTAATGCTCTTTCCTGAAAACCATAAATCTTCCGGTGGCATATAGTCCGAACGCTCCATAATGCGCATAAAGCCAAAATCCATGAATTTTTCGGTTCCATATGCACTTGGATTAAACCCACGCAGATATACCCAGTAAAAGAAGGCACCCATAAATAAAAATTCTACAAATAAAATTGCATTTAAATTCTTAAAACTAAATTGGAACTTTCTTGTTTTCTTTTTTATAAAAACAAAATATGCCAGCACTACATTCAAAGCAAGCACAACCAAACAGGAGATGATACAACCTGCCTGTGTAAATTTCATTACCTTCATAGACGCTAACAGCCACATGAGCCAGGAAATCAACGCCAATCCAATACTTTTTGAAAACATCCATCCAAAATCATTGAACTTGCTAAATAAAATATATCCTAATGGAAGACAGCATATTCCCAATGTCAAAAGTCCAAACCACCAGATTAACGTTCTTGTAAAATCATCTCCCAGAAAGGATTTTCCTATAATCATGGTAAGCACAAGCATTGCCGCAAGAACAATGGTAATAACCTTCTCATATCCAAACGCTTTTCCACTTTGCATAACAACTTCTTGTCCGTTTCCCACTTCCTGAGTTGTATTCGCCGGAGTCTCTATTTTTGTGTCCACCACTTTTTCCGTTGAAGCAGATGCTTTTTTGTTTTTCTTTGTTGCATTCTTCATAACATAACACCTTTTCCTTTATATTGTTTTTCCTATTACTTTAAAATCTTTCACCGCTTGTTTTCCAATTCCTATAATCCTCTTTAAGTTAATGGAATTCACACCGCCTTGACGTGGTCTAAAGGTAATCGGTATATATTTCACTGCCAATTTATGCTTTGCATAAATTACCGAAATAATTACATTGGAAAGATTGTAATCTTTCGGAATCAGTCCAATGTATTTTTTCAGGGTACTGGTCTTCATCACACGGAATGGAGTATTTGCATCTGTAACTGACACTCCAAAGCAAAGCTTAATCACCAGTTTCAAGGTCTTAGTAACAAAGACTCTGGAAGAACCATCTTCTCTTTTATTTCTATGACCAATGACCATATCATACTGCTCTCTCAAGTCCCAAAACTGCCAGAATTCTTCCGGTAATGTCTGACCATCGGAATCCGTCTGGAAAATATAGTCTGCCTGATTGTCAATGGCATAATGATATCCATAAAGGATAGTAGCACCATGCCCACCATTTGGCTTTGTCACTGGCTCAAACTGCTCTAAATTCTTTTCTTTTTTGATTTTCAGCATAATGTCGTAAGTACTATCCTTACTTCCATCGTTGATAATCACCAGTCGGCTGTCTTTTCCAATTTTCTCCACCACCGGGTACCAATCATTAATTACATTTTCTATGTTCTCCTCCTCATTATAGGCAGGAATTACAATATACAACTTATCCATTCTTTTCCCCTTTGTGTCTTTCATATTTATGTATTTTTGTCTGCATACTAAGATACTATACAATTTTTTTATGGAATTTACAACAAAAAATAAGAAATTTAATACTTTTGTTACAATTTGCTAGGCTTTCTTGAAAAATTATCCTTTTCTCACGAAAAAAAGGGGGCGCTTCCCCCTTTTTTAACGTCCAAATACAATTCTTTTCGAATGTAAACTTTCCACCTGTGCACCATCTTTTTTGTATACAGCTTTCACACTTACCGTACACTTTTGTTCTGCATAACCATAATCTTTTCCTGAAATTACCACTTTAGTTTTCTTTGTCTTCTTAATACACTTTGGACTGCCTTTCCCAACCTGCATAAATACCTGATACTCTGTTGCGTTCTTCACTTTAGACCATGAAAGATTGATACTATAAATCGTCCCCGTTAGTTTATTTAATTTGGGGGCCGACAAACTCTTAACTACCTTTCTATAGCCTGACTTTGACTTTGGACTTCGTATAGTTTTTCCATCTGTTTTTGCATAAGCAACAACATAATAGTAATAAGTCCTACCATTTTTTGTCTTTGTATCCGTATAGCTTGACTTTGAACCATTGCTTACTGTCTTTATCCGCTTATATGCGCCCTTCTTCTTTGTGGAACGATAAACCATATATCCTTCTGCATTCTTTACTTTTTTCCAGGATACCTTTATCCCCCTTTGTCCTGTAAACTTAACCTTTACAGACGGCTGTAACAGCTTTACAGCCTTAACCGGTGACTTTGTGGGGGCTTTTGTCACTATTGCCGTGGGCGCTTTCGTAGCGGTTACTGTGGGTACCTTTGTGGGGACTTTTGTCACTGTTGCCGTGGGCACCTTTGTGGGGGCTTTTGTCACTGTTGCCGTGGGCGCTTTCGTAGCGGTTACTGTGGGCACCTTTGTGGGCGCTTTCGTAGCGGTTACTGTGGGCACCTTCGTGGGGGCTTTCGTTACCGTGGGCACCTTTGTGGGCGCTTTCGTCACTGTTGCCGTGGGCGCCTTTGTAGGGGCTTTCGTTACCGTGGGCACCTTTGTGGGCGCTTTCGTAGCGGTTACTGTGGGCACCTTCGTGGGGGCTTTCGTTACCGTGGGCACCTTTGTGGGGGCTTTCGTCACTGTTGCCGTGGGCGCCTTTGTAGGGGCTTTCGTTACCGTGGGCACCTTTGTGGGCGCTTTTGTCACTGTTGCCGTGGGCGCCTTTGTAGGGGCTTTCGTTACCGTGGGCACCTTTGTGGGCGCTTTTGTCACTGTTGCCGTGGGCACCTTTGTGGGCGCTTTCGTCACTGTTGCCGTAGGCGCCTTTGTAGGGGCTTTCGTTACCGTGGGCTTAGGTGTTGCAGTCGGTTTAGGTGTAGGAATGGCATGGTTTTCATCAAGTTCAATCTGTACTGCTACAACGGAATCCTTGGGTTGGGTTTGCTCATTACTATATTGTTCTGAACTAAATTCCTCCACCCAGTAATGCCGTCCATTATAATAAGCATGTCCAATGCCTACTGTGGTAAATTTAGCCGAAAGCATATTTCTCCTATGTCCTTGCCCTTCATATAGTTTATCCGCTTCCCAGAATCTTTCATTCATTACCTCAGCAGTGTCATACCCATAAGCAATATTTTCTCCCGCACTGCCCTTTTTTAATCCATTTTCTTCATAGATAGAAAAGCAGTTTTCTCCATTTGGTCTGGTGTGTGAAAAAGACACTACGATTTCTGCCGCTCTTTGCATGGCCAGTTTTTCCAATTCATAATCATAGGTCAACTCTGCTAAATCATTACAATAGGTTTTGGTAGTATTATCTGCATTCCAATACCAGGCATCGTTTCCCGTTCGAAGCTCGTTGATCATTTTCAACATCTTTCTGCCTTCTGTCTGTCCATAGCGCACCCGAATACTTTCCCTGGTAGTATTTTCGGCTGCCGGTGTCTGAATTATATCCAAATTCAAAAGTCCTAATATCACTGCTATGGTAATGATTATTTTGTATGCCTTCCTATGACTTTTATTCTTTTCCATGTGCATTCCTCAACCCCTTTTGTTTTGTATCGTAAACTGTCTCTTTTTTTGCTTTGAGATTCACTTATATCATTTTATCCATATACACAGGGGATGTCAATGTATTACTTTTGTAAATCTATAAAAGGCTTACCAAGCCCTAAGCCTGATAAGCCTTTTTACAACTGTACTAAATAATTATTTACAGCTTCTTAATTCTCTCAATTGCAGCCAAAGTATTTTCATAGGTACCGAAAGCTGTAAGACGGAAATATCCCTCTCCACTCGGTCCAAAGCCGGAACCTGGAGTACCTACCACATTGGCATTTTCCAATAAATAATCAAAGAATTCCCAGGAAGTCATTTTGTCTGGTGTCTTCAACCAGATATATGGAGCGTTCACACCACCGGATACGCTAAATCCCGCTGCACTTAATCCTTCCTTGATGGTCTTTGCATTGTTCATATAGTAAGCCACCTGGTCTTTTAACTGAGCCTTTCCTGCCTCAGAGTAAACAGCTTCCCCCGCACGCTGCACAATATATGGTGCACCGTTGTACTTTGTTCCATGGCGTCTTGCCCAAAGTCCATGTAATGCCACTCCATCACAGGTTAATTCTTTTGGAATTACCGTATATCCAAGACGAACCCCTGTAAATCCTGCATTCTTAGAAAAGCTCTTTAGTTCAATGGCACAAGTTCTTGCTCCTTCACATTCATAGATAGAATGTGGAACATCTGTTTCTGAAATATATGCTTCGTATGCAGCATCATAGATAATCACCGCATTGTTTTTATTTGCGTAATCTACCCATTCCTGAAGCTGAGCCTTTGTAATGGTTGCTCCTGTTGGATTGTTTGGGAAACAAAGATAAATCAAATCCGGAACTTCCTTTGGCAGCTCTGGTGCGAATCCGTTGGACTCTAAACATGGCATATAGATTACATCGCTCCATGTCTCTGCCTTTGCATCATATACACCGGTTCTTCCTGCCATTACATTAGAATCAACGTACACTGGATAAACAGGGTCACACACTGCAATCTTGCTGTCCGCTGCAAAAATTTCCTGAATATTAGAAGAATCACACTTTGCACCGTCAGAAACAAAGATTTCGTCTGCTTCGATTTCGCATCCTCTTGCCTTATAATCATTCTCTACAATTGCTTTTCTCAAGAATTCATACCCTAAGTCCGGTGCATATCCACGGAAGGTTTCTGCCTTTCCCATTTCGTCTACGGCACTGTGAAGACTTTTGATAATCTCCGGTGCTAATGGCTGTGTAACATCACCAATTCCAAGACGGATGATAGTCTTATCTGGATTTGCTGCCTGGAATGCAGCCACTTTTTTTCCAATAGTTGAAAAAAGGTAGCTACCTGGTAATTTTAAATAGTTTTCATTGACTCTTGCCATGTTTTTTTCCTCCTAATGTCTCTTCACTTAGTCACTTTTTTTGATTTAATTATCCTATAAAAGAATTTCCCCTGTATAAACAGTTTCCGCTGGTCCTGTCATAAAGACATGGTTGCTTTCTTTGTCCCAGCGAATGGTCAAATCTCCACCTAATAATGTAACCCTAACTTCTGTTTCTGTCAATCCGTTTAATACGCAGGCTACCGCTACGGCACAGGCACCGGTTCCACAAGCCAAGGTCTCTCCTGCACCTCTTTCCCAGACTCTCATAGATACATGACTTCTATCTATGACCTCCACAAACTCTGTATTGATACGTCTTGGAAACCTTTCGTGGCACTCAAATTTTGGCCCGATTTCTTCTATTTTCATATCTTGAATCCCATCATAATACACAATGGCGTGAGGATTTCCCATGGAAACTCCGGTTATTTGATAAGTTCTCCCATCCACTGTAATATCTTCTGAAATTACTTTTTCATTTTCTGAGATAATCGGAATATTTTTTGCTACCAGCTCCGGTTCTCCCATATCCACAGTAATCTCTGATACCTTTCCATTTTCAACCTTTAAATCCAGATATTTTACACCAGCCAAAGTGTCAATAGAAATTTTTTCCTTATTTGTCAACCCAAAATCATACACATACTTTGCCACACAGCGGATACCATTTCCACACATTTCTGCCCGGCTTCCATCGCTGTTGTACATTTCCATCTCAAAATCTGCCTTGTCTGAAGGGTTAATAAAAATAATTCCATCTGAACCAATTCCAAAATGTCTGTCGCTAACCATTTTGGCCACTTCCGGCTTATTTTCCACTTTTTCTTCAAATCCGTTTACATAAACGTAATCATTTCCAATTCCATGCATCTTTGTAAATTTCATAGGCTGCTACATCCCTTCTATATAATAAATATAAATAAGTTAAATGCCCATAATACTCAATACCATCTGGGCTGTTTCTACCAGGTTACTTCCATTGTCCATACTACATTTTTGCAAATATTTATGTGCCTCGTCCTCAGACATATTGTTTCTTTCCATCAACAGACCCTTTGCCTCATTGATGAGTGCCTGTTCTTCCTTGCTTCTTATCTTTCCCTTTTGCTTTAGCCGTCTTCTCTGTCTATCCAGTCCATTGGTCATCATTCCCAATGTGTTAATTAAATCATGAGCTTTAATCGGCATGGCCACACACACCAAATCACTATAAGAACATTCGCTCCAGTGGCTCTGAGATGCCACCAAAAGCATTTCAAACCCTTTGGGCATATATTCCCGTAATTGTGAATAATGCATATCGGACAGTTTATATCCACATACCACCACGCCATTGTCCAGTTGGTCTATCTGTTGAAGAACCTGGGCTCCTGTAGTACAGGCCATAATCACATCAAAGCCACTTCGCACTAACAAATTTCGGATATTCTTGGAATCTTCCGCTTTTGGGAACGCTACAATCACGCTTGCCAAGTTTCTTCCTCCTTACTGTATCCGTGTTTTCTGCTCTATATATGCTACACGCGATAAAGGTAGTTATCCAATTCCCAGGTGGTCACCTGTGCGATATACGACTCCCATTCTTTAGTTTTTGATTCAATAAACTTCTCTGTAACGTGACTTCCTAATACATCCTGAATAAATTGGTCTTTCTTTAGTTCCTCCAATGCGGAAAGCAGATCAGCCGGCAAAGCCTCCACTCCTTTTTCCACCATCTCTTCTGGTGACATGGTATACATATTGCAGTCCACGCTTGCCGGTGGCATTATATTCTCCTTGATTCCCTCTAATCCCGCTGCAAGACAGACAGCTAATAGCAAATACGGATTGCAGGAAGGGTCCGGGCTTCTAAGTTCCACTCTGGTTCCATCTTCTCTGGCTGCAGGAATGCGGATAAGTGGACTTCTGTTTTTTGCTGACCAGGCAATATATACCGGTGCTTCGTACCCTGGCAAAAGCCTCTTATAGGAATTTATCAACGGATTGGCAATGGCTGTGATTGCCTTGATATGTTTCATCAAGCCACCGATAAAGTAGTAAGCTTCTTTACTTAAACCATTTGCATCCTCTGCGTCATAAAATACATTCACACCGTCTTTATACAATGACATGTTGGTGTGCATTCCAGAGCCGTCAACCCCTTCCTTTGGCTTTGGCATAAAGGTGGCGTGAAGGCCGTGACGCTTGGCAATGGTCTTGACGCTTAGCTTGAAGGTCATAATATTGTCCGCTGTGGTCAAAGCCTCATCATATTTAAAATCGATTTCATGCTGGGCAGGTGCCACTTCATGATGGGATGCTTCAATCTCAAATCCCATATCCTCTAAGGTAAGCACCATGTCTCTTCTGGCATTCTCACCGTAATCTATGGGACCTAAATCAAAATAGCTGGCATTTTCATGAGTAATTGTGGTTGGCCTGGATTCATCATCCGTGTGAAATAAGAAAAATTCGCACTCTGGTCCTACATTAAATTCATATCCTAATTGTCTGGCTTTCTCTATCTGACGTTTCAGCACATACCTTGGATCTCCCTCAAAAGGTTTTCCATCTGTGCCATATACATCACAAATCAAACGTGCCACCTTTCCCTGCTGTGGTCTCCAGGGAAAGATCACAAAAGTATCCAAATCCGGGTATAGATACATATCGCTCTCTTCGATACGTACAAATCCCTCAATGGAAGAGCCATCAAACATACACTTATTATCCAGTGCCTTTTCTAACTGGCTGGAAGTGATAGCTACATTCTTCAAGGTTCCAAACATATCCGTAAACTGTAAGCGGATAAATTCTACATCCTCTTCCTCTACCATCCTTAAAATGTCACTTTTTGTATACTTACTCATTTTGCCGCCTCCTATGCTGAATCGTTTTTACGTTTACCTCACCATATCATACCATATCACGCCGTTTGGGTCAAAAGATATTTGTTTCTCTTGCATATTTTTATAATTATTGTATAATATAGATATAGAATTAAATAATTTCGAACACAAAACATCATTTTTTGTTAGGAGGTGCATTCTTATGGCACAGGCAACTTTTAGCATCCGTATGGACGAAACACTAAAAAAACAATTCGATTCCCTCTGTTCTGACTTCGGCATGAACGCTACCACAGCGTTTAATATCTTTGCAAAGGCTGTGGTTCGTGAGAGAAAAATACCTTTCGAAATTTCTTCTCCTGCTGACACCACAAGAGATAATGCGATATATGCGTTTCATGAAATGCGTAAAATTGCAGAAGAAAATGGTCTGCAGGATATGACTCTCGATGAAATTAATACCGAAATTGAAGCCGTTCGTGCTAGAAAGTAGGTGGTGCAATGCAATATCTTGTTGTCATAGACACAAATGTAATTGTTTCAGCATTATTATCCAAACATCCTGATGCATCAACAGTACAAGTATTCAATGCCATGCTTTCTGACCGTATTACTCCAGTGTATAACGACGAAATTCTTGCCGAATACAGTGATGTTCTTCATCGAAGGAAATTTCATTTCCCGGAATCTACGATTCAGTCTATCATGAACTACTTTCTCAAATATGGCATCTACACCCACCGCCTCTCCACAGGAGAAGACTTGCCCGACCCCAAGGATCTCGTCTTCTATGAAGTCTGTATGTCAAAACGAAATGAAGACTCCATGCTTGTCACCGGAAACATAAAACATTTTCCTTCAAAACCTTTTATCGTTACACCCAATGAACTGATGAAAATCATAGACAAATAATGTATCTGTTCAGAAGGACTGGAAAACGGGGTCGCATCCTGAAAACATGGATGCGACCCCGTTTTTCTGTTTTAATTTAAATTCAGCTTTTTATCCATAATAAATTTAATGGCAAAGAAAAAGCCAACGCAATATACCAACTGGAGCAGTAAACTTCCCCCCATCATGCTATTTAATGCAG
Source organism: Lachnospiraceae bacterium (assembly GCA_045119215.1). Lineage (GTDB taxonomy): Bacteria > Bacillota > Clostridia > Lachnospirales > Lachnospiraceae > RUG11237. The sequence goes on along the minus strand of JBGVDD010000130.1, from coordinate 10,345 downwards.
TCATGGAGGCAGATGAGGAATCATCCATGTTCCCCATTGCACTTGGGAGCATAGATATCACAGTTACAACCACTCCTAATACCTGCTGTACGTTCTTAATCACCACATAGACAATCACCGAAAACAGCATTTTATGATTCTTAAATAACTGTCCTATGGAAATGGATACATAATAGGTAAGTGGGAGCACACAAAGACTCGAAATAATAATTCCCACAACTTCCACAAATAAAAGCCAATCCTGGCCTTCTAATGTACTAAACCATTCCCAATCTATATTTATATTCGCAAAAATATTCACAAAATCCATATACTCTGTGCTAGGAATGGCCAGAATCATAATGGATGCAACAATAACCACTCCGTCAATTACCATCCATGCCATTGCAATCAACCCTTTCGCAACAATATGTTCCCAGGACTTTACTGGCAAAGTAAAGGATAAATATCCTTCATCTGTATACATATTTTTGTAAAATCTCATGGCAAGATAGATATGTGTTCCTATCCCCACTGCAATCACGCTCAACGCATATACCATTATCATAGATGCCGTAAGAAGCTCTGACTTTTGAACCGCTTTGATACTAATCAAAAGCTTACCAACCAATGTCATTGCCACAATGGCAAGGTGAATAAAAAACAGGGTCTTCGCCACAGCCTTCCATTCATGTTTTATCAATTTTCCTAACATCTGTATACCTCCCTAAATAACTGATCTATACTTTTTCCCTCCTGGCTGCGGATTTCATCCACTGACCTCTGGAAGCGAATCTGTCCGTACTGTAAAAAAATCACCTCATCCAAAATATTTTCAATGTCTGAAATCAGATGGGTAGACAAAAGTACCGTCGCATTTTCATTGTAATTTCCAATAATGGTCTTTAGAATGTAATCTCTTGCCGCCGGGTCCACACCGCCGATAGGCTCATCCAAAACATACAGGTCTGCATCCCTGCTCATGACCAAAATCAGCTGAACCTTTTCCTTGGTTCCCTTGGACATATTCTTTAATTTATCATCAATGCTGATGCGAAGATTAGCAAGCATCTGTTCTGCCCGTTCACGTCTGAAATCCTCATAAAAGTCCTCAAAATAATCTAAAAGCTCATGTACCTTCATCCACTCATTTAAGTAAGTACGCTCCGGCAGATAGGAAACAATTTTTTTCGTCTCCACCCCGGGTGCCTGACCATTGATGGTAAGTTCTCCACTGCTAGGGGTCATCAAGCCATTGATAATCTTGATTAACGTACTTTTCCCACTTCCGTTTGGTCCCAGAAGTCCAATAATCTTTCCTCTGGTAATTCTTAAATTAATATCCTGCAACGCCATAAGGCTGCCGAATCTTTTACACAAATGATTGGATTCTAATAAATACTCCATGTTATTCCTCCTTCATATCCCTTATCATATTTAAAATTTCTTCCTTCTCAAATCCTAATTGCTTCATTCCAATCAAAAATTTTTGAATCTGCTCCATTGCCATACTTTCTCTGGCCTCTGCCATCATCTGCTCATCCTCCGTCACAAATCGACCATTGGTTCTCTGGCTATATAATAAACCAATTCTTTCCAGTTCTGTCAATGCTTTCTGCATTGTATTGGGATTAACCGAAGCTTCTGCTGCTAACTCCCTTACTGTTGGCACCTTATCCCCGGGCTGATATACGCCACTGATAATATCTGCTCTGATTTTTTCCATAAGCTGTAGGTAAATTGGACGGTCTGTATCCAAATTCCATGCCATAGTCTTTCCTCCTTCCACACATTTTGTATTATTGTACTAACCAGTTAATACAATAATACAATCATTCAAATCTATTGTCAAGAAAAATCACTCATAATTTTTCTTTTTTTCGCATATATTACAACATAACATTAAAGGAGGCATATATGAGTGGTAATACAAAAATCGTGGTTTTAAAAACAAAAGAAGTCCTTTGGATGATGGCAATGGTCATACTGGTAATCACTTTACTCGTACTACTTTACCTTTTCTTTTTTACCGGAAAAGATACTGCTACTACCAGTGCACTCTACGTACCCGGAACTTATGAACAAGAATTATCTCTTGGAGATGTAGAATTGGCTGTACAAGTCACCGTTAATGAATACCAGATTGTTTCCGCAGACTTATGCCAACTGTCTGAAGCAACCGCTGCTATGTATCCTTTGTTAGAAACATCATTTTCTTCCATGGCTGAGGAACTGTGTTTCACACAGTCTCTGGAGGAGCTGACCATTTCCGACGAGAATCGATACACATCTTTGCTAATTCAAAAAGCCTTAAAATCAGCCTTAGAAAAAGCAAAAGTACCTGAGGAAGAAAATAATTTTTCTTCCTAGGCACTTATATACAAAGTATATTTATTCCCGTTATTTGGTAGCTTCCTTTAGAAGCTCTTTGATCCGTTCCACACCCACATGATATTTCTTTCCACAGAAATGACAGTTTACCTCTATAGTTTCCCCATCATCAATCATAGACTGAAGCTCTTCCTTTCCAAGACTAATCAACATCTTCTCAATTTTGTTTTCACTACAATCACAAGAAAAAGAAGTATCTACCCGATCAGTTACTACCATGTCAAGCCCCTCTAATATATGCTCTAAAATTTCCTCCGGGGTCATTCCCTGCTCCAACATTTCTGTAACAGAGGTAACATCTGCTAAATTCTTCTCTAACTTGTCAATAATCTCGTCATCCGTAAATGGGAGCAGCTGTATAATAAATCCCCCAGCACGTTTTACCGTATTATCCTTCTCCATCAAGACTCCCAATCCCACAGAAGAAGGTACCTGTTCCGAAGTGGCAAAGTAGTAGGTTAAATCCTCTGCAATCTCACTGGTGGTAAGAATGGTCTGACCTACATAGGGTTCCTTTAATCCCATATCTTTGATGACCTGGAGAAGCCCTACCCCTACAGCACCTGCTACATCTAACTTTCCCTTAGCATTTGGCGGCAGCATTACCTGGGGATTGCCCACATAACCTTTCACATTTCCCTTGGCATCTGCTGTTACTGTAATTCCGTTGATGGGACCACCTGCTTTTACCTTTAGAGTAAGCACATCCTGCTCATTTTTCTGCATTGCCCCCATCATGGCACCTGCTGTTAAAAGTCTTCCCAGTGCCGCTGTGGCCACCGGACTGGTATTGTGGGATGTTCTGGCACACTCCACCATATTTCTGGTGGTTGCTGCAAATGCCCTGATTTGATTGTTGGCTGCGGTGGCTCTTACAATATAATCCTTTGTTTCACTCATATTACTCTGCTTCCTTTCCACATTCTCTTGCAATAAAATATACTCTGTCACTTTCAGGTCTTGGTGCTTCTTTTGTAAAAGCATCATATACCGCCAAAAGTTCCAGACCTGATGCCTGAATCATCTCTTTCATTTCTTCTATTTCATAGGCTCTCTGATAATGAAATTCTTCATACTTTTCATATCTTTCATCCTCATCTTTTACAAACAAAGTCAAGGCATACTCATTTATCTTTTCTTCCTCATCATACAAGTTTTCCCAGATAAAACTGCACTCTTCTCTGTTTTCTGCAAAGGTATGATCCCCTAGTTGCTCTCTGAATTTATAGGGTGTGTTCATATCAAAGATAAATAGTCCCTTAGGGTCAAGGTAATTGTTTACCAAACGGAATGTCTGTATCACATCCTCTTTTTCCGTTACATAATTAATACAGTCACAAATGCTCACAATGGCCCGCACCGTTCCATATAGTTCAAATTCCTGCATTTCCTGACACAGATACAAAATATCATGACCGGACTGTTCTCTTTTTTTCATGGCAATGTTTAACATATCCTCTGACATATCAATGCCCGTCATATCGTACCCTGCCCTGGCCAAAAGCTCTGTCATACTTCCCGTACCACATCCTAAATCCAGGATTAGACCATCCTCTATCCCATAATCTTTCAATATACGGATAACATATTCACTCCAGGCAGAATAATCTATATTATCCATAAACGTATCATAAACTTCCGCAAATCCTGTGTATGCTTCCATTGTCTTTCCTTTCAAAACTACCTTTTTTTGTTGTATCGTAACTGTTCAGTTATTCTGAACAGATACATTGTATCTTAAAATTGTACACCTTATTTTACACAACTGTTGTTAATCATATCATACTTTAGAAAAAACGAAAAGTAGTATTTAAAAATGGTTATGTTTTCTTTCGATTCGTCGATAACATATTTATAATTTGACTAAGAAACATTCTTCAAGACACTTATGATACAGGAGATTATTTATGAACTCAAAAACAGACTATCAAAAAATAAGAAAGGGAGCCTTTTTTTCCTTGTTACTCCCTCTATCCTTCACCCTATTATTTTCAGTAATATTCAACCTTTATGATTTTAAACAGATTTTGTTTCCACAACATTATGCTTCCATTTCCCAGGTAAATGCAGCAGAGGTATCTGCTCCCTCCTATATCCTTCTGGATAAGATAAAACTCCACTATACAGGATACGATATGCTAAAAGACACAAAAATCAAAGGACATTATTATTACTACACAGAAAACAATGTATGCTACTTTGTATTATTAAATGAAGGACTTTCTAACACTGCCCCAAAAAGTGTTGTGCAAAAAAATTTAAGACTACATCTCATTCCTATAGACAGCGATTTTGATGATTTTCTTTCAAATCTTAGTAAAGATTTAGATTACAATCAAACTCACCTTTTAGAAGACACTGCTCCTTTTGTGGCAGTACAATCAAATTCTTTATTTAAATACAGTGTGGTTGCCTTTCTTGTATTCCTGATTTGTCTGCTTACAACTGTAGCAAACATATTATACTATCTTTTCATTCTTATATATCCCGATTTCCTATCAGACAAGAAAAAAAGTATGGACAGCTTTTAATGGCATCCATACTTTTTCTCTTTTCATATTCTTTATTATTCTATTAGCCTTTCGCTTTTTTCTCGGCTTCATTATCCGATTCATCGCCGCCTAATTTATTTCCAATCAAAGCACCCACTGCTGCAGCCAAAAGACCGGTAATCACACTGATAACACCAAAGCCCTCTCCTTTGGATGCAATGAAAATTCCAAAGGGAGATGCCACAATGAGACCGATAATTGCCCAGTAAGCAACCAGTGGAAACTTTTGAAAAATAATTTCTACCACTTTTGCTACTGCAAGAATTCCAAATACCACTCCTAGTCCAAAGGGTATAAAAATCTGAAATCCCATCAAAATCCCTTCTATGTTCATGGAGAGTACATTTTCAATAAACAGACTGATATTAGAGATAATCACATCGTAATATCCCATAAGCATCAATACCATAGAGCCGCTGACTCCTGGGATAATCATGGTTGCCGAAGAGATAATACCTACCCCGAACAGCTTTATCATAGGAACAATCCCGCCTACCAGCTGAGCATCTTTTCCGCTGCCTTCTCCCAAAATAGCAGACCCTACCACCAAGGCAAAAAATAGGATAAAAGCGATAATATGCTGTAATTTAATAGATTTTCCCTTTACATTCTTTAAAATAAAAGGAAAGCTTCCGATAATCAATCCGATAAAAAGACAGTTGGTCTGAAACGGAACCACATCAAACATCAATGCTATTAATTTAGACAGTACTGCAATTCCCAGTAACATTCCAATACCTACCGGAATCAGAAACTGCACGCTCTTCTTAAATTCCTTGAATAATCCTGTAATAGAGGATATTAACTTGTCATAAATACCCATGGCAACCATCATAGTGCCACCGCTTACCCCTGGAATAATGTTGGCAACTCCAATTACTACTCCACTTAAAATTTGTTTTAACATATTTTACTCCTTTTTCTTACTTTAGATATTCTTTCAAAAATGCTATCAGCTGCTTCATCTCTTCGTCTGTGCCTATAGTGATACGAAGAAAATTATCAATTCGTGGTTTATTAAAATAACGCACGTATATCTTATGCTCTCTCAATGCCTGATAAATTTCCTGTGCACTTTTTTCTTTATGGGTAGCAAAAATAAAGTTGGACATGGAATCCTGAAAAGAAAAACCTAATTTATTTAATTCCTCCTTCGTCCATTCTCTGGTCTTGATGATTTTCTGCACTGTATCTTCAAAATACTGCTTATCCTGTACGCAGGCTACCCCTAGTGTTATGGATGTTTGATTCATTGTGTACGAATTAAAGGAGTACTTCACATCATTTAAATACTTGATCAACTTCTTATCCCCGAAAGCATATCCAATTCTCATTCCAGCCATAGAACGAGACTTTGAAAATGTCTGTACTACCAATAAATTGTCATATTTTTCAATCAACGGCAGGGCACTCTTTCCACCAAAATCAATATATGCTTCATCTACAATCACAATGCTATCCTTATTTTTGGAAATAATCTCTTCCACAGTTCCTAAATCCTGTAATACACCTGTAGGGGCATTGGGATTCGGAAAAATGATTCCTCCATTTTCCTTCATGTAGTCTTCTTTTACAATCTGAAAATTTTCATCTAATTTTTGGGTTTCATATGGAATCTTCAACAAATCTGCCCACACATCATAGAAAGAATATGTGATATCCGGGAATAACACAGGCTTTTTGCTGTTAAAAAATGTCATAAACGCCATGGCCAGCACATCGTCTGAGCCTACACCCACAAATACATTTTCCGGCTCTACCCCATAAGCTAATGCCAATTCGCTAACCAAATCTGTGATTGCCGGATCCGGATATTTCCGAAATTGCTCCACATCCAGTTTTTGAATTGCCTCTTTTACCATGGGAGATGGCGGATACGGATTCTCATTAGTATTTAACTTAATCACATCCTTATCCTTTGGCTGTTCCCCTGGTACATATGGAACCACTTTTCTTACGTTTGCCTCCCAGGCTTTCATATATATCACTCCTTACTGTAAGTCTCTTACATTTAATTTAATTTTTCTCTTTCGTTTTTCTATCACATTCATTCACTAGACTGGTTTCTATCTGCAACGCCCTATGCCCAGTGACATTTTTAGTACCAGTAACCACAGTGTTACCAGTACCCCCCATATGTTAGCAAAAAAAGCTATGAAAAGCAAGGGGTATTATGGTATAATAGCCTTGGTATAGCGTCACAGTTTATATTTTAAATTACTAATGAAGGGAGAATATTTTATGAAACAAACAAATTCATCAGAAGGGTTTATTCTTAAACTACTTCTACCACTATTTTTATTTTGTCTGTCCCTGATATCCGGGGTACTGAACATCGATGCTGCGGAGCTTTCCACAGTTCCCGATTCTCTTACCCCCCAGGGTATCTATACAACAGAACCTGTGATTTCCACAGAAGAAGACAATGACACTGTATCCCAGGACGATTTGATTCCCTCTACCTTCCCCGAGGATGAGCCAATCATATCCAAAACTTTGGATAATGAAACTGAGATTACACTTACCCCCCAGGCCGAACTGACTGAGGAACCTACCGAACCCAGTGACACGCCACTCCCTGTGGAATATTCACTAAAGGTAGATGCCAATGGAGGAACCATTTATATGGAAGAATTTGAAAAGTATGTGGATGGTTATACCTTGTACCGTACCGTAGACAGCACTGCTGCCCGCTATGTATTATCTGACGGAAGTGAGTATTCTTTTGAAGTTACGGATGCTACGAAATGGGGAGTTGTCATTCCCACCCCTGTTTTAGAAGGATGTTATTTTCAGGCCTGGGATAACACAAATACCTCAGCCATAGATTCAAGCACTCCAGACAAAACCAATCAAAAGCTAACCAAAAGCTTTGGTGTAAAGGCAATTTGGAGCACTACTCCTTCTTCTACACCTACTCCGACTGTCACCCCCACACCTATCATACGTAAGTTCACCTTTGACAGCGACGGCGGCAGTTCAGTGGCAACTATTTACCGTGAAAAAGGTGCGGAATGGGGCTTTGTACTTCCAACACCTACAAAAAAAGGTTATGTGTTAGATTATTGGCAGAATACAAAAACCGGAACAAAATATACAGATATCTACCGTTTTGAAAACTACACTGTCAATAATGATTTTTCCGTAAAAGCCGTATGGAAACTGGCAGATTATTCCTTAACATATAATCTAAAGGGAGGCTACTTTGAAACTGACCCAAATTTCAAATTAAGCTACAATATGAAAACTCCAACCTTTACTTTGATCAAACCAAAACGCAAATATTACAATTTTGCGGGCTGGTACACCAACAGCAAGTTTACGGGAAGTCCTGTAACCAAAGTAGTTTTAGGCAGTACCGGCGATAAAACTTTTTATGCTAAATGGGTAAAAGCAAAACCTGGAGCAGTTACTGTAAGCAAGTTAACCAATCCTACCGGAAAGATTAAAATTACTTTAAAGAAGGTTGCCTCCGTAAAAGGATACCAGGTTAAAATTTCAACAAACAAGAATTTTAAATCAAATACCATTACTTGCGATATCAAGAATAAAACAAGCTATACTTATCCTAATGCATGTAAACGTACTTATTATGTAAAAGCAAGGGCGTATGCCAAGGACTCCACAGGTAACTTATGTTATGGAAGCTATGGCAAAGCGAAAAAAATCAAAGTGACCAAAATGCCAAAAGAATATACACCGACCAGTACATCGGGTAAACTTACTTCCGTAAAGGCTATTTCTACAAGCTATGTACAGGTAAAAGCCAAGGTAACAAAACGTTTGAAATCTAGTGATGATTTCTACTACATCGTAAAAGTAAATCCGGACAATGACGCAATTGTAGAAGGGGTGATTAAAAAAATTCCCAAGCAGACATCCATTGTGGAAAATGTGTCCATTGAAAACGGAAAGGTCTCGAACTTAATGGCCAAATACGCACTTGCGGTGAAGAAATCAGGAAAATACATGTTGATAAGTAATAAAATGTGGGTTGCAAATCCCCAGGCTTCCGCTGCAAATACCGTTGCTTACACAAAAGGAGCCAGTAAAAAAGGAATTCAGGGTGCCCCAATTGATAAGAATTACCCTGACTGGAATAATTCCAATACAGATCATACTTTAATCAATCTTGACTTAAACTTGATTATTGGTGATTCCACCAGCGGGACACCTTATAAATATAATGGTAAAACTTACTATTTTAACAGTTACTACGAAACATATATAGGATTATGTAATCAAAAAAACATTAATGTTTCCATGGTTGTACTTCTCACATATAGCGAAAAAACAAAACATTTAATCCATCCTGCTGCCAGAACACCAGGAAAAAGCTACTATACTCTGAATACCGAAGATAAAGCTGCAAGTGAACAGTTAGAAGCAATTTTCTCTTATCTCGGTGAACACTATGGTCAGAGCAGTTGCTATGTATCAAATTGGATATTAGGAAACGAAGTGAATTCCCATAAGGCCTGGAACTACGCTGGAAACATGGATTTGAATACTTATATGAAATCCTATGCAAAAGCATTTCGGATGATGTATTATGGTGTAAAACATGGATACTCAAATGCAAGATGCTTTATTTCACTTGACCATATGTGGAATGTTGGAACAAGCGGTTTTTCTTCCAAAGCCACACTTGATTCATTTGCAAAGGCAATCAAAGCTGAAAACAAATATGTTGAATTTAACATTGCTTTTCATGCTTATCCTGCAAATCTTAGAAATGCTGCATTCTGGAACGATGCTGTAAGTAATTCAGTCAACACCAGCTATATTTCACCAAAAAACATTGAAGTTTTGACGAACTATGTAAAAGATAATTTTGGAACAAAAACCAGAATTATTTTATCGGAACAGGGATTTAATGCTGGTTCTGGTGATAATGTGCAAGCAGCTGCATTAGCCTATGCTTATTACAAAGCAGAATTTAATCCTATGATTGACTCCTTTATTATTCGAAGTTATATTGATCACATGGATGAGGTAAATCAGGGTCTCAGCTTTGGAATGTGTAACCTTAATGGTGCATACCGCAGTGCATTTTATGTATATGTCAACATGAATACACCAAACTCCACAAAATATACCAATCAATATTTGTCAACTATAGGTGCTAAGGACTGGAATTCTATTATCCCAGGATATAATGCTAAAAAATTTAAATCTATGAAACATAGCAATTAATAAAATATAGCCAATTCAGACAACAAAAAGAGGACTTCCCCGAAAGGGGATTGTCCTCTTTTACTTATCTTTTACCACTTCTGTATTTACTCTATACTTTCCTGCTTAATCCCAATGCTGCCCACATCAGCATTTCCATCCTGATAGGTATGCACATCCTGGGTCATATCCTGACTGTAAGATTGGATTCCCTGCTGTGGTTGACTTTGCTGGGTTTGCTGCGGCTG
>JBGVDD010000129.1:0-3185 GCA_045119215.1 Lachnospiraceae bacterium | reverse complement strand
GTTACTTACGAAATAAAACTGTCTCCATTTAATTTAAAGGAATGTGAAGATTTTTATGAGAGTAATAGTGTACGGTTATCCAGATATGATATTGCACAGAGTTATATGATATTCGGCGGAATTCCATATTATATGGGGTATGTTAATCCCGGAATGAGTCTGGCACAAAATATAGACCACTTATTTTTCAAAAAAAATGCAGTTTTACGAGACGAATATAACAGACTGTTTGCATCTGTATTTGTGAATCCAGATGCCATAAAAAATATCGTTCAGTTATTATATACAAGAAACGCAGGCTATACCAGAAGAGAAATCGTTGAAAAACTCAATATAACGGATGGTGGCGGATTGTCTAAAAACCTTAACGCTCTAATATCCAGTGATTTTATTTTAAAATACGTCCCGTTTGGATATGGCAAAAGAGAAGAACACTATAAACTCACCGATCCATTTTGCATATTCTACTTACATTTTATTTTAAACCAGAAAAAAATCAGCGAAAATTTCTGGCAGCAAAACGTCACATCCGCTTCTGTTTCTATATGGAGAGGCTTTGCATTTGAAAATGTCTGTTTCAATCATATAGAACAAATTAAACGTTCACTCGGAATATCCGGGGTAATAACAGAAGCCAGTGCCTGGTCCAAAAAAGAAGACGCTACAGATGGAACACAAATAGATTTATTAATTTCAAGAAATGATAATGTAATTAATATGTGTGAAATAAAATTTTATAGCGGAGCATTCAAAGTAAATAAGGATTACTACGTAAAAATATTAAAAAGACAGTCTATATTAGCCGAAAATGTCTCTTCTAAAATGGTTATCCACAGCACACTCATAACTACCTTCGGTTTAACACAAAATGAGCATAGTGGAGCCTTTACTAACGTAATTGTATTAGATGATCTTTTTAAAGATGAATAGGACCCGTAAAAAATACAGGTACTCCATTTTGGGAATACCTGTATTGGTTCTATCGATTATAATCACTATTGTGGAACAGCATTTGTTTCAATTTTCTGCTGAATTGTTCTGGCAATATTATTATAAACTCAAACTTCGCACTTGAATAAGTGCTTATGCACCTTGAAAATTCAATAATAACTGGCATAAAAATAGCATGAATACCATCTGGTTTGATATAATTGAGTTGTCCAAAAACAATTAAAACCGGAGGCTCATGCTATGAATAAAAGTATAACACAAGACACTCAGAATGATAACCAGATTTCTAAAACTATTCGAAGATTTTTTATCAGATTCCATCTTTCCTCTGCATTGAAATCTGCCAATGCCTATAAGAAAAAGGGAACACCTGCTTCGGAAGTATTTCAATATCTGTTTCTTTTAATCTTTTCTAACAGAAGTATGTATATGAATCTTCTTACGGGTAGAAATACTCCTGCTTTTGCAAAGGATACTGTCTACCGTTTTATGAAAAGGATTGAAATTAATTGGATTCGTTTCACAACTGTTCTTTCAAGCCGAATTATCAACGAAGCGATTGTTCCATTGGATGGTGAAGACCGAGCCAATGTTTTGATTATTGATGATTCCATGTTTGAAAGAAATCGTTCCAAGAAGGTAGAACTTCTTGCCAAAGTATTCGATCATGCAAAACACGCTTATAAATTTGGCTTTCGTATGCTTACATTGGGCTGGTCAGACGGAAGTACTTTTCTTCCGGTTAATAGTGTGCTTCTTTCAACCGATAATAAAAAGAATCGGATAAATGAAGCAAATGTAGTGGATAAAAGAACAGTTGGATATAAACGTCGTCAGCTGTCTATGCAAAAAGGGACCTCCGTAATGCTTGAACTGCTAAAACAGGCTAAAAAAGCTAATATTCCAGCAAAATATGTTCTTTTTGACAGCTGGTTTTCTTCACCAAGTTCCATTCATGCTGTGAGAGAAATCGGATATGATGTCATTGCCATGGTTAAGAAAACACCAAAAATGTTCTTTCGTTACAATGGAGAAGATATGTCATTAATCTCTATCTACAACAAAAATAAAAAGCGAAGAGGACGTTCCAGATATCTTTTATCTGTTATGGTTGATGTCGTAAAAGATGGGAACATCATTCCGGCCAAAGTGGTTTACGTCCGCAATCGAAACAAAAGAAAAGAGTATCTTTGTATCATTTCAACAGACACTGTACTGGATGAAAATGAAATCATCCGCATTTATGGAAAACGATGGGATATCGAAGTTTTCTTCAAAGTCTGCAAAAGTTACCTGCATCTAAGCAAAGAATGTAGATCCATCTCATATGATGCAATGACAGCACATACCGCAGTAGTATTTACAAGATATATGATGTTATCTGTAGAAAACCGTGAATCAAACGATGAACGGTCTCTTGGTGAACTCTTTTTATACTTTTCTGATGAAATGTCTGACATTACATGGATACAGGCTTTTCAATTGTTGCTTCAAATGTTTAGGACACTACTTGCAGATAATTTCGATATAGCAGATGACGGAATTACTGCGTTAGTAAATGCATTTATGGATGCTATTCCTACTCTGCTGAAAACGAAACTACAAGCGGCATAAAAAACAGAATATTGGCAACTGAATTACTGCCAGGTATTGAATTTTCAAGGTGCATAACTAAAATTTATGTGCGAAGTTTGAGTTATAAATAATCATCAGCAATCATCTATTACAGGATTTATTTTCTATCTACTCATGAGTTGCCATCTTTTATTGACACACCTCCTTTTCTTCAGTATACTAAAAAAAATGTCAAAAGGAGTCTGCCATGTCATCTTTATTCTCAACAGATCTTGAATCCCTGAATACCTTATACAACCGCATCACCTTTTCCTTTGTTTTTCTTTATGGAAGAGCTGATATGGGCAAGACCAGCCTGATCCGGGATTTCTGCAAAGGAAAACGGACCCTTTATTTTTCTGCCCAGGATACCGTTCCCCGGCAGCAGCTTCACGCTTTCTGGCGTGAAACAGTACATACCCTGCAGCCACGCCAGATACCTCCAGTCTTCACTGACTGGAACCAGGCTTTTTCCTATATCTCAGATTATTCCTTTGCCCACCGGCTGATTCTGGTTCTGGATGAATTTCATCTGCTGGCCCAGCATTCTCCGAAATTTGTGGATGCTTTTCAAAAAGCAGTCGGATCCGCTTTCCCTGCCGGCAAATTATTCCTGATCG
>JBGVDD010000128.1:0-2578 GCA_045119215.1 Lachnospiraceae bacterium | reverse complement strand
TATCCAGGTCTTCCAGTTTTGAAAGATTCAGCAGATTGATCTTATAATCGGACTCCACACCTTTTGTAAAAACATAACGATAAATATACAGTTTTTCCAGATTGGATTAGGGTGTCAAAAGACATTTTAAAATATGTTTGATTTTTACTTGTACCTTGAAAATTTAACACGATTTATGTTGGTGATTGTAAAAACAGGAAATTATGAGGTATTATTCCTTGCTATTATGCAGCTTTTGGATTGGAAACGCACTTTTCCAGACTATTGTAATAATCCAATAGTTTCTGAAAGTTTAATGCTCCAATTTTAAATCCAAAATGCAGCCTAGTTTGTTTCTTGCCATGGGTTGGTATTTTGTCTACCTTATACCGTCTTCGCAGGAGTGATGGAATAGATTCAACTCCATTTCGAAAATGAACCAGTTCACAGAATTCGTCTGTTTTCATATATCGAAGTTGTTTTGCACGGTTTACTGCTTTCCATGATATTTCGACTAATGAATAACTTTTTCTTTGGCGAGGGTTGCATTGCTCTTTGTAAGGACACCCTGCACAATCAGATAAGGAAAAATGCGCATCACATCTATCGTTTTTTTTATCATAGCGTATATGATAGGGATGCTTTCCATTGATGCATTGCAGTAATTCTGTTCCATCTTCATTAAACAAAAACTCCGCAAATACATCTGCTGGTTTTTTGCTTGTGAAATTTGTGGTAATCAGTTTTATCTGGTGTTCTCTGGCAGCTGAAACATTATTTTCTCCACCATAGGCTCCATCTGCAACAAGTGTTATGGGGGGCTCGTGTACTGGCTGCCCTGACAGGTAATCTTGTATGAAATGGCTATCACTATAAATATTCTGTTCATATGCATAGTCTGTCACAAGGCTTCCGTTCTCACCAACAGTTTCCACTATGTTTCCAACATAGCCAATATGTTTTGCACCAGCTTTCTTTCGAAAAGTTGCCTCCGGATCTGCCGGATTTATCAATGCCCTTGAAGGATCTTCTTTTTCCTTCTTATCACGAAGACGTCTGGTTCCATCATCATCAAATGTGGTCTGTTCTTTAAGCAGACGGATGAGGAGTTGGTACTCACTGGTGTCATCCAGATTGCGTTCACATAATTTTAAGAGTTCTTCCGCATCATGCATTACCAGAACAGTTCGCTCAATGGCATTCTTTTCCCTGTTATGGTAAATAAAACAGTTATAATCATCCTTTTCAACATAATGATGCTGTGCGTCCGGGATATTTATTTTCCGTTGCACCATAACTTTTGCGAGATTGGCAACACAAGTGTAAAAGAGCTCCAGCAAAGAAAGATTCCTGATGTTTGCTGCAATCATTAAACTGTCCATACGCTGCATATTTGGGGTGATTCCCATAAACTCGGATATTTCTTTTGCGAGACCGGTAATACAAGTATGGATAAGATCAATCCCTGTTTCTGTTTCATATGCAAGACAGCGCGCCCGGAAACGGCTCAAGGATCTGTCACTCAAAGGCTGTTCTTCAAAACTGGTAGTATGAAGAGCATACTGGTAACGAAGGTCAAACATCAGTCCCTCTACCATTTCATCATCCGTGACACCGAGAGCTTCTTTAAGAATGAGAGCCCCCACAATTACATTGACCGGTGTATTCGGTCTGGAAGCTTTATTGCTATAAAGAACAGAAAAATCTTCTTCGTGAATAGCTGGAAAAACTTTTTCAGCAAAAACTTTTGCCCATGATTTATCCAAAAATTTTCGTTCGCGCTCAGTAAGGGAAAACATGCTGTCAGATAAACTTATTTGTTGAGTATCATTTGCTACAAATGCCATAAAATCACCTCGTATGTTGATGATTTTATTATACCAAAACAGATAACTTATTTATATATCGTGTTAAGTTTTCAAGGTACAAATTTATATCAAAGGTTAAAGACCTTTTGACACCCTAATCCGTATAGGAAAGTTCGTCCTATACGATAAAAGCCCTGCGGGCATCGATACGCGGCTGCGCGCGCGGAACAAAATAAGGAGGAGTAACTTGTCAGAGATCAGGGAAAATTCGGAAAACAGGAAGTATGATTTCCTGAAAGGAACAGTGTTTGGCATGATGCTGGCGGCTATTTTTGTCATGGTCTTTCTTTTGATCAATGTGGGGACCATTGGACGGAAAAAGGATGAAAAAGTGGGGGCTGAGATCCTGACCAGCTCGGAAACAGCGAGAAAGCTGTCGGAGATTGCGGAGAGGATTCAGGATTCCTTTTTGTATGAGGAAGATGGGGAACTGCTGGAAACCTACTTATTTAAAGGCTTGACCATCGGGCTGAAAGATCCCTATGCCAGTTATTATACCGATGATGAAATAAAAACCATTGCAGAACTGAACGAAGGGGAGTACCATGGCATTGGAATCACACTGCTTCAGGATTCGGACAGCGGTCAGTTCTGGATTGCGGGGATCTATGAGGGAAGACCCGCAGACACGGCAGGATTGCAGGTGGATGATGAGATTATCCAGGTGGATGGTGAGACCGTGGAGGGGATGGATCTGACCAGTCTGGTGGCGAAGATCAAACAGCAGGAAC
>JBGVDD010000127.1:0-2323 GCA_045119215.1 Lachnospiraceae bacterium | reverse complement strand
TATAAAATGTCAAGACCTAATGTACAAAAAATATTATATAAAAATGTACAATTAGTCTGTTTGCTTTATGTGGTCTTTTAACCTGTATGACTTTCCAGATATTAGTATCACATGTGCGTGATGCAGAACTCTGTCCATAATGGCATTTGCAACAACCGCATCATAAAATATTCCATCCCACTCATTAAAGTTCATATTTGTTGTTAATATAGTGCTTTTCTTTTCATAGCGCATATCTATAAGCTGAAAAAATAGATTGGAATCCTCTTTATCAATAGGCAGATATCCAAGCTCGTCAATTATAAGCAGGCGGTAATGACAAAAATGCTTTAATCTTGCATCAAGCCTGTTTTCTAGTTTTGCCCGCTTTAGCTGTTGGAGCAGATCATTGCACTTTATAAAATATGTGCTTACTCGTTTTTTTGCGGCTGCGATACCGATGGAAGTTGCAAGATGTGTTTTTCCTACTCCACTCGGTCCAAGAAATACTATATTTTCATTCTTTTCGAGGAAGCCAAGACTTGCAAGCTCCCTCATTTCCTGTTCATTCACACTTGGCTGAAATCCAAAGTCGTAATCTTTAAGCTCTTTTACAAAGGGAAATGCTGCGGCCTTTATCATAGACCGTGAAGCATTCTGTTCTTTAAAATCCACTTCATAATTGCTGAGCTTTAACAGTCCCTCCGTAAATGATAACCCGTTTGTTGTTACAAAGTCTCTTATCTCATCAAGATGAAGTTTCATCTGGGTTAACTTTAACAGTTCCAGATTTGCTGTTAACTGATTGTATGTACTGTTACTCATAATCATAAACCTTTCCTATAATCTCAAGATTTTCTTTTGCCCTGTCCATTATGTGTTCGTCTTTGAAAATATGGGATTTTCTGGCGATTGCAGCATAATGTTCAGAAATATAATTCAATTTTTTTGAACTTAATTGATGAATGGTTATAAATTCTGTGCTACAATACACATGTATATAACCATCATATACCTGTAAATAAACAATCTTTCCTACGTACTCTAGTGGTACAGAGTACTGGCATCCTTTATAGTAAAACATGCTTGAATGATTGACTTTTACGGTATTTGTGGTGATTTGATAAGGCTTTCTTATGGTATCAGCGGGCAGGCTGTTTAAGAAAGCCTTTTCTTTGTTGAAATACATCAGCGGAATTCTTCCTGTTCCCTGGTTTACCTGTGCATTAACACGATTGTTAATTCTTGTTACCAGTTCAACCAGTTCCCGATAATTTAATTTCCCATTATAAGCCCTTATTTCATCGAGTATCTTCATGGGAGCCTCAACCTTTGCCTTTGTATGGGGATGTCCTGCAATGCACGGCTGAACTTTAAAACCATAATCATTGGCGAATTGCTGAAACTTATTATTTACTTTACCGGCAGAATATTCTGTTCTTGCTTCATCCATAACAGTTTTCATGTTGTCTGTAACTATTTCATCCGGAACACCACCAAATGTTTCAAATGCATCATCAAGAAACGAGAAGAGTATATCCTGTGTTTTTGAAAGTGATACTCTGTATACCCTGAATCTTGAATATGAAAGCAATAGAACAAAAACATTTACATCTATAGTTTCTCCCGAAGAAAGAGTAAACGGAATCGACTCTTTCCAATCTAGCTGAGCCTGCTTACCCATAGGCGTTTCATATCGAACAGTTACCTTATTAGTGTTGGAAGGTCTGCCTTTTCTGAAATATGAATCGAATTCAGGATATTTTTTAAGGTAATGGCAGAAATTGCAATAAACGCCTGTAAAGCCATGGTTATCTACAAGATACTGCCATAAAACTTTTCTGTAGTAAAACACCTGTTGATTTCTGTCTGATAATAATTCAGCTATAATATCATAAAATGGTGTAATGCAGTCATTACAGTTCCTTGTTTCTGGTTTTGTATATCCGTTTATGTATTTATCAACTGTACGTCTGTCAACCTCCAATTCTCTTGCTATTTGACTTTTATTAATCTTCAATGTAGCATCCTCCAAAAATGGTTTTAATTTGTACAGGTCATTGACACTTTCTATTTTTATGTTTGTTATGATCTGATTCTTTAGTATCATCATGAGTTCCTCCTTGTAACTCATATATCATAACATTTGTACATTCTTATTTAATATTTATTGTACATATTTAATTATAACTCTATACTCCTTCTGACCGGAGAGAACCGCCAGCAGGTCCTCCAAACTGTAGCCTTCGCCCAAGCTGTCCAGACGCGCAACATTATCCCATTCCGGGAGTTTCAAACGGTAAGATTTGCCACGCCGGGATACCTCGCACCCAGATTCCTGAAG
>JBGVDD010000126.1:0-5995 GCA_045119215.1 Lachnospiraceae bacterium | reverse complement strand
TTGGCACAAATACAATAGAGACAGAGAGATTAATACTTCGAAGGTTCGAATATACAGATGACGACGCAATGCTTAAATATTGGGTTGCAGACGAGAAAATACAATCATTATATTCTGAACCAGTGTACTCTACTAAAGATGAGGTAAAAGGATTGCTTGACAAGTATATAGGTTCTTATGAAAAGAATGACTATTATCGTTGGGCTGTTGTTGAAAAAACAACGGGTGAATGTATAGGACAGATAGCATATTTTTTGGTTGATAGTAAGAATTATTTTGCTGAAATTGAATATTGCATTGGTTCGGATTTTCAGTGTAAAGGTTTTGCAACAGAGGCAACAAAAGCAGTTATTGCATATGGATTCGATAGAATGAATTTGCACAAGGTTCAAATTTGTACTAAGACTATTAATGCACCATCAAAACGAGTAATAGAAAAATGTGGTTTTGTATATGAAGGAACATTGAGAGACTATTTCTATATGAGCGGAGAATATGTTGGAAGATTGTATTTTTCAATATTAAGAAATGAGTTTGAAACTATGAAATAGGATATTTGTAGAGGTATTGTTTATGAAGATTGAATATAGAAAAGCGGATGTTGCAGATGCAGAATTACTGATAGATATTTATAATTCTACATTTTATAGTGATTATATTAAATATGGTGAATGTCCTGCTTATGGAAAAACAAAAGAAATGATGGAGAAATCTATAATAGATTATCCTAAATTTATTATTTTATATAATACCGAACCAGTCGGTTGCATTTCTTGTAAGAAGGTGGAAAAAGGAATATATGAGGTGGGCTGTTTGTGTGTTGTTCCAGAGTTTCAAGGAAAAGGAATAGGAACTCAAGCAATTAAATTTATAACATCGCACTACGAGGATTGGGATAAATTTACTTTAGTCACCCCCATAGACAAAAAGGAAAATGTAAAGTTTTATACAGAAAAATGTGGATTTGATATAGTGTCTATGGAAATGGATGGGAATGTTAAAGTAGCACGATTTGTTTTAGAAAAATAAATTTGAATTTGGAGATGTTATCTATGAAGATTGAATATAGAAAAGCGGACATAACAGATGCAGAATTGTTAATAGATATTTATAATTCTGCGTTTTATAGTGATTATATTAAATATAGTGAATGTCCTGCGTATGGAAAGACTAAAGAGATGATGGAAAAATCTATAATAGATTATCCTAAATTTATTGTTTTACATAATAGTGAACCAGTTGGTTGCGTTTCTTGCAAAAAAGTGGAAACAGGAATATATGAGGTTGGCTGTTTGTGTGTTGTTCCAGAGTTTCAAGGAAAAGGAATAGGAAGACAAGCAATTAAATTTGTAACATCGCACTACGAGGATTGGGATAAATTTACCTTAGTCACACCCATAGATAAAAAGGAAAATGTAAAGTTTTATATAGAAAAATGTGGATTTGATATGGTGTCTATAGAGATGGATGGAAATGTTAAAGTAGCACGATTTGTTTTAGGAAAATAAACTTTGAATTTTCAGCTTTATATGATGAGGAAATGATTATGAAAAAAACAAAATTAACAGTCATAGTGGACAACATTCCACAGGGCGATATCAAAGGGGAATGGGGACTTTCGATATTGGTGGAATATGAAGATAAGAAAATATTGGTCGATGCAGGGGCATCCGGTTTGTTTGCCGAGAATATGAAAAAACTCGGGTTTTGCATGGAGGATGTGGATTATGCGACGCTCAGCCATGCTCATTACGATCATGCAAACGGTATGGTGTGCTTTTTCAAAGAAAACAGGAAAGCAAAATTCTATCTCAGAGAAGGAGCAAAAGAAAACTGTTATGCCAAGAAATTCTTTTTCAGAAAGTATATTGGGCTTCCGAGAAATGTATTAACGGATTATGCTGACAGAATTGAATTTGCAACCGGTGATTACAGGCTGTGTGATGGTGTGTATCTGATTCCACACAAAACGCCGGGGTTGCAGAAAATCGGTAAGCGGGAAATGATGTATCTGAAAACTCCGCAGGGATTTGTACCGGATAATTTTTCGCATGAACAAAGTCTGGTACTTGATACGGACAAGGGGCTGGTCATTATTAATTGCTGTTCACATGGCGGTGCGGTCAATATCATTCAGGAAGTAATGGCAACATTTCCAGATAAAAAGGTCTATGGCCTAATCGGTGGTTTTCATCTGTTCAATAAGAGTGAAGCAGAAATAAGGGAGGTTGCACGAAAGATAAAAAGTACGGGAATAAGCTATGTTTGTACCGGTCATTGTACGAAGGAGAGAGCGTATAACATAATGAAAGAGGAATTGACAGATATGTTGGAGCAGCTTCATGTGGGGCTTACAATGGAGTTTTAAATAGCATGTTCAGGATTGTGGAGGAAAGAATTTACACATTTCAGGTGACAAAAGTGATTTTGGAGTTTTGATAAGATAGAACTAAAAAATTCAGTCTTGTGGAGAGATTGAAAGTATGCATGAATTTGAATTTGTAGGTGAGATAATGGAAGAAAAAATAACTTTGTGTGGTGATAATTGTATAGAATGCCCAAGATATAATGCACATAGTGATGAGGAATTAAAGGCGGTTGCAGAACTATGGTATAGAGTTGGTTGGAGAGAATCTGTCGTTTCGAATGAAGATATTGCTTGTAGTGGTTGTTCTTCTCATAAACAATGTACATATCAGTTAGTAGAGTGTACGAAAGGGCATAATGTTAACAAATGTAACGAGTGCGATGAATTTCCATGTGTAAAGATTAAGGCTATGTTGGAGCGTTCTACTGATTATGAAAGAAAGTGTAAAGAAGTATGTACTGAACAAGAATATGCACTCTTAGAAAAGGCGTTCTTTAATAAAGAAAATAATTTGAAGAAGTAGACAAATTCCAATTCGTCGAACTCTTGAAAATTTCAGTCTTGCGGAGAGATTGAAAGCAACAGAAGATTTGAATTTGGTGGTGAGAAGATGAAAGATGTTATTAAAAATTGGCAAGGCATTTTATTGTGCTTCATGATTGCAATTCCATCATGGTTATTGGGAAAGCAGTTTGAAATTATTGGTGGTGCGGTAATTGCGATTATCGCAGGTATGATAATTACTTTATTCTGGAAAGAGAAAGGTGTATTTGAAGGAGGTATCAAATTTACTTCCAAGAAAATATTACAATGGGCAGTTATATTGCTTGGATTTGGATTAAACTTGGGTGTGGTATATCAGACTGGCATGCAGTCATTACCAATTATTGTGTGTACAATAGCAACCTCGCTTTTGATAGCGTTTGTGTTGCATAAGGTATTACATATTCCAGGAAATATTTCGACACTAATCGGCTGTGGTTCATCTATTTGTGGTGGTTCTGCTGTTGCAGCTACTGCTTCTGTAATTGATGCAGATGATGAAGAAGTAGCACAGGCGATTTCGGTTATTTTCTTCTTTAATGTGTTGGCTGCGATTTTATTTCCACCATTAGGAACAATACTTGGGTTCTCTACGACCTCGGGGGAGGCATTCGGTATATTTGCAGGAACTGCGGTAAATGACACATCTTCTGTTACGGCTGCAGCTTCGACATGGGATAGTATGTGGGGACTTGGAACTGCGACTTTGGATAAAGCAGTTACAGTAAAACTAACAAGAACTCTTGCGATTATTCCTATCACATTAGTATTGGCGTTTATCCGTACGAAACAGTCAGGGAAAGAAGGAAAGAAAGTGAATTTAAAGAGTATTTTTCCTTTTTTTATTTTGTATTTTATAGGAGCATCACTTATTACGACTGTAGCAGTTGGTTTTGGTGTACCATCAAGTGTATTTGCACCGTTTAAAGAACTTAGCAAGTTTTTTATAGTGATGGCAATGGCTGCGATAGGATTGAACACGGATATTGTTAAACTCATAAAAACAGGCGGAAAGCCAATTATTATGGGTGCAAGTTGCTGGGTAGGAATAACCGTAGTGAGTTTGATTTTGCAGAGCTTTATGGGAATCTGGTGAGAACGAAAATTTCAGTTTGTCGAGATGATGTTAGACAATGAAATTGTTATTTAATTAAAATTAAATATGTTTACTGTTGGGGCGGCTGTGCTATACTAATCCTACAGCTACAGGCTCTGGTTACTATAGTTGAAATTGAAAGAATCGGATCAAACAAAAATGGTTATTGGAAAGTGAAATAGTTTCTGATTTTCATAACTAAGGAGGACTTATGAAAAAGATATTAGTAACAGGTGGAACAACATTTGTAAGTAAGTATGTTGCTGAATATTTTGTAAACGCTGGTTATGAAGTATATGTACTTAACAGAAATACAAAACCACAGGTTCAAGGAGTAAAACTTATTGAAGGTGACAGACATAATTTGAATGGTATATTAAAAGACTTTTCTTTTGATGTTGTTGCTGATATAACAGCGTATAACGAAAAAGATATTGTTGATTTTGTTAAGGAATTAGGTTCTTATGAACAGTACATTATGATTAGTTCGAGTGCTGTGTATCCAGAGTATGGCGCTCAGCCATTTATTGAAGAATCAGAGAAATCTGTAAATAAATTTTGGGGTGCATATGGAACTGATAAAATAGCAGCTGAAAAGGCATTACTTGAGAGTGTGAAAGATGCGTATATTTTAAGACCACCATATTTATATGGACCTATGAATAATGTATATAGAGAGGCGTTTGTATTTGATTGTGCTTTAGCGGATAGAAAGTTCTACTTACCAAAGGATGGAGAAATGAAACTACAGTTCTTCCATGTGAAAGACTTATGCAAGTTGATGGAAGTAATTATTAAGGAAAAGCCTGAAGAGCATATTTTAAATGTTGGTAATGCCTTGGCTGTATCTATTAAAGAGTGGGTTACAAAATGCTATGAAAGTTTAGGAAAAACACCAACTTTCGTAAATGTTTATGAGGATATTGAACAGCGAAATTATTTTAGCTTCTACAATTATGAGTACTATTTGGATATATCTCGTCAAAGTAAAATATACCCAGAAACAATATCTTTAGAAGAAGGATTAAAAGATGCTGTTGAATGGTATCTTGAACATAGCGCAGAAGTTAATAAGAAACCATATTTTAAATTTATTGATGAAAACTTATTGGAAAGCTAAATTCATATTTTGCTGTGAAGGAGAAATGTAAATGGCATTTGATTTTAAGAAAGAATATAAAGAGTTCTATATGCCAAAGAACAAACCAGAGATAGTTACTGTTCCAAAGGCAAATTATATTGCGGTAAGAGGAAAAGGTAATCCAAATGAAGAAGGTGGAGCATATCAGCAAGCTATAAGCATTTTATATGCTGTAGCCTACACACTTAAGATGAGTTATAAGACCGATTATAAAATAGACGGGTTCTTTGAATATGTTGTGCCACCACTTGAAGGCTTTTGGTGGCAAGATAATGTTGATGGTGTAGATTATTCCAACAAGGATACTTTTAATTGGGTTTCAGTAATAAGACTTCCAGAGTTCATAACAAAGCATGATTTTGATTGGGCTGTTGAAACGGCAACGAAAAAGAAGAAGTTGGATTGTTCATCTGCAGAATTCCTCACTATTGATGAAGGTTTATGTGTTCAGATTATGCATTTGGGTCCTTTTGATGATGAACCAGCTACAGTTGAAATTATGAATGCATATCTTGAACAAAATGGGTATGCGAATGATATGAATGATAAGAGACTACATCATGAGATATATCTATCGGATGCGAGAAAAGTTGCTCCAGAAAAATGGAAGACGGTTATTAGACATCCGATTAAGAAAAAATAAAATTCTTATTTTCGGAATTAAACAAATTTGAAGTTGACGGAGGAATAAAAATGCTTACACATATTGGCACAAATACAATAGAGACAGAGAGATTAATACTTCGAAGGTTCGAATATACAGATGACGACGCAATGCTTAAATATTGGGTTGCAGACGAGAAAATACAATCATTATATTCTGAACCAGTGTACTCTACTAAAGATG
>JBGVDD010000125.1:0-11752 GCA_045119215.1 Lachnospiraceae bacterium | reverse complement strand
TCATCTATGGATAACAGGAATATCTTATCCTGGGTATTATTTCCACCCTCTGTTCCATATTCCGGATTATCATCATTCACCACATTGGTTGTAAGAATTGCAGCCTGTTCTGTATCATTAAAAGCCCTGTCTATGAAATTGTCACTGCTATAGTCAATTCCCTCTCCATTGGAACTACTTCCGTAACCATTGAGCCAGCTTCTCATGGTACAGGTCTCCCAGGTAACTTTTTTATAAGTTTTATTGTATTGCATTACGTCCAGATTCTGGTCAGCTACCAGGAAGGCATCATCTCCTTTGATGTACAATACTCTCCACTTAATTGGTTCCTTTGTCTCTCCTGTAATATCCGACTGTGGATAGTTTCCAAAGTAAATACAAGAGTAGGTTACGTTTCCTTCTTCATCTACTATGGGACTATTTAATTCTCCATAACTATCCCCTGGTGCCATGGTTGGTTTTGGGGTCGCTGTTGGTGCTATCGTGGCTGTCGGCTCCGGGGTTGCTGTTGGTGCTACCGTGGCTGTCGGCTCTGGGGTCGCTGTTGGTACTACCGTGGCTGTCGGCTTTTTCGTTGGTGTTACCTTTTTCTTTACTGTAATTTTGCAAGTAGCCTTAACTTTTTTGTTACTCTTGCTGGTCACTGTAATTGTGGTTTTTCCAGCCTTCTTAGCAACAATTTTTCCTTTGCTACTTACAGTAGCCACTTTCTTGTTGCTACTTTTGTAAGTTACTGCCTTACTGGCCTTGGTAGGCTTTACACTCTTTACTTTCAATTGAAAGCTCTTTCCTACCGTCAATGTTTTGCTTTTGGCATTCAAAGTAATGTTCGTTGGCTTCTTTGTGGCTGCACTTACCTGTAAACCATCCAGGCTTACACTGGTAATCACCATGGCCATAATTAAAATTACGGATGCCATTTTCCTTAATGTTCCTTTCATGTTCCTTTCCTCCTTTAGTTTTTTTGACTCAGAAGCATTGTTGAAATATCAGCACATCGAAAACTCTCTCTCGTTTTACGCAAAAAGGATAGACAATCACCCTTACGATGGACTGCCTATCCTTTTATATATAAGTTATATATAAGAAAACTCAAAATCTAGAGTTTACCTATTAAATTAAAACTATGCTGTTCCCCATACGAATTGCAATCCCCTGATTCATCTGTACTATTGTACCATTTTTATGAGGTAGTTTCTACCATTTGGGCTAAACTTCACACTTTTTTATATTATTGTAATATTTCTGTAATCATATGCATTTTGTATTTTCTTTCTTTTTCCCCGTCATGGGTCAAATCTGCCTCCCAAATTATACTGTTTTCGTCTATATCACCCTGATTTTCTCTCATACTACATCCTAATATACTAATACCTAACAACGCAATGACCAGTATCTTTATACACTTCATCTAAATTCCTCCAGCCCCATGCATCGTAGATGCATTTTTAATGGGCTGAAATCGTTACTGCGCACAGGGTGCCTGTGTGGACAGTAACCACAATCTTTATTCCAAACAATCCAGAACCACAAAACAGTTACATTCTGTCTCTTTTGGCAGTATTACTGTTCTATATGAAATAATTTTAAGGCATTTTTGTACATGATATTCTCGTAATCTTCCTTGCAAATCAGCTTCGGTAATTCATAAAAATAATCCTGATACATAGAACTTTCTCCCTTGGGATTGCATAGATACGTGTCTACTCCATCAATTGGCATATCGCTTCCAAACAACATCTTATTGCTTCCGTATCTTTTCACTACCTCCAATGTGGTCTTCATGGGAACCCATGTGGTATCACCGTACAGATTATCTAACTTTCCCAGGTACTTTACAGCTTCCTTATTGTCTGTACCCAAATCCATATGCACCATGACAAAATTTACCTTTGGAAATATTTTCGCTGCTTCATACATATATTTTGATGATGCTGCCTGACATCCCCCTGTATGAGACACCACCGGAAGATTTAATTCTTCAGCCAATTCAATGTATGGCAGCATCCTCTCGTCTGTTGGGGCCACATTGGAATGAAAGGGATGAAGCTTGATGGCATAGATAAAATTTCGATTCTTTTTCATCATTTCTGCAAGTTCCCTGGTAAGCCCCTGTGTATATGGTTTTACCCAGGGTGCTGCCCCGATTTTATCTGGATATTTTCTGGCAAAGGCAAGACAACGTGCCAATGCCTCCTCCTGACTTACCTGCATTTTCTCTGGCAGCAAATTCTGCTGATGGTCCATCTCTCCTGCATCCCCGTTGGATACAATGGAAAAATCAATTTTATATTTCTCCATAGCCTCTAACACCATAGCTTCATTCATATGAAAACCCACAGCCTCTCCGCCGATATGAACATGTGTATCTATCCTCATTTTGTTTTCCTCCCTTATCTTTCTGTCCAATCAACTTATTCAAATAGTCCGTTCTTTGTATAACCATGGTTACACCTTCTGACCAATAATGTTATCAGTATATCCTAAAAAGACAAAATAATCAATAATTTGGGGAGAGCAATGCATACGCATGCAAGCTAGTTTTCGCTTACCTATGTATTATGCTCCATCCTGCACTGTCCCTGAATCCTCTTCCCTGTCATCTCATAAAAATGTAACATAATTTCATCCATCTTGGAAGAGTCAGAATCAATATGATGTTCTTTTACATAGATTTCAAACTCCCGATCAAATTTAGCATTGGTCAAGTTTACTCTTTTTTCTTCTAAAAAATGTCTGGCATCTTCCAAATCTGCAAATTCTGCAATAATTTCATCTGACAATACGACTTTGTACATGTGATTTCTCCCTTCCCTTTACCGTTTGTTATAAAGTATCATAACATATGGTAAACGTCAAGGAAAAAGAATCCTTTTTTTGGATTCTCAGTAACAGTTCAGCCATAGGCTAAACTGTTACGAAATCGGGCAATGCTTACGCATGCAAAATTGCCCGATTTTTGTTAAATGCACATTTTTGCACGGTCAGCGCAGTAAATGCGCAGTCCTGCCTGAACTATTACGATTCTCACCCTTAAGCTTATTTCTTCTCAAACAAATCCCTGTGTTTTAAATAATCGCTGTATCCAATCAGAACAGTACCCACACTTTTCTCCCACTTAGGAAATGTCTCTTTCTGTTTCAGATAATATACCTTCTTGGATTTATGTCCATTTTTATC
This sequence comes from Lachnospiraceae bacterium, assembly GCA_045119215.1. Taxonomy (GTDB): domain Bacteria; phylum Bacillota; class Clostridia; order Lachnospirales; family Lachnospiraceae; genus RUG11237. Next base: position 8,572 of record JBGVDD010000125.1, on the reverse strand, counting down.
TTTTAAAATCAGTTCCATTCTATAACATCCCATTTCAAACAACCGCCGATATATTTCTTCATCCGTATCCCCATAGCTTTTCATATCATGAGCTGCAATCAATTCAGAAAAATCAAACTCTGGTATCTGACATGGAACTGCTTCGGTTAATGTTCTTTTATTTTTTAATGCCCGGTTATCATAAATTAGCAGACCAGTCAAGCTTAAAAATCTGCAAATCAGCTGTTCTTTTTGTTTTCTCTGATGTGACACAGCCTCATAGTTTTCCTCTTGAAAATATTTTTCAATATTTCTTTCCAGTTCCCGGTAGCAGGACTGAAATAATTCTATTTGATCCCTTTTTAACAAGGCCTCAATAGGTACCGCAATGGTCTGTCGTGTACAATGATAAAGATTCCCCCGAATCAGCTGCTCAAACTCCTTTGTATTTAACCAATTGGATTCCTGCAAATCCCGTTCAACATGTTTTGACGCCATCTGTACATAATTTATCTTATTCTTTCCAAACCCTCTGGACAAATAAATATAATGCACATTAGGACGGACATATCTTTGTATCCATGACCTGTCGCACATCAATATCTTACAGGCCTCTCTAATGGAAACTGTATAGTTTTTCTTCAACTCTTCCAAACACTTTTCCCAGGGATTCTCTTCTGTAATATCCTCAAAATTCACAAGCATTGGGTCTTTTTTTCTTTCTGACATTTTATTCTCCATTCCTTTCTAAAAAAGAATCCGACATACGTTTCTTAGTATATCGGATTCTTTCTTTATTTACAACAAAATAACATGATTAAAATTTCACAATTGCTATCTTTTTCTTGGTGATATCCTTTCCTTTCACCCAGTCCTACATCTTGTCTTTAAATTCCTTTACATATTCTACAATATTTTTTTCCCTTACTGTTACTGCTAATATCTCCATCCCCAGCAAAAAAATATGAAAGTTGAATTTTTCAAGGGGTTCAAAAAGCAAGGCTAAGGACAAAAGAAGCTTAAATCCGGTAACCACTGCCCCAACTCTCCACTTCTCCTTCTGGTTCCTTTTTATAAGAATCTCTTCAATTTCTTCATTTACTTCCTGCAAGCCCATCAGTCCCCAGGTAACACCCATTAAGGTCACCGTGCTCTCCTGCCCTAACAAAAAGCAGATTCCCATGATAAATAATATCAAAGAGGATGCTTTGTGTTTATATGTAACAAGATAACGCTTTTCTCTGATAACAAAAACAGTGTCCGTAATGCTGGTAATTACCATGATGCTACCTAATATGGTAGGGAGCCATTGGGCTACTTTTTCCGGAAAAATCATACAAAGCACTCCCACTATAGGAAGCATCAACCGGTAGTATTTCTCAATTCGATTCATTTTTTTCTCCTTCTTATCATGTTGTCTTGTTGTCCAGTTCATCCGATTCTTGGAGTTCTATCCTGATATATTTACACTCTACCTTCCCCAATCCTCTTGACCACCACACATCTTGTGACCCCACCATATTTTTCTGCCTCGTGGTCCACCACATACCCCATAGCCTCCAGATTCTGAAAGCTATGTACGTTATCTTTTGAGACCGTGGCGCACAGATATTCTTTTCCCATATCCACAGCCACATCTTCCAGTCTGCCCATAAGAAATCTTTGCAATCCATTTCCCCGGTATGGTTCACGCACTGCTATCAGTTTCAGATTCATGGCATTTTTAACCTGAAATTTTGTAAGGCCAACAGATAAGTCCTCCTCTGTACCGCTGCCATCAAATAAAATCCCCAAGGCAGCCAACACCTCTCCCTCATATACTCCCAGAGTATAATTTGGCCTTCCGACACACTGTTGAAACATTTCTCTTGTATTCTTACGAAGCAATGTTTTGTCCGGCAGACCTGCTATGATTTCTTTCTGAAATGCCATGATACTGTCCACTTCACTTTCCGTCAGTTGTTTTAAGCAAAACCTGCTCTCCATACTTTTCCCCCTTTCCTTTCATTCACATACTGACTTTTTTCGCACAGTTAGTTATATCACAACTTCAAAAATATCAAATTCCGTCTCTTTTTTTGTTATCCACTCTGCCTTATACTCTTTATTTTCCAAAAAGGAAAAGCTTACCAGATAACCTCTCTTAGCATTTCGACCATTCATATATTTTTCTAACTGTGCAATCCCTTTCTTCCGATATTGTTCACCATGCCAGATTTTTAATTCTATAATAAACTCTTCCGTTCCATAACTTACTACAATATCCATCCTTTCACTGTTTCTTGTTTCCGGTTCCACGTAATAAAAACCAGTTCCATTAATTATCGGTTTTAAGAAACATAGAAATAACAAGCGCCCCTGTTGTTCTATAAACTTTCCAGTAACAGTTCAGCCATAGGCTAAACTGTTACGAAATCGGGCAATGCTTACGCATGCAAAATTGCCCGATTTTTGTTAAATACACATTTTCGCCCGGTCAGCGCAGTAAATGCGCAGACCTGCCTGAACTGTCACATTTTCCATCTTCCTTTCGATATTCTGCCTTTATAAACTCCTGAAATTTTGTGAGAACTAATTCAATATCTAGTTTTCCATTTTCGATAAATTGATTCCGCTCTGGAAAAGAAAAATCGTCCTCTGTTTCTTTTACACTAATACTGTAGTTGTAAAGATACAATTCAAATATCTTATTGGAAATCGCTAACATCTCTTCACGCTTTGAAAATATAGCAAACATCTCTCCTAACTCTATCACTGGATTTGCAACATTGTAGGTATACTGTTTTCCTTCATATAACATATTCATAATCAATTGCTTCAGCTGCTGATTATTTTCTACATTCTTTTTCAAGTCATCTAGCAATGTGCAGTTTTTATTGTTCATCAACTCCTTGATAGCTTTCTGGATACTCTCCATACTCCAGGTAGCATTTTGATTTTCATCAATCCATTTGCAAATCCAGCTAACCAAGTACGGATACCCTGAGGTATAGGCATATATTTCCTGACTTATCTTTTCTGTATCCATAACAGTATTGTGTTCTTCTTCGTATTGCAACAGCATGGTTTCTATTTCTCTTGGTGAAAAACTCATATCAACATTAAAATCAACCGCCACATTCCAAGGTGAATTATACTTTTTTTCATCTTCCGGACGAAGTTTCAGTTTTAAATTTTTAATATCATATACACCTGCTAAAATGACACTTTTAAATGTAAAATCTCGTCCCCTTGCACGTTGTAAATATTTATTTCTCAACATTCCAAGAAAATGAAGAAAAATTTGATTATCAGAGCTTTTATCTACTTCGTCAACAAAAAGAAGGATTTCTTTGGGATTATCCTTACATAAAGAGGTAATTTTTTTACTCAGATAATCAAAGGCATCTCCTCTTTTTTCCATGTACTCATCTAAATCCTCACAATTGCTCCACTGTTGAGTCCTTTCCTCACTAATATCGGTAAATGCAAAAGCATCCGTAAACAAGGTAATCAACTGTCTTACAAAATATGCATCACTTGAAAACGCCTGGGAACCCACCCCCTCAAAGCTTACAGATACTACGTCATATTGCTTTGCAAGGTTTCGTTCCAATAAAGCAAAGGTAGTTGTCTTTCCATACTGTCTGCCCCTGTTAATTGTAAAATATTTTTTCTTTTCTATCAGCTTTATAATCTGCTGCAATTTTTCTGTAATATCTACCATGTAATGTTCCTCTGGAATACATACACCAGTGGTATTAAATTCTCTCATTGCTCTTTCCTTTCATCATCATCTTACCCTATTATAACCTTGAAACTATTATTTTTCCATTATCTTTACAATGTTTTTTACCATTTTTTATTTTTCAGTAAACTTTTTTCCCAACTCATGACAATATATAAGTATAAGGGCATTTCCCGAAAGACGTCTTAAATATTTTGAAAAGGATAACTAGCAATGAATAAATAAAAATAAAAACTGAAACTGATAGAAAAAATGGATTCCCTTGATACCAATCAGAGTGTAAAAAGCTATGCTTTATCTATTTCTATATTATTGTGGAAAAACAAGAAAAAAAAGTTAGCCCGACGCTTTCATATCATACCTACGGAAAGCTTAGAACAGTTAGAAGAAGATGGAAAGCCTGTCAACACCCACAACGAACCTTCCAAATAGAGTCAAGGAATCGGGTTTCGTGGCTCATTTGGGGGATGCGACCCCCTTCTACGGGATGCGACCCCCTTCTAGGGGATACGACCCCCTTCTAGGGGATGCGACCCCCTCTAAGACACGATCCCCTTCTATGACATACACTTTTGCAATGCCAAAGTTCCTGTTCTGGCAAGTTCCACAATGCCAAAAGGAGACAGCATCTGAATCAAAAGTTCGATTTTCTCCGGTGCATCACATATCTGAATTAACAATGTGGATGTGGACATATCCAGTACACTGGCATTTAACACATTGCAAATCTCAATAATATCACTTCGATTGTTCTGCTGATATTTTACCTTAATAAGCATTAACTCTCTGCTGACACTGTTTTCTTCGGTAAAGGTCTTTACTTTGATAATATCCAACTTTTTGTTTAGCTGTTTTTCAATCTGTTCCATGGTTCGTTCATCCCCAGAGGATACGATGGTCATGACAGATACATCTTTTTCCTCCGTCTCTCCCACAGCCAGACTGTCAATATTAAAACATCTTCGTGAGAACAAACCTGCCACCTTACATAAAACTCCGGATCTGTTTTCAACTAAAACGGAAAAAATTTTTTTCATACGCTTCCTCCCCACTATACCAAATCATAAGAATCGATGACACACTCCATAAGACCTGAGCCTTCCTGTGCCAGAAAATCCTTGATTTTTTCTTCTATATTGTTCATATTCTCAAGTCTTACAAAGGGCATTTCATACGCTGCGGCAATCATTTCAAGGTTTGGACTTCCATCTAAGGACACCATGGAATAACGGTCATTGTATGTAAAATGCTGATATTGGCGAACCATTCCTAAGTAGTTATTTTTTAGCACAATAATCTTAATCGGAATATCATGCTGTCTGATGGTGGCAAGTTCCATAAATGACATCTGGAAGGAGCCATCTCCACAAACCGCCACTACCTGACGGTTCTTATCTGCCTGTTTTGCACCCATGGCTGCGGGGATAGAGTAGCCCATAGTACCCATGCCGCCACTGGTCAAAAATTTCCCCTTTCTCATCACATAGTAATTACATGACCATATCTGGTTTTGCCCTACATCTGCTACATAAACAGCATCTTCCTCCATGGATTCTGATAAAATCCTTACAAATTCTGCCGGATCTACATAACCTTCCTTTGGATGACGCACCTTCTTATGTTCTTCTTTTAGTTCCTTTAAATGGGCAACCCACTCTGAATAATCTCCAGTGAATTCATATTTTTCAAAGTCATGAAGAATGTGGCGGATATCTCCAACAATAGGAATGCTTGGTCCCATGTTTTTTCCGATTTCTGCCGGATCCACATCAATATGAACTACCACGGTATTCTCTGTCACCAGGTCAGGCTGTGAAATAGCTCTGTCTGCTACTCTTGCCCCCATCATAATAAGCAAATCACTCTGGTTCATAGCCTGGTTGGCATAGGCGAATCCATTGTTCCCTACCATTCCAAAATACATTGGATGGTCCTGGGGCATCACCCCAATACCCATCATGGTATTTACCACCGGGATGGAATGTTCTTTGGCAAAACGACACACTTCCTCCTTGGCATCGCTTAACAACACGCCACCACCTACACAGATAATAGGTCTCTTAGCACCCTCTAATGCCTTGATTACCTTTTTTATCTGAACTGCATGACCTTTTACTGTTGGCTTATAAGTGCGCAGTGAAACCTGCTCTGGATATTCAAATTCAATTTTCTGATTTTGGATGTCAATCGGAACATCAATCAGTACCGGACCCTTTCGCCCTGTATTTGCAATATAAAATGCTTCCTTGAATACTCTGGGTAAATCCTTGGCATCCTTTACTAAATAACTGTACTTTACAAAGGATTCCACTGCCCCTGTAATATCGGCTTCCTGGAACACATCCCTTCCAATCAGTTCTGAATTTACCTGACCGGTAATCGCCACCATAGGGATGCTGTCCGCATATGCAGTTGCAATTCCGGTAATCAAATTGGTTGCCCCTGGTCCGGAGGTTGCCACACACACACCCACTTTCCCTGTCACTCTGGCAAATCCGCTGGCTGCATGCCCTGCATTCTGCTCGGTTCGCACCAGGATGCTCTTAATCTTTGAATCGTATATACTATTGAAAAAAGGGGCGATTGCAACCCCTGGGTAACCAAATACTGCCGTTACCCCTTCTTTTTCCAAACACTTTACCATGGCCTGTGCGCCTGTTATCTTTTCTGCCATAAACTTTCCCTTTTCCTCTCTAATTTACTTTTTTATCCGTATCTGTTCAGAGCTGCTGAACAGATACATAAATGCTGAGACCTGTACTGAATAGTTACTTTTATCCTTCCTTTAACAACATTAACCGGATTAGGTTTAATGCCATAATTGTTGTACTCTCTCTTATCTTTTCCCTGGTTCCGGTAAAGTGGCATTCATACACATTCACCTGTCCACAAACATAGCAGCCAATGTATACAAGTCCCACCGGTTTTTCCTTGGTACCACCATCCGGTCCGGCAATCCCTGTAACCGCTACAGCCACATCTGTGTCCAGATTCATGGCTGCCCCGATTGCCATCTCTTCTGCAGTCTGTGCACTGACGGCACCATATTTTCTCAAAGTTTTTTTCTTTACGCCAAGTAACTGCATCTTTGCCTCATTGGCATAGGTGACAGCTCCGGAACGAAAGACCTCTGATACCCCGGATACATTTACTAACTTTGCCGCAATCATCCCGCCGGTACAAGACTCTGCTGTAGACATGGTAAGTCCTCTTTTTTTCAGCATTTTCACCAGTTTTTCTTCTAAAGTCACTTCTTCTTTCGTAGTGTATACTGCCTTCTTAAATCTTTTTTTTAGTTCTTCCACCACAGGTTTTACCAAAGCTCTTCCCTCTTCTTTGGTCGATGCCAATGCAGTGATTCGAAAATGAACCTCTCCTGTTTTTGCATAGGGCGCAATGGTAGGATTACTCTGACTGTCTATCAAATCCTGAATCATGGTTTCTGCCTGACTTTCCCCTATGCCACAAACTTTTACCATACGAGAGTACAGTACCTTCTTTTCATCTTTTTGAAGATAGGGGAGAACAGATTCCTCAAACATCAAGGTAAGTTCATTGGGTGGTCCCGGAAGAAGAATCACTGTAGTATTTTTTTCCTCCATGATGATTCCCGGTGCAGTTCCATTGTGATTGTCCAAAATAATGGCGCCTTCTGGAACCATAGCCTGTTTCCAATTGTTCTCCGTAATGGTATCCTTTTTCACTCTTACAAAGTATTCACGGATACGTTCCATGGTTCTTTCATCCAATGACATGGTTCTTCCCAGAACCTCTGCTGCCACTTCTTTTGTTACATCGTCCTTTGTAGGTCCTAACCCACCGCTTAAAATAACCACATCTGCCCGGGAAATTGCCTGCTTCATTGCCTGTGCAAGTCTTTCTTTGTTATCCCCAACGGTACTTTGATAATAGACTGACACACCAATCTGGGCTAATTTTCTGGAAAGATAAGCCGCATTGGTATTCACAATATTTCCCATTAAAATTTCCGTTCCCACAGAAATCAATTCCGCTACCATAGAAACACCTCTTTCACTCCATCTTTCTTAATCTATTTTGTATCGGCTAAAACAGATTTATTCTTTATAATATAGTCCACCAAGGATATGACAGTCAATGCCACTGCGATTACAGTAACCACTAAAGTTGCCATATCATATATCGGATGAACCACTCCTGCCAATTTCAGAATCATCATAATAATCATTGCCATCTGGAAAACCGTCTTAAACTTTCCCCAGTAGCTTGCTGCAATGACCACCCCATTATCCGATGCGATTAACCGAAAGCCGCTGATAATAAATTCCCTGCTGATAATGATAATGACTATCCAGGAAGGCAGACTTCCTACCTCTACCAGGCATACCAAAGCGGCGGAAACTAAAAGTTTATCTGCCAAAGGGTCCATAAACTTTCCAAAATTTGTAACCATATTGTATTTTCTTGCAATTTTCCCGTCCAGCAAATCCGTAATGCTGGCAATACAAAATAATGCCAATCCAATTCCATAGCATACCGGAGTATGCAATAGCATAAACACTACGAAAAAGGGAATCATAATCACTCGTGATAATGTAAGTTTATTCGCTAAATTCATCTGCTATTTCTCCAATCAAATCGTATTCTAAGGCACCAGTTACCTTTACCTTCACAAAGTCACCGGACATAAGTTCTGTGGCTGTATTTACAAAAATATATCCATCTACATTTGGAGCATCCTTGTAGGTTCTACCAATGTACACATTTTCTTCCGGAAGTTCTCCTTCAATTAGAACTTGTACCTTTTGGTATAACATGTTCTCTGCAGCCTCGAATGCAATCTTTTGCTGCTCCTGCATAATCTGCTCTCTTCTTTGTTCTTTCACG
>JBGVDD010000124.1:0-6779 GCA_045119215.1 Lachnospiraceae bacterium | reverse complement strand
ATATCGAAATTACTTTGCACCACAACATTTTCATTTGTGATTTCCACATTTGTTCCAGTGTTCAGTGCTTTTCTTGCATCATGGTATGCCTCATAATATGCTAATTTTAACGCTGAATGTACTCCCGTTTCTGCTTTTGTTTCTTTCTCATGCCACCCTACCCCTTGAGTGTATGTAAGAACTTCTTCCCCTTCCTCATTATATATATGGAGCGCAGAACCAGTTCCCTCTCCTTGATATTCAGCCTCATATGGTATCCCAAATAAAATACACAGCCATCTTTTGTCTGCCTCTTGTATTTTTTTCATATCTCCCATATTTCCAGAATTCATTGATTGGTTGAACTTACCTATCAGTGCTGCCCGATTTGGTGCCACTTTGGCGACCTCTGCTTTCCGCAAGTTCATAAACTCATTTCCCATATATACATTATTTTCTGCATCTTTCTTAGCCAATTCTGTTATTTTCTCTTTTATTGAATCCGTTAGTTTCCACTTGTTTTTATCATCACTTTTTGAAATATATTTATTAGAATTGATAGATACTATCACCCTATTAATGCTATTTGATAAATCCATTTCTAGTACCTTACCTTATCCAAAATCTACAACCTATCCCTTAGCTCCGCAAGCATTATTATGCTGCAGTTTTTAAATACTGACGTCTATTGATTTCTTCACAAAACTGCTTCCGCTTTTTTCAAGTGTACTTTCAACAGACTCCCTTGTGATTCCATCTAATGCCCTGGACGGAACTGGCTTCCCAATCTCCCACTTTGGATCAGCTTTTCTTGCGGCATCCAAGAACGCCCGCCGATATGCCCGCTCATACTGCTCCATGGTATATCCTGCCGCCAATCGGTCATTTTTTTGTACCTTGTGATACATATTTGTATACACGTCTGAGCGTTTTGTCGTATCTCCATTCAGGACACCGTTTTCACGCAGAAATTCTTTCTTTGTCTGTTCAAACATCTCATCCTTGCTACTCTCAGGAATGGTGATGATACATTTCCGGCTGCCTGCATTTTCTTCTGTCACCAGAAGTCCCGCCAGTCCTGTCGTCGGATCAATATAATCTCCATCCTTGTCGTAACTTTTCATCAGATTTTTAATACCTTGAATATTTCCATACATTGCCCCATTTGCATTTGACATCATCTGTTTTATTGCCGCCTTATATTACTTGCTGTTCGTATCAATGCCCGCCCTCTTGCCAGCATAACTACCGCCGAAGCCGCCAGTCATAAAATAATGTTCTTTTTCATATGATACCTCTTCCAAAAGCTGTTTTAATTATTCCCCAATCTGCCGGATACTCCTATTTATGCTTTCCTGTCAAAAGACGGCTTTTCCTCTAAATAATCCGGCAATTCCCCCAGCTCCGCCCCTTGACCATTCTTTAGGGCGCGGTACTCATTAAAATAAATCCCATAAAACTCCCTTTCTTTTTCCCGTTCAGCCGGAGTCCTTTCACAAGCCCACCCGTATCCCGAACTGAGATATGTCAATACCTTTGTGCCCTGGCAATAAATGTCCACGCCATATCCCCCGCTTGTCAGAATCGGGCAGGTCAGCGTTCCGCCCCCAGCCAGTGTAAACTTCTTTTCGGCAAGACTATCCGTTCTCCCATCCGCCGCCTCCAAAAAATCGAGCAGCGTCAGTTCCCCGCTCCCCTTGCATTTCAGATTGCCGCCCTGCCCTTTCAGCGCATTTTCAGCCTGTCGATACAATGCCTTCCTGTCGGGTGATACATCGGACATATATTCTGCACACAATTCCGTCCTCCGCCTATGGATATATTCCAATTCTGCCTTATTTGTAGTATTTGCAGCTTTCCGTGCCAGTTCCTTAATTTCGTCAGTAAACTCTGCCTTTGATTTACTGCTTTTCCCGGAACTTGGAATTATAGACCAGTCAGGCGCTTCGCCGCTGCTTAGTGATATACGGTATTTTGTATTGCCAGAATTTACTGTACTTGAAACCGAAATTCCCATGAGTCCACCTCACAATTTATTTTCCTATCTGTGGCTCCTCTGTCGGTCAGAACCACTCCTGCTCCCTTGCAATAAGTCCGAGCAGTTCATTGCTTCATGTCTCCTAACTTTCCCTGCCAGACACCTCCTTTGCTGCTCTCCCGCACAGAGCCGCCCCTGCACCCTCGCAGTCCGCAGAGGCAAAGTTTTATGCGCCTCTGCGGGATAGGGTGTAAGGATTATATCTGTATATCTACTGAGGTCAATGAACGTCCTGGTTTCTTCAAATTAGACTCCACAGATTCCCTTGTAATGCCGTCCAATGCCCCAGATGGAATTGGCTTTCCTATTTCCCATTTAGAATCAGCTTTCCTTGCTGCAGCATAAAATGCATTTCTATATGCCCGCTCATACTGTTGCATCGTATACCCTGCCGCTAATCGGTCATCCTTCTTCATCTTTCTGTACAGATTGTCATATACGTCTGTGCGCCTCGTCGTATCGCCATTCGCAACACCATTTTCTTGCAAAAATTCCTTTTTCGTTTGTTCAAACATTTCATCTTTGCTGCTTTCCGGAATGGAAATAATACGTTTCTGGCGACTTGCGTTTTCATCTGTCAACACAAGTCCGGCAAGTCCGTTTCTAGGGTTGATATAATCGCCGTCTTTATCGTAACATTTCATAGAATTTTTAATACACTGGATATTTGTGTACATTGTTCCGTTTCCATTCTACATCATTTCTTTTATTGCCGCCTTATATTGCTTGCTGTTCGTATCAATGCCCGCCGCTCTTAACTGCGCCTGTACAGAATTGCTGTTTAACTGCGACAACTGAAAGCTGCCTATAGCACTTGCACCTTTTGTGCTTTTTGTTCCAAACATACTTTGAAATAAAAAACTGTAATCTGTAATTCTTGACATAACTTCAACCTCCTTGTCAAATTAAATATGAAATCCTTTTCTATTTTTCATTACCTATTTCATGCCAACAAATTTTGCAACCTCCACATCGAAATAGTCGTCCATATTACTACTGAATCCGGCTGCCTTCCATGCCTGTTCAAATGTTATATTTTCAATATTACTTAAAAAAATAAATGTGCTATCTTTTTCTGCATTATCCATTCTTCCGGTAATCTCTAATCGGTATTGATAAGTATAATCATCAGTTTTCCATGTACCATCACTCATTTCATAATGCTTAACCATAATAACCGGCTCAGTATTCTCAATTGACTCTTCCGAATCCGTTTTTTCATAAGTCTTAACGACAGATGGTTCTTTTTGCGAACATCCACACAGACAAAACATAGTGCAGACTGTTATCATAATTGACAATACTATCTTTCTCTTTTTCATATACCACTCCTCCAAACGAAATGTGTTCTTATTTCTCATATCGACCAGATTTCTTCTCTTGCAAATCCACCTTGCACTTATCGACTATTTGTTGCACTAACTGACTATAAAATTACCACTACCCTAAACTCTTTCTCATCACAGTCAAATGCAATTCTGCCATCGTATTTTTCTAACACCGCTTCCGCATTCTTCAAACCAATGCCATGTTCCATCAGTACATCCGGCAGACAGCTCTATTTCATTGTTGCAGGAACTGCCCTGCCCGTCCTCTGTGGCTTATTAGGGATAATTTTCTGCTATGCCTTGGCATCAAAGCTACTCTGCATATTATCCACATTTACCGTCTCTTCACTTGCCAGCGGAATCCCTCTCTTTGCATTCCCCCATGCTTCATTGTATATCATGCACATTTCCGTCTGTCTGGAAGCCTCTGCATTAGTGGTATACATCGTCCACCCATTGTTGGAATAAGTCGCCACCATCTCACCGTTCTTATCATAAAACTCTATGTAATCGCTGTTGCCTGACGGCAGTTTCTGATATTTCACTTTTCCTTCCAGCAAAGTAGCGATAAAGTCTATCGGCTTTAGTACGTTCTGCCGGTTTCTTGATACTGCTTTTAAGCCGGATGTAATGATCCCTTTTCTATCCGGCGACACTTCAGAAACATATTGTTTCATCAAACGGTTAAAATCTTCTGACTTGTTCTGGAACTTCCCTTTTTCGTAATCTTTATATGCCTGTTCCATAATCTGTCTACGATACTCTGAATCGCTGATTCCACTCTTTTTCTTGGTATATACATACTTATCATTAAAATCCGGCAAGTGGATACCGCCAATGCTTCCGGTACCCGAAAAGTAACGTTGTTGTAAGTTTATTGAGTCAACCTGCATATTCTCACTTCCTTTATCCTATAACTGAAATTACTTTTTCGTTGTATACGATATATGCTACTTGCTTTCCCTCACTCTCTAATTCTATCTGCCGTACAAAAACGTTCTTTTCTGTTCGTTTGTTTCAAATCTACAAACTTGAATTTTTAGTTCTGTTTCTAAGCAAAACAGCCTTAAAGATAATCGCATGAATTACTCTAAACCAAGTGTTATATATTGAGCTAATATTGCATTTATGTTTTCTTTCTCTTTAACCGTTACAGATAAGTTCTGATTGTTCTCTTTGTCATTGAATGTTCCACATTCCGAATGATAGTAATATGTTCTTTCATCAATCATAAGTTTGCAATCATTGGCACATTCGGCAGTCCCTTCTGTATTCCAAGTGCCGTTTTCAATAATGTCTACGATTATTTTTACTTCTTCTTCGGTCAAATCATAAATTTTATCTTCATCTATACGAGAAATTGTTCCACTAATAGTATCAACAATCGCTTGCTGTGTCTGCTCTGTTTCGCCAGAAACATTTTTATCAATCTCAGACATATCTGAAACCTCACCATCTATTACAGGTTCTTCACTGCCAGTTGCTTTATCACAAGCAACTAATGACAACATACAAATCAATACCAAAAATAATGCCAACACCCTTTTCATAGGAATACCTCCTTGATATAATTTTATATTGTTTATTTCAATGACAGCTCCTCTATCGTTCAGAGCCACCCCTACACCCTCGCAGTCCGCAGTGGCAAAGCCTTATGCGCCTCTGCGTAATTGGGTGTAAAGATTATATCTGTATATCCAATGTGCTACCCGAAGATGCTTTTTTCACCAATGTATTGCCGCTTTTGACAAGCTGGCTTTCTACGGATTCCCTTGTAATGCTATCCAGTATGCCGGGATCGAACGGTTGCCCCGGTTCCCATTTCGGATTTGCCGCCTTGACCGCCGCATACATCGCAGAACGGTATTTCCCTTCATACTGCTGCAAAGTCCATGTCCCTTTTGCACGGTCTTCCTTCTTTACACTTAACTGGTACTCCCTGAAAACCTGCGACCTTTTCGTGGTATCGCCATTTGAAATCCCGTTCTCCTGAATGAACTCCCTTTTCACATTGTCGAACATCTTCTGCCGCATCTCGTCAGACACGGGTATCAGTTGCTGCCATGTGGAGCGGTCAACCTTTCCATCTTCGCCATGATACATTCCCGGAACCACCACGCCATCCGGCCCTATAAAATCCCCGTCAGAATTATAATTCTGCATCACATTCCTCATGTGAGCTTCACGCCCGCCCATTAACTCATACAGCATCCTTTGTTCAGGTGTCATCATAGATTCTTCTTCCATAAGAGCCGCCAGATGATCCTTTGCTGTCGCTTTATACTGTTTACTCTTTGTGTCGGTGTTTTTGTAAGAATAATTGCTACCTGCACCAAATCCATTGATGTTCATTGACATAATCACTACCTCCTTTATGCTTCCAAAAAGTTATGGAATCTCTTTACCAGTTCATCTAAGTCCCATTCCATTTACGCTGATTTGTTAAGCCCCCATATATTTTCAAAAATAGCTATACTTTGCCCTAAGAATTCTATGCGACTGATTTAACAATCCTACTACCTTCTTTTGTATATTTAATGCCATTAACGGTAAAATCTTTAGATGCATCAATACCAAAATAACTTAACACTTTTTCAACATTTTCATTCCATCGAGCAATTCCTGATGAATCTGTTCCCACATGATTCATTTGACCACTTGCATTTCTAAGAAGTGTTGCTAAAGCCCCAGCCATGTCAGAAGCTTCCTGACTTTCTTTCTGATTATCCCAATTTGTTACTCCGGATACTTCGACACCTTTTTCTCGAACAGTCAATGTAAATCCACCCGGAACTTTTATACTCGCACCTAACGCAATATCAATAGAATTATTTGCTCTATTAATTTGTGTACGTCCTGCAAGTTTTATTGGTTGCTTGAGTATAGAAGCTATATCATCCACAGGCTCCAGCTGCGATGCGTATTTCAACGCCTTCTCTTTATCAATATACATATTGTTTTCATCACCGACAAGAATGCCTGAAATCTCTTCCAAATTCTCAATAAACTTTCTGTAAAACTCCTTTTCCTGCTCCCTGTACATGCGGACACTCTCACTTCGTTCACTTTCCGGTGTTAATGGGTTTTCTAAATCATACAAGAGCTCCTTTGCTGCCTGCAATGCAGATGCCACAGAATTGCCAAATACATTCTGATAATCTTCTACTCCATTTTCTCTATTTATCACCTGGCGCACCAAAAGTTGAGAAATATGATTCATCTTACCTCCTTCAAGATATCCTGTTTCTTTTGCCGCATTCATCCATGCATTCTTTACAATTGGTGGCGCATCTGGAGCTGCTTTATCAAATACTTCTGCATGCGCTGCAAATATGCTATCTGCATCCATGTCACTGCTCAAAAATTCTTCCCAGAAATCTTTAGAGCCGCTAAAAATCAAATTTGCATCTTTTTCAAATCTGCCGATAAAATCC
>JBGVDD010000123.1:0-6690 GCA_045119215.1 Lachnospiraceae bacterium | reverse complement strand
GTGATTATTACAGTTATTTTGTGGCTCATCTGTTCTTCGGTATTGGCAGTTTTCTTTGATAACAATGGGATATAGAGCAGGTGTGACTATTGTTCTATAATACATTTATTTGAATTACAAAAAATGTATTGTTTAGTTTATAAAAAAAATACTAATGATAGGATATTGACAAAAACCTATCATTGAAATATAATGATGATAGAATAAAACCAAAAGTTTATCATATAATATTTTTTACAGGAGGTTAAATCTATTGAACGTTACTAAATCCGATGTTGAACAGTACTTGTCTGATGTATTTGCTGCTGTTAATGTAGGAAGATACCAGATATCATCACGACAAAAAAACCAGGACATATATATGGATTATGTGTTTACAGAAGAAGATGCAAAGAAAGTAATACTTTCACTGACCGTATATGATTTTTCACATGCAGTGCAAAATGATCACCCACAGCATCCAGAGGAGATACTATACATATTTGGCAAAGACATTAACTTAATGCCAAGATATGGTGATTCGGAGGAGATGGTTTCGTTATATATTAAGTTTAACAAGTTGACTAATCAGTATGTGATTGTTATTTCGTTTCATAAACAGGAATATCCACTAACTTATAAATTCAAGTAATTTAAACATATGGAGAATAAAAAGGAGGACACAAAAATGGCAAAGGAGAGAACACAATTCTGTATTGAATGCAGAGAAGAAACAATGTATCGGATACAACCCGTTTCTTGTCGAAAATGTATTAAGGATAAGGAGTATGAATTTATAATCTCAGAGGCTGTTTGTGAAAAGTGTGGAGAAACTGTAAATATTCCGGGACTCATGGACAGTAATGCACAGGAGGTGGATAGACAGTATAGATTACAGGAAGGCATTGTTAGTATTGATGATATTTGTGATTTGATGGAAATATATAAAATTGGCAAAGCACCATTGTCTTTAGCATTAGGCTTTGGAGAAATTACAATTACCAGATACCTTTCAGGACAGGTTCCGTCAAAGGAATATTCCGAGATTATTAGAAAAGCCTTGGAATCACCCACATTTATGATAGAGAAATTGAATGAGAATATAGATAAAATAGGTGAAACGGCTTATAAGAAAGCGATGAATGCAGCAAAGGAAGTGGAACCATTATTTGCGTTATCTGAGAAAATGTTGTTGACTATATCTTACATTTTTAAAAAAGCAGAAGAAGTTACGCCGTTAGCATTACAGAAGATGCTTTATTTTATTCAGGGAATATATATGGTTTTGTTTGGTGTAGAATTATTTAGTGAAGAGTGTGAAGCCTGGGCACATGGACCGGTATTTAAGGATGTATATGAAGTATTTAAGAGTTTTAAATATAATCCGATTGATGATACACGGTTTTCAATGTTTCAAAATAGATTTAATGAATTATCAGATAATGAAAAGAAGGTTATAGATTTAGTAGTAGAATCTTTTGGTGTGTATAGTGGAAAAACTTTGGAACAAATTACTCATGGTGAATCGCCTTGGATGGATGCTAGAAAAAATTGTTTACCGGGAGAACCATCTAATGAAGTGATATCAAAAGAAGCAATTAAAGAGTATTTTTCAGAAGTTGCTAGAAATTATGAAATAGACAGTGTTGATGGTATAAAAAAATACATCAGCAGTAAGCTGCATATGGTATAAGTTGTGTAAGAGGAAACTCTAAACTTATGGAAGGAAAATAAATGGTGAGGTATAATTCTTAAGGAAAGTATCATAGTCAGAGCAGTCAAAAAAGAACAGTTTTACAAAATATAAAACTGCTCTGACTGTGATTCTTTCTGATTGTACCAAGTCGCGACCGTGTAGCCGATATTTATATGGGGATAGTATTCACTTGATTATTCAAAAATAGTTTATTTTAAAGTAAAAAATAACACTTTTGGATATATGATGAAACATTTTTTTATTTTTGGGCATGCTTCGCAGACCACCCATAGGCAGTCTGGTAAAAGGGAATATTTGGTAAAAATATATTTATGACTTATAGGAACGCCCAAGGTAGACCATGGTGCTGTTTCCACATACAGGGCACTGGCAAATATCAACATTCCATACTTTTTTGATTAAATCCTGCATGGAAAGATCAGTGTAGCGTCGCTTGAAACGCTGATGTCCCTGAAGTTTAAATATTAGTTTTAGGTTTTCGGTTTTTTTGCGATTGTTAAGGAAACCATAATAACGTATCTTTTGAAAACCTGATGGCAGCACATGTATTAAAAAACGACGGATAAATTCCGTATTAGAAAGTTTAATGGTCCGTTTTGCTTCTCCCGGTTTTTTACCCCGGGCAGAAAAAGTAGTTTCCGTTTGAGTAACTGACAGGATTCTGTTGTTTGAAATTGCAATCTTATGTGTATAGCGTCCAAGATATTCGATTGCATTGCCAAAACCATTAAAAGTTTCCTTGATGTATGGACACCAGTCTTTCTGGTAAAGTTTATTTTTGAATTCGCTCCAGAAATAACTGTTTTTCATTTTTTCACAGGAACGGGAAAATATAAGTTTTTCCTGCTGATACAGTTTTTGGAGTTCAGCAAGAAACTTACCTTTAAATTTATCACGTAAAACATATACAGGTATAAAAAATTTACCTTTGGATTTTTTTAGTTTTCCGGTTTCAGTAATGCCACCACCAGAAATGATGCAGTGCATATGAACATGGTAATCCAGTTCCTGGTTCCAGGTATGCAGAACCTGAATAATACCGGGTGTTGCTCCGAGATACTTCTTGTCTTTTGAAAGTTCAAGAAGTGTTTCGGCGGAGCATCTGTGCAAAAGTCCATAAAGAAGTGTCTGGTTGCAGTAGAGTAATGGATTCAATTCATGAGGCAGTGTAAATACCACATGAAAATAAGGAGCGTCCATGACTTCTGCCCTGCGTTTGTCAACCCAGACTTCTTTTGAAACAGCCTGGCAGTTGGGACAGTTGCGGTTTTTGCAGGAGTTGTTGTGGATTTCAAGATGTCCACAATCAGTACATTGGTTTACATTGCATCCAAGATTTCCGGTTTTGCAGTTTAAGATTGCACGGGATGTTTTGTCCTGCACCGTGGAACGCAGTGGGTATCTTTCGCAAAATGCATCATAAGAAAAATTCCAAATCTGTTGTATCTTTGAATTATTCATGTGCAGCACCTCCCATTTTGTCGAGAGGATTTATCACGTCAGAAAATGAGGTAGATGCCAAATGAACATAGATTGTCGTGGAATTCAAAGATTTATGTCCAAGAATGGCTTTTATAGTCAGTAAGTCGGTACCATTCTCATAGAGGTGGGTTCCTAACGCATGCCGGAAAGAATGACAGGTGATACGTTTTGGCCATCCAAGACGTTTTTCATGCTCATGAATGTGACGAGACAGGAAAAAGGTATCAATCGGTTTGGATAGATTTGTCTGTTTGGGAAAAAGCCATTCTTTCGGTCTGCCACACTCAAACCAGTATTGTGTAAGAATATCGAGAGCAAATTTAGAAAGAGGTGCAAAACGTTCCGTTCTGTTTTTTGAACGCCGGATATGTATCCTCATGGAACTGCGCTGGATATCTTCATAACGAAGATGACAGACTTCGCTAATCCGAAGACCGGAAGAATACATGACAGCCACCATGGCTTTTTGCTTTATATCAGGGATGGTACTGATGAATTCAAAAGTCTCTTTCTGTGAAGGGACAAAGGGAAGATATTCATCGAATTTTCGTTTCGGAAGCTGATTATCATCCCATGGATTATGTAGGACATAGATGGTAAAAAAGCGAAGCTGGGAAATGACACAGTTGATGGTGCGGTCAGCCAGGTTACGTTCTTTTTGAAGCCATTTGATAAAATCCCGCAGTTCCTGCCATGAAACATTCTCAGGAGATTTATGAAGAATGTTTTGCAGGTAATCAAGATAGCTGCGAATGTAAGTAGAATAACTATTTAGGGTATGATCAGTAAGACCGCGAAGTGAGATCATTTCACGATAAAGATTAAGATATTTGTCCATAATGGAACCTCCTTAAAATGATTGTATGTAATAAAATATAATAAACAATCATTTTAGGGCGGAGGACGAATAAAAAAATAAAATATTTTGTTGTTGTTAAGTTTTGAAAAAAATGTTATCATAGTCATAGCAGTTGGCGATATTTGTGTGATGTTTTGGGTCGTAACTTAACAATACTACAAATATACAAAAACTGCTATTTTTATTTTAAAATAGTGGGAAATTTATTGTAACTTTGGCTAACCGTCGCGCTAGCGACTTGGTACAATAAAAGCATAGCATTAATTATTTGTTTTGTAAAATTTTCAAAGGATATAAAAAGGATACATCTAGAGCGTATGATTAGGACAAGGAGGAAGAAAGCATGTATCAATTATTGTTAGTAGAGGACGATCCGCAGATACGGGAGGTGATTTCGGATTATTTCAGTGAAAAGGGAAAAGGCGTTGTAGAGTTACATATGGCAAAGGACGGTTTCGAAGGATTGCATTTTGTGCAACAACAGGAATTTGATTTAGTTATGTTAGATATTATGATGCCGGGAATGGACGGTTTTTCTTTGTGCAAAGAGATAAGAAGAAAAAGCATTGTACCAATCATTTTCCTGACCGCAAGAAATCAGGAGGAAGATTTGCTCTATGGTTATCAGATCGGTTGTGATGACTATATGGTAAAACCATTTTCCATTGCGGCACTGTATGCAAAGGTGGAGGCACTGCTAAAACGCGCCAAAGGATTAGTGGGAGAGCAGATTTTCCAGGCAGGAAAAATTCGGCTTAATCCGGTAACGTATGAGGTGACTGCAGAAGGAAAAGAAATTTCATTAGCCCCAAAAGAATATGCTCTTTTAAAGTTTTTCATGGAACATAAGGGGCAGGTGTTATCCCGAAATACGCTGTTAGACCATGTATGGGGATTTTCCTATATGGGCAATGACCGGGTGGTTGATAATCATGTGAAGAAACTCCGAAAAGCACTGGGAAGCAGCGGAAGTCTGATTAAAACCGTTATTACCCAGGGATATCGAATGGAGGAGAAGTAAATGAACAACTTAGAAAGTGGAAAAGAATGGAAGAAAAGAGGACGGAACAAAAGAAAAGGAGCGGAAAACACAAAGAAAAAGAGTCTGTTATCCTTTTGGCTGGGCATTTGGGTGCCATTGTTTGTGATTGTTATGCTTGCCATAGGAGCGGGAACGGGAGTTGCCTATTCAAAGGTAATGGTTGAACTGTCAGAAGGGTTTGGAGACTGTGTAGAAGAAACTATAATAAGGATAGATTGGGAACATGGTACGGATGAAGTAGGTAAGGCTTATCAGAAAGAATTAAAAAAGAGGAAAGAAAATGCGGAGGAGTTTGCAGTTTATGCGTTGGAGGCAAGAATAAATTATTTATGGAAAAATAGAGTGTATGGTGTTCTTTATGATGAAAAAGGGAATGTTATAACAACTACAAATAAATCCGTTTATATGGGATATGGAACCAAAAAGGATCAAAATGAAGAAGAAGGAGTAGAGCGTACCTGGTATAAGTGTGGGGATAAAGAAATTGTAGAGAAAATCTGTCAGGTGAGAGGAAAGTACAAACAGAGTGCAATGGATGCTTTTGGAGTAAAGTTTGATGATGTATATATAAAAGGGCGTACGTTTCTTCCGGGGAAAATGGTAATTTTAAAAGATAATATGCCTATTGAGACCGTTTCTTTTTCGCTGGAAAATAAGGAACTTTCCGATTATGACCATATGGAGGATATATTAAAGGAAAATAAGGACGGAACGATAGAGGAAGAGTCACAAGACAAAATGTATGTTGCGGTTTATGGCTATGAGGATTCGGAACTAGGATATTTCTGGGATGAGGAATATTTGACATCTTTAAAGAAGGTAGAATTTTTAGGGGAAGAGGAAACGTATTATTATGGTTATGCGCAACCGGCTTTTAATAAATTAGATGTGCAAAGTTATCAAAAGATTACCGTTGGTGAAAAGGACTATTATGTACGTCTTGGAAGAATGTATCAACCATTTACGCTTATAAAGGAAGATGTATTTGCGGCTATTGGGATTGGAACAATATTTACAATGCTATTTGCCCTTGCTGTAGCTGCAAACTTTCATCGCATTTACAAGAAAGAGCGTATGTTACAGGAACGTCAACGAGATTTTTCAAACGCACTGGCACATGATTTAAAAACACCAATGATGGTAATTTCCGGTTATGCAGAAAATCTGGCGGAACAAACTCATCCGGAAAAGCAGGCACATTATATAGAAGGAATTCAGTCTAACATTTCTTATATGAATGAATTGGTCGGACAGATTTTAGAACTGGCAAAGATAGACCATGAAACGGAACTTCGAAAAGAGCAAATAAATTTACGAGGTTTAGTGGAAAAGGTAGTGACCATGCATGAAAAAATGGCAGAAGAAAAGCAAATGGAGGTTCAGGTAACCGGAGAGGCAAACATATATGCCGATGGGGGATATATGGAGCGTGTTCTGGCAAACTTATTAAAAAATGCATTGGAATTCTCACCGGAACACCAGTCTGTGTTTATTAAATTATCACAAACAAATGTGGAAATCACCAATACCGGTGTGGAAATCTCTAGGGAAAAGTTAGAAGATATGTGGAAACCTTTCGTAAAAGGTGATAAAAGTCGTTCCAGAGAATCA
>JBGVDD010000122.1:0-44575 GCA_045119215.1 Lachnospiraceae bacterium | reverse complement strand
AAGCTAAAGGCAGCATCAGAAAATGCTGTTACAAGTGAAGATAAGGTAAAGTATGATTCTATGATTGAGGCGGTTCAGAGAGAATCAGACATGGCAAATGAAAAGCTGGAAAGTGCTTATGAAAAGGGAATGACCAATTTCCAGAATTATCTGAATAAAATCAATACCCAGATTACGGATGTAGGTGCAAGACAGAATCGGTTGGATGTCATCAAAAATCGTATGACGGAGCAGAAAGCAAATTTCCAGGAATTAAAGTCCTCCAATGAAGATAAGGATTTAGAGGAGATTATGATTGAGTATCAGGCAGCTTTGGCGGCATATCAGGCTTCCCTTACAGCTACCAGCAAGTTATCACAGAATACATTGTTGAATTTTATATAATCATAAAAGGTGCAGTCAGAAGGAATGCACCTTTTTTCCACAATAGAGAAAAGGATGATAGGAAAAAAGAAAATGATGGAGGAAGAAAAATGAATCGAGAAAAATTTGGGTCCAGACTGGGGTTTATCCTTGTGTCGGCAGGATGTGCAGTGGGACTGGGAAATGTGTGGAAGTTTCCTTATATCTGCGGAAAAAATGGTGGAGCAGCATTTATTTTGTTGTATATTCTCTGCCTTTTGGTATTGGGATTTCCAATTTTAGTGTTTGAGTTTTCCATAGGACGGGGAAGCCAGAAAAGTGTATGCAGTGCTTTTAAGGAACTGGCTCCTGAAAGCAACCGATGGCATCGGTTTAGTAATTTCTGCCTGGCAGGAAATTATTTGCTTATGATGTTTTATACCATGGTGGCAGGATGGATGGTTCGCTATGTCTTTTTGATGGCAAGTGGAAAAGGCTGGGGAGATGGAAAAGAAGCTATAGAAGGACATTTCGTAGATATGATTTCTAATCCAGGCTTAATGATAGGATTTACTTTTTTGGTCATTGTATTGTGTATCGGTGTGTGTTCCCTAGGATTACAAAACGGTGTGGAAAAGATTACAAAGGTTATGATGACTTTGCTGATTGTTTTAATGGTGGTGATGGCAGTAAATTCTTTAAATTTAAAGAACAGTGCCCAGGGGCTTCGGTTCTATCTGGTGCCGGATTTTGAACGTATGAAAGCCCAGGGATTTGGAAATGTATTGTTTGATGCCATGACCCATGCATTTTTTACTTTAAGTGTAGGTCAGGGTTCTATGGAAATTTTTGGAAGTTATTTATCAAAAGAGAGAAAAATTACCGGAGAGGCACTAAACGTAACTATATTGGATACGTTAATTGCATTGATAGCAGGAATTATCATTATCCCGGCATGCTTTGCCTTTGGGGTGCAGCCGGACGCAGGACCTTCTTTATTATTCCAGACACTGCCTAATGTATTTCATCACATGGCAGGAGGAAGAATCTGGGGTATCTTATTCTTTGTTTTTATGTCTTTTGCGGCTATGTCAACGGTAATAGCGGTGTTTGAAAATATTATTGCCATGTCTATGGATAATTTTTCCTGGTCAAGAAAGAAGGCAGTAGCTGTTAATCTTGTAGGGATTACCATAGGCTCCCTTCCTGCAATTTTAGGCTTTAATGTATGGAGTGGATTCCAGCCTATGGGACCAGGAAGTAATATTATGGATTTGGAGGATTTTATTGTATCGTATAATATTCTGCCTTTGGGAAGTTTACTTATGGTTTTATTCTGTAATAAAAACAATGGCTGGGGATTTGACAATTTTCTAAAAGAAGTAGACACAGGAAAAGGTCTATCCTTTCCAAAGAGCATTCGCCTCTACACAAAATATATTTTGCCAGTGATTATTCTAATTATATATTTTAAAGGATATTATGATACCTTTGCAGATAGGGATATGGTCACAAGAGTTTTCTTGATGGGAGTTGCCTGCCTGTTTGTGGGATTCATTTTTTACTGTGCATCGGGAAAAGCTTTGAGTTTAAATAAGAAGAAAGCTACAGAATAAAAAAGTAAAAAAACAAGAACAATCAAAAAATACGCTTTAGGCGTATTTTTTTGGATTTTATTAAATACAATTTTTTAAAAAAAGGGGCTGTACAAGTGCAAGATAATGTAGTAGAATATCATAGTAAACAGATAGGAATAATATATAAGTCGAGTTAAAACATAAAACAAATAACAGGAGGTAGCTATGATATATTTAGATAATGCAGCCACCACAAAGGTGGATAAAGAAGTGTATGAAGCAATGGAACCATATTTTCAAGAGTTCTATGGAAATCCTTCCAGTATATATACCTTTGCAGGAAAGTCAAAAAAGGAAATCGAAGATGCCAGGAGAACAGTGGCAGATTTTATCGGGGCGAAACCTAAGGAGATTTATTTTACCAGTGGCGGAAGTGAGTCAGATAACTGGGCAATCAAGTCCACTGCCCTGGCAAGACAGAACAAGGGAAAGCACATTATTACGTCAAAGATTGAGCATCATGCAATTTTACACACCTGTGAATTTTTAGAAAAGCAGGGATTTGAGGTAAGCTATATTGATGTGGATGAAAATGGTGTGATAAAGCTTGAGGAATTAAAGAAGGCAATCAGGGAAGATACTATTTTAATCTCTGTGATGTTTGCCAACAATGAAATTGGCACCATTCAGCCCATTAAAGAAATTGGAGAAATTGCCCATGAAAAGGGGATTGTATTCCACACAGATGCAGTGCAGGCTTACGGACATGTACCTATAAATGTAGACGAACTTCATATAGATATCTTAAGTGCCAGTGGACATAAAATCAATGGTCCTAAGGGAATTGGAATTATGTACTTACGAGACACGGTACAGATTGAGCCATTGATTCATGGGGGCGCCCAGGAAAGAGGAAGACGTGGGGGTACTTACAATACTCCGGGAATTGTGGGATTTGGAAAGGCAACTCAGATAGCGGCAGAAAGAATGGAAAAACGAAGAACTCATGAGACAGAGCTTAGGGATTACCTGATTGAACAGGTGCTAAAGGAAGTGCCATATACCAAGTTAAATGGTCATAGGACCCAGAGACTGTCAAACAATGCAAACTTTAGTTTTCGTTTTATAGAAGGGGAGTCCCTGCTTATCATGCTAGACAGAAAGGGAATCTATGGTTCTAGCGGTTCTGCATGTACTTCAGGCTCCTTAGACCCATCTCATGTGCTGCTTGCCATCGGACTTCCTCATGAGATTGCCCATGGCTCTTTGCGCTTAACCTTGTCTGAGGATAACACAAAGGAAGAAATTGATTACGTAGTGGAACAGTTAAAGGAGATTGCGGACAAGCTTCGAAAGATGTCCCCATTATACGAAGACTTCATAAATAAAAATAATAAATAAAAATCGAAAGGAAGGAGAAGTTTAAAATGAGTCAGGTGATAGAATATAGCGACAAGGTGATGGATCATTTCACAAATCCAAGGAATGTAGGCGAAATTGAAGATGCAGCAGGTGTTGGTACTGTGGGAAATGCAAAGTGCGGGGATATTATGAGAATGTACCTGGATATTCAGGATAATATCATCAAGGATGCAAAATTCAAGACCTTTGGATGCGGTGCCGCCATTGCTACCAGCAGTATGGCAACAGAGCTTTTGATTGGAAAGACAGTAGAGGAAGCGTTGAAAATTACCAATAAGGCAGTGATGGAGGCATTGGATGGACTGCCACCAGTAAAGGTACACTGTTCTTTGCTGGCAGAGGAAGCTATTCATGCCGCATTGTGGGACTACGCCCAGAAGAATGGGATTACCATTGAAGGACTAGAGCCACCGGTAAAGGATATTGAGGAAATTGAAGAGGTAGAGGAAAAATAAAACCTTTTATCGAATAATTATTCCAAGAATTTCTGATATGATGTGAGAATAAATGGGATGAATGCGGCTGTAAGAGTAAGTGCATTCTGTAAAAATCGGGCAATTTTATATGCGTAAGCATTGCCCGATTTTGTGTATCTGTTTTGCGGTTTGAAACAGATAATGGCAGGTAAACGTTAGACTTATATGATTGTAGAGGAATGGAGGTTCTTGGGGTATGAAACAAAAGATTGCAGGATTACTTATGGCAGGAATGTTGATGATGGGCGGACTGACAGGATGTGGGGCAGATACATCCCAGCCGGATGATTACGCTACCAATGAAGGTTATGAGATAGCTTCATCAGAGACAACGGTGAAATCAGAGGATGGGAATGGTACAGAATCCAGTGTATCTGATGGTATTAGTAAAGAGAAGATTAAGGTAGGGGTTTTGTATATTCCCGACCCGGCAGAGGGAAGTGGATATTCTTATACCCATGATCTAGGAATTTTGGGAATGCAGAGTAATCTGGAGCTAAAGGATGAACAGATTGAGAGAAAAATAGTGGATGATAACGATGCTAAGGCAACCAAAACTGCTATAGAGGAGTGCATTGGGGATGGGTGCAATGTTATCTTTACTACAAGCTGGGGCTATATGGAGACAACCAGTGAATTGGCAGAGGAATACCCGGATGTGTATTTTTCCCATGGTACGGGATATCTGTCCAATGGAAAGAATTTTAACAATTACTTTGGACGTATCTATCAGGCAAGATATTTAAGTGGAATTGTGGCAGGGATGAATACCAAAAGCAATAAAATCGGCTATGTGGCTGCTATGGATACCTCCAATTCAGAGGTTACCGGAGGAATCGATGCCTTTGCAATCGGTGTGGCATCGGTAAATCCGGATGCGAAGATTTATGTGGTAGTTACCAACAGTTGGTATGACCCTAAGAAGGAGGAAGCAGCGTCTAGAAAGCTGCTGGATATGGGGTGTGATGTGATGGCACAGCACTGTGACACCCCGTATCCATTGACACTGGCACAGGAATACGGAGTGTATGGAATTGGATATAATTCGGATATGAGTAAGGAGGGTCCACAGCCTTGTCTGTGCAGTGTAATCTGGAATTGGAGTGCTTATTATACTGCAGCAGTTGGCGATGTTATGGAAGGAACCTGGACAGGAGAAAATTATTATGGAGGTATGGCAGAAGGGCTGGTGGAAGTGACCGATTTGGCTTCTTTCTGTGCAGAGGGAACCCAGGAGAAAGTTTCACAGGCCAGGGAAGCTATTTTAAATGGAAGCAATAACATATTTGACGGGGAACTGAAAACCAATACAGGCCAGGTGGTAGGAACTGCCGGTGGAACATTGGATGATGCAACAATTACCGGTGGCATAGACTGGTATTATGAAAATGTGGTTGTTGTAGAATAATAGAAGAGGGGGAACATACAATGAGATTGACAATTCGTAAAAAGATGCTTTTGTGTTCCTTTTTTCCGGTAGGGATTCTTGGAATCATTATTATTATCATGGCCTCCACCTCTTTACGAGGTTCCATTATCAATCAGGTGGAAAATTCACTGAGAGGTACGGCAGCTGCAACCTTAGCGGCATATGATCAGAATTCCGGTTCTTATACTATGGCAGAAAATGGGGATGTGTGGAAAGGTGGATATAATATTTCACGTTCTGAGAAACTGTTAGACACCATCAAGGAACAATCCGGTATGGAAGTTACCTTTTTCTATGGAAACAAGAGAATTATGACCTCTGCTGTAGATAAAAACGGGGATCGTATTTTAGGCAGTCCCGCAGGAGAGAAGGTTCAGGCGGAAGTATTAGAAAAAGGTCAGGAATATTTTAGTAAGAATGTATCGTTAGATGGGGAACTTTACTATGGCTATTACGCACCGGTATTTCAAAGTGGCGACCACACAACGCCTATTGGCATGGTTTTTGCAGGTGTGAATAAAAATGAAACCTTGAACAGCGTTTTGAAAATTGTCTTTTATATGATTATGCTAGTCTTAGTAATAGTAGCGTTTGGAGGCATTACTGCGGGATTTGTTTCTAATTCCGTGGCAAAGGCTTTGAATAAAGGGATTGCCTGTGTGGAAGAGGTGGCAAAGGGAAACTTAAACGTAAATTTAGAGAGTAAGTACCTAAACCGTAAAGACGAAATCGGAGATTTGACAAAAGCCATTGGAAAATTGCAGGCAGATTTGCGAAATATTATTGGTGGAATCAGTGACAGTACCCATATGCTGCTTGGTGCATCGGATATTTTAGAGCAGACCAATGAGTCGGCTATCACAATACGTGAAGCGGCAGAGTTTATCTCAGGGATTGCAGAGGAGACCAACCTTCTGTCGCTGAATGCCAGTATAGAAGTTGCCCGGGAATTGGAACATGCAAGAAAAGAGATTGTGGATGTGATCGAGCGTTTGTCTGATATTGCACAGAATAATGTTGCCAGTACACAACAGACAAACAGTGAAATCAATGAAGTGTCGGAACACTTTGAGGATGTGGAACAGTCAGCAGCAAACTTAAGGGAAACGGCAACAGCGTTAGAAGAGAATATTAGGAATTTTAAACTATAAAAAGACAAGTGAAGCGTAGTCTTGACAGACTTTTTGGGTTCTGTATAATGATATGAGGGGCAAAATATTTTTTGCCCCTCATATCATGTAATGACTACGGAAGGAGTATTATAGTTGGGGGCTTTTGCCCCCCAACATCATATTATTCAGGAAAAGAGAAGGAGAAGATTATGAAAAAGAAATTAGTGGCAATGTTGGGAATTGGATGTATGTTCATCAGTGCAGTTTCATTAAATGGCTGTGGAAATACCCAGGTGGAGGAAGAACTGGTGGAAAGTGAAGGAGAGGACAACCAAGCATCTAAAGAAGAAACAGAAGTAATCACAGAGGAGGAAGAGAATACAGAACCTACCCAAAATTTACAGGAGGAAACCGTATCAGAGGATGCTGATGTAGAAATTGACACAGAGGAAAGCATGGAAGATGGATTTAATTTCTCTAAGTTGGCAAATTGTGATTTTTATTTCAGTAGTGGTGTTGGTGGCTGGGGGACAGAGCTGACTATTGATGAAAAAGGAAATTTTGAAGGAAATTATCATGATTCCGATATGGGGGATACTGGGGAAGGATATCCTGGTGGAACCTGTTATTATTGTAAATTCCATGGTAAATTTGACACACCAATTAAAGTAAACGACTATACATATTCTACGAAAATACTGGAAATAAGCCAGGAAAATGAAAGCGGAACGGAAGAGGTCATAGATGAGGTGTTGTACAAATACAGTGATCCATATGGCTTGGAAAATGCAGCAGAAATCTATATTTATCTTCCTGACGCAAAGATTAAGGATTTGCCGGAAGGATACATGAGCTGGGCACGAATGGCGGTGGAAAACAGAGAAGAACTGGGCTTTTATGGGTTGTATAATGTGGCACAGGAAGAGGGATTTACCAGCTATGAAACCAGTGAGACAGAGACTGGGGAGTTTACGGACAATGAGGATATAGATTTTGTTGAGGAGGTAGGCGGCAATACAGACGTAGATATAGACATAGATACAGAGCTTTCTAAAGTTGAAGCAGAGGTAGCACAGCTGGAGGAGAAACTTGAAAAGGAAGCTTTCACACAGATTGATATGAATGAGATTTCCTATGAAATCTATAAGGTGTGGGATGATGAATTGAACAGTGTCTGGAAAAAATTAGAGAAGGTATTGACAGAGGATGAGATAGCAAGACTTTCCGTAGAGCAGAAACAGTGGATTGAAGACAAGGAAAAGGCAGTAGAGGAAGCCGGTGCAGAGTATGAAGGGGGCTCCTTACGTCCATGCATTGAAAATGATAAGGCAGCGGAACTTACAAAGAAAAGGGTGTATGAATTGGCTGAATATTTAGCTGACTAAAACTGTAACAACTCACACTTGATTTCCTGAAATGATTTTAGTATACTTAAGTCATATGAGCTTTTGATACATAAAGCTGAAATGTCTATTATGGACAGTGGTTTATCGTAGGAGGAAAATAAAATGATCGAATGGAAAAATTTTGATGAACTGGAGTCTTACAACAAACTTATGGGACTTAAGGGCAAGGTAAAACTTTCTAAGGTAATGGAAGGGGAAGCTGGTGCTAAGCGTGTGGCAGAATACAGTGTACCAATGTCCAATGGTCTTGCATATAACTATGCATCAAAGCAGGTAGATGATGAAGTTTTAAACGCATTAAGCGACCTTGCAAAAGAGGCACAGTTAGTAGATAAGTTTGCAGCCCTCTACAATGGTGAGGTAATCAACACTGGAGAAAAGAGACTTGTTCTTCATCAGTTGACACGTGGTCAGTTGGGTGACAAGGTTACTGCGGACAACGTAGATAAGAGAGAATTCTATGTTGCCCAGCAGGAAAGAATCGCTGAATTTGCAAATAAAGTACATTCAGGAGAAATCACAAATGCAGCGGGAGAAAAGTTTACTACTGTAGTACAGATTGGTATCGGTGGAAGTGACTTAGGTCCTCGTGCTATGTATCTTGCACTGGAAAACTGGGCAAAGAAAACAGGAACATTCAAGATGGAAGCTAAATTCATCAGTAACGTGGACCCTGATGATGCAGCAAGCGTTTTAAATTCTGTAGATGTTGCGCATTCCATTTTTATCCTTGTTTCGAAATCAGGAACAACATTAGAGACATTGACCAACGAATCCTTTGTTAAGGATGCTTTAAAGAACGCAGGTTTGGATGCATCTAAGCATATGATTGCCGTAACAAGCGAAACCTCTCCGTTGGCAAAGAGTGATGATTATCTTGCGGCATTTTACATGGATGATTATATTGGAGGACGTTTCTCATCTACTTCAGCAGTAGGTGGAGCAGTATTATCCCTTGCCTTTGGACCGGAAGTGTTTGCAAGCTTCTTAAATGGTGCAGCAGCAGAAGATAAGAATGCAACCAATGCAGATATCAAGAAGAACCCTGCTTTGCTGGATGCTTTAATCGGTGTATATGAGAGAAATGTTATGGGATACCAGGCAACAGCAGTATTGCCATATTCACAGGCATTGAGCCGTTTTCCAGCACATTTACAGCAGCTTGATATGGAGTCAAATGGAAAGAGCGTAAACAGATACGGTGCTCCTGTAAGCTATGTGACTGGACCAGTAATCTTTGGGGAACCAGGAACCAACGGACAGCATTCTTTCTATCAGTTATTACATCAGGGAACAGATATCACTCCTCTTCAGTTTGTAGGATTTAAGAAGAGCCAGATTGAAACAGATGTAACCATTCAGGGAAGTACAAGCCAGCAGAAGTTATGTGCAAATGTAGTTGCTCAGATTATGGCATTTGCCTGTGGTAAGGATAACGAAGACAAGAATAAGTTCTTTGCGGGAGAAAGACCATCAAGCATTATCACTGGAGAGCAGTTGACACCGGAATCTTTAGGTGCACTGTTAGCTCACTTCGAAAACAAAGTAATGTTCCAGGGATTTGTATGGAACATCAACAGCTTTGACCAGGAAGGTGTTCAGCTTGGTAAGGTTCTTGCACAGAAAGTACTTGCCGGGGATACCGATGGTGCATTAAAGGCATATAGTGATTTGCTGGGAATTTAGTATCTGTTCAGAGGGTTTAGACAGATAAGGAAATTAAAAAAAATAGATTTTTAGGACCTGTCTTAAGTAGGAGTGATGTTTTATGTGGTAACATTGCTATATGCGAGGCAGGTCTTTTTTTGGTGATTTTTCCTAAAAATTATTGGAATGAAATGATAAATATGGTATAATAAACCATATGTGCGGGGACACAAATCTGATAAAGGAGAGAGGGATTCTATGAAGAAAAAAGGTTTAATTATGGCAATGCTTGCAGCACTTTGTATCACCCAGGCAGGAAGTGGTATGAAGGTACTGGGAAAGGAAGTGGCACAGCTAAAGCAAGTGAAAGAGGTGTCGGATGCAGGGGACAGTAACCAGGAGGAAACGGTTGCCAGCATATCGTTTTATGCAGGAGACGGTTCTTTTGCAAATGGAGAAAAGAAGATAGTAAAGGAATTTACTTTAACTGAGATCGTGGAAAATAAATCATTTCCAAGAGATGTATGCTACAAGTACCCATTGGAAAAATTTCCAATTCCAGTTTTAAAAGGTTACACGTTTCACCATTATGTGGATTCTGCGGGAAATATAGTTTATTCTCATGTAAAGGTACGTGAGGGAACTTATGAGAAGTTGACTCCCACCTGGAAAATGGACAAGTATTCTATTAACTATAAAGTGAATGGCGGGGAACTTATCAAGGAAAGCGGAGTCAGGATTTTATCGAATTATAACGTAACCACACCGGATTTTACCTTGCCTAAGGCACAGAAAAAAGGATATATCTTTGGCGGATGGTATACCAATGCATCCTTTACCGGAGAGGCACTTACCAAGGTTTCCAAGGGGAGTGCAGGAAATCTGAATTTATATGCAAAATGGATCAGTGCAGGACCGAGAAAAGTGAAACTTTCCTCTGTAAAGGTAAGTGGAAGTAAGATTACGGTAGACATAGAAAAAAACTTGAACGCAAAAGCTTACGAGGTAGCCATTTCAAAGAAATCCAATTTTCCTAAAAATAAAGTGTCTACCTATTATTTAGGCTCAAACACAAAATTAACCATACCTGGAATCGCAAAAGGAACCTATTACATAAAGGCAAGGGCTTATGGATATGACGATATGGGAAATAAATGTTATGGTAGCTACACAGCCGCACAAAAGGTGGGAGTTTCAGGAAATACCAAGCAGTACAAGGCGACTGCCACCTCTGCAAAGATTACATCTGCAAAAGCGGAATCTTCTGAAGTGGTTACCGTAAGAGCAAATGTAAACAAAGAGGTAAAAAGCAGTGATGATTTTTATTATTTAGTAAAAGTAAATGGATATGATGGAAAGCCTGCCAATGCATTGGCGAAGGTGTATAAGGGAAAGAAGATTGTCTTTCAGTTGGACACTACAGACAAGGTAAATGTGGTATCTAAATTTGCAATTGCAATTAAGCAGGGGAAAAATTATAAAGTAATCAGTAAGGCAACGTATCTTACCAATCCGGAAAAAGCTGCACCGAATCAGATGGCATATGTGAAACCGTTGACCAAGAAGGGACTTCACGGTGTAGATGATACAAAGTTGAATGCCAAGAATACCATGGTAAACTTTAACTTGGCAGACATTGTAAGTACAAAGAGTGACAAAGAAGCAGAACCTTATGTATATAATGGAAAGACCTATTATTTTAAGATTCCAAGCAGAACCAGGGTGACAAACTATGTTGCAAATAAGATTAGTGTAACGGCAATGCTCTATCTGCCCTGGTCAGATGCAGATAAGAATCTGATATACCCATCGGGCAGGGAAAAGGGATATTACTATTATATGCCAAACACCAGGGAAGAAGATGCAAGAGAAACATTAGAAGCAGTTCTTTGCTGTCTGGGAGAAACCTTTGGAAGAGAAGATTGCTATGTCTCCCATTGGGTAGTATGTAATGAAGTAAATTCACAGAAGAATTGGAATCATGTGGGAGATTTATCTTTAAAAGAATACTCCAAGGCCTATGCTCAGTTTTTCCAGATGGTAAGCTCTTGTATGAAGTCAAGCTATGCAAACACCAGAATCTTCGTTCCAGTAGATAATGCATGGAATATTCCAGTTTCCAGAATGGGATGGAATGGAAAAACCTTTATTGCTCAGTTTCATAAGGCATTGAAACAGGAAAATTCAAAGACAAGATGGAATTTGGCATATCATGCATATTCTTTCCCATTGACTAATACAGCCTATGCCACAGACCGTTATGTAAACGCAAGTAGCAATTCTCCCTATGTTTCTATGAAAAATATTGAAGTGCTTACAAAGTACATTAAGAAGACATACGGAAGCAAGACAAGAATTATTCTGTCAGAGCAAGGGTATACAGCATCTTTGGGAGAAGATAAACAGGCAGCATCCATTGCTTATGGATATTATAAGGCTGAGTTTAATCCAATGATAGATGCCTATATTATTCGTGCCCAGCAGGATTTGCAGGCAGAGATTGAAAGTGATGGACTGGCAATGGGATTGTCGGATGCAAATGGAAGACACAGAAAAGCGTATACGGTATTTCGATACATGGATACAAAACAGTCGGAAAAATATACCAAAGATTGTTTAAAAACAATTGGTGTCAGCAACTGGAAAAAGGTAATTCCAGGATACAAGGCATCAAGGTTTCAGTAAGAAATAAACGGATGTAATGGATTCAGAGTCAGGACTGCTGGCTCTGAATTGCTGTGTTTTGGAGAAATAAAGAAGGAGTGAAAGATAGATGAATCAGTTATTGGAAAATTTCCAGACAGGTATTTTTGCCGCATTAAACGAAAAGAAGGAAGCATTGATTGCATCGGGAAAAAAGGTGTATAACCTTTCGGTGGGGACACCGGATTTTCAAGTGTTTCCTCATATTCAGGAGGCTTTCATCGAGGCTGCAAAGGACCCGGAAAACTTCCATTACAGCTTAAGAGATTTGCCGGAATTAACCCAGGCGGTAAAGGACTATTATAAAAGACGTTTTCAGGTGGATGTAGACTTAGAGGAAATCGTGGCGGTAAACGGTTCCCAGGAAGGGGTGGCCCATTTAGGAATGGCACTTTGTAATTCGGGGGATGTAGTGCTACTACCGAATCCGGGTTACCCGGTATTTGAAGTGGGTGCTATTTTTGGACACGCAACTCCCTATTTTTATGATTTGAAGGAAGAGAATCATTTTCTTCCGGATTTGTCCCTGATTCCAAAAGAGATTTTAAAGAAGACCAGATATATGATGGTGTCCTATCCCTATAATCCGGTATGTGCTGTGGCACCGGAGCGTTTTTATGAAGAATTGATTGCCTTTGCAAAGAAGAATGATATCATCATAGTTCATGACAATGCTTATTCTGACATTATTTATGACGGAAAGGTGGGAGGATCCTTTTTAGCCTATGAAGGGGCAAAAGAAGTGGGAGTGGAATTTTTCTCCCTGTCCAAATCCTTTAACATGACAGGAGCCAGAGTATCCTTCGTGGTGGGAAACAAAAAAATCGTAGATGCCATGAAACTACTTCGCTCCCAGTATGACTTTGGTATGTTCCTCCCTATCCAAAAGGCCGCCATTGCAGCATTGACTGGTCCCTTAGATGGTGTAAAGGAACAGTGCAAGAAATATGAGGAGCGAAGAAATGCTTTATGTCAGGGACTCCGTTCCATCGGATGGGACATGAGAGACAGCCAAGGGACCATGTTTGCCTGGGCAAAAATTCCAAAGGGATTTTCATCCTCCCAGGAATTTTGTATGAAATTGATGGAAGAAACCGGGGTAATCTGTACCCCGGGAGATGCCTTTGGCTCTATGGGAGAAGGTTATGTGCGATTTGCCCTTGTACTCCCGGTAGAAGAAATCAAAGAAGTTATTCGGGTGATAGATAAAAGTGGGTTATTGAAAGTGGGATAAAAACATCTTGTATTTCCAGTCAGCATACCATATAATAATCGTGTATGTCATTTTTGTAAAAGGGACATAACTGTGAATCTTTGGAACAGTTATGAAAAACAGGAGGAAGATACATTGGAAAAAGAAAAAATCATTGTATTAGATTTTGGCGGTCAGTATAACCAGCTGGTTGCCCGTCGTGTACGTGAATGTAATGTGTACTGTGAGATTTATTCTTATCGCACAGATATTGAAAAGATTAAAGAGATGAATCCAAAGGGAATTATCTTGACAGGTGGACCCAATAGCTGTTACGAAGCAGATTCCCCTACTTATAGTAAAGAATTATTTGAACTGGGGATTCCGGTACTCGGTCTTTGCTATGGAGCACAGCTCATGCAGCATGTGTTAGGTGGACAGGTGGAAAAGGCACCGGTTCGTGAATATGGAAAAACAGAGACCTTTATTGACGGTGCAAAGGATACTTTGTTTGCAGGGGTAGAGGATTCTACGGTAGTATGGATGAGCCATTTCGATTATATCTCAAAGGCAGCTCCCGGATTTGATATCATTGCCCATACTGTGGATTGTCCGGTGGCAGCAGCGGAAAATGAAGAAAAGAAATTATATGCCATTCAGTTCCATCCGGAAGTTCTCCATACTGTAAAGGGAAAAGAAATCCTTTTCAATTTCGTGCGTAATATCTGTCAGACAGAGGGAAGTTGGAGAATGGATTCTTTCGTGGAAAATGCTATTGCAGAAGTCAGGGAAAAGGTTGGAGATGGCAAGGTATTGCTGGCACTTTCTGGTGGTGTAGATTCTTCTGTATTGGCTGCCCTTCTTGCCAAGGCAATCGGAAAGCAGCTTACCTGTGTATTTGTAGATCACGGTCTTCTGCGCAAAAATGAAGGGGACGAAGTAGAGGGTGTTTTTGGAAAGGACGGCGCTTTCGATATCAATTTTGTACGTGTCAATGCCCAGGAGCGTTACTATGCTAAACTTAAGGGAGTGACCGAACCGGAAGCTAAGCGAAAGATTATCGGAGAAGAATTTATCCGTGTATTTGAGGAAGAAGCCAAAAAGATTGGAGCCGTAGATTTCCTTGCCCAGGGAACCATATATCCGGACGTTGTAGAATCCGGCCTTGGTGGAGAATCCGCAGTGATTAAATCCCACCACAATGTAGGGGGACTTCCTGACTACGTAGATTTCAAAGAAATTATTGAGCCACTGCGCAACCTTTTCAAGGATGAAGTGCGTAAGGCCGGATTAGAGCTTGGTTTGCCAGAGTATCTGGTATACCGTCAGCCATTCCCAGGACCGGGACTTGGAATCCGTATCATCGGTGAAGTAACTGCAGAAAAAGTTCGAATCGTGCAGGATGCAGACTACATCTACCGTGAAGAAGTGGACAAGGCTGCAAAAGCCTACAAGGAAGCAAATGGTACAGAGGCACCATGGATGCCAAACCAGTACTTTGCAGCATTGACCAATATGCGGTCCGTGGGTGTTATGGGTGATGAAAGAACCTATGACTATGCAGTAGCGGTCAGAGCAGTCAGAACCATTGACTTCATGACAGCAGAAGCAGCAGAGATTCCATTTGAAGTATTGCAGACAGTAATGAGCAGGGTGATTAACGAGGTCAGAGGAGTAAATCGCGTATTTTATGACTTGACTAGTAAACCACCGGGGACGATTGAGTTTGAATAAAAAAATTGAGCCCACAAACCTAGCATTTATGCGGGTTTGCGGGCTCTTGTTATGTGATTTGAGTGCATTTTGAGTACAAATTATTTCTGAAGAGAGTTTTCAGTAATTAGTTCATAATCTAATAGCGGATATTTTATTTCAAAATTAATGTGTTGAAGCTGTTCTTTCAATTTAGCGATTTCGGCATCAGGAGTTACAATAATTATTTTTATGCGATAGCCCCTACCAGTATTTTGGCTATAAACATTTCCTTTATCTTCCAATTGTTTGCATAGTGATGAAATCCTTGCAATGGTTGCATGATTTGGCCAGTATTTTATTTCGTATAACATATCCGAAGCGGAATGAGTTGATTCAGCAATAATATCATATTCGGCGGAACCTATGCGCACATTTTTATGATATATATAATTTTTACCATATTTTTGTGAAATGTATGTATAATACTTGTCTTCAATTTCAAATGCTTTCTTAATATTGGCAGATGATGATGTTCGAAGGGATGTTATGATTGAGGAATTTACTTCGGTCTCAGATTCTATTTCCATGTTTTCTACAACCATTTTTTTGGCAATTTCACAAGCTGACATTTTTTCTATGTTTAGTTGTTTCTCTCGTATATCTAAATCTGTTAATTTATCTATTGCGGATTGTTGTATGGTGCTCCACTTGTAACAACCAAGTATAAAGAGAATTAATCCTGCTAGTATCAATACAATGCAGAATATAGGTAAAAATTTATATATAAAGTTCAAACAAAGCATTTTATGTTCTATTAGTTCCCTGGATATCGAAGAAAGCGAAGATAGTTCCTCTTCAGTAATGACGATATCATAAGAACCAGATATTAAATAATGAAGTAAAAACGCAGGAGTTATAATTAAAATTGCCCCGATTGATACTAAAAATTTATAAAAGCTATCAAATTGTAGTTTATCCATATATGTTATTCCTTTAAATTGTATTTTTATTATTTGTAAAGAGTTAATATATCAGCTTAAGTGAGGAGAGGATAAGGGCATATTTATTGGGGCTCTACCAAAACAAGGTCATTTGGATCCAGACCATCTTTTAGGCAAAGTACAGGAGTTTTTTCTTCCGGAATGCCCTCTAAAAGTAATGCCGCTATCGCTTGATTAAAGGATGCTTGTAAGGAACGACCAAAACCTATTGATGAATACAGTTGTGATGCAAAGACACATGCTGCTTCATCACCGACAGAACTGGACATTCCAATTGCGGCTTCAATATTTTGAACTAAGTTTTGGGCTTGCATTTCAGAAAAACAAGCATTAAAAACAACTAATCGTATTGTATCTGATGCTGTAGTCATGGCAGCTGTGATAGCCTCTTTAGTTACTAATTTGGCTGTACCATCGGGATTTTGCAGGACAAGTTCTCCGGTACTGGTACCATGTCCACTAAAATGAACAATAGTAGGGTTTGTTTCATTTATAGCTTGTAATATATCTGATGAACGGGTAGCCCATCTTGTTTCAAAATTTATAGAATCTCGATAGTCGGATAAACGTATTCTTTCTTGAATTGCACGGGCTTCTTCATCAAGACGCAAAGCAGATGTGTCTGTAGGATTGGAAGCCATGAATAAAACGGTTATTTTTTGAGGAAGAACTTTTAATTGTTCAATTTCTGCGGCAAGTATATTTTGTTGATATGTATTTTCTTGGATTGCATTAACCATAGAGTTGATTTGTTTGTCCGCTTCTTTTTGACGACGTTTATCTTCTTTAGCTTCTTCATTCCGATAATTTTTTTCAGCAGTGGATAATTCCTTTTTCTTTTGTGTGATTTTCTTCTGTATATCGCTTTTTCTCTTTTCGATGTCTGTGATTGCTTTTTCTGCTCGCTCAATTTCATTCAATTTAGACTTTATTGTTGATGATGATTTTGTACGTTTAATTGCACTTTCAGCAGACAAAATTTTTTGGCGCTGTGGAGTAATTTTTGCTTGCTCTTTTGCAAGGTCATTTTCAAGTTTACGAATTTCTTCCTGTTTATGTAAAACGGCATTGCGATAAGTGTCAATGAGTGCCATAATGTTATCCTTTCTACCACTAACATTTGTTAAATGTGGATTTAGAGTCATTTTTACTTTCATGCATAGCGGTCTGCATCAAAATCTCCCCAAATCTCCCCTGCAAAACCGTATCCATCTCAACTTCATCATAATCATTGCATATCTGCTCATAAGCTTCTTCGTTTTCCTTCGTTTCTTCTTCCATATAAGCTTCATACAATTCATCCCGGCGATTATACATATATTCCCAGTAAATAAATCGGTCTAAAGTATCCTGGTCTTTAATTAAGACATTAACATCCTCAAAAGATAAAACCTTATCCTTTTCAGAAAACTGAAGAAACTTTTGTAGTAGTGGAGAGACAGTAAATCGAACAGTTTCTTTTTTTAGAATGTTCTTTTCATCACGTTCCCCAATAACTATAAGTGTGCCGGAAGTGTAGAGCATAATAAGCATGCCAAGGCAGTCACCGCTATATTGGTAATCAAACTGCAAATCAGTCAATCCGCTAAAAATAGCAGGAGATAAGTGAAATGCAGCAGCCAACCTTTCTATCTGGGCAGGTTGAGGAACCATGTTATTACTTTCGTATTTTCGGATAGAAACAGGGTGTAACCCGGTACGCTCTGCGAGTTCTGCGGAACTCATATGATAAAGTTTTCTGACATATTTGATTTTTTCGCCTATAGTCATGATTTCTAACCTCCATGATTTTTATATCTTATTTTACCATATATGTTGTCAGTTCGCTACAAAAATATAAAATAACTATTGACAGTAGCGAAGTCGTTACATATAATGAGAATGCAAATTATGTAACGAGGTCGTTACAAGAAAGAAAGGAGAAAACATCATGGCAACACAAAACAAACTTTACATTACTGCGAGCGAACTCGCTGAATTACTTGGCATTTCCGTAGGTCATGCTTACAAAATCATCAAGAAGCTGAATGTGGAATTGGAACAGGAAGGATATTTGGTAATTGCTGGGAAAGTTCCAAGACGTTATTTTGAAAAGCGTTGGTATGGCTTTGCAAGTGCGTAGAAGGGAGAGTTTATCTTGAAAGCAGAAAAAGATCCGAAGACAGGAAAGTGGCTCATACAGTATCGTTATACTGATTGGCAGGGCAAGCGTAGAAAATCGACAAAAAGAGGATTTTCCACTAAAAGAGAAGCTGAGGAATGGTTGAGAAATTTTCTGATGACAAAATCGCTGGATTTTAATATGAAATTCAAAGATTTTGTTGAACTTTATTATAAGGACATGGGAACCAGACTTCGGGAACACACGATGAGAACTAAGCGGTATATTATTGATTTGAAAATTACACCATATTTTGGAGAAAAGTCTATTAATGAAATTAAGGCGACAGATATCAGACAATGGCAAAATGAACTTATCAGCAAAGGATATTCACCTACTTATCTTAAGACCATAAACAATCAGCTATGTGCCATATTTAACTATGCGGTCAGATATTATGACTTAACAAGCAATCCATGTTCTAAGGCAGGAAGTATTGGTAAGAGTAAAGCTGATGAAATGAATTTCTGGACAAAACAAGAATTTATGAAATTTATAGATGAGCTTATGGATAAAAGGACATCCTACCTTGCATTTATGATTTTGTATTGGACAGGAATGAGAATTGGGGAACTATTGGCATTGACGCCGGGAGACATTGATTTGGAGAAACATACGATTTCTATTACGAAATCTTACCAGAGATTAAGTGGAAAAGATGTGATTACAGAACCTAAAACACCAAAAAGTAAACGAGTAATACATATTCCGGAGTTTCTTGTAGCAGACATTCAGGATTACATCTCAAGCATTTATGGAATAGAGGCTACAGACAGATTACTTCCCATTACAAAATATTTTTTGGAACATGAAATGCAACGAGGTTTAAAAGCAAGTGGAGTGAAAAGAATTCGTATTCATGATTTGCGTCACAGTCATGCATCATTACTGGTAGAATTAGGCTTCTCACCATTGGAGATAGCAGAGCGTTTAGGTCATGAAAAGATAGAAACTACTTTAAATACTTATTCGCATTTATATCCAAATAAGCAGAAAAAGCTGGCAGACAGATTAGAGCAGGAATACAAGGAGGAACTGACATGAGTGGATTAGATAAAAATAGAGTGAGAAATCAAACAATATCATTTCGGGTGTCACCGGAAGAAAAGAAACAATTAAAAGCAAGAATTCTTGTGACAGGAATGCCAAGTGGGCGCTACTTTATAGAATCAGTGCTGCATCAAAAGATTTGTATTGCAGTTGGTAAATATCAGAGCGATAGATTGAGTGTTGAGATAAAGAAAATCCGAGAGCAGATGGTGGAAATAGGAGAAAATACAGAGGAGTTGCAATTATTGGTAATGGATTGTATTTATCTGATAGAGCAACTTATTGAATTAATTACAACTGATGCAACAGGAGAATTAATTTCCGGAGATTTTCAAACAGCACAGCAGAAAGATGAAATGTCAAAAGATATAAAAAATGCCCCTGCTGGTAACAGGGACATTGAAGAGTAAGAAAAGCAAATCCTTTCTATACCCAAATCGCAAATTTAGTATAGCAAAGGATTTGCCTAAAGTAAACAGTGTAAATTTTTGCACGAAAGAGAGGTAAAGAATTGA
Source organism: Lachnospiraceae bacterium (assembly GCA_045119215.1). GTDB lineage: Bacteria > Bacillota > Clostridia > Lachnospirales > Lachnospiraceae > RUG11237. The sequence continues at coordinate 24,847 of JBGVDD010000122.1, read as the reverse complement.
ATGATTGTTATACAACGGGTAATCAAATTGTAGATGCAATGGCAAAAATCCGTATTACAGGAAACATTGTTAATCCTAACTGGTTTAAAACTATTTTATATGAAAATGGAAAACCAAATCTGAATGCGATTGTAATATTATCGGATATTGTATATTGGCACAGACCAACAGAAATCAGAGATGAAGAAACAGGAGAACAGATTGGTTTGAAAAAGAAATTTAGCGGAGCTTCTTTTCATAGGAGTTATAAACAATTTCATAAGCAGTTTGGACTTACCAAAAGACAGGTTCAGCTTGCGTTACAAGCCTTAGAAGATTTAGGTGTTATCCGAAGAAAATATTGCACAGTAGAAGCAAATGGACAAACAGAATACAATGCCATGTTCATAGATTTAGTTCCATCTGTGTTGCAGGAACTGACGAATCCACCAGAAAGGGTAACACCATCTATGTCATTACCTAATCACATAGATGTTACTACCTCATTACATAAAAAGGATTACCCTATTACACAGAGGTCACAAGGTAGTAACGTGGATGTTATGACAAATACATATATTAAAGAGATTAATAAAGATTATGTTCCTATCCTATCTTATCAGGAATTGAAAGAAGAATTTAAAAATCAGATTGAGTATGATGTGATAGTGACAGACCATCCTTATGAAAAAGAGTCGTTAGATGGTATTGTTGAATTAGCAGTGGAAGTGTTGGTCTCCCAAAAGAAAACTTTAAGGGTAAATCAGGAAAATGTATCTTTGCATTTGGTGCAGGAACGTATGCGTAAGCTTGATATGTTTGATGTGGAATATGTTATGGATTGCATTTCTAACTCGGGTACAAAAGCAAGAAACATAAAGGCGTTAGTGCTTACCAGTTTATATAATGCAAAAACGTATAGAAGTCTTTATATGTCGAATTGGGTAAGTAGTGATATGCACAAACAAATAAAAAAAGAAGAAGGAGAATTGTAAAATGGATAATTATAAAAATGCATTTGAAAGCATAGAGTTGGAACCGTGTGAATTAGTGGTGATAAGAGAACTGGCTGTGGATTATAGAAAGCGATTATTAGAAAAATACCATGTAAAAAATGAAAGGGAACTTAGACGGGAAATTGAGAACTGGAGCACCTATGAAGAAGTTATGCAATATTACCATCTTGTGCTCAGTAATCGCCTGATAAAGAAAATACCGGAAGTACCACAGGAGATTCTTGAGCAGGGATTTCTTGCAGAAACAGATAATGTGGTTGTAGGAAATAAAGAAATGCAGTAGAGAGAAGGAGACAATTATGCAGGAATATAACTATAAAGGAAAATTGATTTTGGGCGTAGATCATGGATATGGAAATATGAAAACTGCACACAGAATATTTCCGGCTAGTGTAGAGAAAAATCCACAGTTTGGAACCAATCTATTAGAATACAATGGAGAAGTGTACAATATTGGCGGTGCCCATAAAGAATTTAAAGTAGAGAAAATCGGAGATGATGATTACTATCTGCTGACATTGGCAGCTTTGGCAGAAGAACTTTATTTCAGAGGAAAAACAGAAGCGATTGTGCATCTTGCCGCGGGATTGCCATTATATTGGGTGAAGGAGCAGAAGGAAGAATTTCAGAAATATTTGCTTCGTGAAGAGAAGGTGGTCTTTACTTATCGAAATGAAAAGTATCAAATCACATTTGCAGGGGCAAGCATTTTTCCTCAGGGATTTGCAGCATTGGCAAAGAATTTGGGAGAAATGAAGGGAATGAGTATAATGGCAGATATTGGTAATGGAACCATAAATGTTATGTTTTTGGACAATGGAAAGCCGATTGCCGGAAAGTTTTATACAGAACAATATGGAACTTATCAGTGTATAAAGTTAGCAAGAAATGAATTGATAAAAATGTGTAAGGGAGAAGTCCCGGACAGCATTGTGGAGGAAGTAATTCGTAAGGGTACATCTGATATACCGAAATCGTACATAAAAGCAATTTCCGAAGTTGTACAAACCTATGTGGAGCAAGTATTTTGTAAGCTTCGTGAATATGGCTATAACGAGGATTTGATGAAATTATATGTTATTGGAGGAGGTGGTTGTCTGATACAGAATTTTGCAGATTACGACGGAAATCGTATCATTATCAATCAGGACATTTGCGCTACAGCAAAAGGATATGAATATCTTGCATTGCAAACACTTCGTAAACAGGGTGGAAATTAAAGCAGAGAAAGAAGGTAACGATATGTATAAGAATATTAATATCCGCTTTAATCTGGAGAAGGAAGAACATCGTAAGGCATGGAACTATATGCAGACTATGGATAAGCAGAAAGAAAAGTCGTATAGTAAAGTGATTATCAAGGCATTGCTACGTTATTTTGAACAGAATGAGCATAAGGCTGGTGATTGTGAGGATGTGTATGTAGAAAATAGTTTGAAGAAGCTTATTAAAGCTACTGTGGAAGAGGTCATGCAGGGATACTGCTTGGCCTCTCCGTATATGGAAAATATTTCAAATAGTGTAGAACTACAGAATGAAGTGGAGCCGGAGTTAGATGATACAGTGTTAAGCCTTATGGAAGATATGTGGTAAGTAAAAATTAGCAGATAAAACAATAGAATTTAGCAGAAAAAGGAGAAAATGACAAATGGGAAAAGTATCTATAAAAGAAACGTTAGCTATGAATAGCAGAAAAATAGCGGAAAGTAATGCTAAAACAAATCTGCCGGATACGGCAAAAATAGAAAATAATAATATGGAACCTCAAAAACTGGCAGAAAAGGAAAAATTAGAGCTGGAACTAGCGCAGGCAAAGCATAGGGAACAGCGTTTATTAGCACAGAATAAAGTGAAAGAACGCAAAGCAAGGACAAGAAGACTGATTGTAAGAGGTGCAATGTTGGAAAATGTAATTGAAAAGCCGGAGACCTATACAGATGATCAGATAAACGCTTTGCTTGAGAGGTTAAAAAGTAAGGGATACATAGAAGAAGGAATTGCAGAAATTAGGTTATAAAAACAAATTAAAACCCGAAGGGCGCACTTATACACCACAAGATTGTGGTGTGTGCGCTCTCGGACAAGCCGAGAGGAGGAAATCGCATGGCGATTTATCATTTTTCAGTGCAGATCATTTCCAGAAGTGCGGGAAAGTCTGTACTGGCAGCAGCTGCTTATCGTAGCGGTGAGAAATTGCAGGACGATTATTACGGATTGGTACATGATTACAGTCGCAAGCAGAATATCGTCCATAAAGAGGTTATGTTGCCTATAAATGCGCCGGAAGCATATCGAAACAGAGAAGTGCTTTGGAACGCTGTAGAAGCATCAGAAAAGGCAAAAAATGCCCAACTAGCAAGAGAGGTTGAAATTGCAATTCCTATCGAGATACCGGAGCAGGAGAGAGCTTACTTTGTGCGTGATTTTTGTCAGAAGACATTTGTGGATAAAGGTATGTGTGCGGATATTTGCATTCATGACAAAAAAGATGGGAATCCACATGCACATGTCATGTTAACCATGCGAGTTTTTGAAAAGAATGGAACATGGGCACCTAAATCCAGGAAAGAATATATTTTAGACAAGGATGGCAAGAAAATTTATGATAGAAAGAAGAGACAATATAAGTGCAGAAAAGTAAATACAACTGATTGGAATGACCGGGGAAAGGTAGAAGAATGGAGAGCAGGTTTTGCAGCATATGTTAATGAAGAGTTGGAGAAAAGAGGTATCAGTGAACGTGTGGATCATCGGTCTTTTGAAAGACAGGGAAGTGATTTTATACCTACAATGCATATGGGTGTAGATGCGGTGCATATGGAGAAAAAGGGAATTGCAACGGAAGTGGGTGACTATAACCGAGATGTTAAGGAACATAATAAGCAACTGTTTATAGTAAGACAGTTAATAACGAAACTTCAACAGAAGTTAGAGGATTTTTCTTTTCCGTTTCAGCGAAAGAAACTTTCGGATGAAGCGGTACATGAGCAGTATCAGATGGCAATTGCGAAGCTCCAACCGGTACAGAAGCGATTGAAAGAAGTGGAAAAAAGAATTCATTTTATTAATCAGGCTTTGGAAAAGAGTGCTATCTATAAAGCAAATGCACAGTATTACTCATTATGGAAAAGTGCAAAAAATTCGGATAAATATAGAAGCGAGCATGAAGTAGAACTTTCGATGTATGAAGGTGCAAAAATGTGGTTTGATAAGTATTATCATGGTAAGATTCCGAACGTACAAAAGAGAAAAACAGAATTGGTAAAGCTGACTGCGGAAAAATATAATTTGCAACAGGAATATCAAAAGGCTAAAGCGGGTGTCGAGGAGAGTAGGAAGATGGTTTTGGAAAGACAGGTAAATGTGAAAAAAACTAATGAACGAAACAGTGAAAAAAGTCTATAAAGGATAAAGGCAATGGAGATAAATATGGATTCTTTTGAAAATTCGTATTGTGGCATAAAAATCTGATGAGATATATGTTTTGATTGAAAATATTCGTGTAACCGAATATAATAAAAAATAGAGTGGTGTATGTTTTATGGAGGAGATTGATTCATGGATTTTCTAACAACAGCAGAGTATGCAAAGATATGGAATATATCACAAAGAAGAGTAGCAATCTATTGTAAAGAAGGAAGAATTGCAGGAGCGGTTTTAAAGGGGAAAACTTGGTTAATACCGGAAAATACCCAAAAACCGGAAGATCCACGACGAGTACAGAAAAAGGGACAGTAAATTTAAGCGACTAATAATAGAAATATATGAAAGAGAGTGGCAACAATGAATCAAATTAAATGGCCAACAGCTAGTATATGGTTTGAGGAAACTCTGGAGATATTTCAGATGATACAGACTGGTGAAGAAATTGATGAATTGGCAAAAAAAGTAAATGAGGGATTGATTTTTACTGATAAAAAGGAAGCATCTGCAAAGCGTGTATGGGGTGCCATAAAAGCAAGATATCTTGGTCAAGGGAAAGATAAGACATTAGCTCTAGCTAAGGTATTGCAATCTGGAGTTTCATTGCAGGAAAAACACAACTATGCATTTGTATACTATATTGAATTTGAAAATTTGTTTCGTATTTTTTTAGAAGAATATGTCTATGTCAATTTTAATAAGTTGAGCCAGAAGACATATACACAGATGGATTTAGATAAATTTTTTGAGGATATTTTGGAAAAATACAAGACGTATTTACCGATAAAATTACAGGAGGGTATATCAGATTCCAGCATGAATAAAGTGCGGAATATGCTATATAAGAATATTGCAACATTTGGATGGGGGACAACTGATAATAGCAAGTTGACAGTGAGAAGACCATCTTTAACACCTGAATGGTTTACATTTCTATTATATTATTTTTTTGAAGATAAGGTAATTACAAAGAGAGAATTATATTCTAGTAGTGTATTTAAGAGATTTTTGCTGAATGAGTATGATATTGAATACCTCATGACACACGCAAAAATGAAAGGTTACATTGAAGTGAGCCAGTTAGGTGATGTGTGTAATATCACAAAGCAAAAGGAGGGTATTTTAGATTATGCAAAAACCTATTAATGAATTAATAGCTGAAGTTACTAGAGTAATTAAAACACCACCTTCAAGGCCTATTAGGTTGATGTTCTTGGAGAATGAGATATTTTATGAGATGGCACAAAATCAGATTAAAGAGTTATTTGCATCAAATGAGATTATAAATATGTCTAATTTTATGGATTTTGAAGCTTGGAAATCTCGGGAAGAGGAACTAATAAAGATAGAAGAAAAATATGGTCAAGAACACAAAAGATATAGGCAAGTCTTATGTGAAATTTTAGAAAAGACAATTGTTGATTTTATAAAGGAGAATGATGCAGAGAAGGTTTTAGTGATTCAAGATGAAACTTTGTTCACACTTGGATTAGACCCGATTCATTTTCTCCTTACATATATGTCGGAAAATCAATCGATAATCAATGATTCAATACCATTAATTTGGTTGACCGTTGGGATTAAGGAAGATTATTCAGTAAATGAGTATTGTTATTATAAAACGGAGAGTACAAAAGGGAGAGCAATTAAGATAGAGCAAAGCACATTAAGCACATGTGTTAAAGACTATACATTACCAGAGTGAAGGTGGATACAGATATGACAAAAGTATTTGAAACATTTGAACATGATCTAAAGAGAAAATTTGATGATGTTATGACCGTAGAGGATAGTGATACTATTAAGGCCATTGATATTGAAGAGTATGTTTTGACCCGGAATGTTGAAGAAATTTTGGGAAACTTTGTTGCGTATTTTTTTGATGATGAGAAGGAATATCCTGAGTTGAGGATGAAGACTCAATTATTGCAAGATACATATAGAGATAAGATTGGCCCAGGCGTTTGGATTAGAGGATTCTTTGGAGCAGGAAAATCACATTTGTTGAAGGTAATTTATACTATTTTCTCAAAAAAAGAGATTTCTTATATTGATGAGAATGGGAATCAGAAAGAGTTAAATGTTGTAGATAGTATTTGTTCAAAGATTAGAAGTTCTGAGGTGACAGAGCTTGTTAAGAACATTCATCCAGAAGATTATATGACATTCATTTTCTCTGCCAATCATATTGCAAAAAGTGGAGATACAGTTGTTGATTGTTTACCTAAAGAAATATCAAGACAGTTAAATCTCGAATATGATGAGGATAAGACTTATTCAGCAATGGATGTTGCAGAATTCTTAAAAGCAACCCTTAAAGAATCAGGAAAGAGGAGAATACTGATCTTTATTGATGAGATATTAGATTTGTTGGATAACGCTGATAAGGTAAGGAAATTTGAGGGATTAGTTGAATTATTGCCAGATAACATTTGGATGGTAGTTACTTCTCTTGAAGCAAAAACAAAGCTTCTTGATACAGTAAGTGCAGAACGAATGATACATAGATTTGGAGAAGAACAGATTCTAAAACCGGAGGAAATGGTTTGGATTGTAAAAAATAGATATCTTGCTAAGAATGAGAAATGTTCAGAAATTGAATCAAGTGTTAGCATTGATAAGATGAAATATATCTTTGGAACTGCTCTTTACACGGCTACAGAAGATGGAAAAATAGAGATGCCAAATGTAATAGCATCATATCCATTTTATCCTTTTCAATTGGCATATATGAAGGACATGCTTAAGAATGAGAGTAAGGGTTCCGCTCGTAATATGATGAAGACAATTAAGTCTATTATGAAGAGACCAGAAGTATATAACCAAGAGGTTGGGTACTTTGTTGGAACAGACTTGATTTATGAGGAATTGAAATCAAAAAGGAGTATTGAAGATGAATACAGTGATTTAATCGCATCATTGGAATCTGACCCTGTTTTAGATGATAAGCAGAATCTTATTATTGATAAGAGTGACTTGTTGACCGTTTTAAAGGCTATCGTATTACTTTCCCAAGTTAAGGCAGAGGGAGTAAAAGATACAGTTATCCTTCCATTTGTATATTCAGACAGAATTCCAAACAAGGATACGCTTTTAAATTGGCTTGATATTTTGGTTAGAGACAATTATGTAAATAATGAGGGGGGGCTATATACACCAATTACAAAGAAGGAATCAGATGTATGGTCTCGTATTAAAGGAATTACTTCAATTACAGAGACAGCAATTAGAGAAAAGGCGTATGAATATATCTATAGCATCTATAATGCTTCATTAAAGAATGGAAAGCATTTGGTTGAAGGTAAGATAAATGATACCAAAAAGAGTATTGCTTTTGTTTTGAAAAAGTCAGATGAGAGTAGTGAATTCCCTAATGCATATACATGTATTCCTTTTGATAGTGATATTGAAACAAAGAAGAATGAAGCTCTTGCAGCAAGTAATGATAGAGAGAAAATATATATCATTCCTGAAAAGAAGTATGAAGGAGATGCACTTGGAAAAGCAATTAAGTTCTTTTTACAGATGGATGAAGCTCTTGAGCGTGAAGGTGATTTTGGAATTGATGCGAAATTAAGAATTCAGATTGAAACAAAAAGGGATACAGCAATTGCAGGAAAAATTGAGAACATGATTAATGAGTGTTTCAAAAATGCTGTGATTTCTTATAATGGCCAAGATAATAAGGACTTTGCAAAAGAACCATCGGCAAGACTTACTACTGAATGTGAAAAAATGTTGAAGAAGAGATATTCAATGTTCTTTGGAAAGAATTTAAGAAATTCTGTAGATAAGTTTATTGCAAAAGAGATTTTAACATCATCTGTTAAGATGACAAGTTCATATCTTAAAGATTTAGACCTTATTGATACTAGTGGAAATGTAAATACGGCAAATAGATATTATAGTGAATTTCTTAAGGCATTCCCGGATAATGGGTTTGATAGAGATGGTGTGACTGTAATTGATGATTTTTCAAAGGGAAAATATGGTTGGGAGCTTGATACCATTAAAATAATGGTTGCACTTGCACTTAGAAATAGTGACATTAAGATTTCTCATGAAGGAAAAACTTTTGTTATTCCGGATGATGCATCTGCACTTACAGGAAGTAAGGGTCCTCTTACAGCAAGAAAAAGGGATGTATTTGATGCTTGTAAATTGACAAGAATTAATATTTCGGATGAGTCAATTAGAGATGCAATAAAACTACTCAAGACTATTGATAATAATATTATGGTTAATCAAAAGCTAAAAGATGTTGCCGAGAACGTCAGAAATCTTATGAGTAAATTAAAAGATGCAAAGCTTGATATATATTCTAGTATTGTATCCCAGGGGATAAAGGATGATGTGTCATATGTTGATGGGCTTGCTAGTGATATTTTGGGACGAAAGGATGCTGAAGACACGATAGTTGGATTTAATAGTCTTGTATCTGATGCAACAATAATTGATAGATTTAGAAGAGTATTGTTTATTGTTGATAATTCAGCTAATATCTCTGTTTCATATAAACTTGTTTCTTTAATGGAAACTTGTAATTGCAAAGATAAAGAGCAGGCAATTGAGGCAGGCAGAAAGTTTATAGAAGGTGACAATAAGCAATTTGATGTTCTTAAAAAACTTTATGTTTTAGCATTTAATCAAGCATTTGACCATTATAAGAATACATATAATGGATATGTTGAAGAAATCCAGAAAATGGATGAGTGGACAAACATTGATAATAGTCAGAAGAAAAGGGTGTTGGATGAGCTTGAATCTATTGATGCCAAAGGTGTTGTCATTTCACAGGATTTGATTAATGCAACAGGATTAGGAACATTAGAGAAACTAAAAGAAAAGCAAGGTAGATTGCAATCTTCATATGCAAGAGCAGTTACAAAGTTACATATCTTTAATGATGAGAATAATGCTCCTAAAGATGATGCACCTTTACCAACTCCAGTAGAAGTGACAGATGGAACAAAAGAAACAAAAGAGCAACCTAAGAAGCCTACTCCAGTGCGTGTAACAAGAACTATTGGAGAATACATGCCAAAGAATAGAGTGATCAATGTTGATGGAGAAGATGGACTTACTCTTTTGGATTTCGTTTTTGAAGAAATCAAAGATCAGATAAAGAAAGATTTGAAGGATGGAAAGAAAATTACATTGCAGTTGTAGGAGAATTAAAGAATGTCAAAAGCAAATTTGAAACCTATTGTGACAAAACTAAGGTCATCAATTATAAAGGGAATATCAGGGAAACTAGAAAAATATGGATTTGATGATATGGGAAAGCTTGTAATCGATAAGCCCCTAAGTTCTTATGATGAAAACAAAAGAAGTAATTTGATAGCACTATTTGAAGCAAAGAAGATAAATAACAAAAAGCAATATACCGAATATATTCATAATTCATCAAGAACTTTTCTGCATATTTTGATATGCTTTAAGATTATGGAAAAAAGGGGAATAATGCGGTCACTTATTTCGAAAACAATCGGAATAGATATATATAATGAGATTGTTCCAAATTTTGTGACTGTAAATCCTATGGCATATGAGGAATTTATAAAAAGATATGAGAAAGAAATATTGAAGCTAGCTGAAGAGGACAATAGCGAAGAGTGTGAGGAATATTATCAATTTCTTTATTTGATTAGTTCATTAAAAAGACACATGGCTTCAGAGGTACCACTTTTATTTGGTGATTATGAATATAGCATAATACAACCAGATTATGATGATTTGAAAGAAATATTATACGTTATTTCGCAGATTTCTAGTGAGGAGTATGAAGAGAGTGACTTTTTTGGTTGGATTTATCAATATTGGGTTGATGTAACTGAAAAAGAAGTTAAAGAAGCAAAGAAAAATAAAAGTGTTTCATATGCTTCGGAGATGTTATATTTGGTGCTTGAAGGTTTGGAAGATGAACAAGCAACGTATGGTGAATATTACACACCAAGATGGGTTGTTAAGTACATTGTTGATAAGAGTCTTGAAATGTATGAGGCTTCAGGTGATAAAAAGATAGAGGAAATTAAATTACTTGACCCAGCTTGTGGAGCGGGAAATTTTTTGGTGTATGCTTTTGATGCATTTTACGAAAGATATGAAAGAATACATCCAGAGTGGAAAACTGAGGAAATAGTAAATACTATTCTAGCAAAAAACATTTATGGAGTTGATATTCAAAGAGAGCCTCTTCAAGTTTCAGCAATAAATTTGTGGATTAAAGCAAAAGAGAAAAATATTAACATTGATGTAAATAGGCTTAATTTGACTAAAGTAAATATACTTTGTACTAATTCTTTGTATAAATGGGAAAGTGAAAAAGAATATAGACAGATTTCTATTTTTGATACACCAGAGTCATTAGAAGAGAAATGCTTTTCATCAGAAGACATTGGAAAGTTATTATTGGCAAAAGACGGACAACAGAGGAATTCTGCAATTGGATTCTTCCAAAATAAGTATGAAATTATTGTAATGAATCCTCCTTACTTAGGGTTAAGAAGGATGAAAAAGGAAACTGCTGATTTTTTAAAACAGTATTATCCAGACAATTATAATAACTTGTTCGAGGCATTTGTAATTAGAGCTAATCAGTTATTGGATAAAAATGGTATTTGCGGATTTGTTGGTTCAGATACGTTTCTCACATTGGATAGTTTTGATAATCTTAGAATGGTTATTTTGCGTGACTTCAGATTAAAGAAACTTATAAAGTTAGGAATTAATGTTTTTGATGGCCCAACTGTGAGAGCTGCTATTTTAATGTTGCAAAAAAATTTAAATAATAAATCTAATTATGTAGAGTGCATAGAAGCTGACGAAAGAGACCCACAATCATTTGAAAATTATCCGGTTAAAGAATTCAAAATGAAACAAGAAGATTTCAAATTAATTACAGGGTATCCATTTATTTATGAATTTACCGATCATATTAGAGAAATATTTAATGAGGATACTCCCCTAGGAAATGTTGTTGAAATAAAACAAGGGATGATTACTGGGGATAATAAAAGATTTCTTAGGTATAAGTGGGAAATACCCTCTGATTTGATAGGGAAACGATTTTATCCGTATGCGAAAGGGGGGGGGAATGAAAAGTGGAGTAACAATATTGTGAATTATATTGATTGGGAAAATGATGGAAAAACTATTAAAGATGTTGCAAGGGAAAAATATGGTAGTGAAACACGAACGGTAAAAAATCAACAATACTTCTTCAGAGAAGGATTAACATATAGTGATGTTGGTAGTGATGCGGGAGGCGAAGATTTTAGTATTAGATATTTACCTAAAGGATGTATTTTTGATGTTAAGGGTTCGTGTATTTTTTCAAATGACATAGATATGTATTGGTTGTTAGCTTTTATGAATTCTAAATTTGTGAATTTCATATTAAGTCAACTAAATCCTACACCTAGTTTTCAAGTATGCGATTTGGTTAGAATACCATATAGGAAAGGAAATGAAGAGCAGAGGAAAAGGTTAATTGAAATAGCGAAAGAATCCTATAAGTTAAAGTCATATATTTTGGGATTTGATTATTTATCCGATTTCTACCATGATGTTGAAATAGCAGAAGGACTTAAGCTGGGTGCCAGTACTATTCATCAGGCTTATGAGAAATATTCTACTAAACTTAAAGAGGTTGAAGGAAGACTTTTTGAATTAAAAAATGAATTAGATGAAATAGTTTATTCAATGTATGGGCTTACTGACGATGAGGTTGCATTGATAAATAGGTTAGTTAATGGAGTAAAGTCATCTGCACTCATGTCAATTGAAAAAGCCACATTTCTATGGGTTAAGAGTATTATTAAGGATGCTATGATAGATGAAAAACCTAGATTATATCTTGATTACGAAATTAAAAATATTTTGACGAACAGACTAGAATTGATTTTTGGAAAAGAAAATGGATATTTGAGATATGAAGAAATAGAGGAAATTTTAAACAAAGATTTTATTGAGATTTTACAGAGTGGAGTGAAAATTGATAATTCTGTGGAGCAAATTGCAGGAGATAGTACTAAAAATTTAAGTGAACCAATTTTGTGTACAGTTAAGCTAGGAGGAAAGGGAAATACATCAGTCAAAGTATTTTATAACTCACAACAATTTCTTTTAGAATATCAAGAAGAAAGAAAATATGTAATGCAAAATGAAATTCGTAGATTAGCAGAAGAAATATTTATACCTAAACTACATAGAAATAAAGAAAAATTAACAGATACTTACCTAACTAAAATAGAGGCTGAAATAGTTGAAAAAGAAATACTATTATTTGAAGAATGTATAAAAACACTTGAAAAATGGAAAGTAGTTGATTAAGGAGGATGGTGGCAATGAATGTTGCTTTTATATTAAGGAAAATAATTAAGAAAAATAGCACATTGTCACCAGCAATCTTGATTGATGAAGAAGGTGTTTTTGAGGATTATATTAAAGATTTAGAAGAAATCAGATTGATGAATAATCCATCAAATATCACACTTACAAGGCAGCTTGCTGATAAAAATGTGCAATGTATTTACTTAAGAAAAGAAATTGAGTTGAGTGGATTAGTAGCATCAGGAAAGGCCAAAAGATTGGATATTACATCAGAGATGCTGTTTAATGAAGTGGAGTCAATAAAGGGAAAAATAAGAGGTGAGATTCTTCTCTCAGCAGATCAGAAAAAAGTTCTTTTAAGTAACTTCAATAATATATGCAGCTCATTATCTTACAAGGATAGTATTGATGATGAATGTGTTAAAAGAGAAGTCCTTTTGAACTTATGTGGGAGAAGGGTTTCATCCAAGGGATTACTAATCCAGTTTTTAAATGGAGCAATCAAACGAGAGCAATTACTTTCATTAGACTTATTTTCTTTATCTGTAGACTTGTTAAAAAAAGAATTACTGATTTCGATAACTCCTTATTCTAGTTTTGATTGCTTGTTACCAAAGGTAATGATTACATATTCAAAAAATGAATATGGAGAATATGGTGGAGCTTCATATAATGATTATCTTGTAGATGCATCAGAAACAAATATTGCTTCGATGGCAAGATTTATTATGGATAATGCAGATGAACTCATTAATCCAATAGAAGAATTGAATGATATTTATAAAAACATTGAGCCATCAAAGCTAACATACGCCATTCCGAAATTTTTCATTAAATTCATAGGTAATCATTTGGATTCTTATGTTGATGAGGAAAAATTATGGACTCATGAGATGAAGAATATAGGTGCTTATGTCTTTGAGTTGAAAAGACTGGATGAGGCACTTTCGCAAAATATTAATCATCAATATGCTCATAATAATTTGGAATTTATGTTAGGTGAATATAAGAATACATTTGCTGATATGGATTCTCTATATAGAAGGGTAGAAGCATATTATGAAAAATTGGCATTAGTGCCGGATTTCTACCTGAATGATGGATTGCATGAGTTAATGCTTTCTACAAAGCAAAAATATCATAGTGTTATTTCAAAGATGAATGCTCGTCTATGTGATTACTATAATCAATACATGGAGGACAAAAAATCTGTTTTAAAGCAAAGTGAGTTTATAGTTTCTCGCAAATTTAATAGAAGAAGTCTATTTATTTTCGCGGATGGATTCAGATATGAAATGGCAAAGGAACTTATCCAACGATTTAATGGATATGAAATCGAAGATGTAAATGTGATAGGAGAATTACCATCTGAAACAGAAATAGGAATGAATAGTTATTTTATCATAGATGAGAAGGTAGAGTTATCGGATAAAAATGCGTTTGTTCTAAAAAAAGATGGGAAGATTGAATTCTATATCTATGAATGGCGAAGAGAAAATCTTGAAAAAAAGTTAGGATGTAAGGTTATTACTTTTGATGAATTTACGCTGCAAAAGGATTATTGTCAGAGCGTAATATATTTCTTTGATGAAGCTGATATTAATATGCATCATTTTGATAGTGCATCAAAGATGTCAGAGGCAATTGATAATTTGGAGAAGATTATTAGATATACTCTTGGAAGAGAGTATGATGTGGTACTTTTATCAGACCATGGATTTGTTAATATTCAAAAGAAGATTGATGTACAAGACAAGAGCATAACAAGTGAAAAGAAAAAGAGCAGATACTTGATTCTGGATAAAAATGAAAACGCTAAAGATATGTTCTATATTGATTCGATTGATGGAGCAAATTATTTGGAGATGGGGAACAAAAAGCTATGCTTTATCAATTCATCAAATGCTCTGAAAGAAACCAACAAATATAATCATGGGGGAATTTCATTTCAAGAGAATGTAATCACTAGTTTTATAATTCATAGTGCAAAGGATGAAGTAATTATAGAGCAAAGTATAGTCTTTGAAATGTTAAAAGCATACAATGAGATTGCCGGAAAGATAAGAGGTGCTAGAGGCTATGTATGCAATATTATGAGTGGTACTGACTTGGTGTTCAATGTGATGATTGATGTTGAAGAATATCAATTACATGTTCCTATTCGTCAATATGAACAAGGAACAGAGTTTTTGATTATGGTTTCGAATGGAGAAAATACTCAGAAAACTATTGTCAAAAAAGAAGGCGGACGTGTTATTGATAAGGATTTGGATATATTCTCGTAGAGGAAGGTGAAAGAATGGATTTACAGGAGAAAATTAAGAGTGTGTTTCCTCACCAAGTTGTAAGAAAAGGCATAAGTAATAACTTAAAAACAAGTATCAAATTGCCAGTATACGTTTTGGAATATCTTATTTCTCAATATGCTGATCAAGGTTTATCCGATGAAGAAGTCATTGAAAAAGTTAAGTCTGTACTGAATAAACACTATATTATGCCTGAAGATAAGAATAAGATTAAAGATGCTATTAAGACAGATGGAAGTATTGTAATTATAGACAAGCTTATGGTTGATGTAGATCTTAATAAGGATATGTATATCGGGACATTAAATACGGCTGGACTCAAGGATATTCTGGTAGATGAAGAATGGATTAGAAAATACAAGGGATTACTTGAGGGTGGTATGTGGGGATTAGTGCGACTTGAAAGAAATGAAGATAGCACAAAATTTCCAGTAATGATTGGGAAGTTTAGTCCTATGCAGGTATCCGCCGATGAGATGGATGATTTTATTGCCAAGAGAGCAGATTTTACAAGAAATGAATGGTTAGATCTTCTTATTAATAGTATAGGATTGAATCCGGACAAATTTGATTTTAGACAGAAGTTGCTTATTTTGTTGAGAGTGATTCCTCATTGCGAGACAAATTATAATCTTATCGAATTGGGACCTCGTGAAACTGGTAAATCATATACATATAATGAACTTTCTCCATATAGTTTGCTTGTTGCAGGTGGAAAGGCTACGGTTCCTGTATTATTTTATAATCTTACTAAAAAAGAAGTTGGACTTGTTGGAACGTGGGATGTTGTAGCATTTGATGAAGTTGCAAATGTTAAGTTTGATGATCCTCAAGGTCCTGCAATGCTGCAAACATATATGGAATCTGGAAATTTTGCTAGAAATAATATGAGAGTTGAGGGAAAAGCCTCAATGGTATTTATTGGAAATATTGATAATCCACTTCAAATATGGGAGCAAGGTGGGAACCTATTTATGACACTTGCAGATGAGTTGCAGACCCCGGCAATCATTGATAGATTTCACTACTATTTGCCAGGTTGGGAAATGGAAAAAATGAAGACGGAGAATTACTCATCTGATTATGGATTTATATCTGATTATTTTTCCAAAATCTTGCATGATTTTAGAAAAAGAGGATATGCAGATATTATGGATCAGTATTTTATATTGGATAGTAGTCTAAGTGGTCGTGATACGAAAGCTATAAAGAAAACTATGTCAGGTCTACTTAAATTGTTGCATCCAGATTTGAATGTAACAAAGGAAGAAATTCAGGGGTATCTCGAATTTGCTATGGAAGGAAGAATGAGAGTAAAAGAGCAGCTAAAGAGAAGAGGTGGACTTGAATTCTTTGGTGCTAATTTTAGATATGTAGATAAGGAAAGCCAAATGGCAAAGCAAATATTCCTTAAAGAAATGGTTAATGGTGCAGGCAGTATGATTGCTCCATTGGATATTGGTGAGGTTTATACTGTAATTACAAAAGATGAGAGAATGTTCCCAGTAAAGATTGAGACTAATTTAATTGTGGGTGGTGGAACATACCAGATTACAGGTAGACCAAGTGCTGAAACAAAGGAAACAATAAAAAATGTTTATAACTATGTGAAATCAAATTCTGGCAACATGGGAATCACTAATATAATAGAAGAAAATACATTTGCAACACAGCTCATAGATGAGAATACGTCAGGAGGAAATCAGGAGATTGGTGCTGCTTTCTATTTAAGTATGATTTCCGTTTTCTTGAAGAAACCATTAAAAAGCAAAACTGTAATTCTTGGAAGTATAACTGTAAATGGAAACCTTGTAAAAACAACAAATCTCTATGAAAAATTAGAATATATTGTAGAGCAAGGTGCAAAGATAGTTTATGTTCCTATTGCTAATCAGCCGGATACAATTACAATGCCAGGAGATATTTGGAGCAAGATATCAATTCTTTTCTATGGTAGTGCAGAAGATCTGATGAGGAAGGTTTTTGAATTGGAATAGGAAACATATGTAGGAAGTATTAACTACAAAAAGAAATACAGTAAGATTTAAATAATCTAATGACTTTTAGAGAATTTATACGAATGTATGTGATGTATTCGATACGTAAGCAGATACTGTATGTGTTAGTTTATTCACAAATGATGGAGAGGAGGTTCATTCATGATTTTATCGGATAATGAAACTAGAATTGACCGGCTTAATAATATGGCAATTGCTAAAACGATTGTATCAATTTTAAAAGAAAATACGGAATCCATTTCAATTGGTGTGCATGGAGATTGGGGAGCAGGGAAATCTAGTGTACTTGCTATGGTTGAAGATGAATTAAAGAAATTAAACAATCCTGATCAAAATAATGTGAGTGATATTGATTCTGATTATAGTGTAATTCGGTTCAATAGTTGGCAATACCAAGGATTTGAGGATGCAAAAATAGCACTAATGAGAGCAATAGTGTGTCAGTTGGAAGATACAGCAAAAGTATACTTGGAGCATCATCCAATTGTTCATGGAATTGATGAAATCAAAGATATTGGTAAGAAGTTATGGAAGAACCTTGATAAACTCAGTTTAGCTAAAAATGTAGGAAAAGTCGGAGTTTCAATTGCAACAGGAACAGCTCCTTTAGCTATAATGGAAGGCATTATAAGTACTATAAAAAATACCGTAGTAGATCAAGATAAAGTAGAAGAGTTGATAGGAACAATTGGAAATTTGATTGATACTTCTAAAGAAGAAACATCTGGCTATAGAGAGATGGAAGATTTTAGACAAAATTTCAAACAACTTTTTGAGAAAGCCCATATTCAAAAAATTGTTGTACTTATTGACGATTTGGATCGTTGTTTACCAAAGGTTGCAATTGAAACACTAGAGGCGGTACGAATATTCCTAACATTGGAAAATACAGCATTTATTATAGCTGCTGATGATGCAATGATTCGATATTCAGTTAAAGAATATTTTCCAAGAGTGCATGAAGAAAATAATGAAAAACAGGATACCATTACCAAATTGGATTATAACAATTTTGCTGATAAATATTTGGAAAAACTGATACAGGTGCCATTACATATTCCTAGAATCGGTATTGCAGAGGCTCAGCTTTATATAATGCTATTAATGATAGAATCCGAGCTGGGTGAATCAGAAGAGTTACAAGAATTAGGAGATGTAGTCATCAGTAAACTTCATAAACCATGGGCTTTAGAGCAACTTTCGACAGAAGAAATAAAAGATGCTTTAAAGGATAAGTATAAAGCTGCAATTGAAAATGTTAGGATTGCCAAGAGCATTGATAAAATATTAGCTGAACATACTGGTGGAAATCCAAGGAATATAAAAAGATTTATTAATATGCTTTTATTGAGAACTGAAATAGCAAGAAATAGAGGATTTGATCCTAATGAGCTAAAAATGGCAGTATTGGCCAAGATGATGTTAATAGAACAGTATAATAATGATTTTTACAAGGCTTTGGCAGATGAAATAGATGAAGAAGGTCATTGCAAGGCATTTCAAATCACTTCTGAACAAGAATTAGATGAAGCTAAAACAGAAGTTAATGAAGCTGATATGTCAAACAATACAAGTGAAGGAGATGAAAAGAAAACAAAGAGTAAAAAAGAAACAAAGACGGTAACAAAATCTGTTTGTGAAAAAGAATCTGATTCTATTATTGTGAGAAATGAACAATTCAAATTATTTCTGCAACAAGAAGATATAAAAGCATGGATGCAAATAGAACCATCTTTAGCAGGTATAGATCTTAGACCATATTATTTTGCTTGTACCGAAAGAATAGACTTTTTCTTTAGTAGTCCGGAAGAACGTTTACGAGAACTTGCTTCGGTTGTTCGGGCAGGCTCATTTAATACTCTAAATAAAAAAGAAGAAATAAGTGCACTTAATACTTCAGATGCAAAGCAATTATTAAAAATTGTATCTCAGGATGTTTTTGTAAGAGATTTATCAGAAAGTCAACCACCTAAGAGTATAGAAGGTATTAGATGTTTAGTAGAATATCATTCAGAACTTCAAGAAGATTTGGTAGATTTCTTATTAACATTGCCATTTGATAAATTGGGAATTTGGGCTGTTGGAGGCTGGGATTCTTGTATTCCAAAGACATCTAATGTTAGGGATAAATTGAGATTATTTTTTAAAAATGTGGAAGAGAGTACTACAAATCCGATTATAAAAAACGCAGCAAAAGAATCGCAGAGGTGATAGTTTATGGGAACATCTACAAGGAATAAAGGACAATCTGGTCATACACCTTTAGTACCTTCATGGTTAGAGGAAGGTGGAGATGATGGGAGAGAAGGGCAAAATGCTGGTGAAATTAAAGCTATACCACCAGATGGAGATATAAATAGATTTACCGGCCCAAGAGGGACGTTTACTAAATACATATCAGGTGGTGGCCGTGACGGTAGTTCGATGAGAAATAGCGTATCGCAATATGTGAGTCGTTCATTAGGAGGAAGTTCTAGGGCTACAACAAGATTAGGGTCTGCACGAAATAGTACTGCAAGATTATATAATGTATTAAATTCACTGTCTAGAAATGGTGGAATAAATGAAGTTGCGCACCAGATATCTATTAGCAATTTAGAAGGATTGTCAGCATCTAGCTTTTTTACTAAAATTGCCTCATTTGTTTGTCCAGATGGAGGACCTAACGATGAGGGGATGGCAAGATCAGCTTATTTTGATACTATAGCTGAAAATCAAATGTTATATGAAAAAAAGATTGAAGAACTTACTGCTCAAGATTGTATGTCAATTTTGCAGAAATATATGAGTAAAGTAATTATGGAACATATTAAAAATGATATTGCTAATAAAATAATAATACTTCCTAATGATATTAATGAGATTTCGCATATAGAAGGTTCAGTGGAACAGCTGATTCAACAAAGTGTTGCTGATGCATGTGCAGAAATACAACAAAATAATTTGCAGATGACAAATACAAAAGCAGAACAAATAACTGATTCCATATATAAGAAAACATATGAAATATTGGAAGGGCAAGGTGAATAAATATGTATAGGTATCATTTAGTTGCTTCGTTTATTAAAGAACAGCATGCATTTGAATATCAAATAATACCTGAGATAAGTACAATAAAAGTGCTACTTCCTATGCAGACATCGAATGGAAATTTTCGATATGGTCTTCAAACAATGATAAGCGAACTGCAAAGAGTAAATATTTATCCATCAGAGAGTGGATTTGATGCAATAATTATTGGACTGATGGTATATATTGCAGATATGAAAATATCAAGAAGAAAACAATCACAAGATTCATGGACAAGGGAAATAACGCTTTCTATACCAGTGTATGATAGTAAGTGGATGAATCATAGAAATACAATAGAACGAATGTTGAAATTTTTGACGGGTGATATATGGACATTGGAATTCAGTAAAAGAGAAGAAAGATTTGCAATAAGTGATAAAGAAGAGTGTACAGATAAATATAGAGTTGCGTCATTATTTTCTGGTGGAATGGATAGTCTCATTGCAGCGATTAATTATATGGAACAAGGACAAGCAACTCTTTTAGTGAGTCATGCTGGAGAACCAAGAGTTAGAAAATGGCAGACAGATTTATTACAACTATTAGATGAAAATTATTCCAATGTTCCACATGATAATGCATATTTTTGGACAAGTTTGAGTGATATTGAATTGCCTGAAGCTGATGAAGATAAAAATCAGCGAAGCAGATCATTTTTGTTTATCTCAATTGCAATATTTGCAATGAGCGGAACAAAAGGGTGTAATCATCTGTATATGCCTGAAAATGGATTAATTGCATTGAATGTTCCTCTTGATAGTACGCGTATTGGTTCTCATAGTACGAGAACTACACACCCTTTTTATTTAAAATTATGGAATGAAATAAGTATGAGTGTTTTTGGTTTTTCCATTTCAAATCCATACTGGAACAAAACAAAGGGAGAAATGGCAGCAGAGTGTTTAAATAAAGATAAATTAATGGATGCAATGGGAAAATCATATTCTTGTTCATCTGTAAATAATGCGAATATTCGTGGTGGACATTCACAACATTGTGGTCATTGTTTACCATGTATCATAAGAAGAGCAGCAATGTATCATGCTTTTGGAAAGAACGATCCTTCTGAGTATTTATATTCAGATATTGCGGCAATCGAGAGCAATCGTGACTTGGTTGGTGAACAATTACGCTCTTTTCAATATGCAATTCAGAAATTAAAACTAAATCCAAATTCAAAGGAAATAATGATTTATAAAACTGGTCCACTTGATTCTGATGAGATGTATTTAAAGGAACTTTCAGAAATGTACTATCGAGGACTGATGGAGGTGGACCAATGGATTCAAGATAATAGGGAGAACTGATATGTTGATTGATACGCATTTTCATCTTGATTTGATGGATAATATGCAATTATTAATAAAACAGTCTAAAAATGTAAATGTTGGAATAATTGCTGTTGGAACAACACCGTTGGCTTATAAACAAGAACTACGATTTGTTAACGGTGCTAATGCAATTAAAGTTGGATTAGGGTTGCATCCTCAGTTGGTAAAACAAAGACATCAAGAAATTGATTTGTTTTTAAATTTGTTTAAAGAGGCAAAATTTATCGGAGAAGTTGGACTTGATTTCAATAAAGGGTATGAGGACTCAAAAGAGATGCAACTTATTTGTTTTCAAAAGATTGTTAGACAATGTGCTATAGAGGGGGAAAAAGTACTATCGATTCATAGTGTTAAATCTGCAAAAGCAACTATTGAAGTTTTACAAGAAACAGGAGCATTTAACAATTGTAAATGTATATTTCATTGGTTTACAGGAAGTGTATCAGAGAGAAAACTGGCCATAGATAATGGTGCATATTTTTCTATTAACCCTAAAATGCTAGAGACAAAAGCAGGGAAAGATGTAATACGTAATATTCCTGCGGATAGAATATTACTGGAGACAGATGCACCTTTTACAATGAAATGTAATTCTATGGAAAATGTATACAATGAGCTAAAAAGAATTGTTAGAGGGATTTGTTATATACGAAATGAGGATGTAATTTCACAAATAGAGGATAATTCCATGAGAATTTTTTAGAATAATGAGCTATATAAAATATGACACTTTTATGGGTGTATGTACCACCTACATCTACAGTAGAAAAATGTGCAAACAGGATTTATGACAGAACTGGTTCAGTTTATGATAAAAAGATTTCAACATGGACTTTGTAGTGAAAAGCTTGACTTAGTCTCATACAGTCTCAAGTCAGTCTCACGTGGTCTCATTTGAAAATGAGACTGGGGAAATTATCATAGCTGAATATATATTGATGACAAAAGATATTGAAAAGGTAAATTCATAAATAATTGTATTTGGATTAAGGACAGAGAGGAGAATAGTATGAGTACAACTTATGAAATTTATAAATTTGCGAAACCAACCTTAAAAGAATTATCAATCGTAGATTACTATTCTGACTATGATGTTTTTAGTATTTTAGATGAAGATGGCGACAGCACAGGTGAGTTTATCAGTTTGTTCAGGATTGATGATAAATCTGTTAGCAATATTGTAGACAGCAGATTTGTCAGAAAGTTGGAACTACCGGAATTTGTTACAGATTATGATAGATTGTATGAATATATTGGATTTGATAAAGAGGCTATAAAGAAAAAACAGGTTCATATTGAATGTAGCGATGGATGGTATATGGATTTTACAGATGGTACTAAAACGAAAAGCGTAAGGATAGAAGAGCTGGACAAATTTAAAAATAAAGTAAATGTAAAATGTGTGGCTATTAAGATGGAATCTTTGTGGGATAGCGATGAGGTGTTTGTTTATCCTGATAAGAAAAGAGTGTTGAAATATATACCAGGAATTGATGAATATAGATATGTACCGATAACAAATGTGATACTCTCTAAGGCTGAAATTCCCTTTTTGATATTTGAGAGAAATAAAGGTAAGTGCTTTATTCAAAAGTGCTGATAATATGAAGGAGTGATACCGAATGATTCATATATATACAGAGAAAAAAGAGTCAAAAGATTGGATTCTTCAAAACGACCTGTATTTCAATTTGAATACAGGTAATGAGGAAATGTCCGAAAATGAAATAAATCTCATTCAGCAGGTGGATGAGGCAAAACTAACACCAGATAAGCATATTGAAACAAAGTATGGATTAGGTACAATCCGTAATTTGTCATCCGGATGCAAGACATTACTCAATATTATAAAACATCCTGATAAAGTGGTGTGCGTAGAGGAATGTGGTCCAAATGTGCTTAAAATTATTTTTGCGATGGATAATATAAAGATTTATATGTCAAGGCCATCCTTTGCAGATATTCCGGACGATGCGAAAATCAGGTTCAATGATTCAGATGTAGTAATTGGAAGCAAAGGATATAATGCTTGGTGGAGCAAGGAGTATGAAAGGAGAGAAGCAGATGATTTATAAGAATATTGCGTTTAAAGCAGATCCGTTTTCATACGATTTAGTGTTTGATGATAGAATAACTCTCGTTGGTGGGGATAGTGGTACAGGTAAAACTGTTCTTTATGAAATGTTAGAAGACCTAAGATTAACTGACGAGTATAAGGCTATTAAATTGTTCAATTACAAATCAGATAATCTTTTAGAAACGATAAAGCAGTGTAGAGATAGTTTCATAGTAATTGATAATGCAGATATTTTGATTGATGATGATATCAGGAGATTCATTAATTTTGAATCATCAAATCAATATATGCTTTTCTTAAGAAATTGTGATGGACTCAATGTATCGGATAAGAGTTTTAAAGTGTTAAAGCTTGATAATAACAGGATAACACTGGAAGAGGAGTTGTGATATGAAATATTTATGGACAGAAGACACAGGCGCTGGACTTCACTTCTGGAAATTGATTAATCAAATTTTCTTCGATAATGAGCTTGCAATTGAAAGTAAAGGAAGTAATCAGGGAATCCTGAATGCACTGTCAGATCTAGAGATTAAAAAGGGAGACGAGTATTACATTGCATTTGATTATGTGGTAGACAATCAGGATATTCGTAACAAATATCGTATGCTGAAATCAATAGCAGAAAAATCAGAAGGGAAGGTTGTAATTCTCGATATGATTTGTTTTGAATACTTGATTCTTACCTTTGACAAGCTGGTGCCATGGACGGGAACTGGTAAGGCAGATAAAATCGAGATTCGTGATGACATTCTATCAGCTATTGAGGACCATAGAATCAATTTGTCAAAGATTGATGACGAGAAGACCTTACAGTACTTAGCAGGTTTTAAGAGATATTCTACAGAGCGAGTGATGAAATCATTGGTAGGTGAACTTACAGAAAATGAAAAGTGGTCTGTCAAAGGTTCGCTTATGGGCGAGTGCTGGTACAAGGATTGTTGCATATCTGAGCATCCGGATAATCTAAGGTGTGGTGAGCCGGAGGTTGAAGATGGAAGTGAGAAGATGAGAATGTTGATACAGTCGGAAAGTGTGCAGAAAGTATTGAATCAAATCTAATGTTTTGGTAAATTACGCAAAAGCGGTACTATTGTGTAGTACCACAAAATTTCCGGTTGCCAAAATATCTATTTCGTATTATTATTTTTATAGGTGAACTTGCAAACCAACAGACGATTATTCTTTGAATAGTCAAATGACCTGCAAGCCACCGGAACTACACACAATAATGACAAAAAATAGCTGGTACTGGATTGGTACTAAAAGTGTGTGAAACGAAAAATAATGT
>JBGVDD010000121.1:0-2649 GCA_045119215.1 Lachnospiraceae bacterium | reverse complement strand
AAACGGCGTGGGGACTGACATCATGCCGGTCTCCACGTCAATTATACCAACTGTCGGACCGGCGGAAGGGGTGTCTGTTTTCGGCGGTCAGGGTGTCGGACTTCAGCGGTCTGGCTGTAGTTTTCGGGCGGCGTACGCAGCTACATTTAGAAAGCTAATAAATCTTGTCCATAAGAGGAAACTCGTAAAAGAGAATGTGTTGGATTATGCTGACAATATGGAAGCCAAGAAAAAAGAGGATTATAAAGTCATACCAAAGGAAGAGTTTGACATAATTGATCAGCATTTCAAAAATAACAGTTTCTACAGGCTTGGTGTAAATAATTATCCCAAGTACAGATTGCTGTTTAATCTGCTTTTTTACACAGGAATACGAATTGGTGAATGTGTTGCTCTCACATATGCAGATTTCGAGGAATTTGATTATTACAAGAAAGGCGAAGATAAGCCAATCCGAATTGTTCCAACAAGTAAAAGCACAGACGGAAAACACTTACAGGGGATGAGGGTGAAAATAAATAAGGCTTATGTCAGCGAAATAAAGCTAACCAAAGACCCGAAGAATTTTAAGCACAGAACTATCCCGCTTTCGCCTGATCCAGAAAGACTATTTATGAGAATTAGGAGCGAACACCTTATGAATGGTGGTAGCCTTGATGACAGAATATTTCCATGGACACATGGTGCTTGTGCAGACGCATTAGAAAAGGCTTGCTCAAAGAACGGATTAAAACACTACACTTGCCATGATTTTAGACATACGTTTATAAGCACATTAATTCGCAAAGGTGTTCCGTTGCCAGTGATCGAAAAAGTAAGCGGAGATACACAAGCAACGATCCTTGACCGATATTCGCATATGTTCGAAACCGATGAGGTCATGGTTCTGAAAGCTATGCAAGACTTATAATAAGAATGTCCCACGGAATACCGGACTTCGTCCGTCTGTATTCCGTGGGACATTTATCGATTAGTAGCAAAAACCTCGTTCTTGTGCTTCTCTAACTTTTTGTTTTTCTTCTTCTGTTTCTGGATCTCTAACATCATCAACATGATAATAGTTATAGCTACTTCCAAAACAGCCGCCACCGTCAATTCTATAATACTTATTTAAGAGTTCTCCAGGGATACAAGGAGCACCATCGGCAATTTTTCCAGCTACTAACCATTGATAGTAGGTTCTATGAATTTTATGAAGTTCGTCTCTACGCTTCATTTCTCTTTCCCAACGTTCTACGTTCCTTTTGTGAGAAAGATAGTATTGATGTTGTAACGCTTTCACAAGTGCCTTTGCTTCCTCTGGCTTATATTCAACTTCATCCTCTGTGTATCTTAGAACTTTATAGTTATAATAACAACTTTGCCAACCAAGTATGCCCTCTGCATTTTCCTTAAGAACATATCCTTTTTTGTTCCATTGCTTTTCGGTCATGCAGCTATCAGTAGATTTATCCATAGTATTGTCCTCCGTCAAGCATTACCAATCGAATGGATCTGCTTCATTATTTGACAAGTCACCGATTGGCTCACTAGGAGCTGATTCCTTTACAGAAGCTGTAACAGATCCTGAGGATATATCTTGCTCTTTATTTGTTTTTTCTGCGGCAGCCTTTGCTCTGCTCTTGGCTTTTCTTTCTCGTTCACGGACTCTTGAATTGTTGAGTATTTCAAAATTGTAAAGTTGTTGAGTGTCAGCGAGATATGAACCATTTTCATCGTCAATCACAAAAAATGCCATATTGTCAACGAGTGCTTGGTAGCATTCCTTAACTCTATTTTCGTCCATTCTTAATGTAAATGCACATTTCTCAATTAGGTTTTCTAAGTTGTCATTGCCTATTTTACAATACCAACCATATGGTTGACACATCTCTGTTCTGAAAAAGCAAATAACAGCTACTATCTCTGCACCATAGTTCTTAATTAGCTTACGAATATTGGTTGAGCCTAGATAATCGGTTTGGATTGTTATATAAGTTAATCCTAAATCAAAGGCCACACCATTCTTTGATACTTTTGGGTATTTTTCGTTCATCTCTGCCAAAGTAGCATTATCAATTATTTCTCTCTTTTCTACTAAATTATCTTTCTTATCTTTCTTATTCATATTATTTATTCCTTTCTTTGTAATAAAGTATATTCTAGTATTGGGTCACAGCAAATCACATCAAAGCACCTCACAGCACAGGACATGAAAGCAAATAACCGCACAGCATTTCACCCCACAGCAAACTATCTCACCAGACTTTACAATACAAGACACCTATGGAAGTCTGTCAGACTGAAAAAGGGGTAAAGAAAAGGAAGGGCCACTAGTATGCCCTTCCCCATAAAAGTATGGATACTCTATAACTTTAGAAAGAAATCAAACACTTGACTGGACTTGCACCAGCAGGCTTTCTTTCGGTTGCCTTCTGTATTTATTTTATAACAGAAAAGAATCAGAAGCAATAGATCAAATCTGAAATAAATGTGAACTATAAGAGGGGTTAAGGGGAATATCCCCTTTCCCACGTCGAATACTTTCGACAGAGTGGGTTCTCTGTCGGAGCTGTTGCATCCGTGAAGTTCAGTATTATATAATTATGGTGTACACTCAAGAGTAAAAGTGCATTAATGATATTCGACCGACACGCAAATCTCAAATAT
>JBGVDD010000120.1:0-25370 GCA_045119215.1 Lachnospiraceae bacterium | reverse complement strand
CACACGGAACAAATTTCTTTTTGTAAGCCATCCTGTTCTTTGGTTGCTTCCTGCAAAGTTACCCACTGGTAATCATGTTCCTTTTTTTGAAATACCACAAATTCATGTAACATGGTTCCGCAGTTTTCACAAATGTCGTATCCTTCTCCGTCTTCCGTACAGGTTGCTTTTTTTGTCTCCACACGTTTTAGAACATGTCCGGTCTTTTCCAAAATTTTCTTTTCTGTTTCATAATCGCATCGTTTACATCTTTCCTGTTCATAACCATCCGCAAGACAAGTAGGATTTTCATATATTTTTTCTATATCATGTCCTAAGCATTCCAGTTCTTCTGATTTAAGACGCTTTCCACATTCTGTACAAACAATTTCTTTTAAGCCATTTTCCGTACATGTTGGTTTTTTTAGAATTCGCCACTGACTTTCTTTATGCTTTACTCCCTTAAATGCAGAAATTGAATACAAGTAAACCATGGTGGTCACTTTCTTTTTTATGGTGCCTCCACAGGTTGTATAAGCAAGTTCTATGGAAGATAAGCCCTGTAAAAATTCACTCATTTCTTCCTTGCTCAGTTCATTCACATATGTGGTATATGTCTTTCCATTTTCCTGATAAGTAAAATACATGTCCTCAAAAACGAGTCTAACCGTATGATTACTATCAGCCTTCACATTAGCCCGGATATAATTACTGGTGGATTCTGTCCCTTCCTGGGTAGTGTAATGTAATCCATTGTCAGAACGTAATGTAACTTTGTATTGATTCCACGTATCCTGCAACAAATACATATCCTGGGAAGATAACGGCGTAAGTTGTTCTTCCTTCGTTTCGTAACCGAGCATCTGAAGGTTTAACTCAAGACCTTCGTAACCGTTCTCCTTTTTACCCAGCTCTTCTCTAAGAGCATTCATGGAATCTTTCCAGTTATATACAAAAGATACCCCGGTACTAGCCTCCGATACCGATTTGAACGCCACTGCTTTTTTTCCGTCCACTGTTGCAATTCCCGGGTGCTCTGCCGGACCTGCACCTCGGTATCCATATATCTGACTTTTTTCCACATCCTCCAAATCATCAAAGGTGGTAATTACTTTTGATGTTTCCACTTCTTCATAAACGAAACTATGATCCATTTCTTCATCTATGGTTCCTATATTTACTTGAATATCGTCCACATAAATATACTGATGTTCTTCTAATGTGGCACCTACTTTTATCTCCGTCATCCCTCTTAAAAGTTCTGGTGTCACCACAGTATCTCCATACTTCTCCTGGAAGGTAAATACATACCAGCCCTTCTTTGAGACATTGATGCTCTTGCTATACTCTTTTGCATCCTTTCCCTTAAATGAAATAGTAAACCAGGTTGGTTTTTCTTGTGGGTCTAAATATACACGTACTCCATTGGCATTCTCTACCTCTGAAGGATATACATAAAATGATGCAGAAACTTTTTTTTCTGTATCCTGATTATTTTTTAACAGCAAACACTTTTCTGATTTGGTCTGTGGATTGGTTACTTCCGTATCCGCCACAATCACCGGGGATTCCTGAGCCCAGATACATCGGTAAATTCCTGAATTTGTCTCTTTATATTGACCAGTTCCACAAGCTCCCACTTGGTTTCTCTCAAAATCAATAAGAGATTTATATTTCCCATCATAGAGAGAAGTCTTTGGTGTTACCCCTTTTCCTGCATATGCTCCAATATTCACACTGTTTTTATCTATAGGATTTCCAAAGAAATCATTGGGACATTTATGATATCCATCCTCAATAGCAATTCCGGCGCCAATTGCCTTGGAATCCTGATACAGCATATATCCATCACAGTTTTCTCTGCCTATTCCAGCCATACCCCCTTCTACAAATCCCGGAGCATATCCATTGATATTACCACTGGATTCTGTGCAGGAAAGCGTGTCTGTAGGTTGTTTTTGACTATCTAACACATAAGTTACCTCTCCATTTGGAACCCCGTTAGTATATTTCCTTCCTGTATGCATATTATTCTTATATACTACATTTGTACAGTGGCTAGGGGAAATATTAAGCTGGGTATCCAGATAGAAGATATTATTTGCAATTAACAAGTCATCTGCGTAACTCAATCCGTTTAACGTATTCTTTCCCTTGGAATATTCAAAAAATACACTTGTCAGGCACATTCCATCGCTAGATGCCGCATTTGCATCATTATATATGGTGTTATTATAGATTCTGGTTTTTTCTGTTGCTCCTGTTAGTGTAAATATATAGTGATAATCATTTTCTGAAATATTGTATCTGACAGTTGAACCCACATTATATGCATATCCCCCCGGCATCCAAGATGCCTCCGGTTCCACACATATTAACATAAATCCCCCTACATTATTGTGAGAATAGTTATACTGGAAGGTAGTATTATAACAATTGTAGTCACAGTCAAACCCCATACCGTCATAAATGGTCCTGGTATCATAGGCTTCATTATATTGAAATAACGCTCCATAACAGGCAAAAGGCCAAAGCCCTGCACAAGCAGCATTCTGTACATAGGAATGGGATCTGTTTACCACATTGTATTCTACCAGAGGTTCAAGACAGTTATTAACCAAAATACCATTACCGCCAATATTCTCTAGATAATTGTTTCTTATGACCACATTTTTTCCTGAAGATTCATATCTCTCTCCCTTGTAATTACATCCAGCAACACTTCCATCTACATTGATTCCGGTAGCTTTACAATGATATATCTCATTGTTTTCCAAGAGAACACCCTTGATATATCCTGTGACTAAGATACCACTTAATTGATCTCTGTTATTGCTAAACCAATTGTTTCCATCTCCACCTTTGAGAACACAATTTTTAATTTCCACCCCTACCAATGAATTATTTTGAATTCTCACAATACTCTTGGCATTGTTGCTTGTTACCGTAATATCCAGATTCTCTATGGTCCAGTAATTTTGGTCTTTTCCCAGGTAAACACTGGCATTAACTGGCGGTAAGTTTTCGTCAGAATCATTATAACTTGTAACAATCACCGGCAATGGCTGATCTTTATCTCCGTAGCAGGAAATATAATTCTGATTTTTTTCATCCCCGCTGCCTTTTGGATAAATAAATGTATCTGTCCAAGTACATCCTCGTTTTAATAAAATGGCATCGCCAGGCTCAAATGTAGTGTTATTTAAATGCTTCAATGATGCCCAGGCCTCTTCCTCAGTCAGACCAGAATTTTCATCATTTCCATAGTCTGCATCTATGTAATAAGTCTTTCCCGTATTATCTACGTAAGAATGTGATGTGCTTGTACCACTGATGATTTCCGCTGCCAATACATGAATCTCTTCCGCAGGCAACATTTGACTAAGCATAACGAAAACTAACACCCATGCCCAAATACCTTGTAGTAATTTCTTTTTTAACATAATCTTCTTCCTTCTCAATCTTTTTATTTTTTTGCCACATAACTATTGAGGCTTGTAATTTATATATCTCTTACTCAATTTTACATGAGCTTCCTGAACCAATGTATCAATATACTGCTCATATGTTTCCCGCTTGTAATTTGCTTTTATTTCTTCCTGGTACTCGTCAAACTCCCCATATCCCCCTTCCTTTCTTACTTCGCATTTCAGTATCATGAAAGAGTCCTTGTACGATAGGAAATCACTCACTTCCCCTTCTTTCATATTTCGCGCTATTTCATATATATCGGGGGCTTCTTTACTCAGGCTCCGGTAATTCTCCTGATTCAGTTCAATCTGATTTTTTTCTATATCATATTTATTTAGCACATCTAATCCTTTTTGCCCCTTTTGTATGGCCTCATATATCTCCTCTTGTTGGTTTTCTATAAGGTCTGCAGCCTCTTTACATACATATTGGGTAAAAACATAACTGTCTATCTCCTTATAATCCTCCTTATGTGCCAGATAATATTCCTCTAACTGCTTTTTTTTGACATCCAGCTCCCCACCATCAGTAAACAGTTTATCCATCAAATCAATTTGCAGATTACTATACTGATACCGATAATAACTTTGTATGGTATACTGCCTGGCACCGTACACCACTTCTCCCCTTTGGATAGCAGAATTCCTTCTATTATTTTCTTCTTCGTATGTTCTCTGAAAAGATGAGAAGGAAATGTCTTGGAAATTTAAGATTCCCTGCTTTACTGCCAGCTGCTGTTCTATTTTATATCTTAGCAACCGTTCAAAAGCATAATCCTTCCAATATTGCAATGCGGTTTTATCCCCTGCTTTTTCTTCATACGTCTGACTACTAAGGGTGACATCATAGGTTTTCTTTAAGTTGCTGGCAGCTTCACTTTTATAGATATCCATAAATAGCTGTAACTCTTCCTGCCTTATCTGATAGTCATTCACCTTTGCCATCACAGGATGTTTATTGAACAAAATAAAAAACACAATAATAAATGCTGCTACAACAAGAACAGACGCTAATATTATAGTATTTTTCTTTTTTCTTTTTCTGTCTGCTTTTGCATCTGTTTTCCTATTCTTTTTTCTGTCTTTCTTCATATCCGTTTTCCTATTCTTTTCAAAACCAAACTAGTTTTTCCATACTTTCACTTCCCGGTACAGCTTGCTAGGTCTGTGGGCACCACTTAACACCATCTCCCCTGTTTCCTCTACCATGTCCTGTACCTTTTTTCTAAAATTGGCTTTATATAAAGGCTTGTCCAACAATATCTCATAAGTCTTCTGCAGTTGTGGAAGTGTAAAAGTCTCTGGCAAAAAAGCGAAAGCTATCCTGGAATATTCTGCCTTATTTTTCATACGCTCTTTTCCATAAGCTATCATGTCCTTGTGGTCAAAAGCTACCTTTACATCTTCTGATAACAGTTCTTCTACTACATAAAGCTGTTCCTTTTCTGATTGCAACAACCGTTCAAAGGGTACCAAAGCTATGTATGCCACTGAGATAATCCGCATTCTTGGGTCTCTGTGAATACCACTAAAGGTATATAACTGTTCGAAATAGATTTCACTCTCTTTCCTAAATCCAGTTTTTTCTATAAAGCATCTTTTTGCAGCTTCTTCCAGGGTTTCATCCATCTTAACAAAAACTCCAGGCAAACATAGCCCACCCAAAAAAGGGTGAGCCTGTCTTTTTGTCATATAGATACATAATTTTTCATTTTTAATGGTAAATATCAGTAAATCCACTGCCACCGATGGCTTTTCATAGGACTCACTTCGATATCTTCGTAAAAATTCTTCTTCTGATAAATCCTGATTCATACTTTTGCTACTCCTATAGTATAGTTTTACTACTAAGAATAGTTTATCATAGAGAATTTTCTTGTCAATGGGTATTTGTTACTGTTTTATCCCACTATTTTTACATAGGTTTTTGAGGTAAGTTTGAACACAATGTAATAAATAACCCCAAAAGCACACAAGGTTCCAAGAAAACACCAGAAGAACAAGGTAGCATTATTCAGATTTAACAGCATAAGCACTCTTCTAAGCATTGGATATGCTGCAAACAGATGAACTGCTGCAGTCAATAGAGGCAGGAAAAATACCATACGAATCTGGGAACCAATACTTGTCTTAATCTCTCTATGACTCATGCCTACCTTACTTAAAATATGATAACGGTTTCTGTCATCATACCCTTCAGAAATCTGCTTGTAGAAAATTATTAATACGGTGACAATTAAGAACAAGCTACCTAAAAAGATTCCAATAAATAATAACCCTGCGTTGATAGCATAGAAATCATCTTTTCCTTCCTGTCTACATTCAATCCATAAATCTGCGTTTTCATCAATCCCTGATAAATTTACACCATATAAAGCTTTAGCGTACTTGCTGATCTCCTCATCCTCTGCCTGAAAGTCTATTCCCACAGAATAATCATAATCCGATGCGTTTTCCCCATATCCTTCCTTCTGCTGTTCAAAAATTTCATTTAGGGTGTCATAATCTTCTACTATAATATAATAACACGCACCTACAATTCTCATGTAGTCTGAATCGTCTTCCTTTTCCAGCTCCCTGCTGTATGCCACATTCCATGTGTTATCTCCCAGCTTTATTGTGCTTTTATCATATGCAGTATTTGACAAAACTGCCACTTCACCTTTCTTTAACTCTCCCAAATCATAATCCTTGGAAAACCCTGCTTTTTCAAACTCTTCTCTGGTATAAACTGTGAAAAATGCATACTGGTCTGTGTCCATGGTAAACACATCCCCATAAGAGAATCCATCTTCCTCTATGTGCATTAACACTCCAAAAGACCCAGTATTGCTCTTTATCTCATAGGAAACATTCTGTTCCTTTAAAATATCTGCAATTTGCTGTTCCACTTCACTGTAATCCTCTACAACATGAGTTGTGGAAAAAGACAAGGACACATCATAAGGATATCTAAATTTCAACTGTTCCTGAATCCCTAAATACATACTCACAGTACCTGCCACAACCACAAGGACCATGGTAGACAAAATACAGATATTAGATAGGCTCACTGCATTCTGTTTCATGCGGTATAACATACCGGAAACTGCCACAAAGTTCTTTTTGTTATAATAAAAATTTTTATGTTTTCTCAATAGTTTTA
Organism: Lachnospiraceae bacterium; assembly: GCA_045119215.1. Taxonomy (GTDB): domain Bacteria; phylum Bacillota; class Clostridia; order Lachnospirales; family Lachnospiraceae; genus RUG11237. Next base: position 18,776 of record JBGVDD010000120.1, on the reverse strand, counting down.
GCACCGTTACACTTACCGCAGTAAACAGACAATAAGTTCCAATAATAACCAAGATGACTGCTACAAAAAACATATACATAGCTTTCAATGGATTCTCTTCTGAAATAGCAATATAATAACCTGCCCCAATGGCTACAATCCCTATTATACTTAACAACCATTTTGATTTTGGCTCTTTTTCACCCACAGAACCACCGGAAAGCAGCTCTACCGGGTTTGCTTTTTTTATCTCAAATAAATCATACAAAAAGATTCCAATATAAATAAGTCCAAATAAAATAGTTCCCTGTACCAGGGCTTTGATAGATATTTCAAAGACAATACTCTCCGCCACATTCATAAGACGATAAAGCATCATTATCATAAATTTTGAGAATAGAATTCCCAGGAAAAAACCACCTGCAATTGCAACAACGGTGACAAAACCACATTCCCAGAAAATTACTTTTCCAATATGACGCTTTTCCATCCCCAATATATTGTAAATACCCAGTTCTTTTTTTCTTCGTCTCATAATAAATCCATTGGTATAGAATAATACAATCACGCCAAAAATACCAATGACCCAGGTTCCAATCCCCAAAATCATCCCCATATGAGAAGCGCCTCGCACCAGTTTCAACCCTGAATTGTTTTCCAGAGAAACCATGATATAATACATTGCTACCATAATCATCCCTGTGAACATATAGGGAAGATAAAACTGTTTATTATTCAAGAAATTTGTTTTTGCCAATCTTATGTATAGTTTATTCATTCTGCTCACCACCTGTCGTCAGTATTGTTAATGCATCTGTAACCTTTACATACATCTGCTCATTGGTCATATTTCCTCGATATATCTGATGAAATACTTCCCCATCCTTAATAAAGAGTACACGGTTTGCATGTGCCGCTGCCTTGGTACTATGGGTCACCATAAGAATTGTCTGTCCCTTTTCATTGATTTGACGAAACAGCTTTAGCATACTGTCGGTAGACTTGGAATCTAACGCTCCTGTTGGCTCATCCGCAAGAATCAGCTTGGGATTTGTGATTAAGGCTCTTGCTACTGCCACTCTCTGTTTCTGCCCTCCCGATATTTCGTAGGGAAATTTTGAAAGCAAGGATTCAATTCCCAGCATTTTTACAATAGGAATAAGCCGCTCTTCCATCTCCTTATATTTCTTACCTGAAAGCACCAGTGGAAGAAATATATTATCCTTTACATTAAAATTGTCCAATAAATTAAAATCCTGAAATACAAATCCTAAGTTTTCTCTTCGAAAGGCTGCAATCTCTTTTTCCTTGATTCCCACCACACTCTTTCCATCCAGCAACACTTCACCGGAGGTTGGCTTATCTAAGGAAGCTAAAATATTTAACAGGGTGGTTTTCCCAGAACCGGATTCTCCCATGATAGCCACATACTCTCCTTCTTCCACAGAGAAGTTAATACTTTTTAATGCTTCTACCTGATTTCCTCCGAATCTTGTACTATATACTTTTTTTACATTGGTTACTTCTAAAAATGACATATATTTCTCCTTCTTTCTTTTATGGTATCTGTTCCTTACCTTTTGTTTTCTATCTTTTTGCACTATTATAATATCGAAAAGGAAAAATGTCTGCCATAGCAGTAACTTACATTTTTTACTGCAATCTTACAAAAGTGAAAGATTGATGATTATCCAAAGAAATAACAAAAGCCGCCTGTCGGCGGCCTGTTATCTTATCCTGTAATCTGAATATAGTTTGCTTCATCCTTTTTGGAAAGGGCTTCCTTTTTGGGAACGGTAAGTTTCAAGGTACCATCTTCAAACCTAGCCTTAATCTCATCCTGAGTAACTTCAGTTCCTACATAGAAGCTTCTGCTGCAGGTACCACTGTAACGTTCTCTTCGGATATACTTTCCTTCTTTGTCTTTCTCATCATTTTTGCTGTTTGTTGTGGCTGTTATGGTTAAATAACCATCCTTCAGTTCGCCTTTGACATCTTCCTTCTTAAAGCCTGGAAGATTCATGGTAACTTCATATCCTTTGTCATTTTCCGTAATGTCGGTCTGTAACAATCCATATGAGTTACTACCTCTGGTGTAATTTTCTCTTGTAGGAAAATCAAAGAAATCATCCAATAACGCATCTCCAAAAATACTAGGCATCAACATAAGTCATCTCTCCTTTCAAATATAACACCCATAACTTATGGGCATATGCGATGTCATTGTCTCCCGAAAAATCCACTAGAATTTTAACGGGTGCGTAGCAATTAGAACCGGTTTTAGACGGAGAGGCTATCCTTCTATTTCTATCAGGATATAACCTTTCTTCTTTCCTTGTTCAATTTATGTTATAGCACTTTTATTAGCACTCGTCAATAGTGAGTGCTAATATTTTTTATTAAAACTTTCTAAACTATAAAATCCTGAGGGGCTGGTATTCTGATACCTACCTTGGTCCCCTGCCCTAATTCCGAAGTAATCCTAAGTTCCATAGATAATTTTTCTAATGTCTTCTTACACAAATATAGACCGATTCCCGTAGACTGCTTGTCCATCCGTCCATTATAACCGGTATAGCCTTTTTCACACACTCTTGGCAGGTCCTCCTTAGATATTCCCACGCCAGTGTCTTCTATTATAAGTTCCTTCCCATCAAAATAGATGGAGATACCACCTTCCTTAGTGTATTTGATTGCATTGCTTAATAACTGTCCTAAGGCAAAACAAAACCACTTCTCATCTGTGACAATTTTTTTATTTATGGTTTCATAATTCATGGTCAGTTTCTTCCGGATAAACAACTTGGCATGCTTTCGAATTTCCTTTCGAATCAAAGCATCCAAGTCATATTCTTTAAAGACAAAATCGCTACTCTCTGACTCTAAGCGTTGGTATTGCAATGCCATGTCCACATACTTTTCTGTCAGAAAAATTTCCTCTTCCATAGATTGTTTCCATTCATAACAAGCTTCTTCTAACGCTTCGTTTCCCTCCGACAGTTGGTGAAAATATCCTTGTAACAACAGAGTCATGGCCGCAATGGGAGTCTTTATCTGATGTACCCACATAGCATAATATTCTTCCATGTCCTGTTTTGCTTTCTTTTCCTTGTGTATAAACTGTCTTCTTTCTTCATACAATCCTTCCAGGAAACTTTGATAATATTCTTCCATTTCATTTTTTGCCTCTGGCAGTTTTTCTAAATCAATATCCATACTATGTTTCGTTGCCTTCATCATTTCTTCTAACTGTTTTCTTCGACTATTTTCCATCAAAAAATCAATTACAACTACAGTCACAACAAGAAAAATGCTGATAAGAAAACCATACAAAATATTCTCCAACGGAATATGATTAAAAAATAAATAACACACCATCAAAAACATCAGTAAAACATAGAGTATCATCCATATCATGTGATAGTGCAGATAGGTTACCATATGTGTAATAGGATGTTTTTTGCCTTGTTTCTTATTCATAAGATTCATGAGATACGATACCCAATTCCTTTCTTCGTCATAATAAAATCTTTTAACCCAATGCTTTCTAACTTTTTACGCAGACGGTTTACATTCACAGATAGGGTATTATCATCTACATAATTGTCACTTTCCCAAAGTTTTTCCATTAAAGTGTCTCTGGTGACAACCTTTTCCTTATTTTCCATTAAGGTATTTAAGATATGTAATTCATTTTTTGTCAGTTCCATCTTTTCCTCTCCATAACTGATGCTGGCTTCGGAAACGTTTAGAATTGCTCCTTTATGCTCTAACACAAAACTGTTTCCTGCGAAATCATAACTTCTGCGAAGTAAGGCTGCGATTTTAGCTGTCAACACATCCAAATCAAAGGGCTTGGAAACAAAATCATCTCCCCCCATATTCACTGCCATTACAATATTCATATTATCTGAGGCGGAGGATAAAAAAATTACTGGCACATGGGATACCTTTCGAATCTCACTGCACCAATGATATCCATTAAAAAAGGGAAGCTTAATATCCATCAGTACAAGCTGGGGTGACACGTTTGCAAATTCCACCATCACTTTTGACAAATCCTGCACCACATGCACAGAATACTCCCAGCTCTCTAAATGTTCTTTTACCGTTTTTGCGATGATTTCATCATCTTCTACTATCATAATCCGATACATAACTTCTGCTCCTATCATTTTAAGTTTTTCTTTCCAACTTCCTCTATTCTACCATATCTTCCTATGGTTATGTATATCTTTTCCCACACAAAAAACGGGCATAATTTTCTTTTGAAAATTGCCCGATTTTTGTAAAAATTACTTTTTCCATAAAAATTTATTTGTCCTGCACAGAATCTTCCTGTTCTAACAATGCCTGAAGCATCATAATATGATATTCCTCATCTTTTATTATCCTCATCAAGACCGCATTCACATAAATATCCTTTATAGAATTTATATGCATTTTGTACTGATGAATGGCTTCTTTTTCTCCTTGAATATTCACAAGAATCATTTTCTTTTCCTGTTCTGGCAGATTCAGATATGCCGGAGTCCACAGCTTTTGTTTTCCATTTTGCTGGGCTGACATAAAATCAATCTTTCCTCCCAATAAACAGATTAATTCCCCCAACATTTGTAAGTGCATCATCTCTGCCATAGCTATTCCTAAAATTACCTTTGCTGTAGGGCAGTGTTGACAGGACAGTCGATTTTCATTGTTAATATACTGCGTGATGGAAGACAATTCCGATACTGCTCCACAGTAATCTATACTAAGCAAATTGGCATAGTTTAGATTTTTTTCCATGACTTGTATTGGCGGATATGGTAAAGCCACAATTGCAGGTCTTATATTGGAAAAATCGCAATGGTTGGTTATAGTAGTTTCATTTTTGTTCATATGAAAACCTTCTTTGAAAAGATAATGTCACTCTTATCATATGAGAAAGTTCTATATTATATTACCCGATTCTTTGGGTAAGCAGATTGGTATTCCACCTGTTACCAGCAATTTCATTGCTACTTCTTCCTTTATATCCACTCCCATTCCTCATTGTCTCCTTGATAGCTTTATTATGTAGATGACTCCTTTTATAGTTTCTATACATTCTTGGTTCTATTTATCTATTGGTCTGGCTTTGATTGGAAATGCAACAATATAGTTGCAATACATCCCATGTTCCTATTTATCTGCCCAGACCTTCTGTGGTACCGGTTCTTGTACTTTGTTTCAATACATCCCATGTTCCTATTTATCGAAAGACGATGCTGTGTGCGTGTATGGTGGACAGTTGTTTCAATACATCCCATGTTCCTATTTATCGATTCTTTTTTCAAAAACTTTACCCCAGTTGCCTGTTTCAATACATCCCATGTTCCTATTTATCATGAATTAACGGTAAAAATTGCGTGTGAATACTGGTTTCAATACATCCCATGTTCCTATTTATCAGAATGCGAAACTTAACCACACTATTCAATATCAGGTTTCAATACATCCCATGTTCCTATTTATCCAGTGCCACGTTCACGTACTGTATACTTTCACGTTTGTTTCAATACATCCCATGTTCCTATTTATCTTTTCGGGGAACGTAGCAACGGAAAAAGCTATGCTGGTTTCAATACATCCCATGTTCCTATTTATCTGTTTGCTCCATTTGTGGCGTCGCTGTTTCCGTTTAGTTTCAATACATCCCATGTTCCTATTTATCCGCCTGGGTATTTCTTTTTTAATACCGTATTGTCCCTGTTTCAATACATCCCATGTTCCTATTTATCATACCAACGTTATGGGCGAACGTAATGAAAGCTTTGGTTTCAATACATCCCATGTTCCTATTTATCGATGAAGAAGAAAAGAAAGACTTAGAAAAAGAACAGTTTCAATACATCCCATGTTCCTATTTATCGGTTATGAGGATACTACTACAAAGACGGTTGCTGAAGTTTCAATACATCCCATGTTCCTATTTATCATAATTTAGAAGAAAAATATAATAATACATTTGCGTTTCAATACATCCCATGTTCCTATTTATCGAGATAGTACAATCGTATTAGGTAACGTAGATACGTTTCAATACATCCCATGTTCCTATTTATCTAGTATCAACTTTTTTTTCTATGTTTTCTATATCGTTTCAATACATCCCATGTTCCTATTTATCTGAAAACATATGCGATATGGAAGGATAAAGAAGTTGTGTTTCAATACATCCCATGTTCCTATTTATCCAATTGATTTTTCTTTTGATGCTACATTAGAAGAGTTTCAATACATCCCATGTTCCTATTTATCTCATTGTCGAACCTATAGCATATGAACCAAGATAGTTTCAATACATCCCATGTTCCTATTTATCCTTTACATTTTTTTATCTTTGCTCCATACTCTTTGTGTTTCAATACATCCCATGTTCCTATTTATCATCTGTTTCTTTTTCATATGGACTTATTCTGGTTGGGTTTCAATACATCCCATGTTCCTATTTATCAAATTCTTTTATCACTATTGGAAAGAAACGTTGTTGTTTCAATACATCCCATGTTCCTATTTATCATAAACTCATTTAATGCGAAAATGTTTTCATACTCGTTTCAATACATCCCATGTTCCTATTTATCTACAACCGTTTCTTTCTGTTCTCCACTCGAAAAACTGTTTCAATACATCCCATGTTCCTATTTATCAATTTCTTTCTGCGGAATATCACCGCACTCCCATTGTTTCAATACATCCCATGTTCCTATTTATCTAGTCACCTATCCAATACTTTCCTTGCTAAATTCCAGTTTCAATACATCCCATGTTCCTATTTATCAATTTTTTCGTTGCTATCTGCTAACATTGTAAAACGTTTCAATACATCCCATGTTCCTATTTATCTGGCTTTCCAGTTATCATATATCACACCTCTTTCGTTTCAATACATCCCATGTTCCTATTTATCCTTTGCTTGCTTACTCGCCATTGTATATGCCCTCCAGTTTCAATACATCCCATGTTCCTATTTATCTATTTGTGTCCGTAACATATTCCTTTGCTACCTCATGTTTCAATACATCCCATGTTCCTATTTATCGCTTATCTGTAATAGTACATCCGACAACCTCTATATTGTTTCAATACATCCCATGTTCCTATTTATCGATTCTTCCTTCCGCTTTCATATCCTACATTCTTTTGTTTCAATACATCCCATGTTCCTATTTATCATATCTTATTTACGATTTCTTCCATTTCTTCCCATGGTTTCAATACATCCCATGTTCCTATTTATCATAAATGGGTTTATAATTCTTAGCGGTGGTGACGCGTTTCAATACATCCCATGTTCCTATTTATCTCTGGCTTGTCCTTACAATCATGTCTTCAAGCTCAAGGTTTCAATACATCCCATGTTCCTATTTATCATTGGCTATGATTACACTATTGGATGAGTTCGGAAGTTTCAATACATCCCATGTTCCTATTTATCGATTTTCACTTTCCTCCTGGCCGGGCAGCGGGGCTTGTTTCAATACATCCCATGTTCCTATTTATCAGCAGGCATCACTTGGCAACAACTTCCTGGAAGGAAGTTTCAATACATCCCATGTTCCTATTTATCCGGTGCTGTGGTTGGCGGGGTTGGCGGTGCGTTAAGTTTCAATACATCCCATGTTCCTATTTATCCGCTTATGCAAATAGCAACGTATCAAGCAACACCGTTTCAATACATCCCATGTTCCTATTTATCTTCATTTGCAAAAGTATTTGAGTTCTAGGACAGAGTTTCAATACATCCCATGTTCCTATTTATCAGGTTATAAGAGTTTTAACGAGTATGTTATTGCGTGTTTCAATACATCCCATGTTCCTATTTATCCAACGTTTCTACGCACTTTTCTTTTTCATTATATCCTCAACACCCTTGGTTTTCAAGCATTTTTCAATTTTTTACCAGGTGTTTGACATTGTATTCTTACTTCTCTTGTTTCTCCTTCCCATTCCTTGATTTTTCGGGAAAATCTATGTTTTTCTAGATTTTCCGCCTGGTAAAAATTATAAGATTAGTGTTTCTCCTGTTTCTCTATCCTTCTTACCCATTACCTCCTCACCAAACACATTGTCATTCATCAATTTAATAATACACAAGAAATCTTCACTCTCATCAATAATTGGTTTTAAGTCACCCTTAAAGCGAATTAATTTCGATGGTGACATTTCTCCACGAAATACAGAATTCTGATAGTGAGATAAATACTTTTTGCATACCTTAAATACCTTTTGCACCCGTTTTTCATTTACATCATAAAACACAAATACATAATTATAATTCATCTGCTTTTTATTTGCCATCAAACCCCTCCCTTTAAACTAAATGGGGAAAATTCTTTTCCCTCCATAATGTACTTAATTAACTTATAGCAATCCAGCTTCATTGCAGTACGATATGTTACTTTTCTTTTCAGGCCCGGATGCATATATACAGATTCCAAACGACTTTCAAATGCTTCAATAAAAATCTTTCTTCCTTCTTCATTTAGAAGACAATAATTTACCTTTTTGTCAAAATGCTTTTCTACCTGTATCTTCCTATTGTTCACAAGATCAAATATAGTTCGAAAAACAATGACCGGTTTGAATACCTCGCTCATATCAAGACTTAAAGAAAATCTTCCCTCTGATGGTTCATGTAGAAAACTAATTCTCTGGTCTAAATGGGTCTGATAAATTGCCGAAATCGTTTTTCCATAAAGTAATGTATTGCCAAATGAAACCATGGCATTCATGGGATTGTCCGGTGGTCTTCTGACCCGCTTATTCATTAGAAAATCCTCTGGAAGAAAATACTGAAAACTACTATAAAACCTAGTCCACAAATCCCCCTCTACCGCCATGAGGGATTTTATATTATCCATTTTTTCTACTTGCTGATAAAATTCCTTTCGAATCCAGTCTAAGGTTTCCTTTACTTCCTTTTTGTCGTGTTTATAATAATGATATAACACTTCATAAATATTTTCACCGATACCTCGAACAATTCTCTTAGCAATATGTAACCTATTATTTTGAAAAGCTTCCACCTGTTTTACTAACAATTTTCCACTAAGGTACTTCTCTTTTGGGTAAAAGGTTCCACTATATCCCTCATAATAATTAAAAAAATGAACTATCACATTATTTTTGGATAAAAAATCCAACAATTTTGTATTAAAAGAAACCTCGTTCAAGCAGTAAATTTCCTTGGTGTTTTCAATAGGTATATACACATTTTTCCCGTTTTTGCGAAAGCAAAGAGAATTATCCTTTCTTGTTAACTCTCCCATTGAAGTAATGTATCTGGTACTTCCCATTTTTCTCCCCCCTTAAATATAGCAATATTCATAATAAGCACATTTTTTGCATTTTGGCTTATTTAAAACTTCTGGTATCTCGTTCTCAGCTAACAACGCTTCTATAGCGTAAATATAACTTTCCAATTCCTTCTCCAACTCATCCGTCAATTCATAGTACAATATTTTTTTATTTGTTTTTCCTTTTTCAATAAATTCCAGCTTTCCTTTTCTGATAACTCCCTTGTCCTTTAAAATTTTCAAATAAAATAGTAATTGCCACTTAGCAGCCTCCACGTCTGCATCTGACTTTTTTACTTCCGTAAGATATTCAGCACTTAATTTATCCAGACGGATATTTTCTAATGCAATTTCTGTATTTTCCTTTTTATCCCTTTCTTCATGTAATGCCTTTCCTATTTTCACCTGCTCACTATTATCTTCCAGATTTAATCGATTTCCATGGAGATAACACTGACGTTTACAATGAAAATAGTAATTCATCAACGTTCCATTTACCCTCATTTTTCCCTCCTAAATAAATTCTGTTAATTGTCCCTCTACTTTGGCACGATTTAGCTTTCCATTTTCTATATATTCCTCACCGTCTTCCATATAAAACAGTTCACCGACCTGCTCTGTATAAGAACAGTCTATATTTTTAACCTGATATATAAAGTAATTCATCTTTGACCTGACTTCTGAGAGTTTCACCTTCCTTTCAGCATAGTTCATTTCATTATCATATAACAATTCTGTATATGCTCTCCACACCTCTCTTCCATCCAAGACAGTTCCATTCTGGTCAGTTATTTCCCTGGCTAAAAATAAAGAAAGATTCCATTTCTCCTCGTCTATCAACTGCATTTGCTTTTTTATTTTGGGAAAGTCCAAATATTTCACACTGTTTGGGAAAAAATCCTTCTCCACGCTTTCCCCAAAATTTTTCTTCCATGTTGCCAAAATTTTCTCATAATAAATTGGAAAATCCTTCTCCTTTAAACAGGTCCAAATATCTTCTTGCAAAATGCTGCACTCATAATTTGCCCTAATATCCTCTCCATAAATTTGCTTTGGCTTATCCATTTGAAAAAAATACACAATTCCCCTTCGCTCCTTACGATAAGAACGATTGATTCTGCCCACAAACTGTTCTTCGCTATCCATTTTGGCAATTGCCTTATATCCAAGATCCATATCAATGTCAACACCTGCTTCAATTACCTGTGTCGCAACCAAAATTATCCCCTTAGCACTTTCACTTTTTATCTGGGTAATCATCTGCTTTCGCTCCAACACACTATCATCGCCAGTCATGCAAAGCACTGTTTCCTGTAGTTCTTCCTCCAACAGTCTGTGGTAAAACTCTTCTGCACTTTTCTTTCTGATAAATTCAATCAGAATCTTTTTGCCCTGTCCACTCTGTTTTTTTACATGCTCTAATAGAATTTCCATAGTCATCTGCCCGTCTAATAATCCTCTATCCAATACCACTCTATCTTTAAAACAGGGATGTTGAAAATATTTCTCTCGATGTTTTATTAAATATGCCGTCAACTTAGATGTCTCCTTTAATACATCTAAGTTAGGCATGGTTGCAGACATAATAATAATTTTCATATGTAAAAATTCTGCTAGTTCTGTCAGAAACATAATGATTTCTCCCCAGATTTTATTTTTATAGCTCTGAATTTCATCTAATACCAAAATGCTCCCTGCCAACTGATGAAAGCCAAAAGCAGCTTCCTTACTGTCACCAAAAATAGTATCAAACAAGCTCACATGGGTGGTTAAAATCATGGGGTAATTTAAAAACTGTCTGTTTAACAAAGCCCGTTCATAATAGGACCCCTGCTCATTTTTTTCTTCCTCCCCTCTTTCTTCCTTTACCATTTTTATTGGTGTAATAGAATTGACCACTGCAATACTTTCCATAATCTTTGCATTATTTCCAAAAGTTTGTTCCATAATTTCCTGATTTTGCTCAATCAAAGTATTAAAAGGATAAATGTAATATATCTTCTTTAAACTCTTATCTTTTTTTGCCATCTGAAAGCTTAAATTCATGGATAGATTAGACTTTCCACTTCCTGTGGGTGCCTCCACATAAAAAATAGTTTTTTCTAAATTGTCTAGTAAATTTCTTTCTGCATCTAAGAAAATTTCTTTTCTCAAAACATTGATATCCTGTGTTTTGTTTCGCTTTTCTGTTGTCATAGGATATAGGGTATTCTCATATTCTCGTATTTCCTGATTAATTTTAGTTTTTTCAAAAGCTTCATAAAGTTCCCAGATATCTTCCAGTTCACCAAAATCTTTTGTTTTGACTCCGGAAACGTATTCTGAAGTGGCATAATAATCCGCTGCAACCAAAAGAGAGTACAGTAACTTTACATAAAAATATAACCAGATATCCTGCTTTTTTGTTCGCTCAATATCCTTGAAACAGCGTCCCATATACTCAAAACAATCATCATCAAAATCAAATTCCCTGTTTCCTATTTTTCCATATTCTTTCTGAAGTGTTTTTATTGCCTTACCTATTTCCTCTTTCTGCTCCCCGCTGACAAAATCTCTTACAGAAACCAACCCACTATGATGTCTGGAAATAATGTAAGCATTATATAAGATGAAAAGAAGAAGTCTTTGTGCTTCCTCCAGCTTTTCTAGTTCTTCTGCCTTTTTCAAATAATACTCCATATACATTACAGCAGATAAACAGGAATGTTTCGAGCCAATAGAATAATAGCTTTCATTCTCCGAAACCTCTTTTCTTCCCAATGCAATTTTCTGGAACATAGGATTTATCTTTCCCATATCGTGAAAGGTCACTACATTCTTCCACATAGAATCAAAGAGTTCTTTTGCCGGGTTAGATGCTGTTCCCATGTAAACCTGATAAAAGCAGTCCATCTTTTGTTCTATCTGCTTACTTTTACATATGTTCTCAAAATACTCCTGACATAGTTTTGTATGCTCTTCTAATGTTTCGTACTGCACTTTTTGATTTTCATCCATTTTCGTATGAGCATAATATAAATCCGGCTCCCTTATTATTTCTTTTAAATCTACAAATTTTTCTCCCATATGTTTTTCCTCATTTTTTTGTAAAAGAGAGTCGAAACAAGTTCCGACTCTCCTATGTAGCTACCTAGTAGAACATTCTTAATTTTTCTCCTACCCGATAAACCTCCTGCTGCTCCCACTTTGTATCTGCATCTGTGTAAATAAATGTTTCTAATACATAGTTATTTGTCCATTCATCCATACTCTGTGGAAGATTTTCCTGATATTTATAAGTCATCCCCGTCTTTCCCCGCAGACTCTGTCTCAATACAATTTCAGCATTTTGGTTTATAAACAAACTGTCTATTTGGCCTTCTCCACTTTTTTCTTCTGTCACTTCCTTTATCTGTGCATCTAAAATATCCGCAAAATGATCATTTTTTCCCAGATAAGGAAGATAAACGCATTTATGGTTCAAGATTGCTTCTTTCAGATTTTCTGCCTCTTCACAATCAAGTAACACGCAAATATCCCAGGATGGTTCTTCCAGCCATTGTTCTTTTACAATCAGATTTCCCCCTTGCTCCTTAGATGCATACCCTACAGAATTATTAAACTGCTGAATTTTCTTTTCGATAAACCCACGTTTTGCATTTGGCCGGATGGACACTTTTAACTCTAACAGCTTTTCATAAAATTCCGGATATCCTTTTTCCATTCCCTTTTTATTTTCACTGCCATTATACTGCTGTGTATATCCTCCATACCCCAAAATGGCGCCAAAAATACCAAGCAATGCTACTTTATGAATATTTCCATAGGTAAAATAATAATAGGAATTTACCTCTGGTTTTTTGAAAAATGCAGTTCTTCCACATAATGTAAAGCACAATGCTTTCATAGGCTACACCTCTTTTTGTGTTACAATATGGAAGGTTTTTGCTCCTTCTATATCTTGTTCTAATTCTGTAGTGTCTGGATTGTAGTATATTTCCACAGATAGTATCTGACTTTTCAACTCATTTAACAATTTACCACAGGAAACGGAAATCACATTTTTATCCTCACCCTTTTGGAAAGTAATATAACTGGTTAAGTTTGGAAGGTAAGTATCCGGTGTTGTCTCTACAAATAACCCAAACTCATTTTCGCATCCCTCTTTTGCATTGGTGGCATAAGAAGTTGCGCATACCAAAGAAGTGCGTTTAAAGTTCTGGTAATCTTCTTCTGTATATCCGTCTGTCACTCCAAGGGCAACTAATTCTTTATATGCCATTGGATTAATAGCAAATGGATAAAAGTAATGAGCTTCGTCACTGACAATTTTACTTCCAAGGGTAGAGTTCTTTGCTTCTCCATCTGCATCCGAATCTTTGGTGCCATCACGGAATGGAGAGAGTATCTGCTGCACCTGTGCTTCTGTTTCTGTATATTCGTTGAAACCTTGTCCGATCTGAACTGCACCTGTAATTGCAATATTATTTCCCTGCTCTGCATAAGTTGCACCAAAGTTTTTTACATCTACAGCCTTCATTAAATTTGTTAGTACTTTTTTAGAATCTTTCGCTTCCCCTTTTTCCTGCTTTCCAAACAAAACTTCATAGCGTTCTGACAAAGAATTTGGCACCAGGCTAATTTCACCTTTTTTTTCCGTAAAACGCATAGATTTAATGTACAATACTTTTTTCCCTTCATTATCCCACATTTTTTTCATAGGATACTTTAGTGCCTTATCACTTCCAAACGTTCTCCCATCAGAAATTGTTTTTGGATATCCTGAAAAATCCGCATTCCAATTTGCCATAATAGATGCTATTCCAATTACCCCATATACTCGTTTATTCATCTTTCTTCTCCTCCTTCTTTTCTAACACAAGATTATTATCTACAAATCCCATACAAATCATATCCTGTTGTACTTTTCCTTCTGCTTCATACCCCAGAATCAATTTATATAACATATCTGCTTTTTTTGCTCCCAATACGATATCATAATTATATTTTTTATAATATTGTAGAAGCTTCTCCTTAATCGCTTTACTATTTTTTGCATTTAGGATGGGATTAATTAAGGACTCATTTTTCTTGGCACCTCTATTTAAAAAGATATAATATCTTGCCAACTGTCCCACTGCATAATAATATTCTGTATCATTTTCTAACCCTCTAGATTCCTCTGATACCATTTTTTGTTTTAAATTTTCCCGCAAACTTACTGAAAAATCTGCCATATACTCTCCTCCTTTAGAAAAATATCGCAATAATGACAATCTTAGATTTATCTGTCTTACTGCCTTTCCACTATGTCCGTTTACAATAGAAGATTTTATCATCTCCAGAAATGCTTCTTCTACTACTTGTTTCACACCGTCTTTGTGATTTAACCGAAGCCATGAAAACAATTTCATTCTGTACAATAATAGATTTCTCTTTAATCCTTCTTCTGTAATACTAAGCTTCTCTGGTTCTGTAAAATAATTGTTTCGCAACATTTTCGAAAAGAAAATATCATCGATTAACCTTTCCACTTCCGAGAATTTACTATAATTGCGATACTCCATTGCATACTCAGGATGTTTTTCATTGGGAATCTTCATATAGTCTATAAACTCCAGTTCGGTTTCCAATTTATTCTCATAAAATGGAACTACATCCTGATAATGAATTTCCGCTTCGTTCTTTCCCTTTTGTAGTCTTAGAAAAAAACCACAGACACTTCCTGGTGGGAATCCCTTATTTTTATCATCATTTCGACATGGCAGGAATTCATTTCTTTCCAAATCCACATAAACATTATATTTTCCCGCACTGACAAAGTTCATAAAGTAATCAAAAAGCTGCTTTTGCAACATAACCTGATTTTCATCTAACAAATATGGAGTAGGAACCTTTCTGGTCTTGTTAGCTAGAAAAGGTTTTTTACTATTCATATTTAAATTGTTATCTGGTAACCCCAAAACCTTATCTTCAATTTTAATGTTATAATCATTACTATTATAAATATTGGGAATAAAATATCGTTTTCCCTCTTTCTCGTATTCCGAAGTTTCTGCTTCAAAGAAAATTTTTAAATAATCTTTTTTTTCTAAATCTACAGGAATAAACTCTTTGATTGAAAAAATGTGTTCTTTGATCCACGCCTTGTTTTTTTTCAATATATCCTGCTTCACACTTCCAAGACTTTCCTCTACCGCCTGGTATAATTCCAAAACCTTTCCTTTGTCATACTTTTTGCCAGGTTCTTCTAAGATTTCATAATACTGATCAATGACTTCTTCTGTTAATTTCCCATTTACAATACTTTCCTTTTTTACCCAAAACGAATAGTAATTGTTGGAATGTATCACTTTTCTGGGATCTAATGGCTTATTCATAGAAATTAACTTACTGTGGTAATCATAAAAGCAAATCTCATTGTAATATTCAGAACTTTTGTCTATGATTCCGGTTTTTTTATCCATTTTAATTTCTACAGGCTCACCTTTTATCTGGTAATTTTTATCCACCAGTACATACGTGCCATCTGCCGGAATATACTCTCTTAAAATTACATTTTCATCTTTTTCCAACACCTTTTGAAATACTTGAAGACATTCTGTTATCATCTTTTCACCCCCTTATAGCCAACGATAATTCACAAATCCAAATCCCCGAGAATTCATTTCCAGCACCCCTGTTCCCAATGCCAGATAAGCCAGTTTTTGTGCCATTTCATTGTCCGATATATGCATTCGAACTTTGTCCCCCAAAAGTTTGATTCCTTTGTATTCCGATGCCACCGGACATTTACTTAAAAACTCCACTCCCGTAAATAGTTCAAAATCTTCTTCCAGTTTTTCACCACAGAATTCATTCCATTTTTTGTTCAAATTCCCCTTCATTCTTTCCTCAAACTGAACCACTGTCATTTCATCTTTCCAATAACCGGAATCACATTTCAAAATAGCTGGTGTCAAGGTGTATATTACATCAATATGTTTCCTTGGCAAAATCCTTACCTGGGCTGTCAACCCCTTTAGCTTATCCGTGTAAGTATTCACTACATATTCAGAAAAATGTTTTGCTAGTTTGGCATCCAGGCTACGAATGGTAAGAGTGTAAATCTGATCCTTCTTATACACCTTATCTTTTTCCAAAGGATAAAGACTATCGTAACAATAGTACTTATATCTATTTTCCCTGTGCAGTTCTGCAAACTTGCTAGTGCCAGCCAGACCGCTGTCAATATACTTCGTCACTTCCCTCCGGATCTCTTCCGCAGAAATATTTGTCATAACAAATATCTTTATCCTAATCTCATAAACACAAATCCCCATGATTTCACCTCCCCTCTGCAATTATTATCCGGTATCAATATAATGAACAAAACCCTAAAAATTTCACTGTACCCCACCGATACAGTTATTATACATTATAGGCTCCGAAATTGCAATATTTATATTTAAATAATTTGATTTTATTATGTAATTTACAAAAAAACTCCCACACCACGTGTTCCTATTTATCTTTCTTTGAATAATATATTTAAATAATTATTCAAATACGCCCTGCGTTCCCATTTATCATAATCTTCTGCAATTATACAAGATTCCTTCCAAAATCTCAAGACATAATTTATGGTAGTTGTGCTACCCTGGTAACAGTTTGTTAATTAGTTTGTATTGTTCTGAAACGTATTTTCTGCAAGGCTGCATACCCTGCTGCCTTTTTATCAATGGTTTGATAATAGGACATTTTTTTTGCTCCATTTCTTCTTTTTCCTGTCTGCTTTCCTCTAACTGCTTCATCATCAAATTAAAGGTATCACGGATTTCACAAATTCCCGCTCTGCCACAAAGTCAAGATAAACTTCCTTTTCCCCTGCCTTTACCTTTTCCATTCCTTTTACCAGTTGATTCAGCGGCTTTTTTATCTTTTTGCTCAGATAATGACTAAGGATAATACAATTATTGATAAATAGAAGCAAAAAAACTACCGTTGACAAACGGGTTGCTGTGTGCCCACCTTGTGTCTGATTTCCCAGCATCACTGTTACCCCTATCTGCATTAGTTTCCTCTCATAAATGCATAAAAAATAAGTTCCCCGTTTTGGAACATACTGCATGACACCAATATAAGGATTTTGTTCTGTAACACCAACATTCATCAAGGAAGATATTTCCGCCTGAGTATAGCTTTTCTGCTCTCTTTGCCTTTCCCCATACACATTTACCACCTGAAAGTTTTGGTCTAGTTCTTCCACCCAGCCACCTAGCTTTTCTATTTGTTCCATATTTAGAAGCTCCCCTTCCTCATCCACAAAGGAATTAGGTGGCATGGTCTGGTCGCTGCCTCCGCTGATATATACCATGGAAGCGATCAAACATACAATAAAAGACACCAGAATCATCACAGAAAATACAATATAACTTATCACCAGCTTACTGAAAATGCTTTTTTTTAACCTAAAACTTCTTTTCATCTTTTTCAAATTTATATCCCAGCCCTTCCTATAATGTCAAGCCTAAAATCATTGATTTTAAGGCTTTTTCGTAAAAATTTACCTCTTAAATCAGAGCTAATAGTGATGAACAGTCATCGTATCTTGTACTGAATAGCTAAAAAAGGGTACACAATATAAAGCATCCATATATTTTGCTTTATAAAGGCTATAATCCTCTGATTAGCTATGATGGTGAACCTTCCGTGTCTAATGGAATCGTGTTCCAACTTCCTTCGTCCCACCTGTTCATATGTAAGTGCTTCCCTTCCGGTGAGAAACGGTGGAAAATACGGAGTTTCCGGAGAATAACCAATGGTTAATCCCTCCTTTTTTTCTATCTCTCCAGAATCTTTCTGAATCAATCCTAAAATCATTTTAATGGTGGTAGTCTTTCCTGCTCCGTTACTTCCAAGCAGCGCAAATACTTCCCCCTCCTCTACCTGAAAACTTAGGTTGTCCACCACAGTAACATTTTTATACTTTTTTGTAATATCCCTACAACTTAACACTACACAATACCTCCTTCGTTACTTCGTGGTATATCATACAAAATCCCCCTAAAATAAAAATAAAAGCAACCTTAAGTTAAACTTAAGATTGCTTTCTTGGAAATTATCATCTACCAGCCCCAAAACAATGTAATAGCTGATATCCTTTGGTACTTGTAGTATCGATTCTCCACCTGGGAGTCATTTTTTTCTCCTTATACATACGATACGCATTGTATATATAATCTACCAAAAGCGTCAACATCATAACAGGCGCTACCCTGCAAAGTGTCTCTGGCTCCCACCTCATGAAGCTCATATACAATGGCTCGTAAATATAATCCATAAATATGACAATCATTACTGCGAAGGCTGTACTTGTGGGAATGGATGTATAGCGTGTGATATGCAGGGGAAGTTTTGAATAATCCCACCAATAAAAATGACAGGTCTTTTCCACCAACGTTCCAAGTAGGATTTCACCCACGCAGACACAGACAAACACCATGAGAAAATAAA
>JBGVDD010000119.1:0-2351 GCA_045119215.1 Lachnospiraceae bacterium | reverse complement strand
AATACGAATACCTATCGTTTCTTTTGAGCTTTTATCCATTTTCTATCTTCCTTTCAATTCCTTTTTTTATGATTTTGTACATTGCCAGAACAAGACATACGCTACATAACACTGCATATCCGGCATCGCATATAAACCTTTCCCATATAAATTCCTCGATATCATAACGTATAAAGTATGTAAGGCGAATATCCAGCCAGACAGGTGGTGAAAGCCAGCCTGTTATGTTTAGTACCATATAATATACAAGAATCGGCATTGCCATTACGATAAAATAATCTACAATAAATACAGAAATCAACATCGCAAGTACAGACAATATTCCACACAACAGAGAAAATCCCACAATATATGCAAACATCACTTCCAGCCCGTTTGCATCAACAATTCTTCCATTACATTGGTTACACAAAACTATCTTGGCGGTCATCATTATGATTCCTAAAATACTGCCTAGGAAAGAAACCAGGAACCCTCCAATAAAAGATACTATGGCCTTTGCTAAAGTATAGTGAGCAAGCTTATCTCTTAAGACGTAGTAAATAACACAATGATTTTTCTGCTCCATACAAAATCCATATCCGCCTCCCACAATGCAAAGAATATAACAGATTAGCATATCTCCACTAACTGAGGCAAACAAGTCATTGATTGTTGTAACGGTTCCATATCGCATAACCTCTAATGAAATTAAAAGTAAACTCATCCCAACTCCCAATATACTAACCCAGAAGCGGAAACTATCAAACAATTTTAGAAATTCAATTTTTAGCATTTTTATCATTTTATTATTTCACCCGTTTCTGCATTATAAATACTTACAGCCCGCGCAGATGATTCTCCTATCACTTCGTCATATACAAAATACCACACAGGCTGTCCACTAAATTCCATCTTACTATCGTCTTTTAGAATCGGAAGATAGGATAGTCCTATGTATTTTATGGTAGTTTCCACAGAGCTATGAGTATCACAGAAGTTATCTAACATCTCAGAAAAAGATTTTATATCGACTTTCTCTTCCTCTTTGATATCAAATATATTTGTTATGCTCATAGCTACCATTCCATCTTTCCCATATACGCATGCTGCAGATGTTGGATAATTGTAATACGTTCCTGTCATAGTCTCATCTACACCTGAATTATAGCAATAAATAGGAACACCCTGTACTCCCTGCCTTATACGCATATAGTAATACCCATCCTCCTCTGAGAAATCTAAGTCATACCATTCCATTTCTTCCTCAAAGCCTAATTTTTTGGCTTTTTCATATTTCTTATCTGCCACCTCCTGCAGATAATCAGCTGTAAATGTAAACACCTGCGGTTCCATCAGATTCTCTAATTCTATAAAAGACAGATTGTCTTGAAACTTACTCTTAGCTTCTTCTATGCTCACAAAACCTAGCTCTGTTTCTCTTGATACATTATCTAAATAACTTTCTTCATCCGTTTCATCATCTGTGTATATATCAAATATATTTTCATCATTGTAATGATATGTAAAATACAAATCTCTTCCCTGTATCCATCCACCTTCTAATTCTGCTGTATAAACATCCATGGCTTTCCCATTTTCTAACAGTTCATCTTCTTTTACAGAACTTTTTCTTTCTGTAACCACTATATTACTATCCTGTTTTTTCAAAAAATTCTCTACTGTATCTTTTGTCTCTAAAATATGACGTGTTAAATTTATTTTCTTTACCTTATACTCTGTTAATTCATTCGAAACATCCAAATAGCCATCTAACGTTATGTTCTCTTGCAGTTCTGCATTTATTTGCTCTGGCAATTCATTTGGCATGACACCTTCATATGCCACGCTTCCACTCTGTTCACTTGTTTCTGCAGTATCACTTTCCTTTTCTAATGAAGCACAACCGCTTCCTAACACAGTGACAATGCAGCACATACTTATAATTTTTGAGATATTGTATAACCTTTTACGCATTTTCTCTCCTCCTGCTCATATGCAAAGAAATGCTAACTACAACCTTGCTAAAACTATATCAAACCATCTGCAATATGTAAGTTTTGGCATAAAATTATAGTTAGCATTTCCTTGTTTTTATGGTCTTGTTTAATATTCTACATGCATTTATGGCTCCCATGTTCCCACTTTTCCTAAAACTTTCTTTAACTTCATAAAACATCTCTCCTTTTTCATTATACTTCTTTTTGCTTCAATACCTTTTTCTGTCATACCGTTTTTGTATCACTGTACACAGTAACTGTTTCTGTTTGTCCGTCTGACATAGTAACTGTAAATACACTTTTCAAACGATATGAGCCGCTGGAAAGACTGCTTTTCGTATTTGTGAAGCTTGCATTCTTTCCAGTAATGGT
>JBGVDD010000118.1:0-5543 GCA_045119215.1 Lachnospiraceae bacterium | reverse complement strand
ATTGTTGGTATTGCAGCATGGCAGCTGGCGGCGGCGGCTGTAACAGGTTTTATTGCCAAGGAAAATGTGGTAGGTACTCTGGCAGTCTGCTATGGATTAAGTGCTTTCATTGACACAGAGGAGCTGGCATTAGTTGGAGATGGAAATCTGGTTGCGTCCGCAATGGCAATTACGAAAGTGGCTGCACTTGCATATCTTATGCTTAATCTTTTCACACCTCCTTGTTTTGCAGCACTTGGTGCTATGAACTCAGAAATGCAGAGCAAAAAGTGGCTGTGGTCTGGTATTTGTCTTCAGTTAGGAACAGGTTATGTGGTAGCTTTCCTGGTTTATCAGATAGGTACATTGGCTACTACAGGAAGTCTTGGAAATGGATTTGTTCCTGGTCTCATTGCGGTTATTGTGATAGTGACAATTGTAGCGATGCTGATTTACAGAACAAATAAGCAGTTTTCATCAGAGTATGAATTAAAAAAGACAGCATAGCAGTAATTGCACATTAGATGTAATGGGAAAGGAGCATGCTATTATGCTTGCTAATAAGATTGTGAAATGATATTATAATAAGGAAAAACTTTGACTAATCTAGTGTTGCATATGAGACAATAAAAAGGGAGGAGAATGATTATGCCATTTATTAACGCAAAAATCAGCAAAGCAATTACTAAGGAACAGGAAACACAGGTTAAAACTATGTTGGGAGAGGCTATCACAGCCATTCCAGGCAAGAGTGAAAATTGGCTTATGGTGGGTCTGGAACCGGAATATACATTATATTTCAGAGGTGATAATACAGAACCAATAGCATTTGTAGAAGTAAGTATATTTGGAGCAGAAAATAAAGCAGCCTTCGAAAAGCTGACAGCACAGATTTGTGATATCTTTCAACAAGTGCTTTCTATTGCTCCGGATCATGTGTATGTAAAGTATGAGGCGGTGTCTCATTGGGGCTGGAACGGAGGAAATTTCTAGAAGGTATCTGATTATTATTAAGGCTTATTGTAACAGTTCAGGCAGGTCTGCGCATTTACTGCGCTGACCGTGCAAAAATGTGCATTTAACAAAAATCGGGCAATTTTGCATGCGTAAGCATTGCCCGATTTCGTAACAGTTTAGCCTATGGCTAAACTGTTACGGCTTATTGGTGCTAAAGGGAGTTTGAGTATGTACTTGAACTCCCTTTTAGGGTATAATAAAAAATGCAAAATTTTTTACATATTTGGCAAGTTGATATTGACCGAGCTCTTTGAGCGAGGGATGCTTCTTGTCCGAAGGGCAAGAAGATGGTTATACAGAATTAGATAACTTTGAATTTGTGGAGGAATAAAAATATGGCTAATTCGTATCAGATAATAGATGAAAAAACATGGGAAAGGTCAATGCACTGCATGGTTTTTAGAAACAGTGTTGAACCTGCTTTTTGTGTAACATTCGAAGCAGATATTACAAATTTTAAGCGTATGGTCAAGCAACATGGATTATCGTTTACATTGGCTATGGTATATGCAGTTTGCAAGTGTGCAAACAAAATAGAAGCCTTTCGTTATCGTTTTGTAGACGGACAAGTGGTTCTTTATGATAGAATAGATACCGCCTTTACTTATTTGAATAAGAAAACCAATTTATTTAAGGTAGTAAATGTTCCAATGATAGATGATTTGAAGGAATACTGTGAATTGGCATCAAAAACAGCAGATGAACAGAAAGAATATTTTACAGGACCATTAGGAAATGATGTTTTCCAATGTTCGCCTATGCCTTGGGTTACATACACTCATATATCACATACAAACTCTGGAAAAAAAGATAATGCAACACCTCTTTTTGATTGGGGAAAATACTATGAAAAGGATGGAAAAGTTATGATTCCAATTTCTGTACAGGCACATCATTCTTTTGTTGATGGATTGCATATAGGACAGTTTGTAGAACAATTACAAAAATTTCTGAACAAATGCTAAATTCCAGTTTATAAGTGTAAGGCAAGTGGTAAAGTAAATAAAAACTTTAAGTTGGTGGTGAAAAAAATGAAAATAGTATTGATAAACGGTCAAAACCATAAGGGTTCAACATATCACATAGGAAGAATGCTGGCTGAAAAAATCAGTGAAAATATAACAGAGTTTTTTCTCCCAAGGGATTTTTCGGATTATTGTATAGGATGTTCACAATGTTTCAGTGTTTGTGCTCAAAAATGTCCTCATTATAATTCCCAACAAAAATTATTAAATGCATTGGATGAGGCTGATTTAATCATTTTGACAAGTCCGGTCTATGTATATCATGTGTCGGCTCCAATGAAAAACTTCCTGGATCATCAAGGGCATAGATGGATGGTTCATAGACCAAATCCGTCCATGTTTAGAAAACAGGCTGTATGTATTTCCACAGCCGCAGGTGCTGGCATGAGAACCACAAATAAAGATATGGAAGATAGCCTATTCTTTTGGGGTATTCCAAAAATTTATAAAATCGGGATAGCTGTTCAGGCTGTAAATTGGGATGGTGTAACACCTGAAAAAAAACAGTATATTGAAAAAAAAGTGACCAAAATTTCAAGAAAGATTATCAATAGGAATGGCAAGGTTAAACCTGGTATTAAAACAAAAGGATTCTTTTATATAATGCGGATGATTCAATCAAAATTTGGCTGGTGTGAGCCGGATGTAAAGTATTGGACAGAAATGGGATGGACGAACAAGGAACGTCCGTGGAAAGAAAAAAATAACAGTTTATAAGGATAAGAAAAATGGGATTTATGAGTATATTGAAAAAGCAAAGAGGTATTGCAAAATGATAAAAATTGATTTAATTACTGGATTTTTGGGTAGTGGAAAGACTACATTTGTAAAGAGATATGTCAAACATTTAATCAGTGAAGGGACAAAAGTAGGTATTATCCAAAATGATTTTGGAGCTGTGAACGTGGATATGATGTTGCTGCAGGAATTAGAAGGTGATCTATGCGATATTGAACAGATTGCAGGGGGAAATACCACAGAATGGAAGCGGAGATTTAAGAGCAAACTGATTGCCATGGCAATGGAGGGAGTTCAGCGTATCGTAGTAGAGCCATCGGGAATT
The DNA here is from genome assembly GCA_045119215.1 of Lachnospiraceae bacterium. GTDB lineage: Bacteria > Bacillota > Clostridia > Lachnospirales > Lachnospiraceae > RUG11237. The sequence goes on along the minus strand of JBGVDD010000118.1, from coordinate 2,459 downwards.
TATGATGTAGATGAATTTTTTGATGTGTTGTATGAAAGTCCGGTAGATCAGTGGTATGAAATTGGCAGTGTGATAGCCGTTGTGGATGCAAATTTAAGTGAAGAGATGTCCAAAGAATCAGAATATTTGTTGACTGCACAGGTTGCCAAGGCGGGAAAAGTATTGTTAAGTAAAACAGATATTGCAAGCAGTGAGCGGATAGAAAAAACCATAGCTCATCTTAACAGGAATATGGAGCGGGTTCCCTGTGAGAAAAATCCGGAAGTTGATATTCTTTGCAAGAATATAAATGAATTTACTACAGAAGATTATCAGGCATTGATGAATTGTGGAAAAAAATCTGTGGAATTGGAGAAATTGTGGTTTGATACACATGATGTTTATGATACACTTACCTTTATGAACTTAAAGGTGACAGAGGAACATATCAAAAATGCCATAGAAAAAATATTTGCTGCTTCGGAATGCGGAAAAGTATCCAGAATCAAGGGATTTTTTCATAGTAAAGATGGAAATTGGGTGGAGGTGAACGCCACACCCACAGATTTTTATTTGAATCCTTTGCAAAAGGGCCAGCAGGTGTTTATCGTAATTGGACAGAATCTTAAGAGAGACAAAATTTTGAAAATTCTTGAAGAATAGTCAGGAACCATTTGTAACTATCTGTAAATTGTGTGAATTGTGAAAATTGTAGAAATTTTTGGTAAAAATTAGAAATTTTCTATTTGCAAAAGAAAAAATAATGGTTTATACTATTTTAGTGGGAATAGCTATAACTAGTGCAATCTGATTCAGTTTGCACTTTTTTGTGGCTATGTGAGAGGAAGAAATGATAAAAAAGGAGTAAGTATTATGCAGGTAAAAGTATTATTGAACACAGTGGAAAAAATCAAGGAGTTCGTTACAGTGACATCAGATGCACCATTTGATGTTGACTTAATCAGCAATAACAGAACTTATTTAGATGCTAAGTCACTCTTGGGAATCTTAAGTTGTGACATACATAATCCATTTGTGTTGGATATTCACACCGAAGAAAACAATTGTTCAGACTATGTAAACCATATTGCCGGTTTTCTTGCAGAGTAATCTGGAGAGACCGTAGGGGAAAAGCAGCCATCTTCTGATGGTTGCTTTTGAACAAAAAAAACATGAATTTTTTGATAAGTATATAATATAGAAGATAGAAAAATCCCTCTTGACAGGGGATTTTTTTTGAGTAAAATAATGTTAGGAAACTAACAAAACAAAAGGGGCGGATACTTATGGAAAAATACATAGGAAAGGAAATTATAGTACTGTCCAACCGGATAAAAAGAAAAATGCGCTCGGCAGCTGAATCTTTGGGGATTACGGATACCCAGGGCAGGGTTCTTAAGTACATCTGGGAGGAAAGCAAAAGTAGGGAGGTGTTTCAAAAAGATATTGAGGATGAATTTGATATTCGTCGTTCCAGTGTCACTCAGGTGATTCAATTATTAGAGCGGGATGGTTTGATTGTCAGGGAAAGCGTTGAAAGAGATGCAAGATTGAAAAAACTGGTACTGACAAAAAAAGCAATCCATATTCAGGAAGTAATGAATGGAAAAATAAGGGAACTGGAATTTCAGATGCAAAAAGATATTTCAGAAGAAGAAAGAGAAATTTTTTTGAAAATATTGAGTAAAATCAAAAGAAATATTGTATAAGGAGTGAAAATAAATGTTAAAAACATTAGGATCACAAATTAAAGAATTTAAAAAGTCTTCTATTTTAACACCAGTGTTTATGCTGTTAGAAGTTGTGATGGAAACCATGATACCCTTAATGATGGCTTCCATCATAGATAATGGAATTCAGGTAGTGGGGGGAAATATCCGTCATATCTGTATCATGGGTGCCTTTATGACTGTGGCGGGGGGCATTGGTTTGTTTGCAGGTATTATGGGAGGAAAGTATGGCGCCAATGCTTCGGCAGGACTTGCCAGAAATCTAAGAAAGGCAATGTATGAGAATATTCAACAATTCTCTTTTGCCAATATTGATAAATACAGTACGGCAGGACTAATTACAAGGTTAACTACTGATGTGACAAATGTACAGAATGCATATCAGATGGTTCTTAGAATGTGTACCAGAGCCCCGGCCAGTTTAATCTGTGCCATGGTGATGGCCTTTGTGATTAATGCAAAATTGGCAACCATATATCTAATCGCGGTAATTCTCTTAGGTACTGTGCTGATGCTGATTATCCGGGGAGCCACCAAACACTTTACTGTAGGATTTAAGAAGTATGACAGTCTCAACGGAAGTGTTCAGGAAAATGTGTCTGCCATTCGTGTAGTAAAGGCGTATGTCAGAGAGGACTACGAAACAGAAAAGTTTACGAAGGAAAGTGGAACAGTTGCGGACATTTTTTCGAAAGCAGAATGCGTGCTGGCATTTAATGCACCTGCCATGCAGTTTACAGTATATGCATG
>JBGVDD010000117.1:0-20757 GCA_045119215.1 Lachnospiraceae bacterium | reverse complement strand
CGGTGAGGCATCCGGTAGCTTGGATGTGGCCTACGAACGACTGGCAGTTCAGTTTGAACGTCAGGCAAAATTAAAGGGATTGATTAAGAAAGCAAGTATTTATCCCACTATGGTATGTATCGTGGCAGTTGCGGTGGTTATCATTATGCTGAAATTTGTAGTGCCAAACTTTATGGGAATGTTTGAAGATTTGGATGTGGAAATGCCAGGAATTACTTTGGCAGTTGTAGCAGCCAGCAACTTTATTCAGAACTTTTGGTATGTGGTAATTTTGGGGATTATCGTATTAGTATTTGCATTTAAGTGGTTTAAGTCCACCCCAAGAGGTGAGGGAATCTTAGCAAAGATTGCATTGAAGGTGCCACTAATTGGACCATTGACTATCAAGTCTGCATCAGCAAATTTAGCAAGAACCTTATCTACTATGGTAGCGGCAGGTATTTCCCTGGTGGAAGCAGTGGATATCACCGCAGGAACCATGACCAACTATTATTTTAAAGAAGCGTTGATAAACGCCAAAGATGCTATTATCGCAGGTGTGCCTTTATCCACACCGTTAAGGGAATGCGGACTCTTCCCACCCATGGTGTATCATATGACCAGAATCGGTGAGGAATCCGGTAATATGGAAGAAATGCTTGGAAAGCTGGCAGACTACTACGAGGAAGAAGTGGAAATTGCCACAGCATCCATGATGGCAGCTTTGGAACCGCTGATTATCATTGTGTTGGCGGCTATTGTAGGAACTATTATCGGAGCAGTCTTAGCACCAATGATGACCATGTATGATGGATTAGACAACTTATAGGAAGAGTATAAATATAAGGGGATTCCATTGGGTAATAATTCGTCAATAGGGGGACGATTTGTTATATATCAAAAAACTATAATTTTTAAAAGGTAAAAGGAGAGAGCAATATGAAGAAGAGATTTTCAAACAACAAAGGGTTCTCATTAGTAGAACTTATCATTGTAGTAGCTATTATGGCTATTTTAATTGGTATTTTGGCACCACAGTACATCAAGTATGTGGAGAAATCAAGGATTTCAGCAGATGAGGACAATATTGATGCATTAAAGTCGGCAGCGGAAACAATGGTGGCAGACCCTGACACAACGGTAGATGGGGATTTTACAATTACTGTTTCAACTTCAAAAAATACGAAAACATCCGTTTCGGGAGCAGATGCAACTGATGCAACAAATGAATTGAAAAATATAGATGCCGACTACGCTGATATTTACTTGAAGTCAAAACAGTATAGTGGAAAATCGGTAACTATTAAGTGTACTTTTACTAATGGACTTCCAACAGTAACAGTAATTAAACCGGCGAGCTCAACCCCATCTACATCGTAAAAAATGTATATGAATGACTAGGAGTAGGCATGGTGGAATATAAGAACAAAGGATTTTCATTAATTGAATTGATTATCGTTGTGGCAATCATGGCAGTGCTGATTGCGTTACTTGCACCACAGTACATTAAGTATGTGGAAAAGTCAAGACAGGCACGTGACCAAAGAATGGCGGATGAAATACGTAAAGCCTGTGACGTGCTGGTAAATGACGAAGAAGAAGATCTGGAAGAGGGTATTTATGTCATTACGCTTGCTCAAAATAAAAATGTAGTAGTTACAGCAACAGGTGTGGGAGCCAATAAGACCCATTTAGAGACTTATTTGAAAAAAGTACTGGGTACAGACTTTGACAAGACTCAATTGGTAAGTAAAGCTTATCAGAAAATTGAAATTACATTTGCCAATGATGGCTCCCCGGCATGTAATATTACATACACCGATAGTAAACGGTAACGTTACAAAAAATTAAAACACGAAAGGAACACCCCTATGACCAGCCAGTTTATACTTTATGGTATTATATTTTTATATGGTATTATCTTTGGAAGCTTTTTGAATGTATGTATTTATAGGATTCCGGAGAAACAGAGTATAGCAAAGGAACGCTCTCATTGTATGCAATGTGGGTATCAGCTGAAATGGTACGATTTAGTGCCACTTTTCAGCTACCTTTGCCTGGGTGGGAAGTGCCGGAAGTGTAAAACACACATACCTATACAGTATCCTTTGGTAGAATTTGCCAACGGGATATTGTATATGCTTGTGTTTTTTGTGTGTGGATTTCAGGTGAAGAGCTTTTTGTATTGTTTTTTAGGCTCAGCCCTGATTGTACTAAGCGTCATTGACTGGCGTACCTATGAGATTCCTTTTGGAATTAATGTGTTTATTTTTGTATTAGGTCTGGTGCAGGTGGCAGCAGACTATGAAAACTGGCTGTCTTATGTGATAGGTTTTTTTGCAGTCAGTGGATTTATTGCCATTGTCATACTTATTACCCAGGGCAGAGGTTTTGGAGGAGGAGATATGAAGCTGATGGCAGCAGCAGGATTATTGCTAGGATGGAAGCTTATTTTGCTTTCTTTTGTAATTGGTTGTATCGTTGGCTCTGTGTGCCATGTGATTCGTATGAGAATCAGTGGGGCAGAGAACGTACTGGCATTAGGACCATACTTATCCATCGGGATAATGGTCAGTGCATTATTTGGAAATGAAATGATTCAGTGGTATTTCGCTACTGCATTAGGTAAATAAATTTGAAAATAAAACGGTCCAGTATAGTGTTTTTCAGATGGCTTAAGATTTCCCTTGAGCCATGTGCAAAATGCTATACTATTAGCATTGGCCGTTTTGTAAATATATTATACAATATATCAAGATAGGGAGAGATAATATGATTTCGAAAGTATTAAGTATCAAAGTCGGCGGAACCATCACAAGAGTATGTCTTATGGATTACCGCTCCAAAAACCCAAGAATTTATCAGAGTTTTTCCATGAAGACACCAGATGGTGTTGTGGCAGATGGTGTTTTGCAAGGAGATATTAAGTCCTTTGCAACCAGTCTTCGCAACATGATTATCGACAAGAACATGCGTACCAAGTATGTTGTGTTTACTGTTCAGTCTACCAAGATTGCTACCAGAGAAGTAAAGCTTCCATATGTAAAGGCAAATAGAATTGGACCTATGGTAATGGCAAACGCAGCAGATTACTTCCCAATCGATTTGTCGAATTATCAGATTTCCCATAATATCCTTGGAACAGAGGAAGATGAGCAGGGAAAAAGATATAAGATTCAGGTATTGGCCGCACCGAAGTCTTTGTTTGATGGTTATGCACAGTTAGCAGACCTTTGTGATTTAGAAATCGTAGCAGTGGACTATGCAGGTAACTCTGTATATCAGGTGGCTAAGGCTGAATGTGCATCCGGTGCCAATTTAGTTATGAAGGTGGGAGAGAAAACCTCCCTCATGATGGTGATTCAGAATGATTCCGTACTCTTATCACGTACCATTCCTTACGGTGTAGATGATGCGATTGTGGAGATTCAGAATAATAAAGCCTTTGGACCAAAGTTAAGTTATGAGCAGGCGCAGACTCTGGCTCACAGAAAAACTTGTATCCGTCTTAGCTTGCAGGATCAGTTCTCTGATATGGAAGAAGAGATTGAGACAGAGGATACCGTTGAAATCAGTAAAGAATTGTTGGATGCAAAAACAGCAGTTACGGAGGCTTTTGAGCCATTAATCAGCCAGACCATCCGTATGTTGGATTTCTATAATTCCAGATATCCAAAGACACCGATTTCAAAGATTTATTTGACCGGTGCAGGTGGAGAGTTCTCTGGACTTTCTAAATTAATGACAAACTCTATAGGAAGCAAGGTTACTGTGCTTTCTAAGATTACCGGATTACATATCGACAGATTCTTTAAGGATGCAACCTTTGGAGAATACATCGAAAACATCGGTGCAGCTATGGCACCTATTAACCTTTATGAAGTGAAGAAGAAAAAATCTTCCTCAACTGTGGCAGGAATTGATAAGAACGTGCTTCCAGTGGCAGGATTTGCAATTTGTATGGGTATTTCAGTAGTGCTTATTGCAGCATCCGCAATTCCATACACCATTGAGAAACAGACCAATTCTCATGACAAGACTTTAGTAGAAAGCTTACGTTCTATTGAGCCAATTTACAATGAATACGTTGAAACAAAGGCTGAAAACGATTACTTAACTACAATTGAAGATTATACTTGGACACACAACAATGAGTTGGTTGACTTCATCCAGGAAATGGAAAAGAAGATGCCTTCTTCTGTGAAGATTACAAGCTTAACATCTAATAGAGAGAACTTTAATATTGGTTTAAGCGTAAATAATAAAAAAGAAGCAGCAAAGGTAATTGCACAGTTTAGAACCTTCAATAGCGTAGAAGATATTCGTGTGGAATCAATTGCAGACAGCAAGTCTGAAACAGGAGTAAGAGAAGTTAATCTTACCGTTGATGGCGTGTATAAAGACAAAGAACAGATGGAATTAGATGCTATCGGTATGGAAGATACTGAAGATGTGGCAGATGTGGTAGAGCCTACCGTAGAACCTACTGTAGCAGCAGACGTTACTTTGACACCAGAAGCTACTCAGATGGCAGATGTCACAGTGACACCAGGTGTAACCGAAACAGCGGAAGCTACCATAACACCGGAAGCCACCGTAACAGCGGCAGTTACAGAGAACGCAGATGCAACTGTAACACCAACAGTAAGTGCACAGTAGTAAGGGGAGGAGATTAAGATGAATTTTTCAAAGAGAGATCGTAATATTTTATTGGTTGTTGCAGGCGTCTTAGCTTTGCTTGCAGTGTACTTCTTTATCTTCTTGAATCTTCAGGAAAAGACGGAAGCTTTAAAACAGGAAAATCAGATTTTAAATGATGTAATTGTAAAATTAAAAGATTTAGACAAGAACAGAGAACAGTATCTTGCAGATACAGAAAAGTTTAAGGAAGAAAATCAGGAAATTAAGGATGAATTTCCGGCAGATATGAAGGAAGAAGATGACATCCTTTACATCAATGGATTAGAGGGAAGCTTAGGTGAGTATTATGCCAGTGCTCTTGGTATGCCAAGTGCAGTTGCTTATGAAGCTGCTTATCCAATTCCAGATACCATTAATGTTGATGAAATGTTAGCCGGAAATGTGACAAATACAGCAACAGATGCTCAGGCAGCCGAGACAGAAGCAGCAGATGGGGCTGACGCAGCTACTACAGATGGAGCAGTATTATCAGATGCAAGTGCTTACACAGATGTAAAGCTTTATTATCTTCCTATCTCTACTGCTTTCGACGTAAACTATGTATCATTTAAACAGTTAATTACTGCAATGGCAGGGGATGTAGATAAGAAGAGTATTGAGGAAGTGTCTGTTACTTATAATGAAGAAACCGGATTGCTTTCAGGTACTATGACTTCTAACTTCTACTATATGCAGGGAACAGACAAAGTATATGAAACACCGGATATCAATGGTGTTTCTGTAGGAACCAGCAATCCATTCCGTTCTGTTCGATAGTAAATTGTAGTAAAGATTTATTTACCCAAAGCACAGGCTGCTTTGGGTAAAGTTGCAATAGACATGTAATAGTTTAGCCATGGACTAAACTGTTGCAAAGACGTTAGCAAGGGAGGTTAATATGAAGAGATATAGTAAGTATAAAAAATATAATAACGATCATGGTTTTACCCTTGTGGAAATCTTAGTTGCAGTGGCCATTGTGGCGATTATCGTTGCGCCAATTTTAAACGGTATCGTGACTTCTATGAGGGTAAACAACAGATCGGACAAGATTATGAATCAGACAGCGGTTGCCCAGTCGGTGATGGAAGCAATCTCCAATGAAAGTTTTGAATCGGTGGCAAGGGAATTGGATGGCTCAAATACCAATGATTTGACGGTACTTCCAAATGGAATGTACGACGTGGCCGATACAACAAAGTGTGCACATAGTGAACTTTTTATCAATGAAAATGCTTCGGAAGCAAATACCGCAGTGAATGCAGGAACCACAGGGATTACCAAGCATGCCAGCAATGTGTATTACTACGGAATCAAGGGATTAGAATATGATGGAAAGACTTATGATGTGAAAGTAACTTTAGATGCCAGCAAGTATTATGGGGATATTACCACCGCGCCGGCAGATGCAGTAAAGTATAAAAACTCTGTAGGATACGTAGACTTATCTTCTTATGATAAGGAGCAGGATGGATTATATACGGAAAGTGAAGATACCATGGGGAATCTTTGCGCAGAACTAGCCAATAGGACTGTAATCTCCGGATATAATTTAAATGCATCTGATGTAGAGAGTAGGGCAACGCGTTCTATCATTATAGATATTGGAACAGAGGATTTTTCAAATACCAATAAGACAGACAGAGTTACAGTGGTAAAAGCAAAGTACAGGGTACAACTTCCGGAAAAGTATGTAATTGATGGTAAGGTTTATACCCCGGCAAATATTGGAAACCGTTACTATGAAGATGTGGATTACGAATTATTTAATAATAAAGCTACAAAGCCAGAGGATATGAAACCACTTCGCAATGTTTATATTCTGTTTAATCCACATTACGAGTCCAAAAACTCTATGGATATAAGGGACAATATTGTAGTAAACAATCCGGAAAATATTCCGGTAAATATTTACCTTATAAAGCAAAATAACGTGGAAAGTGTTGTGCTTTCCCAGTATGAAAAAGCATATAAAATGAAAATTACATTAAATGACCAGGCGGGAAGTGACAATAATCCTACCAGAATCCGTACTAATATTGGATATGATTTAAAAGATTTGGTGGACAATAAGCTTTCCCCTGCCAAGGTGGCGACACAGGGTATTTTTGAACGTAGTTATGCTGGGGGAAAGCAAAACGCTACAGGAGATCGGTTTTATACCTATGTGGCAGATGTAACTGATGCTAACAATGATGATATACATATCTATACTACAAAGGTTGAGGTATATGCCAGCGGAGCTTATGATGCCAACTTTAGCGGGGTAAGTCCATTGACAACCTTGGATAGTGAACATGGTGTAACAAAGTAAAGTGAGGATAATATATGATGAGCAGTAAAACAAAATCAAAGCAAATCAACAAAAAGAATATGTTCTCCAACAACCAGGGTGCGGCCATTGTTCTTGTGGTTGTGATTATGGCAATGATGGGGATTTTGGTGGTAATGTCACTATATATGTGTCTTGCCAACTTTCATATGAAGGCAAACGATGCCAATTCCAAAAATAACTTCTATTCTGCGGAAGGGGTTCTGGAAGAAATTAAAGCAGGATTGGAAAAACAAGCCTCCGATGCCACCGATGTGGCATATATGGAGATTATGCAAAATTATAACAATCAAAAGTACAAAACTCAGGAGGAACGTAGTGACGGTTTTGTCTATACCTATGTAAAGGAATTTACAGGTGGGCTACAGAAGGGAAATAATGACAGAGAGTATGATATTGACAAAATCAGAGCATTGGTTCCGTCAGAAGTGCTTACAGCTGATATTAAGACCACACCGGGAGCTACCGTAGAGGTGTCAAATGGAAAGGATGCTACCATAGCTGCCAGCAAGGATAGTGTGACATTAAAGAATATCTATGTCTGTTATCGAGACAAAAAGGGATATGTCACCAAAATTCAGACAGATATCCGAGTAGGGGTACCACAGATTTCTTTTGATACTGCGGTGACCATTCCACAGTTGGTAAACTATAGTCTTATTGCCAATGATAAAATTCAGAGCAAAGATGCCAAGAGCACCAAAGTTTCCGGCTGTGTCTTTGGAGGGAAGGATGGAATCTTTGCAAAAAACAATTCAGTGATTTCATTCCAGAATTCGGAATTGATTGTTACCGACGGAACCATGTCTGCAGATGGAGGGAAATCTCAAGTAAAGGTAGATGAGGATTGTAGTCTTTGGACTACAGATATCGTGGTGGACAATGGTGGAGAGATGAATCTTTTGGGAACTTCCTACGTAAAGGATGATGCTACTCTTTTGGGAGACCAAAGTACCTTGAATTTGGGAGATGAAAATTCAAAAGCATCTAGGAGCCAGTATATTGGATTTGGAGAAACCAGTACAAAGAAGGATGATGAGGGAAAGCATGCTGGAATGGCATCAGAAAGCAGTTCTATTGTCATCAATGGTACCAGAGCCCAGCTATCTATGAAGGGACTGAGTCGATTGTTCCTTCCTGGAAATGCTTATATCGGAACCTTTGTGCGCAGTGGAAAGAACAGTGCAGATATCACTCCTTATGCAACGATTGGGGCTTATCACAACAGAGATATTATGATGGGAGAATCTGTCACAGCTAAAGTGGCACAGATTGCATACCTGGTACCTGCTGACTTAATCGGATATATTCAGGAAGAAACTGGAAGCTTCAAGCAAGTGTTGGGAACTAACCCAGTATTGCAGTCAAAGCTGGAAGGTTATGAGAATAAGCTTGGCTACAAATGGCTGGAAAGTGACAGGGTAGAAAATTTTGATAAATACTGTACTAATAAAAATGTGGATAATAAAAAAGTAGCAGTGGAAGTGTACTGGGGCAAGGATTCCAAGAAGAAGGAAAATGTAACCCCAGCTCCCAGCACTACTCCAGGTGTAGGGAATAAGGAAAAGACAGGAAATCTTGCACAGGATTACAATGCTTCCTTTATTAAGCGTTATGTACCAGTAGGTGGAGGAAGTACAGATACTTATGTTTACTACTATATGACCTTTAATTCCCAGGAAGATGCCTCTAAGTTTTTCCGGGATTATTTTAAGGAAGACAGCAAGCACATTAAGGATTATCTAAATATTTATCTGTCTAAGCTGGATGTTCCGGTGGATGAAAATGGAGCAGTAGGAATCAATAACTTTAATGTAGCAGGTAATGTGCTTCGTAAAGTAGAGGATGATAAAACAAAAGAGGTAAGCTATGAATTGGTGGAGAGTACCCTTTCTACCGACAAGGCCACAGGGGAAATTCAAATCTTAGAGAATGAGATAGATTTTTACCAGAAAGCATATACAGGATATTGTTTGAATCTATTGGCAAATTCTGTAGTGGGTGAAAAGATTACTTATACGGATGCAGATGGTGTTACTAAGGAAAAACAGTTGAAAGAAAATGCCGTTTTTGAAAATCTGATTAATGTAGACCTTTTAAATAAAATTTGTCCAGTAGGTCAGAAGAAAGAATTTGTAAATACAGAGCAGAATGTAAAGGCATTGATTGTTAACAATAAAGGACAAAATATCTGTGATGTGGACGCAGGGGTTAAGCCAGAGACTTCTCTTTTGATTGCCACCGGAGATGTGCAGGTGGATAGAGCATTTAAGGGAACTATTGTCTGTGGTGGAACCATTTATCTGAAGAGCGACGGAGATATTGAATATAATGCAGAGGATGTAAGACGAGTGTTAAATATCTCCAATCCATTTACAATTACAATTGGAAGTGAAACAAAAGAGAAATATATTGCAGTGAAGGATTTATTCTATAGTGGAATGGATGTAACCAGTAAATCAGATCAGGGCGATGGAGAGAATAAGGTTGATATTGCCGGATTGGTAAGCTATGAAAATTGGTCTAAGGAATAAGGGGGAAGCAGTATGAAGAGAAAACATAACAACAAAGGCTTCTCGCTGATAGAGCTTATTATTGTCATTGCCATTCTTTCCATTGTGACCAGTACTGTGGTAGTAGGTATAGGGTATCTCTACAGCAGCAATGTAAAGAGTACACTTAAGAAAATGAACAGTGCTTTGATGAAAACCCAGAGTTATACTACTACAAAAGCATTGGAAAATAGAGATGTGAAATTGAAAATTACTAAAGATGGTACAGGGTGTGTACTACATTATGTAGATAGCACAGATGCAGATATTGCCGGAATGGAGTCGGAAAAGATTGGAAATAACAAAATTAGTGTGGCATTGGAGTATTCCGATGGCACAAGCCAGCTGGTAGATACCAGTAATCCAGGGTATGTGTGCTTTGACAGAGCCACCGGAGGTTTATTACCAGATACTGTGGGTGGAAAGTATTTGAAGAAAATATACGTTTCTAATACCTCTAATCCTGTGGGTAGTGGTATGTACATTACCATAAGTAAGATTACCGGTAAGACAGATATTTATATTAATGGCACCAAAAAATAAAGAAAGGGGGAAGCTAGAATGAAATACAAAAAAAATATAAAGAATAACAAAGGTTTATCTTTAATAGAAATGATTGTTGCAGTTGCGATTATCAGTATTGTTATCGTCACGGTAACCTCCTTTATGGTAACCGGTACCAAGCTGTTTGGTAGTTCCCATGATGAGATTCGCAAGCAGGAGAGAGCTCAGCTTGCGGTATCTACCATAGAGAACAGAGTCATCGATGCTAATAAAGGAGTTACCTGTAGAGAAGATGCAGACAGGAAAGTTTTGACTATCTACAATCTTGACTCCGATGGAACTACCAGATTGTTTGAATATTTTGTATATGATATTGCAGATCAGAAAATCTACTATTTGTCTTCTACTGGAACGGAGATTACCGATTTTGGTTCCATAGACAAAAGCGAAGTAGTGGCAGAAAATGTGACAGATTTTAAGCTGTTGCAGAAAGGGGAGAGCAAGGCAGCACCTACCGGTTATGTCAGTGCTACTCCAAACCCTAGTGCCACTCCAAAAGCAACCAGTATAGCAGTGGCTACCTCAGCTGCCAATAAAAAGCAGCAGGTAGAAATAGCAATTGAAATCACAGATAAGGGAGGCAGCTTTACTTCCAATAAAACGGTGGCTATGAGAAATAATATTTATATTGCTACTGGAGATAACGGTGTGATTTTTAATCCCGGTGAAGATTATTCGGCAGTGAAAGATGTGGAGGTTAGTTTAAACAGTACCTTCCTTTTGCCAGGAAATACTTATCGTGCAAGGGCAAAGGTAAAGGGAAGTGGAATTCCATCCCAGACCGTATCCTGGAAATTGTACGATGAAGCTGGCAATGAATTAGACTGGATTGACAATAGTGGAAACATCACTGTGCCCAAGAATTGTAAGGTAGGGGAGGTGTTTGTACAAGCTACTTCTATTGCAACAAAAAATGAGGTGGCATCACAGAGACTGAAGGCAACCATTCTGAAAGTAACTTCTATCAGCTTGTATGCCACCCCAGACGGAAATACCCAGAAAGCAAATAGTCTTTTCCAGGTAAAGGCACAGGCACAGGCCAATGTGACGGACATGAGTAGTCTTCCGGCAGAACTGCAAAGAGCGGTAAGCCAGGTAGATTATCAAGTATTGGGAGGTCCAAAGAACGATGCCAGCGGATGTAAAGTTTTGTCTGATTCAGGTATTATTAATCTGGCAGCTGGAACAGTAGGAAATGAATATACCATACATGTGACCAGCAAATTTGATTCTTCGGTCAGTGCAGATTATAAGTTTACCGTATCCCAGGCAGGAGTAGATTACACCAGCGACCTTGTGGCAAATAGAAATGAGACAGTAGATTTACAAGAAAAGGTATTAGGAAACAACCTAACCAATTCAGATTTGATAGTACAATGGAAGTTAGATATGACAAATAGTGATACCAAGCTGTTGTCTGATTCTGGAAAGATTTCGGTCTCTAATGCGGGAATGTTGAATATTGCTAAGAGCATTAACTATGAAAAGGCATATAGCATTAAGATTATTGCAAATATCACCAGTAATTCGGGTTCTGTAAATATTAGTCAGCCGGTTCCTGTGACTGTCAGCATACCTGTGGTAGGCGTTAACTTAAGCGGTGCCGGCACCATCAAGAAAAATGCAGGTGTAGTTCTTGAATACAAGATTACAGGACTAAAGGCAGATGCAGGTGACCTTCATACTTACACCAATCCTAGTATGCAAAACTCCAATGTGTACGTGGCAGAGGATGGAGTACATGTAAGTATTGGTAGCAGTGTCAAGACAAAACAGTTCAGTGTATTTTTACAACTAAACGGAACAGAGTTATATGGACGTAAGGACCTTAGTGTAGCAAATTAATCAGCTACCATATATCATGTTAAGGAAGGAGAGTAACGTTGATGAAAAAGATATTTTCGAAATTTTCCACGAAAAGTCCGAAAGACAGTGGAAATATTTCAAGGAATCATCAGAAGAATATTTCAAATCAGAAGAAAAAACTACGTACTCCCATAAAGGTTGCAGTAGCCACCCTTTTAGTAGGTGTGGTTGCTGTGAACCTGATACATTCCTCCTACCAGAATGTACAGGCAAAGGGAATGTTCAAAAATGTGGAAAGTAAGTATAAGACAGAAAACGGTGAGATTAAGACTACAGATATCAAGAACTTTAAGATTCTGGAAATCTTACCGGAAGAACAATCTGTAAGTATTATGAAAATGCTTATTGGACAGGATCCATTTGACAATATGTTGTCCAATATGAGTAACAGTGATATTGAGGCATTGGCAAAGAGACTGCATGCTTTGGGATTACTTAGCATGGATTCCTCCGATGCTACTAATTATCCTATGACCTTTTACAAGGCAACAGAAAAGGGTACAGATTTTATCAATAATGTGAATGAAATTCCAGAAGGAAGAAATGGATACGCATTAAAGAAGACAGAGGACGGAGAAGATGGTGTGCTAACTAGTGGTACTTTTCAAAAGGTAACTAAAGGAAAAGCCCACTATAAGGGTGTAGTAGTTGCCACCCCAACTCCTATAGAAGATACTCCTAGTACACCACAGCAGGCATCTTTAAAGAAGATGGAAAAGACTTCTGTGTATGTGGGAACTGCTGCTACAGAAGAACAAGTGAATGAATCTGCTGAGAATGTCACAGGGGATGAGGAAAGCGCTGAGCCTGGCAAGGAAGTTCAGATAACTGAGCCGGCAGCCGAAGAAGTTGAGAACACCAAGGATGTGACAGAGGCTGATGTACAGGAAGATGGAGCACCCCAGGAGGGCGAACCGGAGGAAGGCAAAACAGAAGATGGGGAAGAAGAACCTACACCAACCCCAACTACGGAGCCAACCAAGGAGCCTACTCTTACACCAACCCAAGAGGCAACGGCTACCCCAACCCCAACTCCTATGGTGGCACCTGTAGACCAGCCATATGTGGAGATAGAGGGAAGATACATAAAATTGACCTACATCCCAGAGGGAGAGACGGTAGATGAAAACAACGTGTACGAATACTTCGAATTCTACCCGGACTGTCCTGAGGACTGTGAGGATATGGAAAATCCGCAAAGGGATAATGGCTTAGAAGGTCAGGGATGGATGTATCGATTTGAAGCCCATGCGGAAATCAAGAGTAATCATCTGTTCCAAAAGGCTGTGTTAGGCTTAACCAATGAGGAAATTGCCAATGATTTATTAAAGGATATTGTTACTGTGAATAGCATTTCGGTGAGAGATGTGGCAACGGTAACCATGACAGACTATGATTTGGTATATATTGCCAATCCTGTGATGTATCGAGCGAATTCAGAGGGTGAAGAAAATAATGAAATTCTTCAATTTTATGAATATGCAAAGGCAGAACCAAGTGATAATGGACTTCTATCTATTTCGCCTTGGGTTTTAAATGCTTATCGGGAAAATACAGATAAGGAAACAGAACATATGACTGCCTATGTCTTCGATTTGATGAATCAGGTGTTAGATAGTCAGAATCCGGCTAAGCTGATGATAGATTCCAGTATTTTGGAAGCATTTGGAAGCTTCATGGATATTGTGGGTGTAGTAGATACAGGTGAGGGTACAAATTCAGCTGCAATGGCAGCAAAATATCTTGAAAATGCAACTTCTGACCCGGTATTAAAGATGCTTTATATCTTAGCACAGGATGATTATAAAACAGCGGCAGAACAAGTGGGTGAGTTTACCTCTACCAGCGATAGTACAAGTACCTTTGCAGTAGACCAAGCAAAGTGGAATGGCTATACCATCACCGGAGATGAGGTAAAAGACACGGTAAGCACCGGAACAGGTAAATTCGCCACCACAAAGGGACAGTATGTCAACGATGCCTTGTATTTCTTCTCTTATCATCAGGAAAAATATAAGAAGAGTGTAATGGCAAAGCGTTCTAAGGATGAGATGGACGGAGATCCGGCCACTTTCAACCTGGCAAACGGAGATTTCACTGCAGCTATGACAAAGGATGTATTGAAGGCTGGATTTGCCCAGGTATTAGAAGCAATTGAGCTGGAAAACCAGAGAAATGCAGCTTTGGAAAATAACCGTCCAAAAATCGAAGATACAGAAATCGGTTCTGATATTGTGATTCAGTACCTGTTAAACTATACAGGAGATTCAGTGGAAATCAAGAAGAACAAAATTTCTGTTTTGGAAATTGAGCCGGGTCCTGATTTTGCATTGAAGGGTCTGGGAACAGAAAAAAAGATGACAATCAAGGTTCCGGAGAACTGGAAAGAATTGCCAAAGTATTACAGCTACACCCAGTCTGGCTCAGACAAAGAGAGTGAAAAAATTGAAATCACAGGCTACAGTACATCTGGTGGTTGGCATTCATCCTCCTGTGAGGTGCCAATCAATGTGAATAAAATCACTGTATATAGTAGTGGAACATCAAAGGGAAGTAAATCAGTATCCGGTGTCAGTGATTTTACTGTGAAAGTGGGAAGTGATTATGCTTTATCCGTGGATTGCAGTTCTTTGGATTCTAGTCTTACCTTTGCAACAGATAAAGACGGAAATAAGATTAGCACACCAAACGGATATTTAACAACACGCCAGAAGGAATTCATTGATAAGTACATGAAGTACTTTGCAGATAACGACAGATATTCAGATGTAGTTTTCACCAGCCAGAGTATGCAGGAGTTTATCGGAAAGAATGAAAACCTTAATGATAACTATGACTTAATCTGTATTGGTAGTAGAATTGGATGTTTCTATAGCGATAAGTCTGGAGATGCTACCAAAATTACAGACTTGGAAAATGGAAACCGCTTGTTTAATGATCCTTCTATGAAAGGACTGGTGTACAGTCATATTGGTGATAAAACCTATATTAATGGTGATGCCTACAGTACCTATGGACTTTTAGCAAGAGACTATACCAGTGATGACCGTACTAAGGGGTTAGAGGTAAAAAAATACGGAACCACACAAATGAGAACTAGTGGAAATGATTTGACTTCCTATAAAAAACGCGACTTAATCAATTTCTTAGAGTCTGGTTATCCGGTATTGGTTGCCAATAATTTATTTAATATCTCGGATGGTGCACCTCAAAGTATCAATGCAAAGGATCAGGGGGTATCATCAAGCAGAAATACAAGAAAGCTGACCTTGGAAGTAAATGGCTCCTGGACAGCCTTGCCAAAATATTATGCAGTTTCTGTTGACGGAAAAACCTTTGAGGGAAGGTTGGAAACCACAAATTGGAGTAGAAATAGCAAGAATAATCATGTCAGTTCCTACACTATTCCGATAAACGTAAAGTATGTTAAGATTTATGCCAAGGAAGGAACAGACAAAGGCAATGTAGATATTTCAACTGTCCAAGAGAACCAGAATGTGAATATATACATCAACAATGGTTATACCTATTCAAAGACTTATCCAGAAGCGGCCTCTGATTCTGGCTCTGGCCAGACAGTGACGGTGGATAGCTCCACCTATCTGTATCAGGTATTAAAGCTGGCATCCTCCGCAAAAGGTACCTATCAACCGGAAGAGGTAAAGAAAAAAGGATATTATAACTATGACATGAACATTTCGGGTAAGACTAGCGCGGATATCTTTAACTGGGAGAACCGTCAGTATCCTAACCTTTTGATTGATGATACTGTAGAGGCACAGCAGAAGCTGGCAACCTACTTAAATACCACAAGAATAGACTTGAACTTAACAGAGCTTCCAACGGAATACAACTATACTGAATATGCGGATGCAGAACATCCGGGTCGGTCCATCCAATCCGTACAATATTTAGAAAAGGATGCAGATGGAAGATATTACTTAAGATATGAGTTTTCGATTTCTACTTTGGAGGGTGCAGTGCTCAGTGATAAGACCTTTGACTGTAATCTGTACATAGACCAGAACTTTGACGGTAAGTTTTCGGAAAACTCTGAGTATTTAAGTAAGTCCTCCATGGTTATCAAGAATCATGGAACCGGTCAGGTGGAAACCTGTGGTGAAAATAGTAAGTATAGCTTGGCAGAGGGAAATATATATACCCTAAGTTATAAGCTTCCAAAGAGCTTTGACGGATGTATTAACTGGAAGTTGCAGGTTCGCTCTAATCAGTTTACAAGTATCTTGGCAGAAAAGACAGGATATTGTGCCATTAACGTAACGCCTAAGACCGCCAGCGGAACAGAGGATAAGACAAAGGATAAACAAGAGATTCGTATTTTACAAATCACTTCCGGTTCCACCACAGTGGAACAGGAAAAGCGTACCTCCATGGAAGGTACCTATATCAATATGGAGAAGGCATTAAACGGAGAAGGTTTGTATGGAAAATTGAACTGGAATGATTTGTTGGCGAATATTCCAGACTTTGAGTTAAAGATTAAGACCAGATCCGGAAATGAGGTCGCAAAGGAGCTCGTTGGAAAGTCGGATGCTGATATTAAAAATTATTTCTTAAATTACAAAATAGAGAATGAGCCAATCGATATGGTTGTGGTAGGATTTATCGATGCATATTCATTGAATGGAAAGGATGTTACAGGTGATGATGATACAGGATTTAAAGGGGAAGCAGCCTTTGTGGAAGCTTTGAATGCCTTTGGAGAGAGTGGAAAGAGTATTCTCTTTACCCACGATACCACCTCTTGGAGTGGAGATTACAAAAAACAAAGCTCTTATGTAGATGAGAATTCTTCAGATTATGATAAGACCACAGCTAAGAGTTCCCAGTTTATGACCATTGGTATCCGTGGACTCTGTGGTATGGACCAGTTTGGATTGACTACTAAACTGTTTGGAAATAAGGTATCGAGCTTTGCAAGCAGTGATGATAATGCAAAAACATACATTGACCAATACTTTAAAACACCGGATGGGAATGAGAAACTTGTGGCAAAGGGTAATGATTATGAGAAGAGTAAAGTAACTGGTGATGAATGGAAGTCTATTGTAGATAGTATCGCAGGACTTTCCACCCATGATGTGGCATTTAAACCGAACACCAACCAGGAAGCAGTTAGCGGTGATACTCAGGGAAACACCTACGGTGGTGTTAGAATTAAAAATATGGGGGCTAGTGCAGTTGCCTATATGAAGGGACTGGACAATGGTAAAAAATATGAATGGTTTAGTGACAGCCACTTGGATATGAAGGTTGAGATTGGAAAGATTAATGATGGTGCTATTACAGACTACCCATACAAGCTTCCGGAGAGCTTTGATGTGGCATGTACCCATGCCCAGTACTGGACCGTAGACCTAGAAGCAGACGACAACAATGACGATGAAAGTGATTTAGTAGTATGGTATACCCTAAATAGTACCGATGGATATGACGGAGCGGAAGGGTTGTATGAGGCCAGCCCGAATGATGTAAGAAACAATTACTACATCTACAATAAGGGAAATATCACTTACTCCGGAGCAGGACATTACGTTATTTCAAGTGACACTGAGATTAAGCTCTTTATCAATACCATGATTGCAGCTTACAATGCGCAATTGAAACTTCCGGAAGTCAGCTTTGTGGACAATGCTGAGTATGATGCAGAGGAAATTGAAAATATCACCATTCCTTATGATGCAGCTTTAACTACCGAAGTGGCAAGCCAGATTGACCCTATGGCGGACAACATCGCTTACACTGCCGATGGAAATTCAGGAACCGTAAAGGCATACTTTAACGTATACGATGGTAACCTGACTGCAAGGAATAAGAGAATTGTCATAGATGAATTGTTCCAGACCTATGATACGGGTGCAAATACCACAACGATTGGTGGAACTGAAGAGAAGGGTAAGAGCTATAAGAGCAGCACAGATTTGCAGATTTACAATGCAAAGACCGATGCAAAGGTAGAATACAATGCATTGGAAAATGGTCAGACTTACTATGTAATTCTTCCAGTGTCAGAGGCATTTAAGACCCAGCAGTACACCAGACTTTACGTTCAGATGCATACAGAAATAGGTGATGGAAGTGCTGTACAGAAGACAGCAACCGTGCATGATGCCTTAGATATCAGCAGAGCACAGCTCTTTGAGCTAGACTAAAATAAGTAACACACATAATTGCCGTCACAGGCGGTTATGAGGCAAATATATAAAAGGGGTAGCAATACCCCTTTTCCATAAGTAAAAAAGGAGGATGAAGATGAAACAGAAACTAAAATCCGTTGTAGCCTTTGTGCTTGCAGTTGCAATGGTGTTCTCTAGCGTAATGCTTGATTTCACCCCTGCAAAGGCTGCAACCAGCGGAATTGTGGAAGGTGAAAATATCACAGCCAATAAGTCCATGGAATATTGTTGGGCTGGAGATGATATCACACTTTCAGTTGTAGCTGTGGCAGGAACAAAAGTCACATGGAAAGTTGAAAATGAAACAACAGGAATCACATTGGATGATAGTTTAAAAGATACAGAAAAATCCAATGGAGTACAGAAAAATTGTAAGGTAGCTTTTGCAGATAATGCTCAGGGAACCTACACAATTTCAGTAACAGATGGCGTTGTAACAAGAACATGTAATTTAGTGGTGAGAAATAAACTGAGTGATATCCAGGGAGATGTCATCACAAATTTTGAACAGCAGTATACAGATACAGACTTTATCGTAAAGGTTGTAGTAAAGGCAAGTGAAGCAAGAAAGCTTACATGGTCAGTAGATAAGCCGGAGTTTGCAACAATATCTGAAACAACGGAAAGAAAAGATGATACAACTACTTATCCGGGTTCTGTTGTAAAGTATGCAAAGGTTACTTTGGGAAAGAACAAACCAGATAATGGTACAGTACGTGTGACTGCAAAAGTGGCAGAGGAAGAAAGCACAGTTGATATTAAGGTACTAAAATCAGCGGAAGCTATGAAGGATATTGCTGTAACAGCATCTTCTAATAAGGAAGTTGATTTAGAACAGTATTCCCATCTTGATAAAGATAATCTTTATGTAGATGTAAATGAAGAAATTACAATTACAGGAGAAGTTGACAGAACTCTTATGGGAGTTGAAGGTTTTGAAGATGATACATTGGTTAGTGTTCAGAACAATTCAGGAGAATATTTTTCAATTGGTAATATGAAATATATGCCATTGGAGGATAAAAATTCTTATAAGTTTGCTTTCAGCGTAACTGGAACAAAGGCAACTAATACACCGTATGAGTTGACTATTTTAACAGCCTCAGGAAAGTTTTCAAAGACTTTTAAGGTAAACGTTCTTTGTGAAGCTACAGAAGTTGGTATTACAACCAAAGAAAATGCCAATGTGGATTTGACCAATTTTAATGCTTTATATGAAAAAGAATATGTAGCAGACGCACAGTCTTTTGTCTTGAAAAAGAAGGCGGATACCAATGTGGCAAATTATAACAATGCAAGCCGCAAAAATTATCCATTTACTTATCAGTTTAATAATTATGGAACAACCTTGGTGAAAGGAAAATCCGTAGAATTGGTATGTCACTTTTTAGGAAGATTCCAGTTAAACGACAGTCAGACAGGATATGACTGGAAATGTCATTCTACAGATACGGTAGAGTGGAGTTCTTTAGATGAAACTATTGCTACAGTGGATTCCACAGGTAAAGTTACAGGTAAAAAAGAAGGAAATACAGTAATCACAGCTAAAGCGAAGGCAACCAAAACATCCCCAAGAGCGGATGTATATGCTACTTATAATATTTATGTAAGAGATATCACTTCAGCAGAAAGTATTGAAATTCAGAGAGATTCCCAGCCTAAGGTAGTAGATGAAATCTATACTACCCAGAAGGAAACTGGTGTTCAATATGCAGTAGAGATTGGAAATTCCAACGAGGATATTTTCTGGACCAGTACAGATGAAAAGGTGTTTACAGTAGATCAGAATGGACTGGTAAAACCTGTAGCTGCAGGTACAGCAACATTGATTGCAAGTACTGCAAGTACAGGAAAAAGAGCATATGTAACCATTACAGTTATCGCACCGGTGGAGAAAATCACATTAAATTACGGTGCCACCACTTCCGGTATTAAAGGTCATTTTTATGAATATATTGCAAGCATTAATGCAGAGGCAGATGCAAATGAACTTTTGACATGGAGTGTAAGTGACAATAGTATACTGGCATTGGTTGACCCAAGTGACGCTAATAAGAAAGAACTTTCTGAATTTACAGGAAAGAAAGTATTAGTAAAGGTAAAAAGCGAAACAGGAGCTGCAACGGTAAGTGTCAGAGGACAGTATTTGGCTTCTGCCATTGCGAATACAAGAGTTGAGTGTATCTCAGCAATTCCAGCAGACAGTGTAAAAATTACCAACGAAGATTCCGGTGAGGATTATACAAACAAGGAAATTGAAGCATATTATGGGAAAAACATCATCTTAAAGGCAAATTTGTTCAGTGATTCAAAACTTAAGTCAAATGATGATTATGTATGGGAGATAGAGCAGGATGAAAAGGTACCTGTGGTTCAATATGATTCAACAAAGCTTTTAAACAATGAAACCCTTACATTAACTCCACTTACTAAGGGAGATGTAAAGATTAATCTTCGTTCCTTAAACACAAATGCACTTGCCACTGTGACAATACATTTGAAGGTTGCGGCGACAGAGTTTTCTTTAGCGAATAAAGAAAACGAATGGGAAGCTATCTATATGGTGCCTAATACCAAGCATCAGCTA
>JBGVDD010000116.1:0-3742 GCA_045119215.1 Lachnospiraceae bacterium | reverse complement strand
CGATGAATATCTTTTTTTCAATAGTAGGCGTCAGAGATTAACTCGAAAAGGAATAGATTACATTGTAGAAAAAAATTTCTCTATCGCAAAAGAAAAAAGACCTGATTTATTTCCAAATACTTTTTCGCCTCATTGCTTAAGAAATCACAACTTTTCAGAAATCCGAACTTTCTGGGAAATAACTCCTAAATATGCTATTCCCCAGATATAAAAGTTTGGATTTTATTTTATCTTTTTAATCCACAAAAATCGGATAATGAACCATCTGATTTCTTCCACTTCTTTGAAACCTTTTTCTCTGTTTCGTTTTCCAGTGTTGAGAGTGCCTTAACTTTATCCTCTGTTGTTATATCCAAATATTTCATAGTTGTCTCCAAATTAGAATGTCCCAGCAAAAAGCTTACTTGAACCACACTTAATCCGTCTTCAATCCAGTGGGAAGCTTTTGCATGGCGAAATTGATGAGCATGCGTATTAAGCGGAACATCCTGACATTTTTCGTGTGCTTCCTTGGCGTATTTTTTTATTCTCTTATCAAGAGCAGCCTCCGTCAGTTTTCCTTTTTCACTTCCAACTCTGGAGTAAAATAAATAGTCATCTGGTTTAGGGCTGTCGCCATGGAATTCCCTAAGATATGCTTTCAAATGTGCGACGGCTCTCGGAAGTAAATAGGACGTCCTTATTTTATTGCCTTTTCCATGTAAGTTGATATAAGGCTTATCTGCAGATAGATTTATATGTGATATTTTAATGGATCGTATTTCATCTAATCTTCCTGCTGTAGCATAAAGTAGTGTAAGAAAAACGATATCTCTTTTTCCGGTTTTTGTACTAAGATCTGGTGCTTCCAACATGGCACTCACAGCTTCCCTTGATAAACCAGATACTTTTTTCTTGCTTGTTTTCTGGCGTTTGATTTGTTTAGCCTGTTGAAATAAATATAGTAATTCAATGTCTCTTGTTCCAAGGTATTCTAAAAATACCCGTATGGATCCCAATCGTACATTACAAGTATCAGGACAACAGTTTCTCTTTTCTTTTAGCCAGGTTACCCACCTTTCAATGAATTCTCTTTCAAAATGTTGCCTGCTAAATTTATCCGGCAAAACCCCGTTTTCTTCCAGAAAAGAAATGTACAAGACCAGTGCATCTTTATAAGATTTCAGTGTACATTGGCTGTTTGTTAAAAAAGAAGGTGCGTAATCATTTAAAAAATCCGATATATACTTTGCAAACTGATAGGCTTCATCATTCTTCTTCATAATCCACCTCCGGCACAATCTCATTGAATCCGTTTTCTGTTTTTTCCCTGATTGTTTCAGCCAATCTCGGAACTATTGAATAGTAGTATAAAGTGGATTCTATCCATCTGTGTCCCATGGATTTCGAAAGATAATGAAGTTTATCATCAAATTCAAAAGCATCACCATTCCAACTGTTTATATTTGTTGTGGCATAGTGATGCCTTAAATCATAAGCTACTGCCTTTACATTTCCGTTTGCCTTCTTCCATAATGCTTCAAAGTTATCCTGAACCCAGTCTCTTGTATAATGATTGCCTTTAAAAGATTCAAAAAAATATGTCCTGTCAGGTTCATACTGCTTTATGGCATCATTATATTTAGAAAGAAGCGAAGTAATAGATTCATGTAAGGCCACGTAGTGTTGATCATAGCCTTTAGAAGCTCTTATATTTAAAATACCATGTACAAGATCAACATCATCAACCTTTAATAACCGGGCTTCTGTTGTGCGGATTCCGCTGCTATAGAGCAGCCTGAAAAATACAGGACAGGTTAGTTTTCGAATAGCAGAGACTCGTCCATGAGTTTGAGATGGATTGATATGATCACATTCATAAAAGAATCTCTTTAATTCTTCATCTGTAAACGCATGTGGAATGTATTGTTTCTTTTCTGCCTTAAGAGATATTGGAGCTGCAACATCTGTAAGATTTCTATCCCTTAAATAGTTTATAAATGCTTGGATTGCCAAAATCCTGCAGTTATAAGAGCGGTTGCTTTCCGTTTCCCTTTTAGAACACCACTCATCAATCATTTTTTGTTGTAGTTCCTGTCCAGGATAGTTCTTTTCACAGTAATGATCAAAAAATTTAAGGTTCATGCCATATGATATATCATTCCATGAACCAGAGGCATTTCTAAAGGCAACGAACCTGTTGATTAAATCAGAAAATCCGGAAATGTATTCAATCATGAGCCAAATACCTCCTTACCAACTGGAAATTTTTCAATACTTAATGCACATTCACGAAGGTGAATGATATCTGAAAATAAGTAATAATCCAGTGAATCAGGATCTGCGTGACCTAGTGTCTCGCTTATAACCGGTCTTGAGATTCCTTCTCCAATAAATGTGGTTGCAAGATTATAACGAAACAGATGGGTTCCACGGCGTTCCCCGGAATTCATTCTTATATTTGCCGCATCGTAGATTTTTCCCGCGATATAGTACATTGCCTTAGATTTTAAAGGACTGTATGGTTTTGACTCAGATAAAAAAATGTGAGTATCTTCACTTGAAGGTCTTTCCTTTGATAAATAATCATATATGGCATTTCCTATGGTCGGGGTCAATGGCAGTGTTAAATCAATTCCTGTTTTTTCTTGACTTAATCTGATTTCCTCGGCATCCCAATCTATATCACTAAATTCAAGTGTTGCAATATCACAACCACGCAAACCCGTAAAAAATAAGAGTGTTGCAATTGCTTTATTGCGTAGCGATAATGCCTGATTCTCTGACTGAATAACAGAGTGAATTGCATCTACTTCTTCTGGCTGTAAATACGGAATAGTCTTTCTTTTAGGACGGATCTTAGGCATGTAAGCATGAATTCGATGCGCTTCTTCTGAAAAATCCCCTAAATCTGCATTAAATACTGAAGATATCTCTTTTTTATAACAGCTGCTAGTCCAGGCTTTACCATCTTTACCTATAAAGAAAGATAGTGCATCTTCTTCAGTAATTGTAGATAAGGATGAATGTCCGAGTTCCTGCATTTTAAGAAGAAAACAGGAGCCCCCTGATGCATTTCCATAAATAGTATGCTCTTTTAAACCTCTTGCTTCATCAGCCTTACGATAAGTATCAATAACATTTTTAAATTCAGGACAAAGTTGGTGATATGAACCTCGTTTTATTAGCGGTTCTTTTCTTCTTCTGTCTGGAAATACATTGTATTCCTCAAAACGCTTCATCAGTCCATAAAAAAGCCGGTATCTTCTCTTCATATCATAAGATGAAGTCTGATCGCTTCTAATAGAACATGCCTGTTCATAGGAACAAATCATACTGCTTTCATGATTGTTAATAATCCAATTGATTTCCGTTTTTAACAACCGAATATAATGTTTGGAATAATTATTAGAATTCATATATTCCAAAAGTGCAGGATAAGTTTCTTGTAGTTTTTTTATATCCATTTGAATCACCTCCGAAATATACATCGGTGATTTATGGAAATAAAATCCAAACTTTTATTTCTAGGGAATAGCATATTTAGGAGTTATTTCCCAGAAAGTTCGGATTTCTGAAAAGTTGTGATTTCTAAATAAATCCAAAAGTTTGGATTTGTTTAGCCATGCTTTTGCGACGCATTTGTTAGAAAATGGTGTAGAGTTTCGATATATCCAGACACTCCTTGGACATCGTGACCCAAAATCCACTGAGGTATACCTTCATTTAAGCAATAAAACGGTTCTTGGCATCACCAGTCCTT
>JBGVDD010000115.1:0-4045 GCA_045119215.1 Lachnospiraceae bacterium | reverse complement strand
CCTTCTTTAAGTTTTAAAATATAAATCACATTTTTCCTGAATACGGAACGAATGAAAATAGGTGTTCTCCATCGGAATCCATCTCTCTTGAAACATTAGAACGCCGTCCTCACCGTTTCTCAGGCGAATACGTTGTATTTGTTTTGTGTCTTCTACATCCAGAAAAACCGATAAATCGTAATAATCCTTTAAGACCGGATGACAGGAATAAGTGCCTTCCACAATAGTAAGGTTTTTGGGAAATACTAAAATAGGTTTTCCCATTTCCTGCTTATGGCAGTTGAAAGGGCGGTAAGAAAATTTCCGTCCTTCATGTAATGGAATCAAAATCTCTTCACAAAATCGCACATAATCTATATTTCCTCCTGCCTGTTGTAAACGTTCCATTGTATTCTGTTTCGAGCACAGGAAAAAATGATCCATATGAATGACGTTACAATCACACAGTTCGGCAAGGCGTGCTGCAAGGGTGGTCTTACCTGCAGCACATCTGCCGTCAATGGCGAGCACCAACGTGCTTCGCTGTTTTATTTCGGTTAGAAGTAATTGTGCAATATCTTGTATCAACATTTTTATTTACCGAACAGCCAAATTTTCTAACGGCTGTTTTCTCTGAAAAATTACCAAACCCGTACGATTCAATGCTACCATAATAGTAGGAATTAATGTCAACTGCACAACAATTCCAGGAACGGCGTTTAACAAGACCCCTGCTATAAACATCTGCCATGTAAAAGATTTTCCAATTAGTCCAAGCAATACAATCTGGACAATGCCCCAAACAATTCGCCCTGCGATCATAGCCGCAATCAGCGATCTATATAGAGAAATCAAACATTGCCAGTGAGAACGTCCATAGATAAATCCTATAACCAATCCGTAAGTAGCCAATTCAAATGCCATCGCAATGGCTGTAGGGAACAAAGGCGGCATCCCGAATGTAACCGAACGCAGAAACGGAAGAATAAAACCGACTAATGCTCCGTACTGCCATCCGCATATCAAGCCGCACAGAATAACTGGAAGATGCATCGGAAGCAACATATTTCCAATTTGCTGAATTTGTCCTGTCAAAAAAGGCAGAACCATACCAACCGCTATAAACATGGCTGATAAAGTAAGTTTTTTTGTTGTTTTATGCATTTGGCTTTCTCCTTTCATCTATCATTTTCCATTACCATATAGTATCTTTTTAAATTGTTTAACTAAACTTACACAGGGATCTTGAATCAGAAATTATATATTAAATTCCAAGAAACCCTCTTACAAATAATGCCGCACATACAGCCCCTACAAAAGGCGCAATCCCCGGAACAAGTAATCCGTATTGCCAATCATTATCCGTCTTATTTTTAATTGGCAATAATGTATATGCCAGACGCGGACCTAAATCTCGGGCTGGATTCATGGCAAAGCCTGTAGGGCCTCCCAGGCCCATACCTACTGCCCATACCAAAATTCCCACTCCGATAGGAAGCATTTTTTCAGAATATTTTGCAATACCAAGAACTGATGACAAAAAGACAAAAGTATCAAATGCTTCCACAAAGAAATTTCTCGAAAGATTTCGGATATTTGGGTTCGTAGAAAATATATTTCGAATTGCCACCGAATCAACAACGTTTTCACTCGCTTTAAAATGATCTGCATACATTACATAAACAATGCATGCTCCGCATAATCCTCCAAGAAATTCTGCCACACAATAAGGTATAAAACAGTTCCACGGAATCATGCCAAGAATTGCCTGTGCGAAAGCCATTGCAGGATTGATGCAGACTCCTCCAAATACCATCAACACGATGGTAATCCCGAATCCCCATGTAGTAATCGCAAATAAATGTCCGCTTCCTCTATATTTTGTTTTATTCAATACTTCGTCACAATGAACTCCAACACCAAAAACAATCATCAGGGCAGTTCCTAAGAACTCTGACATTATATTATGTATCATCTCTTAAATATCCTTTCATGTATTTTCTCTTATTGTTCTTCTACTACAACACCCAACCCGTCTGGAATGACAGCGACCTTTGCATCCTTTCCCTTAAAAGCAAATGCTTTTTTCAAAGCTTCATCCACTGTTGATGTCAGTTCCATATGCAACCCAAAAACAAGCTTAGGATCTACAAGATCAGAAACAAGAATCACTTTATGATGCACCAAAATTCTGGCAAGAATCTGGCTGGTCCACTGTTCCGGAGCTGTCTCTAGTCTTGGTGTATGAATTGCTTTTTCCAGAAATTCGCCCGGTTCTTTTACATTTGCAATATTATCATAGAAATCCTGTCCTCCATGACCGTCACGGCAGCCCGCAACCATGATGATTACACCGTCTTCCGGAAGCGTTGCTTCTGCAGCAGTCATTCCCTTAACGGCTTGATAAATATTCTGATCCAAAGGATATCCGCCATTTGTGGAAATTGCAATGTCACAGTCTACTCTCTTAACGCATGCCAGAGAACGCACAAAATCGCAACCTTTCTCATGCGCTTTCTCCATATCTCCTGCAAAAGAACCGATAATCTTATGTTCCCCGTTTAAAACTACGTTAACGATAAAGGCAAGTCCAGCTTTGCGTGCTGCATAAACCATATCCTCATGAACCAGGTTAAACTTTAGATTTCCTGTACGTGAGTTCTTATCATTGATGAACTCTCCGCTGTGATTCGCCATAATTGTTTTATAAGAAGCAATTCCTGGAAGAACAGACTTTCTACCTCCAGAAAATCCTGCAAAAAAATGTGCTTCAATAAATCCTTCAGCAATAAGAAGGTCAGCATCTGCCGCAATCTTATTGATAATGCATGCACCTCCACTTGGCAAAGTTCCGATTTTTTTCATGGAGTTGTCATCTTTCGCAATATGCATGACAATTTCTTCATTTTCAACGATTTCTTTTCCGTATTTATCAATTAGCTCTTCTTTGGTACTTGGACGGTGAAATCCTGTGGCAACAAGAATTCTGATTCTTGCATCTGGTGACACACTCCTAATTCTTCGAAGAAGGATTGGCGTAATAATTTTTGATGGAACCGGACGAGTATGATCAGAGCTGATAATTACAATGTCCTTCTTACCTTTTGCAAGTTCCTCTAATGTCTGTGAACCAATGACATGATCCAAAGATTCCTCCACAATCTCTTTTTCACTTTTGTCACTAACATAATCACTTTGTCTCCCTACAAGTACTCCAGCTAAATTCTTATCTTCCAGACTTATTTGCATTATTCTTTTGTCATAAGGTACTTCCATTTTAAACATAATTTATAACTCCTTTCATTTTTGAAAGAGTATGGCATATTTCAATACATACAAAAACCACATTTGATAGTAACATTTGTTGACGTTTTTTGTGTTTTGCTTTATAAGTATAAGCAGAGAAACAGAAAACAAGGAGGGGTTTGATGAATAACAGCTATCTTTTATCCTTTTTAAGTCAAAGAAATATTCCCACCATTACCCGTAAACGCCATGCTTACCTGACATATTGCGGGCTGGAGCAGCAGTATACCTATATTCTCAAAGAAGGAGTCGTTAAAACCAGTATTATTCTCAAGGACGGACGAGAATTTAACATTGCTTATCTGAAAGGACCTAACATTATTTCTCTGCTTCGAGATGAGATCAGCAGCTATACCTCAGCCCCATTCAATGTTCGTGTCGAAACAGAAGAAGCTACATTTTATTTAATCCCCAGAGTTGAATTCTGGAATTATATAAATAATGATAGGAAACTCCAAGATTACGTCAAGGAATACTATCGCTTAAATCTGGCCGAAGCCATCCAACGGCAACAACTAATGAGCATGAATGGAAGAACCGGTGCCGTCTGCGCATTCCTCTATACTTTAGTTCATCAATTTGGGGAAGAACATAAAAATGGTTGGCTGATAGATTTTCCTGTTACAAATGAAGATATTGCGGGATTCTGTGGTATTTCTACCAGAAACAGCGTTAACCGCATCCTACACAATTTAAAAGAACAGGGGATAATTGATATTCAGAATCAGAAGATTCTTGTAATGGACATGCTGTATATGCA
>JBGVDD010000114.1:0-10065 GCA_045119215.1 Lachnospiraceae bacterium | reverse complement strand
CCTGCTGTTGTCACCTTACTTTGAATTTCCTGCTTAATTCTCTCTGCCACAACCTCGGAAGAACCACGAAGGCTTCCCTCATCTGCAATCCCATCTCCTGTGGTATCTACATTCACTGCCACATCATATGGATACATTCTTACAATATTTCGAAGGGCAGAATCACACTGCAAAGATAAATATTCTTTGTAATTGTCTACATCAAATACTGCTTTTGCTGTGTCTGTCACCTTCCAGATGACAGCGATTCCGATTTGTACCGGATTTCCCAGACAGTCATTGATTTTCTGAACTCCATTGTTTAAGGTCATTGCCTTTAGGGAAATCTTCTTGCTTCCACTACCTTCTGAGATAGCTACTCCATCTGCAGTAATCTGCATACCTCCTACCGCTTTTTGTGTGGTTGCGTCTGCACTCTGAGCGAGCTTTGTTGCCGCTGCCGGATTAAAACTGGTACAGAAAGGATTAACAAAATAAAATCCTGGCTCACGAATGGTTCCTTTATAGTCACCAAACAGTGTAAGCACCAATGCCTCCTGTGGTTTCAGCACCTTTAACCCACAAAATGGAATCCATCCCACAATACAGATTACTATACCAATAGTCAGCAAAATCCCTCCAAAAACTGTGGAAGTTCCCGTCTCAAACATCGCCGCCCCCACAATCACTGCTGCAACCCCAAGTAACAACAAAGCTATGGTAAGCAACATTACAGACATACCATTTTTCTTTCCGGTATAAATTTTTTCTTTCATAACCATTACCTCTTTCCATATATTATTTATGTATTTATTTGATATTAGAATGATATCACTTTGTTTTGACTTTGTCAATATATTTACAGAAAATATATAATCCTTGTATCTGTTCAGAGCTACTGAACAGATACTAATCCTTCTATTATACATATGCACATTTTTTCATTCTACTGCATAAACTAATAAGAATTCATAGCATTGTGAGGTGTTTTTTATTTCTACATTTTCCTATAAGTACGGGGTAATTGGTGGCGACCTGCGCCAAAAACGAATGTTAGAAGAACTCTCTAAATCTCATATGTGCTGCCATTATGGTGTCATAGACAAAGTCAAGGATTCTTCCTGTGCCCCCAGTCTGACGGCGGTAATAAAAAATGCTGAAACTATTATTTTTCCTCTGCCTATGTTCAAGGGGGAGAATCTGAATATTAACTCCAATCTTTCTATCTCCCCCAAAGAACTTCTTTCCGTTTTGGGAAATCACATAACATCGGAACAAAAAGTGTTTGGGGGCTGTATTCCACCAGACTTTTGTGAGATGTTTCAGAAAAAAAATGTGGTGTATTTTGATTTTATGGAACAAAGAACTATCAGCATCTTTAATTCCATTGCCACAGCCGAAGGATTGATTGCTGAGATGATTCTCTCCACTTCTGAAAATCTTCATGGCAAAGAGGTACTTATTCTAGGATACGGCACTTGTGCCAAAACCCTGGCGGCAAAACTCCAGGCACTTCAAATGCGCACCTGTATCTGTGCAAGAAACCAAGCCTCCCTTATGGAAGCCTTTGGCTTTGGTCACTGTGTAGAACCACTGTCAAATCTAAAGAAAATCATTTCTGGGTATCCTATGATTGTCAATACCATCCCTGCCAAGGTTCTGCCAAACCACATCTTAGACCTGGTTTCTTCCAAAGCCTGGATTTATGAAATTGCATCCTTCCCCTATGGTATGGATTTAGATTATGCAAAAAAGCGGAAGCTGAATGTAAAATTGTGTATGTCTCTTCCCGGAAAATATTCTCCCGACTCTTCTGCTGATATCCTCACCGACTTTGTATTAAAAAACACGGAATCCAACAAATCATGTAACTTATAAGTATAAAAAAAAATTTAAAAAATATAATAGCTATCTGGAGGTAATTCATGACGCTACAAGGTCTTAAAATTGGTATTGCATTCACCGGTTCTTTTTGCACCTACAAGGCAGCCATAAAAGAGCTAGAGCACTTAATGAAGGAAGGATGCCAGTTATACCCCATTCTTTCATTTCAGTCCCAAAAGATTAACAGTCGGTTTGGAGATGCCTGTGATTTCCAAAAGGAAATTGAAACAATCTGTGAAAGGAAGGCCATCACTTCTATTGAAACTGCAGAGCCTATTGGGCCAGGCGGTTTCTTAGACTTATTGATAATCATGCCCTGTACTGGTAATTCCATCGCAAAACTTGCCAACGGCATTACCGACAGTCCTGTTCTAATGGCAGCCAAAGCACACCTTCGCAATGAAAAACCTTTACTTATCTCTATTTCCACCAACGATGCCCTGGGAATGAATTTTAAAAATATCGGTCTCTTAATGAATACCAAGCATATTTTCTTTGTCCCATTTGGCCAGGATGCACCAGACAAGAAACCAAACTCCATGATTGCACATTTGGATTTGCTGATACCTTCCATAAAAGAAGCACTACAAGGTAAGCAAATTCAACCAGTCATACGCTAAAAATAAATTGTATCTGTTCAGAACTACGGAACAGATACGTAAATGTGGCAATGCCGACAAATGCATCATTGCCCCATTTTTGTAAAATTTACATTTTTGTAAAATTTACATTTTTCTACGGTCTCAGCAGTAAATGCTGAGACCTGTACTGAATCAGTTACAATAAATCAAAAAAGAAAGGAACCTAAGCCCATGTGCGCTATTGGCGGTTTTTTTGATACAAAAGGAAACTTAATTTTTCATAGGGATACCTACCAGACAATCTTAGAAAAAATGAACCACGCGCAAAAACACCGGGGGCCGGATGAGGATGGTACCTATTTGGACAATTTTTGCGGGCTTAGTCATACCCGACTGTCCATTCTAGACCTTGCCAAAGGCAGTCAACCCATGCACTATCAAACCCAAAAAGAGGATTATTGGATTATATACAATGGAGAAATCTACAATATGCCAACACTTCGCAGAGAACTGGAGCAGATGGGTCTAACCTTTCAGACTACCTGTGATACGGAAGTTTTGCTGCTTGGTTATGCCCTGTGGGGGGATGATATCTTTTCCAAATTAAACGGTATCTTTGCCTTTGCCATATGGGAAACACACAAAAAACAGTTGACCCTGTGCCGTGACAGACTGGGGGTAAAGCCGCTTTTTTTTACTAAGAAAGACTCAGCCCTAATTTTTGGCTCTGAAATCAAGGCTTTGTTTTGCTACGATAAAAGTTTAGCCAAAGTGGATGAGGAGGGTTTATGCCAGCTCTTTGCCTTAGGTCCTGCCCACACCTATGGAAAAACAGTGTACAAAAACATAAAGGAAGTTCTTCCAGGAACCTTCTTAAAAATAACAAAAGATTCTATAACAGAACATACTTACTGGAAGTTAGAAAGTATGGAGCACACCGACTCCGTGGATGCTACCATTGAGAAAACCTCCTATCTTTTACAGTCCGCCATTCAGATGCAGATGTTATCTGATATTCCCATCTGCACCTTTTTATCCGGTGGACTTGACAGCAGTATTGTAACCGCTGTAGTTGCAAACCGCTTAAAAGAACAAGGAAAAACACTTTCTACCTATTCCTTTGACTTTGAAGGAAATGAACGATATTTTGAAGCTAATTCTTTCCAGCCAAGTCAGGATTTACCCTACGCCTTAGAAATGGCAGACTACTTAAACACAGACCACCATGTGCTACAATGCATCAATGAACAGCTTTATGAGAATCTTACCTTTGCTATGTTCGCCAGAGACTATCCGTGTATGGCTGATGTAGAATCCTCCTTACTTTATTTTTGCGGTGAGGTCAGCAAAGAACACCGGGTAACCTTGACCGGAGAGTGCGCCGATGAAATTTTTGGGGGCTATCCATGGTTCTATCGAAAGGATATGTTTGAGCGAAATGCATTTCCTTGGAGTTATGACATGGATGCCCGTACTGCGCTTTTAAAACCTTCTCTTCGGAAACATCTGGATTTGGACGGTTACTCTATGGCTGCCTACGAAACTACGATTTTGGAAACACCCGTCTTACCTGGGGAAAATCCAGAGGAGAAGAGACGACGTGAACTTTCCTATCTGAATATAAAATGGTTTATGGCAACATTATTAGAGCGTATGGACCGAACCAGTATGTATCACAGCTTAGAAGCCCGTGTTCCGTTTGCCGACCATAGAATTGTAGAATATATATTCAATGTGCCATGGAACATAAAATATATGGGGAATACTGAAAAAGGACTGTTGCGAAATGCCGCCCGGGGCCTATTGCCAGACAGCATTCTATTCCGAAAGAAAAGTCCCTATCCAAAGACTTATCATCCTGTGTACGAACAATTATTAAAGGAAGAGTTCTTACGTATTCTAAATAGCAACAGCGAACCTGTTTTGCAATTTCTGGATAAAGAACGGTGTTTCCATTTTCTCAACACACCAATGTCCTATGCCAAGCCTTGGTATGGACAGCTGATGTCAGGTCCACAACTCCTTGCTTACTTTATCCAAATCAACCAATGGTTGAAATCTTATTCCATTACCATAGACTCATCCCTCTTCTAGGGGGGTCGCATCCCCTTTTAGGGGGTCGCATCTCCTTATAGGGGGTCGCATCTCCTTATAGGGGGTCGCATCTCCTTATAGGGGGTCGCATCCCCTTATAGGGGGTCGCATCCCCTTATAGGGGGTCGCATCTCCTTCTAGGGGGTCGCATCCCCCTTGTAAAATGGATTTCCATCCCTTATACTTAGTTAATGAACATACAGAAAGGGGAACATATTATGAGTAATGTGAACAAAAAAGATATATTAGAATTAAAACGTCGTTTCAAAAAAGATGACTGTACTTTCAGCCGTCTTTGCGGATGCTACGTAGATGGTGAACGCAATAAGGTCACCACCTTTGGAGAAACCTTCCTGAATTTAGAAGAGGAAGAATTACATAAATACTTAGAAATTGCCAAAAAAACCTTATCCGGTACTCTGGGAAACAATATTTTACATCTAGAGTATCCTTTAGAAGAGGAGGGTGCTGGTGGAAAACAGCAGTTTCTTATGGGATTAAAAGCTTCCGGATTGAAAAATGATGAACTGGTAGATGCTTTTTTTGATTTGATCATTGAAAATTATTATTATCCAGGCAATTACCTGATTCTTCTTTTTATGGATGCCTATGACGTTATGACAAAAACCACCGACAACAATAAATTAGATGAATCCGAAGAAGTGTATGAATATATGCTCTGCGCTATCTGTCCAGTAGCATTGTCAAAACCGGGACTCGGTTATAGAGAGGATGAAAATCGGATCGGCTCCCGTATCCGTGACTGGGTGGTAGGAGTACCCGATACCGGATTTTTATTCCCTGCCTTTGTGGACCGAAGCAGTGACATCCACTCTCTTTTATTCTACACCAAAAATCCAAAGGCTCCACACAACGAGCTTGTAGAAAACGGTTTGGGACTTACTTCAAAATTTACTGCCACAGAAGAAAAACTCACCTTCCAGGGAATCGTAAAGCATGTGATAGGCGAGGAAGACGAGGAAGCCAAAGGATTATTTATGGAAATTCAATCCAATATCAATGATTTGATTCCCATTCCGGAAGAAGACAAGGAGCCGGAACCTGTTCCTATGACTGCCTCCACAATGTCTTCCGTATTGTCGGACAGTGGTGTTTCGAAAGAAAATATTGAGATAATTGAAAAGAAATACAATGATATCTTTGGACAGGCGGTACCAGAAGCCGGACACTTAGTAGACACTAAAATCTTAGAAGCAAATGAGAAGCGAAGAGAACGATTACAGCTTGTGGAACAGGTAGAAAACCTGAAACAACAGCTGGACGAAACCAGAGCTGTTTCCATCGAAGCCGATGAAGATGACGTGCCTGTCACCAAAACTTATGACGTTATCCTTCGTGTAAAACCCGAGAAGGTAAGCCAGATTCATTCCGAAATTATCAATGGACAGAAATGTCTGGTAATTCCTATGGAGGAAGATGAGCATGCTGCTGTAAATGGGGTAAACACTACGGTGTAATCTTGTAACAGTTCAGCCATAGGCTAAACTGTTACGAAATCGGGCAATGCCGACAAATGCAAAATTGCCCGATTTTTGTTAAATGCACATTTTTATATATAAATTTTGTGATTTTGCTCACATAATTATTTATATTTGTCTATCATGATAAGGGGGAGCCACCTGTACCTAATATGGTGCCCCCCTCTCTTACATACATAAACTCTCCAATGCAATTCCTACCTTATAAAATCTTCTTACTATAGAAGTAATTTCAATACTCATATCCCCGCTAATCTCCCAGTGTTCCCTAGCATCCTTCAATATCTGCTCTTTCATATTTTCTGTATACGGATAATTGTCTTTCATTAAGAACTGTGATTTTAAGGTATCCCTTAGCACCAGATTCTCATATCTGTATTTTCCGGATACACAATCATAGACACAGGGAACAGACTTTGTGTTAAACTCCCGGCACAGTTCATCTTCCTCCAAAACTTTTTCTACCAGATCTGATACTAGTTCCGGTGCAAAATTTTCCATTCGATACAATACCGGAACATATCCTCCATACTGATCTACCAACTTTGAACCCATTCGAAAGTGAAAACGAACTGCTGACCCCTGACCATACACCAACTGCTCCCCATCTTTAGATACTATCTCTCCATCTCCAACCAGACAGGGGATTTTATTTATCCTCCTCCGTACATACACCACATCCCCTTCCAAGAGCTGATAATCCACTTCAATATCTGATGATATTTTGTCAAATTCGTCTTCTGATATTCCCGCAAAGCTTTCCATATGTTCTTTCCAAAACTTCATCTTCTCTTGAAGATCTAGTTTTGGTACTTCATCTATGGCAATTTGCTGCTCTATTACAATATCACTTTCATCATATTCAAAATTATCCTCTGGAACATACAGTTCCAAATCCCCTGTGACCAAATTAATTGCTATGCTTTTATTTTCCTCATTTAATCTCCCTACGTAGTTTAAAATAAGTGGCATACGATTTAGCCACTCTGAAAAATAGATATGACCATTGTTGTTATAAATCAGACATTGCTGTTCCATATAAACCAATCCTTTTTCCACATAATCAGCGGATAATCTGGATTGGCTTACAATTTCTTCCACAGTCATTCCTTCCTCTATACATTTTAAAATCTCCATATGTAGCGCATCCAAAGACACTTCTCCCTTAGCAAAGAATTGAGGCTTTACCGGATAAAAAGGGATTAAAATATGTCCATTGTATTCTATATAATCAGCCATAAGTTTCATCCTCCATCTTACCAAACCGTATTTGTTAAATTTACATTTTCTCACAATCTCAGCAATATATGCTGAGACCTGTACTAAACACTTATACCAAACCACATTATAAACCTCCCCCATGACACTATTTGTCATAAAAAAATTAAAAAAATTAAAAAAATTTATTTTTTTCAAGGTGTTGACAAACAGTAACACGGTGGATATACTAGGCACTGTGAGGAACACAGTCGTTCCAATAATGAAACTATTAACCTTGATTTGAAAGGAGGACAATTATGACAAACACCAAAAATACTAACAACAATTTAACAGCTAACGACAGAGGTCTGGTTGTCCTTATGCATTACTAATCAAGGGATTACCGTATATATAACAATTCGTATCTGTTCAAAATTACTGAACAGATACGTTAAATCGGGCAATGCTTACGCATCAAAAATTGCCCGATTTTTGTAAAATGAACTTTTTCTTACGGTCCCAGCAGTAAATGCTGAGACCTGTACTGAATAGTTACATTAATTCTATTATTACTATTCTCTATGGTAAAGGATTCCAGCACCTCTCTGATTTGGTGAGAGGTATTTTTATGCACTTTTTTAAGCTCTCTCACCGTGTATAGAAAGGAATTAATATATGAAAACAATCCATGGAGTCGCAGCCTCTGCAATTATTTTCAATACAAACACAAGTAAGCATAGCGTTGATGACTATGCAATGGCACAAATTAAAAACTTATGTGACAATCCGGCATTCTTAGGATGTAATATCCGCATCATGCCTGATGTACACCCAGGAAAAGTAGGCACAATCGGATTTACTGCCACCTTAGGAGAACAGATTCTTCCCAATGTCATAGGAATTGACATAGGTTGTGGCATGACCCTTGCCAAAGTAAAAGGTAACATCAAAGAATTTCAAAAGCTTGACACAGTAATTCGTGATAATATTCCATCCGGATTTTCAGTCAGGACAAAAATTCATCACAATGCGTTTGATTTTGATTTATCTTCCCTTTACTGCTATAAGCATATCCAGGAGGAAAAAGCCCTATTAAGTCTGGGAACTCTTGGCGGCGGAAATCATTTTATTGAAGTAGACCTGGATGAAGATAAAAACTACTATCTTGTGATTCATTCCGGCAGCCGTCACCTTGGATATGAAGTCACCGAATACTATCTGCGGGAAGGACAACGTTTACTAAAAAAACAGGGAATCGTAATACCTTATGAACTAACCTACCTGACTGGGGAACTCATGCAACAATATCTTCATGACCTTTCCATTGTACAGAATTTCGCATCACGCAACAGAGAGATTATGATTTCTGAAATCTGTAAAAATATGAAATGGAAGGTTGTAAACAGTTATTCCTGCATTCACAACTATGTGGATTTTAGCATGGAAACACCCGTCCTGCGAAAGGGTGCCATCTCTGCCAAAAAAGATGAGCCTGTGATTATTCCAATCAATATGCGGGATGGAATCATACTTGGTACAGGACTGGAAAATGATGAATGGAACCAGTCTGCTCCCCACGGAGCCGGAAGAATTTTGAAACGGGAAGATGTGAAAGCAAACTTTACGGTATCTGCTTTCAAAAAAGAAATGAAAGGTATCTACTCTAACTGTATAAATAAAGACACATTAGATGAGGCTCCTTTTGCCTACCGGGGTATGGATGAAATCCTGGAAGTCATTGGGGATACCGTTACTGTGGATAAAATTATTAGACCAGTCTACAACTTTAAGGCTGGTGGGAATTAAACACAAAAGGGGAGCGCATCTAGCTTTGTTAGGATAGATGCACCCCATATTCCATGGACAGATGGCGCTTTGTCTACTTGATTCATAATACCAATTTAATGCCCCATGATTACTTTCTTTACCTTTTCCAAAGGAAGGTCCATAAAGTCTGCAATATCTTCTGGAGTCTTTCCTTTTCTATAAGAGCTGATTATCAAATGTTCTCTTTCTTCTTCTCTTCCCCGCTCCATGCCAAATTCAAATTCTTCTTCACGGATACTCTGTATTACTTTTTCTTCATCATATTCTGTCAAACACACATTCAACACCTCCGCTCTGTGTTTTCTCAAAAACTCTGCTAGGATATCTCCTTGGATGCAATCCACTACCGCCTTGTCTATACTTTCCTGAGGCGCAAATCCTTCTGCAATATTTTTTCGAATTTTCCCCACAAGAATTGAATAATCCTGTAGTGGTTTGCACTTTTCCATTAGGTCTTTATTTTTCCCATAATTCACATTCAAAATGCGTACGGACCACTCGTATCCTTCCATTTTCTTCCCCGTCATAAATGCATCCGATAGACGCAACACTTCCTCTTCTGCTCGCTCTTCCATACCGTTATAAAAAACAATATATTCTGGTGTAGGTAATTTTATCAGTTTCCTACCATAAATATTCAACTGATGTTCCTCAATATACTTCTCGTATAATTTTGCAATATACAAAAATCCTCTCAGTGGCATATTGGGATTGTAAGTGGATTGATGTTCATATAGCACCATTCTGCTCTGAATTAATATAGAGATGTCATTCTTCATTCCCATGTAGATGACATCCTCTAGCGTGGTAAACTCAAATCCCTCCATATCTTTATAATGCGAATCGTTGAGAGCATTATATAAACACAACAGATTCTTCTTGTTTTCCTCGGTTCCGAAGATTAACCGAAACAGGCGGTCCTTATGTTCCCGATTGATTTTGGGTGCTGCCTTTTTTCTCTTTTTTCGTTTGCTCATGTACATACCTCCTTCTACAGGAGG
>JBGVDD010000113.1:0-3148 GCA_045119215.1 Lachnospiraceae bacterium | reverse complement strand
AATCTGTGATGTTACACCGCTATTGGTGCTATTTATTTCTATTGACATATCAACTACCTCCTATACCTTCATATCAAATCCTGACGTAATACTTCCTGTTGAACCTGTTGAAATAAATCTTTCTGTCATTATCTGTGTTATGCTCTCAATACTAGAACCTGTAAATGTTACCGTAAACTCCTTAGCTTCAGTCGCATTTTCTGCTCGCATTTTGGCTAATTGTTCCTCGATAGCTTTTCTCTCTGCTCGTCTCTTCGCCAACTTTTCCTCAGCCTCTTTCTTTTCCTCGGCTTTCTTCTCCGCATTTTCTTTTGCTATTTTTCCATCCGGGTCATTCGTAGTTGAAATAGCAACTGATAAATTCCCATTAGCATCACACATATATTTCAGATTTGTAACAGTACCTATACAACCCGACTTTGCCATTTTTACACAATTTGGTATTGCCGCTAAATTTTCTTCCAAGAAAGCTGCTTTTTGTGGGTCTTTCATACATTTTCTCAAAAAGGAACTCGATACCTCTACTAATGTTGAAACACCATGTATTGAATTTGCTCCTGTATTCATATAACTGTACTTTTCCTGCAAATACTTAGAATATTCTTTTACATCATTAAAACCTGTCTTTATCTCCTCTTTACGGGTCACTCCCGGTTTTGAAGTTTTTAAATCCATAATCTGCGATGTTACACCGCTATTGGTGTTGTTTATTTCCATAGACATATAAATCACCTTAACCTTTCTGAAATTTATTGCTCCTACATCCATTATCGGAACTTTACAGTATGGATTTCCATCAAATCTTTGCATCTAATGTAGATAACAAACTTGCATAATCAAATTCTGCTTGTGTATATGCTTTTACTGCCACACCGTTACTTCCTGACAGTTCACTAAGATACTCTTCTCTTTCTCTTCGTTTTTCACGCAGTTCTTCCAAATATTCTTCCTGTTTTTTTCGTTTCTCACGAATTTCTTCCAAATGTTCTTCCTGCTCACGCTTTTTGCTCTTTTGTGAACCAAATATACCTTTGTTCTCGTTGGAAGGATTCGCTGTTCTCATTCCATAACCAGATTCCCTCTTACCATTCGCATCATAAGTAACAGTTCTTCCATACACTTCAATACCATCACGCCTTGCCCATGAATGTATTTGTGCATTAGCTGCAACTTCTCCAGACAGATTCCATTCTACCTCTTTTGCAAATTCAGGGTCATTCGCCATTTTCTTCAAACATTCCGGAGAAATATTTACAACCACTTTATTTGCAGTACAAGTACCCCCAGTATTAAAACTTATTTGCGGAAACTTCTTACACAATTTTTCATAATACTCTTCCACATTATTCGTAGCCTTATCATTTTTTCGTGTCACTCCCTGAGTAGATGTTTTTAAATCCATTATCTGTGATGTTACATTACTATTTATTTCCATTGACATAGCAACTACCTCCTATACATTTATAGCATTTTGTTTCTATTCATCATCGGAACATTACATTGACAAATTTATAGAAATGGTGCGAACTACTCCCTTTTGGGTGTGAAAAACCTGCCGTGCTTATGACCCGACAGGTTTTCCATTCAACATTATTGTAAGATTAAATATCTGCTGTTCCTGCTTGGAAGTTCCAATAACAATATCAATATCGCCTTTATACTTCCTTGCACACCTCTGTATATTAGTAAGTCCCATTCCATGAGATTTCTTATTTGCTTTACTGCTCTCCGGCAGACCACTTTCTTTGTTCATTACAATTTCTCTTGCAAAACTGTTTTCCACTTCAACAAAGAAAAGATTTCCCTTCACATAAGAATGTAATGATACATATTTATCTCTATTAAGCAGAGTCGCAGCTTCGATTGCGTTTTCCAAAGCATTATTCAAAATCACTCCAATATCATAGACATCTATCTGAAGTTCTTTCGGGTAACTAAAATCCACAGAAAACTTTACTCCTGCTCTGTCAGCCTCCTGCTTCTTTTGATGAATAATAATATCCGTAATCGGATTTCCTGTCTGATAACCAAAATCTAACCTACTCACGGTTTCTTCCATATTTCTGATATAGTTCTTCAGTTCTTCGGCATCGGCATTGTTTTGTTTCTTCACATACTGCGTGATGTTATTGATATGTCCTCTCAGATCATGGCGTAATCCACGCATATCTGCATAAATATCCTGAATCTCCTGTACCTCTTTTTGCATCTGCTGTATCTGATTTTCCAACATGGTACGCTTTCTGTTTTCTTCGTGATACTGCACCACATTCTGAAAAAGTATAACATTGGCTATGACTGCCCCTAACAACAGAACACATATCACAGGAATCCAAAACTGAGTTTCCGGAACAGTATCATAAATAAGAATTGTGCTTCCGTTTTCTACTGTAATAATCATCATTTTCAAAGTTATGGAAATACAGATTGCTGCAATACTTGGTAATATCAAAAATACATTCTCACGGACTTGTAGCTGATACTCTTTTCTTACATATTTTTTTTGTATTAGTGACAAATAGATTCCCAAAATCAGAGCATACAAAAACGCACTGACAAAATACATGACATACAGCATTATATTTGTGACCAATTCCACTTGATTATTTGCGACAATCTTCCCCTGCATAATCAGAGCATCCAACCACTTTCCGGTAACCGTCCCCAATGCAACATTTAATACACTTGCAATATACTTTACAATCTCTTTTCCGGCTACAAAGCTAAAGCACACAAATAATTGCCCTGACACTCCTTTACGAAAGAATATCCACTGCATACTCAAAAGCAATAGCACATTGATAACAGCACTTACCACATCGTTAAATGGATAGCGACTCTGTATCACCTCGAATATAACCACCTGAATCATAAAATAAATAAGAGTCCACAAGAAAATGGTAATCTTTTTATTCTGCTTACATTTTAGAAACTGACTTGTATATACTCCACTAAAAATACTGTTGATTATATGTATCAATATGGACAGCAAACTAAACATTTACAATTCCTCCGTCCTTTGCATATCGCATATATGCCTTGATAAAATCCGAATACTTCTTCTGTGCAAGAATGAGCGAGTCCCCATTGATTAAATCAATCGTATCCACATTGTAAGCTGTTATTTTCTCCAAATTAACAAGATACC
>JBGVDD010000112.1:0-4519 GCA_045119215.1 Lachnospiraceae bacterium | reverse complement strand
TACTTCATTTCAGATACCTCTCTGTTCAATAAGATTTTTTACTAACCGTTCCAAAGTCAGTAATCTTATTCTACACTGAGGTATTTTTTTCTCAACCTTCTTTCTCGGAATTCCTTATATTTGAATTATACAGGAAGCTCCATTTATAAATTTGAAACAATTACTCTATCACAAAATACTGTTTTCTACTGTTTGCGACTGTTTTCATCTGTTTTTATTTTAAACGAATTTAATATCTATGTCAAGATAAAAATTAATAAAAGTTTCTCGTAACTAAATGCACGAGAAACTTTTTAATCAAATACTAATATTAATTTAGTCTTTTTCTAAATCCTCCCTCTTCCATCAAAAAATAATGCCACACAAACACCCCATCATACACGATTTCACTTCCGATATAATCTTCCAACATTAATTCCGGATGATCATGACCTGTACCGATACATATGAGAAGAAATTCCTTTTTCGGTTTATCCAATGTCTGATACCACACATGTGGCTCTCCAAACTGCAATCCTATTTTTAATATATTTCTTTTTGCTTCTTCTACATTATCAAACGGAAGATGCATCGGCATGACTCCTGTTTCATTTAATAAAGCTTCCTTATAAATTAACATATCTATTATCCCCCCTTTCATTGAAGTGGCACTATCGTCTGATACAGCACTGTATGCTTTTCATCTATGTCCATGTTCAGATGGTAATGACCACAGTACCAACGATCGTACTGTAACTTGTCCTCCAACTCATCGAAGTAATCCGTCA
Organism: Lachnospiraceae bacterium; assembly: GCA_045119215.1. Taxonomy (GTDB): domain Bacteria; phylum Bacillota; class Clostridia; order Lachnospirales; family Lachnospiraceae; genus RUG11237. Next base: position 3,752 of record JBGVDD010000112.1, on the reverse strand, counting down.
GCACATCTGTCTCATACGTCTTACCGTATCTTCCACAACAAAAATGCTGCTCCAGTTTATCCTGCATCGTAGATGACAAACAATGGGATATCACATAATCAACCTTGTAATCCACTTTTTCAAGATTCCTAATTCCTTCCTGTATTTCCTCTTCTGTCGGAAGTTCCTGCTCCCACCAGGATATTTTCTTCACACGATATGGCAATCCTGATTTGATCGCTGCGACACGTTGTTGAACATAATCAGGTGCGTCCATATCCAGAATTCCACCCTGCACGTCATGGCTGGAAGCACCTCCAAAAGTAAAAAACTTCTTTCCTTCTATTTTAAATACCTGACCACGTGTCCCGCGTCGAATTATAGTTCTCACCTACCGCAACCATACGGCAGATTATTATCGACGCATCCCTTTCCATGTCTATCTTAACGTGCTGTGTTTCACGGCACGTTTTTTTCTTTTTATCTTGACCATTTCTTCCCTTACCCGTATAGTATTCCATGAAACTAAAAAAAGAGAAAGAACAGCCCCTCCTACAGTTCGTTCTTTCTCTCATCTCATGTAAAGGCTGTGTCATATTTCCCTGACCAATAAATTTACGAAGTTCTATAATTTGATTTGGTTTAATAAATCCATTATCACAAATATATTCATACAACCAACCTTGCACCTGTTTGTCGATATAAGAGATATCTACTGCAGTTGTAAAATTCAACTTCTTAGAATCTACCATTTCCAGTAAATTTGGGATAAGTTCTGTCAAACGAATGTAACGAGCAACTTGAGCACTGCTTACACCTACTTGTTCACCTAATATTTCTCTAGACTTTTTGCCTAACTTGTGCTCAAAATGATCACAAGTTAAATCAGCTCTTTCTCCTTGTCTTTTCATAGCATCAAGTTTCATTTTATAAGCAAATGCCTTTTCACTTGGAAGTAATTCTTCCCTTTGAATGTTAGCGTCTACCATTGCGATGACTGCTTCATCATTTGTCATTTCTCTTACAATAGCCGGTATTGTGTCAAATCCTGCTAAGATAGAAGCGTGCATTCGTCTATGCCCAGATACCATTTCATATCCGCCATGGTCATCAGGTCTTAAGAGTACCGGAACCAATACACCATTTTCTCTAATACTTGCTACTAATTCATCCATCTTTTCGTCATCCATAACCTTGAAAGGATGATCTGCAAAACTGTGGATTTTTCGTATTTCTATCTCCATTGCTGATTCTTCATTTACAACACCTAATAATTCATCAATACTTGTCAGTTTAATTTTATCGCCACTTCTATTTTTCATTTGCCAATACCTCCATAGTTAATCCCTGATATGCCTGTGCTACTTTTCCTTTTGGACAGTGCTTAAATATACTAATTCCTTCTGCAGTTGCTTCGGCAGCTTTTACTGATAAAGGAATTACACTATCAAATATCTTTAAAGTGGAACCATAAACATTTCTTACTTTTTCAATAATGTCTTTTGCATAATTTGTTCTTGAATCCACCATAGTAAGAAGAATACCTTCTATTTTTAATTTACGATTCAAACGTTTCTTAACCATCCCAATTGTTCGTATAAGCTGTTGCAAACCTTTCACTGGTAAGTAAGCTGCTTGCACCGGAATTAACACACTATCTGCAGCTACAATCGCATTTATTGTCAGCATTCCCAGAGATGGCATACAGTCAATAATGATATAATCGTAATATTCTCTCATCATCTCTATGTAATCTCTTAAAATCATTTCTCTGCTCATTACATTTCCTAATGTAATTTCAAGACCAGATAATTCAATATTACCTGGAAGCAAATCTACATTTTCATCATGATGTAGGATGGCATATTGGGGATTTATTTCTTCTTCGTTAATTACAGCCATCATAATATTCGCTAATGTTTCACGTATTTCATCAGGTTCTGGATACCCCATACTAGCTGTCAAAGAACCCTGTGGATCTCCATCAATAAGAAGAACCTTTTTCCCTTCTTTTGCTAGCCCAACTCCTAGATTCATGACTGTTGTACTTTTTGAAACGCCTCCTTTTTGATTTGAGACGGATATAACTCTACACATAATTTTTCCTCCTTAAACTGTCCAACGTTCTTCCATCCATATTTTCAAAATTGCTATAATTTCTCGCTTCATCATTTGAGGAGTATAATTATCTGGAAAATATCGATGTAATTGTTCGTTTGTGAATGTCACTCTTGTTATTTCACCTTTTTTTATTTCACTTAGAATATCCTGCATTTTTTCTAATGTTAGCTTTCCGGATTTACTCAATGCCTTTATTCTCTGTGCCTGTGATAATGATGGAACAGACTGTGCATAATCCATAGCTTCTATAAAGTTCTCTTGTTCTTTCATTTTTAGATTTGAAATCTCTACTGCTGGATTAAAAGATATTTCTCCCTTATCTAACATTTCTAATAGTTTTGGATGAAGAGCTGTTACTTTGATATATCTTTGAATCTGCTTATAACTTTCTCCACTTTCTTCAGCAATAATTTCAATGGTACGTTTTCCCAACAAATTATCGTCAATTTGTCCTCGTTTTTTCGACCACGTACTCTTTTCATCGCATCGTTCTTCAGTTTGTAAGCAAAAGCTTTTTCACTAAAAGATATACTTTCTCTTTGCAGATTCGCATCAACCATTGCTATTACTGATTCTTCATCCCGCATAACTCTTATAATGACCGGTACTTTTCGATATCCCAACTTTTCAGCTGCATATCTTCTTCGGTGCCCTGAAACAATTTCATAAACACCTTCTTTCAAAGGACGTACAATCAACGGATTTAGAATTCCATATTTTTCAATGCTTTCTATCAGCATTTTCATATCTTCATCCTCTTGTACTTTGAATGGATGATCCTTAAAAGTAGTTAACCTCTCGATTTCAATCTGGATGATTTTTTCTTCTTCATTCGGAACTATAAGTTTCTTCTGTTCTGTCACTGGCAGACCTCCTTTTGTAGCTTTCGTGCAAACAAAAAATGCACAATCAAGCTGAATCATTATTTTGATTCAACTCAACTGTGCATCTATCGTGCAATTAGCTGTGCTAACAATATGGTCTTTACTATCTGCTAATTTTGATTAGCAGCCTTATTCTAAAATGTGACTTTTACATCATTTTACCCCTATTTACATCTTTAAACTAGGTTTACAAACAGGCTTTGCTCTTTGATTAGCTGGCTCCCTGGAAATAAATAATGGGCAAATTCGAAAATCGATTAGCAAAAATCTTTTTTTCTGCCCATTTTGATTAGCAAAAAAACGTAATTATTTGTTTTCTAGCTAACAAAAGGGTACGCTCAATGTGTCAGCATTTTTACACATTTCCACGTACCCTACGGACGTTCCCACCGGGAATCGAACCCAGAACTACAGCTTAGGAGGCTATTGTTATATCCGTTTAACTATGAGAACTAAACACCGATTTTTGGCTTAAAATCAAGGTTTTTTGCCATCGGACCGGTAACCGATTATTCTATTTTTCACTGATTTTTATCAGCTACTGACTTTACAAATTCTGTAAAACTGACACTGAAGCTTTGCTCTTTTTGGGCTAATTCTCATCGTCAATTTTACACCTTACCAAGTGTCATTCGAACCCGTAGTCGTTTTTGACCTTCGCCCCGAGAGTAAAGCCTAGGCTTTTCCTTAGGAGTTCTCTATCCCACGTGGCAACACGGTTAATCTTATTGCTTATAGTACCATCTAACACCCTATTTTTCGGGGAAA
>JBGVDD010000111.1:0-26392 GCA_045119215.1 Lachnospiraceae bacterium | reverse complement strand
CTTTTTTGCGATTCTATCTCGTTCTCTACTCATACAAACTCCTTTGTGACAAAGTTTTTTCTTTTATTGTACTCTATCTGCTTCAAGTCCGCAGTAAATAAGCGAATTTTGTGCGAAAAAATTTTACCTTTCAATACTGTTATATTACTCAGCTTTATTATCTATAATTTTATCTGATGGCAGGTAGCGTTTTATCTTCAAAGCTGCGCTGGATAAATCAATAGGCTTTGATATAAAATCGTTCATTCCCGAGGCCAGGAGTTTGTCCTTGACCCCTGATACTGCATCCGCTGTCAAGGCAATAATTGGAGTTTTCTGATTAGGATTATCCTCCAGGTTTCGAATCTGTCTAGTGGCTTCCTCACCATCCATTACCGGCATGAAATGATCCATAAGAATCAAATCATATACTTCTTCCTTTGTCTTTTGCACTGCCTCTTCCCCATCTCCTGCCTCGTCAATCTGCATTCCTATGGGTGCAAACAATGCCTTTGCCACCTCTCTGTTAATCAGATTGTCATCCACCAGCAGAATTTTTGCCCTAGGAGCCTGGAATAAAATTTTTCCACCATTTTTTCCATTGTAAACAAAATCATCTAATCTTCCTGCCGGTGTACTCCTTACTACCTTTTGAGGAATTTCAAAGGAAAAAGTACTTCCCTCCCCATATTCGCTTTCTACCTGGATATCGCCTCCCATTAAATCCACCAACTGCTTACAGATTGCCAGTCCCAGACCACTGCCTTCCTTGTGGTGATTCTTTTTGGTATCCACCTGACTAAAGGTTTGAAATAATTTCCCCATATCCTCTTCTTTTATTCCCATTCCTGTATCCGTCACACTGTACTTTAACCTGATTCCATCAGAGTTACTTTCTTCCACCCCTACTGTAATGTCCACAGAACCAACATTGGTATACTTAATAGCGTTGCTTGCAAGATTTACCATAATTTGCTTGATTCTTACCACATCTCCATAAAGAGTAGACGGAAGATTCTCATCTGTCTGAAAACTTAACTTCAATTTTTTTTCTTCATTTCGTGCTTGAATCATAGTATTCACATCATTAAGCAATGACAATGTTTCATAATTTTCCTCGATAATTTCGATTTTACCGGATTCTACCTTTGAAAAATCAAGAATATCATTGATAATTGCCAAAAGTCCTGTGGCTGAGGATTTGATTGTAGCAAGACACTTTCTCACATTGTCTGATACTTCTTCCCTTAAGGCTACATCCACCATACCTAAAATGGCGCTCATAGGTGTTCTGATTTCATGGGACATATTGGATAAAAAGGTACTTTTTGCCTTATTCTCCCTCTCTGCCCTTAGTTTTGTCACATAAGCAGAAAGAGTATTTACCAACTCTGATAACAGAAATTTTTCTACAACTGTATAGGGGGTGGTATCATATTTATCAAAGAATATTGCACCATTATACTCTCCCTCCGCCAAAGTAGGAATCCATATCTGAGTTCCCAACAATACCTTTAACACCACATTATTTAAAATATTTAAATCACCTTCTGTGGTCATTCGAAAAATTCCATGTTCCGGATTGATCTCTAAATACCCCAGTTTATCATAACTTTTACAGGTTCGTTCTACCTCCTTTCTGGTCATTGATGTGAAATAATCTACCAGTTCATTTTCTTTCCTGGAATTCCACTGATATCTAAGACTGTTTACACCTTCTAGGATGTTGCTTTCTATCACACAAATTCTATCTACATTAAAATACTCTCCTATTTTCTCAAGAGAACTTTGCAGTGCCTCCTCTAAATTCTGGGCATACTTTAATTCATCCATAATCTGTGCAATAAATCTGTGCCCCGCTGCTAAAGTTGTAAAATCCTGTTCACTAAAGCTATCGCTTTGCTCCATTACCGTGTCATACATAGAGATTTTACGGTTTTCCATAGCCTGCATACACATATGGGAAACTCGCTGTTTTTTTAAATTTGATTTTGACAAGGTCACATGAGTGATATCATGAAGCTTTGCAATCACACTGGTAGTATTTCCATTGTCATCCTGGCAAATAACACTCTCAACCTGATACCACAGTGGAACCTTCTTACCATCTTTCTCATAAGACATGTCTACATTCTTAAAAATTTCCTGTTTGGAAAACTGCCAGATATCCTTCACACTGTTACGACTGATAACATCAGGATATTTCTCAACATACTGGGTGAAATTCTCTATGACTACCGGTTCGTTCCCATTCTCTGCTTTGGAATAAATAGAACGGGTTGCTCTATACTCATCCTTTGCCACATCATATTCCACAATAATATCTTTGGAATTTTTAAAGAGCAGGTTATATCTTAGCTGTTCTTCCTTCAGCCTTCTATATGAATTAGACTGCTCATACATAAACTTCTGTGCCTTCTTTACCATCTGATACAAAAACCACATCATGATAATGTATTCCAAAGTAAATCCAATCATGTATGCACGAAAGCAGGTCAAATGGCTCCAGTGATAATATTCTACTTCCATTTTACCTGCAGTATTAAAATAAACCCCAAAGGTCATAGTGATATATGATATAACACTGACAACCAAAGTGAATTTTTTATCAAAATATAAACAACTAAGTACAGGTACCAATATATATGTAATATAAATTCCTATTGAATTATCTGTTCCCAAAATACCAATCAACATGGATACCATAGTCAGCATATAATACTTTAAAATTTCGTCCTTAATACCTATTTTCAAAAAAACAATAGGACTTAACGTAGTAAGTAGTCCCTCTACCCCCAGCATAATTCTAAGTTGTGTACTAAAATTATAAATGCCAAAATATGGCATCATCAACAATGTTATAATTGCCAATGAACATACCGCCAAGCCTTTTGCTATGATTATATTTACCTCATGTGTATTTTTCTTCAACATCTCTAGGCTCTCCCATCTTATTATCTCTTTATGCAAATTTACGAATAATTATTCACATTATACACTTTTTTTCTTTCCACGTAAAGTAAGAAAAAACTAACCAGGGGACAGCATAGCATCAAAAAAGCGCGGAACATCAGCCATGCCAGCTGTCCTTCCACGCTTTTTCTTATTATTTTATGGCTATTTAATTCTCCGTTTCTGCTTCCTGGGAAGTCTCCTCTGGTACCACAGTTAAATCTTCCAATGTCTTTTTAAAGGCAGTGTTTGCATCTCCTGCTACCAGATATAGTGTTTTTGAATCATCCACACAAAGGTAATACTTTGTAAGAATATCGTTATACATTCCATATTTTACCGATGTAGTGCCCTTCTTCGTGGTTAAGGTAATATCTGCCTCTGGCTCATCAAAACCATAATCTGATAAATTATCCACATCCACACTTTCCTCCGCTGTCTCTGTGCACAAGGTTTCTAACATAGAGTTTACAGTGTCTTCATTAATATCCCTTTTGGAGTCATTTTTACAAACCCAGGCATCTTTCTTCTTTTCCAAGCTAATAGTCTCTCCTTCATAGATGTAAGAGAGTGCTGTAACGTCATCTTTTGAAACCGGAATCACAGATATGGTCTTTTCTTCTTCTCTTTTTTCCTCATTTGCCTGATACTGTCTAAGACCAACGTAACCGCCAATACACAAAAGCAGTACAATAACGCCAATAATTAGTGGAGCTTTTTTCATTACTTTTTCCTCCTAAGAATCACTACTACAATTCCCACAATCAATAAAATTACAGGAATCAAAATCGTAAGCACCAGCGAGAGAATCACTGCTGTAAGCTGTGGCACGGTAATGTTTCCACTATTGTACTCCTTCGCATCAATAGACACACTGGTTTCCACATCTACCATTTGATTCAAAGTATTCTTAAATAACGCTTTATTTCCACCGGATACCATCTGGTCAGCATTATCTGTAAAGACAGAATCACTGGTGTATACTACAAGCTTACTGCTTCCCTTATCCAAGGTTTTTTCAGCTGCCATTCCTAAATAGAATGGTCCTTCTGCATCATTTTCACTCTTTTCCAAGCTTTCTGCATTCTGAATATCTGCTTTTCCGTAAGCGCTGCTACTTGTAGACAACAAATTTGTAATATTCAGACTTTCATCCTCGTTATCCTCTTTCTCTGATACACTAATACAATATGGCATAAACACATACTGTCCTGTAAGGGAATCTGTGTACTCTGTAGAATTAATGGTTGGCAATAGATAAATAGGTGACTGTACACAGTTGTTCTGGTCCCCCTCCACTACCACTTCCCTGTTTAATGTCATCCCATAGGCCTTCAGAATACTGTTAAAGTTGGTAAGTTCTTCCTCTGTCCATCCTACTGCGGCCATCACGTTTCCACCTTTTTTCAGATAAGCAGTAATTTTTTTTGCATCTTCCTTAGAGAAGTCCTTTTGTGGCACATTGATAACCACAGCCTGGGCATCCTCCGGTACCTGATCTTCTTTGATTATATTTAAGGTTTCTACGTCTAAATTAGCCTTTGACATAGCGCTTACAAAATTATCTGAGATTTCTGTTTCTCCATGACCGGTTACCTGGTAAATCTTTCCTGTATTTTCATCAGTTACATAGGCAATAGCACTGGTAATCTGTCCCTCTGCATCATAGCCGGTGACCTGGGTCTGATAGCTGGAGTAATCCATTTCTGTCTCATACAAATCATTGTATGCAATCACCTTATTACGCTTACTTCCTGACACAATAATACTACCTGTACTAGGTGTGATATCTGTGTATTTTGTAGCAAATGCCGGACTCTTTGCAGGATCCACATACTCTACCTTAACATGCTTTGAAGCCTCTTCATATTTCTTTAATGTCTTTTCTACTGTGGTATCATGATTTTCCTGTGATGCCAATACATAAATATTGACGTCCTCCTCAAGACCCTCCAATAGTTTTATTGTATCATTTGTAATACTGTATAACTTTGAACTGGTTACATCCAGGCTCTGATATTTCTCCGGTAATTCATTTACCATCAAATTCAAAAATACCACCACTGCAACTACTACAGCAATCATTCCTGTGCTGTAAGCACCTGCCTGGAATTTCTTCACAGACACAGTATATCTTCTTTTTTGAATTGCCTGTGTGGTCAAAAACAATAAAAGTCCCATCACAGAAAGGAAGTATACAATAGCTGTAATATTTAGTGTTCCGTCATAAAATAAATTCACTCTCTTCGGAAAATCAAAGCAGCTTAAGATTTTGGTTACCATATTGCCAGATGAATTAATCATATTGGTAATTCCTGACATCATATAAGTAAGGAACAATACCAATAAGGAAACTACCGCCGCAATTACCTGGCTCTCTGTAAGACCTGAGATAAATAATCCCACGGCAATGGCCGTCAGACCATACAATCCATACCCCAGCAAAGAAACGTAACATTCCACATAATTTATATCACCAAAAAATCCCATAATCACCGGGTAAACACAGGTAATAAGAATTGGTACCATAAACACTGTAGCCATTGCTAAGTATTTTCCCAATACAACCTTCCATACGGAAACTGGTGAGGTTAGTATCAGCTGGTCTATTTTCTGCTTTCTTTCCTCTGCAAGAATACGCATGGTAAGAATTGGCACACTGATAATAAAAATATAAGAGGAACCGCTTAAAGCATAAGCTAACATTCCATATCCTCCTAATAAATTAAAAGAGGCAAAATACAAACTTACAAAAAATAAAGTTACTGCACAAAACAGCCATCCAATCACTGAATTGAAATAGGCCTTTAATTCTCTTTTATAAATTGCTATCATGATTCCTGTTCACTCCCTTCTTCTGATTCTGCCGCCACCTTGGCATCCATTTCATCTACACTCTTTTGAAGCTTTTCTTTCTCTTCTTCCATATGTACCTCTCCAGTCAATGAAAGGAAGATATCTTCTAATGAGCCGGTGTCTTTATTCATTCCCATAATAGGCAGCTTGGCATTAGCCAGTGCGTAAAACATTGCCTCACGCACATCCTTATTTTTCTTTGCTGCAATCTGAACACGCACAGTGCCTGCTTCTTTTCTATCTAGCGGTCGAACTTCCTTCACTCCGTCTACCGAAAGAAGTACCTTTCTTACTGTTTCACTCTCGCCTTTTACAGATACTTCCAGCTTATGCTCACCTTCTGATTGGCTTACTAAATTCTCTGTAGTATCACTGGCCACTAATTTTCCCTTGGAAATCACAAAAATATAATCACATACTGCGCTGATTTCTCCTAAAATATGGGAACTTAAGATAACAATGTGATTATTTCCCAGACTCTTTATCAATTCCTTGATTTCCACACGCTGCTTTGGATCTAGTCCTTCTGTAGGCTCATCCAGGATGATAATCTCCGGCATGCCTAAAATTGCCTGTGCAAATCCTACTCTCTGCTTGTATCCTTTAGATAAGCCCTTGATTAACTGTCTTTCTCTTTCCTTAATCTTTACCAGAGCCATAGCATCCTCTATTGCTTTTTCTCTGTCAGCCTTCTTTATGCCTTTTAATTCTGCTACAAAGCTTAAGTATTCTTTTACCGTCATATCCGTATATAAAGGTGGATTTTCCGGAAGGTAACCAATTTTTTTCTTTGCCTTTTCTGGTTCCTTTAAAATATCATGGCCATCAATTAGCACTTCCCCTTCTGTGGATGCAAGATAACCTGTAATCATATTCATAGTTGTAGATTTTCCTGCTCCATTTGGTCCAAGAAAGCCATAAATCTTTCCTTTTTCAAAGGTAATGTTTAAATCATTTACCGCTGTCCGGCTGCCATATTTTTTTGTTAAATGGCGAATCTCAATCATAGTTCTCTCCTCCATAAATTTAATAATACCTTACAATTTAGTCTGTCAGCTAAACTGTCAGTTACTGTTCTCCATATTCCAGTAACCATTGCTACCTATGATACTTCATAAATGTGTTCATTCTGTGTATGTTTCGTATTTTAAGCACAAAAAAACCGAAGTCTCAAAACATGAAACTTCGGTTTAGCAGGGGCACCAGGAATCGAACCCGGCTCTGGAGTTTTGGAGACTCTTATTCTACCGATGAACTATGCCCCTATGTCTTAGCGACTTGTTTATGATAGCATACCTTTACATCTGTTGTCAATAGACTTTTTAAAAAAATAATTCACCCCATGCAAGTTAGATACATGGGGTATATTCTACACATTAAAGTATTCTATTTCTTTTCCCAGTTCTTTTGACAATCCTATGGTGTCTTTGGAAGAAGAACCGATTTTTGCCATAGTGTCATTGATATTTTCTATCACAGACGTTGTTTCTTCACAGCTTGCAGCATTTTCCTCTGAAATTGCTGACAAATTGCTGACTTCATTTAAGACATTGTCCTTTGCCTTGGAGAGTTCATTGGTTTTTCCATAAATCTCATTGATATTTTCAGAAGTCTGAACCATACTATAAGTTACCTTATCAAAACTTTCCTGAACCCCATCTAGAACCTCTCCTTCTACAGTAACAGATTCTTGTATTTTCTCCACAAGTTCTGTGCTAACACCAAACTTTTGCACAAGATTGGTGATAATATTTCTGATTTCCTGGGCTGATTCCGTAGACTGTTCCGCCAAGGTCTTTATTTCACTTGCCACTACTGCAAAACCTTTACCTAACTCTCCTGCCCTGGCAGCCTCAATAGAAGCATTTAATGACAAAAGATTGGTCTGGCTGGCAATGCCTGTGATGACATCTGTTGCCATATTGATTGCTTCCACTGCTTCATTTGATTCCGCAATCCCCTTTGCTACTTCCTGCGAAATCTGGATGGTATTCTTATTTGCCTCAATCAGCTTGTCAAGATTTCCTCTCACCTCTTCACTGATTACGGAAACTTCATCTGCATTTTTCTTCGCCTGTCCCACTGAGGTCTGAATCTCTGTAATATTATCTCCCACATTCATCATATTGGTTGCTGTAGTCTGTACGGATTCTGCCATGGAAACCGCACCACTGGAGATTCCGTCGATAGCAGTAGACACTCCGCTTACTGCGTTACTACATTCACTGATGGATTCATCCACATTAACCATATTCTGGTTCAGCTCTTCCATACTTGTGTGAATGTCGGTAAATACACGCTTCATTGTAGATTTCAATATATGAGACGAATCAATAATAGAGGTAATCTCCTTCACCTTGGCTGTCACTTCTATTTCAGCATCCAGATTTCCATCAGCCAATTCCCTGGTAAACACATCTAGCTTCTTTAAAGGTGCAGCAATAGGTCTGGAGAGTATCAATGCAAGACCTACAAACACTGCCACCAAAACCAATGCTATAATAACACATACGATAGCAAGTCTATTGATTTCTCCCAGTACATCTTTTTCGTCTACCGTAAGCACTGTAACGTAATTATTATCTTTTCCTACAAAATAAGCCGCATACTTATTTGCTCCTTTAAATTCATAGCTTATGATTCCAGGCTCCACTTCTTCGCCCTTTTCAATCTTTGCAAGCACCTACTTTACCGCTGCATTTTCTACCGGCTGACCTATTTTTTCCTCATTTGGATGTTGAATCATCATTCCGTCGTGTCCATTTACGGTATACACATACATAGACTCATAATGCATAGCCGATGTATCTGAGAACATTTCTGCCACATCACTTATGTACAATGCCGCCCCCACAAAACCAATGGGATTATTTTTTTCATCGAACACAGGAGCATACATGGATACTACTTGTTTTCCCGAGGCTGGCGATGCCATAATTCCTGCATTACACACCCCGTCGCAGGCTAGCAGATTTTCGTGTAAGCTTTCCAAACGTTCTCCCTCTCTTGTGGGTACTCCAATTGCCGAATCCACCGGATGGGTTAAGGTTGTAGAATCCCAAGCACCAATATAGATGGCCTCCATATTGCCTGCCGCATGAAAACATTCCATGGTATAATCCTATGCCTGTTTTTGCAATGCAGCATCCTTCTGGTTTTGCAGGAATTCAACCACTAATGGTGATTTTGCAAAACTCCTTAAGGTATTCTCTCCATTTTCCACGTAGTTTTCAAATCCGGCACCTGTCTCCTTCACCAGAGACAGCATGGAGTCTTGCGTGATATCTTCAATTTCCTTACAAGATGTGTTAAGAAGCATAATCAACATAACGATAACGGAAACGATCATAGGTGTTATGGAAAATGCCACCAATATCTTATTAAAATTTAGCTGTGATGTTTTCTGTTTTTCTTTTTTCTTCTCTTTCATTTCTCTTCCCCAACTTTCCTAGTTTTCTACCCCTTTATTATTTTTCTACACGCCTCATCTTTAAGGTGTCATCCACTGTGGCATCCCCCCTGTCTTCCATGGCTTTTTATCCCCAAAAACGTAGTACTATTATATCATTTTTAGTCGAATTGCACAAGTATTTTTTTATTGTACAGTTTTCATTATCGATAATTACTATTGCATCATGAGTATTAGTAAATATTCTGAGTATTTTTTTAAATTGACGCTATAGCTTCATATAAATCCAGTACCCCGGAAATCCCTATAATCTCCATTCCTTCTCCTTCTTTTGGTTCCAGATTCAGGCCATCTTTATTACTCTTTGGAATAATACACCTTGTAAATCCCATTTTTTTTGCCTCACGGATTCTAATCTCTGCCTGGGAAACTCCACGGACTTCCCCTGTAAGTCCCACCTCTCCAAAGATAATGGTATGTTCATCCACCACCTTATTGCGAAAACTTGAGATAATTGCTGCAACTACCGCCAGATCAATGGAAGGTTCTGTAAGTTTCATCCCACCGGTAAGATTTACATAGGCATCGCAACCTCCCAGCTGCAGTCCTGCACGTTTTTCTAAGACTGCCATCAAAAGGTTTACTCTGTTAAAATCGATACCCACAGTGGTACGTCTTGGAATCTGAAAGCTGGTGGCACTAATCAATGCTTGGATTTCTACCAATATGGGTCTGGTCCCTTCCATCGAACAGGTAACTACAGAGCCGGAGGCACCCATGGGTTTTCCGTTTAGCATAAACTGGGAAGGATTTTTTACCTCCCTTAATCCATCCTGCTGCATTTCAAACACACCAATCTCATTGGTGGAACCGAAACGATTTTTTACTCCACGCAAAATACGATAGGAAGCATGTCTGTCCCCTTCGAAATACAACACTGTATCTACCATGTGCTCCAACACACGAGGTCCTGCCACTACTCCCTCTTTTGTTACATGTCCCACGATAAAAATTGCAATCCCCAAAGTTTTTGCCAACATCATCAGAACATTGGTAGATTCTCTCACTTGGGATACACTTCCCGGTGCCGCAGATACATTTTCGTGATACATAGTCTGAATGGAGTCAATTACCACAATCTCAGGTCTGCTCTCTCTCACCACCTGCTCAATTTCCTCCAGACTGGTTTCGCATAATAGCTTTAAGCTATCGCCAAATTCTCCCATCCGATTGGCACGTACCTTAATTTGTTTTAGTGACTCTTCCCCCGAAATATATAAGACCTGATGCCCTGTGTTTGCCAGATTTTGACAAACCTGAAGTAAAATCGTAGATTTTCCAATTCCCGGATCTCCTCCGACTAACATAAGAGCACCTGTTACGATTCCACCTCCCAACACCCGGTCTAATTCTGTCATACCTGTGCTGATTCTTTCTTCCTCCCTTAATTCTATTTCCTTCAAAGTTACCGGCAGAGTTTTTTCCCTGGCTACCTGTGAGGCTCTCCCTCCTTTTTTCTTTGGTGACAATTCCTCCACAAAGGTATTCCACTCTTTGCAGCCCGGGCACTGCCCTAACCATTTCGATGATTCATGTCCACAATTCTGACAAAAAAATACAATCCCTTTTGCCATGATATCCCTTTCCTTTCATATAAATGTGAAAAGAGCTCCGTTTACACAGAGCTCTTTCTAAATCGTTAGTAACAGTTCAGCCATAGGCTAAACTGTTACAATCGTTACGCAAGATAACTATATTACTGCTTTACAATTTTAATTCTTACTGGTCCTCTGTTTCCTAATTCCACACTTAGAATCAGTTTTCCTGCAAGATTTGTTTTCATCTTACCGATATTAGTATCATTCTCATACACTTTATATTCTGTATTATCTTCTAACTCTAATGTAATCTGAGCATCCTCTGTTCCTTCCACCGTAAAAGAAATCACCTGTTCTGTCTGGGATAAATCTTCCACCGCAGTTCCCGGAACAGATTCATAAACAAATCGTCCATTTTTCTCTAACTTGGTAATTTCACAAAATGTCTTTACCTTGTAGATATCTCCTCCAACTTCAAAATTATCCAGCTTTGTCTTTTTATCCAGTGTATAATCACCAAAACTAATACTTCCCGCTTCGCTTGCACGAATCAATTCTTTTACTACACCCATGAGTATATCCTCCGTTCTTTTTCTGATGCTCTGTATAGGGCACATTTTCACTTCATAAGCATACCTTTATTATACAATATTACAGACTATTTTTCCACTTTTTTTGTGGATTTTTTAAATATAATCTTCTCATCTTTGACGCTTGCAGATACATTGTCACCTGCTTTAATCTCACCTTGCAGCACTGCCTCTGCCAGCCCATCTTCAATATAATTCTGTACTGCACGACGCAATGGTCTTGCACCGTACTTATCATCGCTTCCTTTATCCACAAGGAACTGTTTTACCTTATCATTTATCCACAACTCGATATCCATCTGTTCCTTACATCTTTGGATTAACTTCTTTGACAACAAAGTAACAATTTCTTTCATATGTTCTTTGTTTAATGGATGGAATACAATAATCTCATCAATACGGTTGATAAATTCCGGCTTAAATATCCGCTTTACTTCTTCCATCACATTACCTTTCATCCGCTCATAATTCAGCTTTTCGTCATCAGAGCTTGAAAATCCTAATTTTTTGGGCGAAATAATAGCCTGGGCGCCTGCATTAGAGGTCATAATGATAATGGTATTCTTAAAGCTTACCTTACGTCCCTGGGAGTCTGTAATATGCCCATCATCCAACACCTGTAATAGAATGTTGAATACATCTGGATGTGCCTTTTCGATTTCATCAAACAAAACCACAGAATAAGGATTTCTCCGTACCTTTTCTGACAGCTGACCTCCCTCATCAAAGCCTACATATCCTGGTGGAGAACCAATCAGCTTTGATACAGAATGTTTCTCCATATATTCTGACATATCCACACGGATAATGGCGTCCTCTGTTCCAAAAACAGCCTCTGCCAATGCCTTGGATAACTCTGTCTTACCAACGCCGGTTGGTCCCAAAAACAAGAAAGAACCAATTGGTCTGTTAGGATCTTTTAATCCCACACGACCTCTCTTGATAGCTTTTGCTACAGAAGTCACCGCCTCTTCCTGTCCTACCACACGCTGATGAAGTGTCTTTTCTAACCGTTTTAAGCGGGCTGTTTCCTGCTCTGCAATCTTTTGCACCGGAATTTTGGTCCACATTGCCACAACCTCTGCAATCTCTTCCTCTGTTACTTTAGGCACTTTCTTTGCCCGGTTCAAGCGCTTTTTCAGTTTTTCCAGCTTCTCTTCCAGGTCTTCTTTTTCCTCCTGGTATTGGGATGCCTTTTCTAAGTCTCCCTGACAAATGGCATCCTCCTGCACCACCAAAACATCTGCAATCTGACTTTCTAATGCCTCCACAGCCTCACTGTTTTTTGTGGTACCCAACCGCACTTTTGCCGCTGCCTCATCAATCAAATCTATTGCCTTATCCGGAAGGAATCTGTCATTAATATATCTGGCTGACAGTTTCACCGCTGCCTGAATAGCTTCCTGAGTAATTTCAACACCATGATGCTTTTCGTATTCTCCACAAATCCCTTTTAGAATTTCTACAGCCTGTTCCTCTTTTGGCTCCTCCACCATAACAGGCTGAAATCTTCGCTCTAACGCCGGGTCTTTCTCAATGTGTTTTCTGTATTCGCTGATGGTAGTAGCACCAATAATCTGCATTTCTCCTCTTGCCAAAGATGGCTTGAGGATATTGGATGCATCCAGACTTCCCTCTGCCCCACCGGCTCCAATAATCGTATGAATTTCATCCAGAAATAATAAAATATTGCCATCCTCTGTTACTTCTTTAATCACTTTTTTGATTCTCTCTTCAAATTCACCCCGGTATTTTGAACCTGCCACCATACTGGCCAGGTCCAAAACAACTACCCTTTTGTTTCGAATGGTATCCGGCACCGTATCTGCAACAATTCTTCTGGCTAAACCTTCTACAATAGCTGTCTTTCCCACTCCTGGTTCTCCAATCAGACAAGGATTATTCTTGCTCCTTCTGCTTAATATCTGCACCATTCGCTGAATCTCTACTTCTCGTCCTATCACTGGATCTAATTTATTTTCTCTGGCTAATTTTGTCAAATCTTTACTATATTGATTTAATGTTGGAGTTGCATCTTTTTGCTTTCTTTTTACCAGCCTGCCATTTTGAAAATCTTCCCGAACTAATGCAGGGTCTTCATTCATGGCAGTCAAAGTATCTACGTATAATTTCTGTAAATTAATTCCAAGGGTAATCAAAAGTTTCACTGCAACACTATCGGTTTCTTTTAGCATGGCTAATAAAATATGTTCTGTTCCTATTTGTTCTGCATGGAATCTTTCTGCCTGCTGTTCTGATGCAATAAGTAATTCTTCTGCCCTTGGGGTAAAACCGCCCCTATCCTGCAATCCAATATTTCCTTCCGGAACAATCAGCTGCTCCATTAAATCAAGAATACTCTCCTTATCTACTTCATTTGACTGGAGTACCATCGCACCTACGCCTGTCCCTTCCTCAATCATTCCGATAAGGATGTGCTCACTGCCAATATAGGTGTGCTTTAATTTTTTTGCGAGTCTTTTAGCTATATCAATGACCCGCTTTGCTTTTGCCGTAAACTCTCTTCCCATATTTCCTCCTGTCTTTTTTCAACTAGAAAAAATATTAATCTTCTTCTAAGTCAATAAATTCAAAATCAAAATCTTCTTCCTTAAAATCCATCTCCAAAGACTTGGCAGATTTTTTTACGGGTTTTTTCATAGGGTTTTCTTTTTTCTTATTTCCTAATGCCTCTTCCTTCTTTTTTAACTCTTGCTTTCTTACTGTTTCTGTTTCCCCTTTGACTGCCTTTCTTTCCTCCCTGGGTACTCTTTGTTTTTCTACCGGAGCTTTTTTTCCCTTTTCTATACTTTCCGGAGTCTTTTTTTTCTTTACCGTACCTTTTTGTCTCACTTCTTTTGTTTTCACTTTTTTTTGAGGTTTCATGGTATCTTCAAACTCATCTTCAAAGTCTTCCTGCACTTTTGCCTTAAGCAACTCTGCCTCAAATTCTTCCGAAAGCTTATCTTCCTTGTCAAAAAATTCTTCTTCAGCCACTGGAACTGATTTTTTCATCATCACAGTCTCCTTTGGCATCTCTTTTGCCTTTTCCACCGGCTTGCTTTCTTTGATAGCTTTCTCAGCTTCCTCAACTTTCCCAACTTCCTCAGTAGGTTCCTCAACCTTAACTTTTGACAGTGTTCTAGGTTCTCTAGGTTTTACCACCCTCTCATACTTTGGTGTAGTTTTTTCTTTTTCTTCCTCAAATACTTCAAAATAAGAATCATCTTCATCTTCCACTGTTTCATCATCCCCGTTCATTTCCTTTTTCAGGAATGATACCTTCAGAGCAAGATTGATTGTGGCTATTAACAATACCAGACTGATGAAGGCAAGAACACCAATAACTAAAAGTCTTGCATTCTTCGTTTTTTGCAATGCTTCATTTAATTCCTTAACCTGCTGCTCCTGTTCTGTCAAGGATAAAACCGGACCAGATTCTTTCTCTATCAAATTTGCCGGCTGAACAAAATATCTTTGATAAGTATCCATCACATGATCATACACATACCATGTCACCACACCAGATTCACTGATTCCTCCCAGAAGATAATATTCTGCTGCTGCATTGTTGTATGCAACCAACTCTGCATTGTATTTCCATCCTTCTGAAAGAGTTTTATCCTTTACAATCATAGGTGTCTTTTCAAATCCATAAATACTGATATCCTTTGGATATCCATCTAATACAACAATAAATCTTCCATCTGAATTATCAATCTTTACAAACTCTGTAAACTTATCAATTTCTTTGTAATATACATAATAATTCTGATTACCACCCTCATCAAGCATATTCACAATATACAATTCCATGTAATCAGACACCAATGCTTCCATGGTAGTCCCCTTATATTCTAATGTTCCTTTGGTGTACCCTGTAAGCTGGGCATCTTCTGGCAGTGGTACCGGCCTTAAGGTTGCATTGTTTACTGTCACAGTAATACTTGCCTCTTGTGTTGCCTCCGGCGAAATTGACGGAGTAGCCTGGGGACTTAACTGTGCTGTCACGGCAGGAGTTGTTGTCAAGTCTGTTGAAGTAGGTGCCACAGTAGACTCTGCCTGACCTTTCTGCTTTGTCACATACAGTGTGTATACAGCCGTGTTCCCGCTTTCTGCTGTTACCGAAATCTTTACCTCGTTGTATCCTTCTTTTAGGTTATCAGCACCTGTAATAGATGTTACTGCCGCTTTTTCATTTGATGTTGTTCCTGTTACCACAAGGCTGGTAACATCTGCTCCCACAGTTACATCATATTTCATAATCGATGGACTAAAAGCCGGGGACAGACTACCTGATGACAACTTCAAATCTTTTAAACTGGCATCTTTCGATAGAGACACGGAAGTATCTGTTACCTCCACTGTGGAGCTCCCCACATGCCCTACGGTTACTGCTGATTCATCAAATCCTACAACTTCATAATTTGACACTGTAATACTTGTTTGTCCAGGTTTTAAAGCCTTAAATGTTAAGCTATATTCCATAACCTTTGTATTTGCCGCTGTTGCTGTATCCACAATACGAATACTACCGGAGCCACCTTTCACGGCCGCACCGTTGCCTGTAAATTCCAAAGCATCATCATCATATACTATGGTCATATCCACTGCCCCTAATGCCTGAGTTGCAGAAGATATTTTACAGGTTACTGTTACCGTTTCTCCCTTTTTTGCTGTAGGATCAGAAAAGGCAATGGTAGTACCTGCTGCAAACGAACAAATTTTACAGCCAAGTACCAGCACCATACTAAATAAAAACACGCCTAAAACTTTACTGAATTTTTTCATTTTTTCCTCCTATTTCTTTTGAACACCTAATATGGTTCATCCTCAAATGAAACTGTTTGTTTTGTTTTTCCATTTATTTATGTAGCATTAAAAAACCACCTAAGCTATTATTATAATCCCAAAATGATTTTTTGTACACGTAGCAAATCTACAACATCCACCTTTCCATTTCCATTTAAATCTGCCCGCTGTTCTTCTTCTTTGGTTAATATTGTATCACCTAAAATAGCTTTTCGTATTTTTAGCAAATCCATGATACTCACTTTTCCATCGCCATTAATATCAGCTTGTGACGGCTTCATATGATCGGTCCCATCATTCCCCCCCCCTGCTGTTGGCGTAATCCCTTGAGTCACAGTAGGAGATGCCACCCCTTGGCTTGGTGTGACAATAGATGTTACGATAGGTGTCACGATAGGTGTTACATCAAAGTTTGCATCTTCTTCCTTCCCTCGATAAACATATATGGTATACACCCTGACATTTCCATTCTCAGCGGTAACATTGATATTCACACAATTCATCCCTTTTTTTAATTCCACAATACCAAATCCCTGGACAGTTGCTTTATCACTATATGTCCTTCCCCGTATGGTTATGCTATCCTGTTTTGACGGTACAATCAGATGATAGGTCTGGGTATATGTTTTAAATACCGGTTCCATTTTATACTCATCAACCTTTAGTTCACTGAGATAATTTACCGGATTACCACTTCCGGTTGGTTTTTTTATCCCCTCTACCGGCATATTATCATACAGTGGAATCTTAAATGAAATAATGCCATCGGTTATTTTATTGTAGGCCTTTGCCAACTGAAAGGCTTCCGAAGCGGCTGCCTGGGTATTTGTCATATACTGGTGGGTATATTTTGTCTCCCCTTGTACGTTAAATTTTTTTAAATACAGGGTAGTCTGCCCTTTTTTTACATAGTTTTCTCCATAGTATATCCCACCCCCCGCAATAGCTTTTTCCTTACTATTCCAAGGTCTGCTGTAGGACGTTGCCCCAATACTTCCTCCCTTTGCATACCATAGTCCCCTTTGGACTGCACTCATTCCAGGAACTGCATAAGCACCAATATTATAAATATTATAATAGCCCCGATACCCTGACTGATTGCCGGATATGGATTTTCCAGTCCCTTGATATCCCTGCTCAACAATAATCATGGATGCTAAAACATAGGGACTGACTCCAGACTGCTTTCCTGCTTTCATTAAAGCGTTTTTATAATATTTTGTATTTAAAAAAGTATTATCCACCACTGTGGTAAGCCCCTGGGCTGTCTGCTTATTTTCATCATAGCACTGATCCATAAATTGAAAAATATAGTAAGCATCCAAAAAGTTTCTAGGATCCATATAATACGAAATAATCTCTTTAGACGCAGAAACCCATCCTCCAGAGTCAAAACTCACCCAGGAATTATTTTTAAGATTATAGGCACCTTTTTCCACCGACTTATAGGAAGAAAATGCCAACCCTGAGATTGTATTTTTTCCAACTTTGCTCTCTGCCTCTACAGCCTCCGACCAGTCCAGCCCCGTTTTCCATGCTTCAAATTCCCAGTTTGGATAATCCTGATGCAATTTCATCAAGGGCATAACAAAGCTTTCTGGAAAACCCTTGGCTAACAGTTCTTCTCTATACTCATTATCCACTTCTAAGATTTGAATATAATCTTTGGATACATAACCATATCCTGACTGAAACTCTATTTTATACCATCCATCGTTTTCTCCCACTACTGTAACCGCAGCACCTTTCATTAAGCTCCCCAAAGCCTCACCATTTGGTTCAGTTCTGACTCTCAGGGTACTGCTTGTAGTAACTACTAATCCTGTCTGTGCGGCCTTTATGCTCATTTCACCGGCCATAGTAAATGCCTTACACACAAGGACTATCAACAGTAATCTCATGAATATAGCTAGGGCTTGTCTAGCTCTTCTTTTCATTTTTTCCTCCAGACATTTCAATGCTAGTATTGCAACTGCAAGAATCTTTACAGTTTTCTCATCTCTTAAATAATTACTGATACTATAGAAAAAACGCCAAAACCTCACGGTTTTGACGTTTGTATTCAGTGCGGGTGAAGGGACTTGAACCCCCACGGTCTCCCACCAGAACCTAAATCTGGCGCGTCTGCCAATTCCGCCACACCCGCTTATCTTCACATCCTTCATCTCATAACATGTAAGATAAATGAGACACCCGGGACTCGAACCCGGGACAACTTGATTAAAAGTCAAGTGCTCTACCACCTGAGCTAGTATCCCATAACAGATAAACTGTTTTCTATTCTATTTTGTACCTTGCAGGTTTTGTCAACCCACTAGCTGGGCTAACTGGATTCGAACCAGCGAATGCAGGAGTCAAAGTCCTGTGCCTTACCGCTTGGCGATAGCCCATTACGTACTCCTGTTGAAGCACAAAGGGTGGATAAAGGGATTCGAACCCTTGGCCTCCAGAGCCACAATCTGGCGCGCTAACCAACTGCGCTATACCCACCATATGTTATTCGTTAAAAAAATGTAACTGTCCATCACTTTTATGAACTGTTACAATTTAACAACTGTGCCTGGAGGGATTCGAACCCCCGACCCACGGCTTAGAAGGCCGTTGCTCTATCCAACTGAGCTACAGACACATATTTGATATTTCGCAATTTTGGCAATTGCAAAGCGGGTGATGGGAATCGAACCCACGTATCTAGCTTGGAAGGCTAGTGTTCTACCATTGAACTACACCCGCATAGTAAGTCGGGGTGACAGGATTCGAACCTGCGACCTCCTGGTCCCAAACCAGGCGCTCTAGCCAAGCTGAGCCACACCCCGATGTGTTTTGTTTTTTTCGTGTCCCTCAAGGACAAGACTTAGTATATATTAGTTTCCCCTGATTGTCAACACTTTTTTTAAAAATTTTTTTATTTTTTTTGAATTATTTAAATTATCGTGTTTTTTTCTATAATTTATACAATTTTCAAGTCCCGAAAACCCTTGATTTTACTGGACTTTCCGGAACTTGGTATCCATTGCATAACACTCGCTTTTTTCCTGATTTTTTTCATTTATTCTATACTTTTTAATTGAATTTCAGGTTTTTTATTTTCAAAAATTTCCATAATCATATAGGTATATTTTCTTCCTTCCTGTCTTGGATAGGATATACTGCCTGGATTTAAAACTACAATATCCTCCTCTATTTGCAAATGAGGTTTATGTGTATGGCCAAACATTACAAAATCCACATTACGGGCTCTTCCTTCTTCCAGAATATTTTCTACCCCCAGATTCACATTATAGTAATGTCCATGAGTAAGCATTGCACGGTATCCTAAAATATCGATTTCTTTTTCTCTTTCCAAACTGGAAAAGAAGTCATTATTTCCACTAATCATTTCTACCTTACAGTTTGCCACCTGAGAAATATAATACTCTGCTCCCTCTACATCCCCCAAATGAATTAACAAATCAATTTTCCCCTCTTTTTCTAACGCCTTTTCAAAATTTTCATGCTTTCTGTGGGTATCACTTACAATCATTACCTTCATATACTACCTTCTGCCTCCTTATCCAAGAAATCTCTTAGCTCATCCTTCATTGCCTTAAGTGCTTTTCCTCTATGGCTAATTTCATTTTTTTCTTCCATGCTTAACTGGGCTGTTGTTTTTCCATATTCCGGTACTACAAAAATTGGGTCATAACCAAACCCATTTTCTCCGCATTCCTCATATCCAATATACCCTTCTATCGTTCTGCGTAACACCTTTTCTGTACCATCTGGCAAAACCGCTGCAATGGCACATACAAACCTTGCTGTTCTCTTTTCCTTTGGCACACCCTCCAATTTCTGAATCAATGCAGCATTTTTCACATGATAAGAGGTATCCTCTCCCATAAATCTGGCAGACTTTACCCCTGGTGCTTTGTCTAAATAGTCAATTTCAAGTCCAGAATCATCTGCCAAAACCAATGCATCTGTATGAGCGTGAATTGCCCTTGCCTTAATCAATGCATTTTCCTCAAATGTGGCTCCATTTTCCTCAATATCACATACAATACCAGCTTCCTTCATTGAAAGAATTTCTCCGGTAAAGTCCTGAAAAATAGCCTGAACTTCCTTCATTTTTCCTAGGTTACCTGTTGCAAAAATAATTTTCTTTGTTTTTTCTACTTTTTCCATGTGATTCCATCCTTTTCATATGCTGATAAAATAGCCTGGTAAATTCCCTGTGCAGCCTTCTTTTGATAGCTTTTAGAACATAACAGGCCAAATTCATTGTTATTACTTAAAAATCCTACCTCAACCAGAGCTACCGGCACCTGGGAATTATGTATAATATATATGGTATCCCCTGTAGTAATGCCACGATTTCTACTATTTAACGCCTTTGATTCCTCATCAGCACAAATCTGTGCAAACTCTTTGCTTCTACTATCCTCTGTAAAATAAAGGACTTCCGTACCATTAGGTTGACTGCTTTGTTCATTTGAATTAATATGCACACTTAAAAAATAGTCTGCCTTCAACTTATTTGCCATCTGTACGCGTTCATCGTAGCTAGGATTACTGTCATCTAATCGGGTATAGTATACCTTGATATTTTCATTATCGTCAAATAATTCCTTGGCATATTCCACTATATGGAGTGTAATATCTTTTTCTAATATACTATTTCTATTTGTTCCCGGATGTCCTCCTCCATGCCCTGCATCCAGTACAATAATATGGTCATAAATTTCCTGGGGTTTTATGAATTTAATCACTAGCTGATTATCCTGTATACTACTTTCATATTCGTATATGGAATCCAATTGTATATCAATACATGCCTCCTGCTTGTCCTGGTAGTAATTCAAATCTGCAATATGATTACAGCTGCCCACTGTAGGATTGGTTTTCATAAATCCCCTGTCTTTATTTTTAATTCGAATGTTCATGGTTTGCTTTATATAACTAACTTCAATGTCTATATCAGATTCTTTTGTATTCTCTGGCAGGTTAATTCTTAAGTATTTTTTTAATTCTTCCTGTAATTCTGCTCTTTTATCATTTGCTAGCGACTCAAATTCCTCATATAAGTCTGCTCCCACATAGGTATTTATCATGCAATCCTGTGCAGAAACATTTACAAATTCTCCTTTGGAACTTGCCAAAAATATAATCATTGCTACTAAACAAAGCACTGAGCTTGCTATAGTAAGCATACGCACCTGTTCATCCTTCATTTTCTTCCACTTTCTCTACACTTTTCTATTTTTCCCTGGTATATGCTTTTAAACATAAATTACAGCCTTGTTCTTTCTCTACCCATTCCCAAGTATTTCCACTAAGACTAATATATCCTTCACCATCTTCCAGCTCTACCTTACCGGTTGCCTCGGACGCTGGAAATTCTATCGCCACAGGAAACAGAGAACCGGGAGTTTTTATCTGAACAATCACTGCAAATTTACTGTCTTTTTTTAACAAAACTCCTTCTGGAATCTGAATGGTGTAAAACCCTGCATCTTCCAGATAACCTGACTTCACCATCCGTCGTTCCCCTAGAGAGTTCTTAGCTTGAAAATTCTCTACAACGTAAAGATTGTATTCTGTATTTTTTCCCAGGGCATAAAACCCTACTGCTGACAATATCTCTTCTTCCTTTGCCGTATATACATTAGCAAACATAGCTTCTTCTCTTTCATAACCTAAATGCCCTGTCCAGCCACATAAATCTGACTGATAGATATTATCATAATTATTTGTGTCTTCTATTTCTGTATAACACACATTATAAATTCCAATATTTGTATCATAATAAGAAATATAAAACACTCCATTGTCACCAAAATTTCTCCCCCAGCTATTTTGACAAATGAATGCTCCATCTCCCTCTGCCCCCATATTAAAGTTGGATTTACTATAACTATCATCCCAGCCTATAATCAATATCTCATGATTTGGCTTTTCCTCCCCCACATAGCAGTATGCTGAGTTTTGCTGATTAAAATATTTGGAGTGATAGGTATTACCGTGTATAGTTGAATAGATGGAGCTTTCCACCGCACCATATCGAAATATCATTTCCTTGATTCGGTTGTAATTCTTGGACTCTATGAACCTTGCCTCCTGAACATGTTTGCGGGGAGATAAATTTTCTGGTGAAACCTCATCCCCATAAACGTCTTCTTCCTCCAACACAGGACCTTGCCATGCAGTTAAATATGCTACCGCCATGGTATATTCCCCACCAGAATTTTCACTTAAAGAAAAACTGTTTCTATGATTCATATGATCTGGTGCCAATGTCAATCTTTCCTCTGGCAATAAACAAGATTCTATGGCAGATAACGCAGCAAGAGCCCAACATGTGTTAGCACTCCCCTGATTTTTCACATCAGATACTCTCCCCTTATCCCGTAAATCGTATTTATAAGGTAGAAACTGAACATTCTGGTTCTGATTTCCCAACTGAACGCAATTTCCCTGAGAGTCCCACTGATATCGAAATCCCAATGCGGATGCTACGGTTTTTAATGATAAGTAAAACACATTGTCCACACATACCATAGGCAACTCCATTTCCATCTCCTGGCCATTGATAAAATATCTTTTGCTATCTTTCATAAATTCCACCATGGTATCATATCGTTCCACTATCAGCTTACTATTGTTATAAACATGAACAGCACAACGAAAAGCATCGGACAATACACTAGCAGCCACCATAATCTCTCTATCTTTCTGCATATAAATCAAATCTGTATCAATAGTTTTTCCATCTACCTGCAGGTTAATCTTCTCCTTGTTGACATGATAAACTATCAGTTCATCCATGGGTTTTAAATCCCCAGCACAATTCTGACTTTTTACAATTTGTCCATCCATTCCCACAAAGAAAAATTTTGCAAAATACACAGCTATGATTACCATAGTCATAATGATGTATTTACGTATTCTTTTCATACTCTCCCTCATTAATTATTGTTCTTAGCTTAATCTTTTCTTTTTTTCTTTGGCTTTGGTCCTAAAAACTGATAAAAATATGTTTTCATCATACCATTATAGATTTTTCTATTTCTATCTGCTTTTCTTCCAATATATTTTTCTGTATCGGCATAACTTGTAATTAAATAAATACTCCAAGTATCTAAACGCTTCATTGCTTCACCAATTTCTTTATAAATCGGTGGCATGGAGTTCACATCTTCTAATCGTTCCCCATAAGGAGGATTACTGATTACAAAACCGTATTTCTTTGGATGATTTAATTGTGCTACCGGTCTTTCTTGAAAATGAATTAAATGATCCACACCTGCTAATTTTGCGTTTTCCCTTGCTGCCTTTACAATTTTACCATCTATATCATAGGCCTGAATATCTGTTTCAATATTCTTTACAATCAAATCATTTGCCTCATCTATAGCTTCGTACCACAATTTTTTATCGATAATATTTGTCCATTGATTAGCAATGAACTCCCTATTCATTCCTGGTGCAATATTTGCTGCCATCATTGCTGCTTCAATGGGGATTGTTCCACTTCCACAGAAAGGATCCACCAAAATTCGATCCGGATGCCATGGAGTCAACGATATTAGGGCAGACGCCAAATTTTCTGCAATAGGCGCTTTACTGGTAAGCTTTCTATATCCTCTCTTATGAAGTGATTCTCCAGTGGTATCCAGTCCCACCACAACTTCATCTTTATGTATAAATACTCGCACCGGATAGCTGTCTCCATCCTCTTGAAACCACTCCTTATGATACTTCTGCTTTAGTCTCTCCACCATAGCTTTTTTCATGATAGATTGGATATCTGAGCCACTAAATAATTTACTCTTTATTGATGTGGCTTTTGCCACCCAGAATTTACCATTTTCCGGAATATAATTCTCCCAGGGAATATCTTTGGTACCTTGAAACAACTCCTCAAATGTTTCTGCCCGAAATTTTCCAACACGAATCATAATACGCCCAGCGGTACGCAAAAAAACATTGGCGCGGCACACAGCTTCTGCATCGCCAATGAACGTCACTTTACCGTCTTCTACAGATTCTATCTCATATCCTAAATCATAGATTTCTTTTTTTAAAACTGCCTCCACCCCAAAGTGGCATGGAGCTATTAAACTCATTACTTCCATGTATTCTCCTTTATTTTCCTTTGGTTTTCGCCATATTATAAATGCTATTGCATCATTATAAATAATACATTAGTATAGTAATTTGTAAAACCCACTGCTGTCAATCTTTATTTTAAATTACTATTTACTATTCAAATGTATTTTCCGTGATACTTTTCAATTCCATCCATCAAGGACATCACGTGAAACCCCTCCCCCTCCATTTTTTTTGCTACTTGATAGCTTAAAATTCCATGAGTACAATACAAAACATAGGTATAATTTTTATTTAAATATTTCAGTCTGTTCTTGTAGGTGGTATATGGTAAATTATATGCACCATAAATATGTTTTTGTCTGTAGTCTTCATTATCCCTTACATCAATTACCACAACCTTCTGCTGCTCAATTAACTGATCCAGATCCTTT
Source organism: Lachnospiraceae bacterium (assembly GCA_045119215.1). Classification (GTDB taxonomy): domain Bacteria; phylum Bacillota; class Clostridia; order Lachnospirales; family Lachnospiraceae; genus RUG11237. The sequence goes on along the minus strand of JBGVDD010000111.1, from coordinate 1,674 downwards.
CCATAAATTGTTTCCATTTACAGACACCCCTTAATTTTACAGTTGCTTATTATAATATATTATAATAAATATAATTTTATATATACTTTTTTATAAATTTTTTTCAAAAAACACTTGCCTTTTTCGACGATATGTGATAAATTATATTTTGTAAGAAGAATTAACCCTTCAAAGATTCTTTTTATATTTTATAACCCCTTATTAATTATTTATACTCCCCTCATCAAGACGCATGGCTCCCCCATGCGTCTTATTTTTTGTCTCAAACAACACACTATGGATGGCAGTCCAGCTATCAAGCTAAACTCCCATCTATTTTAAGACTTCTGAAATAATAGCCGATAAATTACTACCCCAAAAACACATAGAAAAATAACTGGCAGAAAGATTTTTAGAATCGAAAATAATACTACAACAACAAGAATAATAATCAACACTCCTATCCCTATGCCAAGAATCCTATTCCAATTAATCTTACCATCTGCTCCCCCACCACTGTATCTTTCTTCTTTATAGAGATGTTCCTGGGTTTCTATTATGGTTTTTGCTAATAGTCTTGGCTCACCTAATCTGGCAGTAATCTCCTTTTCTTTATAACCTTTTGATAGTTCTTCCTCAATATATCTGTCATAATATTCCAACTGCCCTTGTAAAATTTCCTTTGGCACCCGTCCTTCCATACTTTCTTTTAGTTCCTTTAAAAATTTTTTCTTTTTCATATTCACACTTCCTATATTTTATCCAAACCTTCTCCTGACAATATCCTTTTTATAATCTCTTGAGGGTTTTCTTTCATTTTTAGCATAACATCAAAAGCCTGCAGTACCATTCTTTCTTTATTACACATCACACCGTTCTTCCCCGTATCATGTAATAAATTGTACCTCTCCATTTGAGTCACATACAAATCTATCATAGAATATCCCTCAATCATATACTGCCCCAGCAATTCATGATGCTCCAGATAATACACGAATTCATCATATACTGATTGATTTTCCATAATCCTTCTCCAAAACTCGTTTACAAAAACTCCATCCTTGTGAACCATTTCTGCCCACTTTTGCAATGCTTCAAGTACCTTTATTCTACTTGCGTCATAAATAATCTGTTGCATAGAATCATTCCTTCCTGTCTTGTCATTATTATGCTTTATTTTATGCAAAAAAAGCCTAAAACAATGTTTTAAGCTTTCCTATATGTGGGTTAGAGGATTCGAACCCCCGGCCTTTTGGTCCGTAGCCAAACGCTCTATCCAGCTGAGCTAAACCCACGTATTAAATTTTCATAATATATAATGCCGGCGACCGGAATCGAACCGGTACGGGAGTATAAGTCCCGCAGGATTTTAAGTCCTGTGCGTCTGCCAGTTCCGCCACGCCGGCATCTCAATATTAAATTACACTTGATTGAGACTCAAGTGATGGGACCTATAGGGCTCGAACCTATGACCCCCTGCTTGTAAGGCAGATGCTCTCCCAGCTGAGCTAAGATCCCATGCATTGCATTCCTACTATCGTATAAACACGACCCGAAAGGGGCTCGAACCCTCGACCTCCGCCGTGACAGGGCGGCGCTCTAACCAACTGAGCCACCGGGCCATATTAAATTTCTTTTGTGTGTCTAGTGGACCTTCGGGGACTCGAACCCAGGACCGACCGGTTATGAGCCGGT
>JBGVDD010000110.1:0-2316 GCA_045119215.1 Lachnospiraceae bacterium | reverse complement strand
TTCTCTTATTTATACTCTAAAACAGCTTCCGCCAATAAATTCTCTTAAAATTGAATTATTTGGAATCAGATTGCTGTCTACCCCTACAAAATAATCGAGGAATTTTAATAATCTCTTCGCTTCCACATATTCCGGCTCACTCGGATCAATACCGAAAAGCAATGGCTCTGCATACTGTTTTAACACAGCAAGCCGGGAGTTTGACAGTTGAATATTAAAAAAAGTACTTGCAGGTCGCATAAAACCTGCATTTTTTATGTCAAATTTTTCGTTTTTATATATACTTGTTTGTAATAGTGTGGTATACTTAAAAGAAAAAGGACTTTTATAATGTATATCGCAGTTACAGGTAGTAAAAATAATAAAGATATTTATATTTATCAATCATTCCGTAAAAAAGATGGCAAATCATCTTCTCGTATCTATAAGAAACTCGGAAAGTATAATACCCTTCTGGAGCAGTTTGATGGTGATGAGGATAAGCTTATGGCATGGGCTAAAGATGAAGCTGTCAGGGAAACAGAACTTTATAATCAACGCAATGGCAAAGTAATTGTGGAGTTTTCTCAGGCTGCCTGCATTCCTCTCAATGAAACACGTGTTTTTCATGCTGGCTATTTATTCCTTCAGGAATTATGTACAGATCTTCGTTTAGATAACATCTGCAGAGTAATTAAAAGCCGTCACAAATATAAATATGACCTTCATGCAATTCTCACAGATTTAGTTTATGCAAGGATTCTCTCGCCTTCCAGCAAGCTTAGCAGCTATGGTTTCTGTAAAACCCTGCTTGAGCCGCCAAAATATGAGCTTCAGGATGTTTACCGTGCTTTATCTGTTATTGCTGAGGAATCCGACTTCATTCAAAGTGAACTTTACAAAAACTCTAACTTTATCCATCCGAGAAACCAGCGAATTCTCTACTATGACTGTACGAATTATTACTTCGAAATCGAGGAAGAAAGCGGCTCCAAGCACTTTGGAAAAAGCAAGGAAAATCGTCCTAATCCAATCGTTACAATGGGATTATTTATGGATGCAGACGGAATCCCTTTAGCCTTTGATATTTTTCCGGGTAATCAGAATGAACAAACTACTCTCAAACCATTAGAAAAAAAGATTATCAGGGATTTTAACTGCAACGAATTTATTTTCTGTTCCGATGCCGGACTTGGCAGTGTTAATAATCGTGAGTTTAACAGCATGGGAAACCGCTCTTACATTATCACGCATTCTTTAAAAAAGATGAAAAAAGATGACCGCGATATTGCCATGAGTCCAACACAGTTCCGAAAAGTTGGTTTCACAGATTTTATAGATATTCGAGACTTGGACGAGACAGATGAAGACGTTTTTAATTCTATTTATTACAAAGAGGTTCCTGTTGTTACGGGAGACATGGATGAAACCTTGATTGTTACATACTCTCCTAAGTATAAAGCTTATCAAAAGAAAATCAGAGCCCGTCAGATTGAACGTGCTGAGAAAATAATAGATTCTCCCTGCAAAAAAAGAAAAGGTAAAAACCAGAACGATCCAATGCGTTTTGTTAAAAAGACTTCTATTACCAACGATGGGGAAATTGCAGAAAAGAATGTTTATGACCTTGATGAAGATCAAGTAGCAAAGGAAGAAATTTATGACGGGTTCTATGCAGTTATCACCAATCTTGAGGGTGATGTTAATGAAATAATAAGAATTAACAAACAGCGCTGGGAAATCGAGGAGAACTTTCGAATTATGAAAACTGAATTCGAGGCAAGACCTGTTTATGTAAGAAGAGATGACCGTATCAAAGCACATTTCATGACCTGCTTTATTAGTCTCCTTCTTTATCGCCTGCTAGAGAAAAAGATTGGATGCAAATACACTGCGGAACAAATCATAGAAACCCTAAGATCCATGAAATTAACACTATTAAATACTGCAAATGGATATGTTCCAGCCTATACAAGAACCGAAATAACTGATGCACTACACAGAAACTTTGGTTTTAGAACTGACTATGAATTCATTAAAAAATCAACTATGCGAGGCATAATCAAAGAAACCAAGATAATAAACTTGCCTAATACAAAAATATAGCACATATCGTTACGAAACAAAAAACGGCTGCAAAGCTTGATTTTACTAGCTTTGCGACCGTTTTTATTCTTTCCAACTGTCAAAAATGGGATTTTAGCACAACGCATCCTGTAACGTCAACGCTGTAAACTCACGTATTTTCTCTTATTTATACTCTAAAACAGCTTCCGCCAATAAATTCTCTTAAAATTGAATTATTTGGAATCAGATTGCTGTCTACCCCTACAAAAT
>JBGVDD010000109.1:0-2155 GCA_045119215.1 Lachnospiraceae bacterium | reverse complement strand
TAGGTTACATTGATCGGTACACGAGGTGTTCTGTCGTTGGCAGATGCTTCAATAGCATCGGCAAACATCTCCACCTGTTTCTGACCGGATATGATAAAATTTTTAGTGATACTTGAAGTTGCCATATTAACACCTCCTTTTTCAGTATGGCTTGTATTGATTTTTTCATACTTTCCTAACTTTATTTTATTACCAAACATCAGTTTTTGCAACTGGATTTTTGTGAAATTTATATTAAAATTCTTATTTGCATTTTATGTGATGGCACACGTCCAAATTATGGCTTTCTCATAAACAATATGTGCCATCACATATAATCTTTGCTCATTACAAACTTCTGGACTTCGGTTCTATCTTCTTGTCCTGTTCCTTTTCTGCTTCTTTCTCTTCTCTCTTTATCTGTGCTACCACCAACTCTACCCCTGCCTTCCTTAGGTCTGCCCGAACATTTCCTTTGTGCCTATCATCTGCTCATAAGCAAAATCAGGCAGGCAGTTAATACCGCCTACCAGACTTCCCTTTTCCGTCTTTGCCTCATTACAAATATAAGCTAAGGAATGCTTTAGATGTGCAGCTACATTCCCGTGCTCTGCTGACTTCATTCACATAATCTTTGTTATTGCCATAATCATCGCCACCTTTCCACTAGCTTTTGTTATCTGTTTCTCCATACAAAAATCCTCCAATCATTCCAATAGTTGCTACACTCTTTCTGCCTGCAGAAATCTTTTCTGTCACTGCGAACAGAATTCATGCTTTTTCTTTGGCTTAGATAAAGAACCTGAATCCGTGAAACTCAGTTGTTTTTTTACAGGAACTGCTTAGAATAGATGTAATTCATTACTTTACACCGAATTCAGGTATACAATTCCTGTTTGTGCGTAATTTATATATATTTTCAGCCTTTAATGTGCAAAAATGGCGCACTTTAACAAGCCTTTTCTGTTTTATGTTTTAGGCAAAAGCAAAACGATTATAAACATCCATAAATACATGACGCCACACATTACTGCAGCCAATTGCCAGAACGATCCGTCGCCCATGGGTTGTTATATGTCCGGCGATTTGAATCAGATTCCCTATCACGGTTCTGATACGTCTTCTTCTGATAGGGTGTTTTGTTTTAGGAGCTCGTTTGCTTTTTAACGACTCCTGACCTATTAATCGCAAAATATTATACGCAAGCACAGTTAATTCAAGGACCAGCTCATTTGTATCAAATTTGCCGGATGGAAGTCTTTCAATATCCATATCCGTCTTGATTTCACTGTGAAACTGTTCGCATTCGCCGTGAGCATGATAACCATTTATGATATCATCATCCCTCCAACCGAGATTGGTCCATATAGTATTGCACTCGATATCCGGAACCAGAAGGAATTGCCCGTTTTTATCGGTTGTTCTTTCAATCACTTCATATACAATACGCATAGTAATGGTTTTTGATTCTCCTTCGGAATCTGTATACGCTACATCTTTCCATGAAGAACCAATGTAAACAGTTTTTCCATCACGAGGATTGCGGATGTCCTTACAGCATTCCTTTACTTTGGCAATCCAATCTTCTCTGGATTCACCTCTTCGAAGATTTCTTTTTACAATAAACCAAGAACCGTCTTCGATTAGAATGCCTAAGTTTTCAGCCGCATCATTCCCTGCGTCCATACGAACCAACAGTTGCTTGTCTGTCAGTTGATGTCCAAGCTGAAGTGTTTGCTTTAAAAATGTAGGTGTATTACACTGGCAATGCTGACTTCCTTTCCGTAGCTCCGTATTTGCAAGAAAACCCTCTGTGCCAATGTATGCCATCATTGGTGCATAACCGTCAAACCCTTTGTATGTGTGTGCAACTCCTTCCTTATGTGTTTTTGAATTATCCATAGGAGTGACATCAAGATCCAAAGGGACTAACCCGGACTCTAATGCGGAAGGCTGAACATGGAAGGTATTAAACATGGCAACATTTGCATTTAGGATTTCTTCCCTCAATGAAGCCCCTATATCATCCATACGTTGGCGTAAGGTCTCAGCAGAAGGAATCGCTCTTGTGATACCAAGAGCAAGCTTGTAATACTCAGGATCATCAGACATTTCATGAATGGCATCATAAGAAGTCTTGCCCTGACAAAGAAGTCCGATATAAGAAAGAAGAATA
>JBGVDD010000108.1:0-13951 GCA_045119215.1 Lachnospiraceae bacterium | reverse complement strand
ATTTCCTGTGAAATATATTTAAAATCCGGAAGATATACATCCACATAGCCTTCCAGTCTCTTGATACCTTCCACCTGCTCATAGCCGCTGCAGTTGTAAACTATGGGAATGGTAAGTCCATGATTCTTTGCTCTATCTAGTGCTGCAATCACTTGTGGCAGGAAATGAGTGGCTGTTACCAAGTTGATGTTGTTGGCATGATTTTCGTACTGCTGCTTTAAGAAAATTTCTGCCAATTCTTCCACACTCACCTCTTTGCCCAACGCTTCCCTTTCCTGTAATACTTTGGGATTGGAAATCTTGCTGTTTTGGCAAAATACACAGCCTAAAGAGCAGCCAGAGAAAAATACGGTACCGCTGCCTTTGCTTCCCGAAATACATGGCTCCTCCCACATATGCAGGGAATATTTTGCCACCTTTATTTTGTCACTTTGTCCACAGACACCAAGCTTTCCACCACTGTTATCCCCAGTTCTATTCACACCGCAGTCCCTGGGACACAGGTGACATTTTTTCATTTCCTTTTCAATCATATGCTTCACGTCATAACACAATTTTTGCCTCACTGCCACCATTCCTTTTCTTTTGAATCACAATCTGGGTATCGATTTTATCCTTTAGTTCCTTTACATGGGAGATAATTCCCACCAGGCGGTTCCCTTCACTTAAGTGGGCTAAGGCACAAAATGCCTTCTGTAAGGTCTCCTCATCCAGGGAACCAAAGCCCTCATCAATAAACATGGTATCTAATTTAATTCCACTGGCAGATGCCTGAATCTCATCCGACAACCCCAGGGCCAAAGACAAGGATGCCTCAAAGGACTCCCCTCCGGATAAGGAGCGCACATTTCTCTCTGTTCCGTTGTAATGGTCTATAATGTTTAATTCCAATCCACTCTGACTCTGATAAGTAGTGCTGTCTTTACAACGTTTTAACTCATACTGACCAGAAGACATTTCCATAAATCTTATGTTTGCACGGGCTAAGATCCTGTCAAAATAATTCATCTGCACAAAGGTTTCTAATTTAATTTTTTCTTTTCCGGAAATAGTTCCGTTGGCAGTATTTGACAGAGATTTTATCATTACCCATTTTTTCTCCACCTGTTCTAAGCTGCTTTTCTTTTCCTGTAATTTATCCAACACACCTTGGTTATTTTCACAGTAGGAAAACACTTTTTCTAAAGTCTGGTTTACTGTCTGTTTTTTCTGATAAAGCTTATTTTGTCTTTCCTTTAAAACCTTTGTCTCCATCAATTTTTCCTGTTCTATCTGAATGAGTAAGGATTCCTTGGTCCCTTTCAAATTTTCTAATTTTCCCTGAATATCCTTTACTTTTTCTTCCCATTGTGTGATGCCATCACGAATCTGATCTGCCTCTTTCTTTGTACTTTCTATTTTTGCTATCAGGCTCTTCTTGGTTTCTTCTGTCGGTAGGCCTTCCCTTTTTTCTGTTTCCTGCTGTTTTAGCATTACAATCTCTTTTTCTAACACTAAACACTGATTCTTCTTTTCATTCACCATATTTTGTAAGTGAAAAGCTTTTTCTGTAACCCTCTTTAGCTCTTTCTGCTTTTGTTCTTTCTCGGTTCTTTTTTGCTTTTCTTTTTGTATTTCATTTTTCAACTGTTCTAACTGTTCCTGGAAAGAAAGCTGTTCTTTTTTACACCTGTCCTGAATTTCCCTAGGCTCAATCTCACATTCAAAAACCTTTTGGGAAAGTTCAATGATTTCCTGTCGTTTTCCTTCCTTTTGGGTCACCTTCTCTTTACAGAGAGCGCTTAACTTCATTACCTTTTCCCTTAAGCTCTCCACTTTTTCTCTCTCTTTATCCAGCTCCTCTTTATCCGGCGCACCCTCTAAAAGAGTTGCAAGCTTTGGATGAGTGGTAGAACCGCATACCGGACAGGGCTGATGCTCCTCTAAATCCTTTGCTAAAATTCCTGCCTGGGCTGCAAAAAATAATTGTTCTCTTTCCATGCAGATTTGTTGTTCTTTCAGATATTTCGTATTTTCTTCCTGCAGCTGTTTTGTAATTCTTTGTTCCTCATTAGCAAGTTGGTGCCATTGTTCAAACTTTTCAAAGATTTTTTCTATCTCCTGATCCTTTTGTTTTATAAAAGTAACCTTTTTTTCTAATTCTATCAGCACCTCGTCATCAATGACTAAGTTTTCCATTTCCTCTGAAAGGGCAGTTTCCCGAATTTTATTTTCTTTCTCTTCCTTCTCTGATTTTTCCTTTTCTAAGTTAAGCTTTGTAAGCTGTTCTTTTCTCATTCTCCCATCATATATCAACTGTTCTAATTTATCATACTCTGGAAGCAGGTGTTCATACTCTATCATCTGTTTTTCTAAAACCCCTAATTTAGGTTCCTGTACTTTCCACATATCTTTTTGTTTTGTTGCATCAGCGAAAAGATTTTCTCCCTTTGTCAGTTGGTCCTCTATCACCACCAGACGTTCTTTGGCTTTTTTTACCATCTCAGCCCGTCCTAAGTCGGCATTGATTTTTTCCAGAGCTTCCTCTATTTTTGTCCGCTCCCTCTGCCAGGTTTCCTTTTCTTCCTTTTGCCTTTCTACAAGTTCACCAAGCACCTTCATCAGTTCTGTCACTGGAAGCTTACCTTGTTTTGCCTTCTCGATATCTATATACTCCCTATCTTCCTCATCACACTTTATCGATTCTATATACTGCCTTACGCTTTGGTTCAGAGAATCCACCTCATTGTGCAGACGTCCGGATTCTGCTTTCAATCTTTCCTGAAGCAAATCGAATTTCTCCGTCTTAAAAATCTTTCGAAAAATCTCCTGGCGTTCTATGGTAGATGCAAACAGAAACTTTCTAAAATCTCCCTGGGCAATCATGGCAATTTTACAAAACTGCTCTCTGTCCACTCCCAGAATCTCCACGATTTTTTTGTTTACCTCATTTACACTGTGAATCAAGGTTTCATCCGGAAGGTAAAGACAGGCATCTGCCTTCTGTGGCGTGGTTCCCTCCCCACGCTTTTTGGGTCGTTCATATGCCGGATTTCTTACAATTTTATATTCCTTTTTTCGATATTCAAATAAAAGCTCTACTTTGGTTGGAGTTTCAGGACTTGCATATTTAGAACGCAGCATACTCACATCCCTATCCGTACCGCTAGGCTCTCCAAACAGGGCAAAGGTTATGGCATCGAAGATAGTAGTTTTTCCAGCTCCGGTATCCCCTGTCACCAGATAAATTCCTCTGCTTCCTAACTTTCTTAATTCTAACTTTTCTTCCCCTGCATAAGGTCCAAAAGCTGACATGATTAGTTCTAATGGTCTCATTCTATTCCTCCCCCCAGATGCTCTCTATCATTGGCAGCAAAATTTCTACCTGCTCCTTTGTCAGTTCCTGATTGTTCTGCTGTTCATATAAATTTTCAAATAATTCCAGAGGACTCTTTTTCTCCACCTCTTCTGATGCCTGTAAATTCAAAGTACTCCTTGTCCTCTGATTATCGTACTCCACACTCATAAGATTGGGATATATGGTCTGTAATCTTCCCTTGACCTCTAAAATATCTTCCTCATCCGTCAAGGTAATATGAACATATCCATTCTGAAACTCCTGCCCCTTATAATAGTTAAGGCTGCTTAACTCCCCATATGTCCCCCTCAAATGATACATATCCCGTTTGGGAATCAATGGGATTTCCTGAAGAATCAACTCACCCTTCTCCTTTAATTCCACAATAGTGACAGACTTTTTGTGATTCACTTCTGACAGGGAATATTTTAATGGCGTACCACAGTATCGAATATTTTCCCTTCCAACCTTTTGTGGCCCATGAATATGTCCTAATGCCACATAGTCAAAATCCTTTAAAATGCTGCCGTCTACCTGGTCAAGTCCTCCTACGGAAACCTCTTCCGAGTCGCACCGCACTGCCCCTGTGACAAACTGATGCATCACCAAAATGTTTCTTTTTGTGGTATCTACGTTCATGTGGTCAATCACCGCTGCAATGGCAGAGGAATAATCTGTAATTCTATCTTCCTCCTCTTTTAAAAATCCTTTCACCTGTGTAGGTTTTACAAAAGGAAGAAGATATACATTTACCTCCCCATACTCATCTTCCATAGTGATACATCTAACTTCTCCCTGATATACCGGGGACAGATAAATATTCTGAGCTTCAAACAATCTCCCGCCAAAGGATAATCTCTCCGCAGAATCATGATTTCCACTAATGATAAACACCGGCTTTTTCTTTTTTGCAAGGCTCACAAGAAAGTCATCTAACACAGTCACTGCCTCGGCAGATGGAACCGATTTATCATACACGTCTCCTGCAATCAAAACTCCATCCACATCTTCTTTGTCTACTTCTCTTAAAATACTCTTTAAAATATACCGCTGGTCCTCTATCATGGAATAACCGTTTACCTGCTTGCCAATGTGTAAATCAGAAATATGCATAAACTTCATAGCTTATATACCCCCTTGCAAAAAAGAGTATACCAAATGGTATACTCTTTTATTTGTCTTTAAATTTATTGTTTTTATTATTCTTCCAATAAAATCTTTGTGATTCTTTCCATGGACTCATCAAACTCTTCTCCTGAAGAATTGTTGAATTTTAAGAATAAGTCCACTACATTAGGATCATCCAATAATTCCGGAGTGTCGAAATTAATATTACTGATGTACTCATCCCAGTTTTCCAACTTCCAGGTATCTCTGTCTGAGGCTCTTTCAATCATTCTCTGATGACAAACTTCTGGATCTGTTACCACCCAGATAACACAAAGTTCAGCACCCATGTGGGCAATCTTTGACTTTAATTCATTCATATATTTAGGATCTCTGATTTCTCTTGTGAATGGTGCATTAATCAATACAAGATCATCATACTGTAATGCCTCCAATCCTAAATCTACAATTGCATCGTATTCAAAGTCACGAATATGCTCTTCGAAAAAGTCTGAGCTTCTATTGTACTCCTGATTTGCAACCTTGAAAATCTGCTTTGATAATACAATCAAAGTATCCTTGTCCAAGTATACAATATGCTTCAAGTTCTCAGCCAATTTCTTTGAGATATAAGTCTTTCCGCATGCTGGAGGTGAAGTAACTAAAATTAATTTCTTTTTCATCTTTGTCATATTCCTTTCTATTTGTCCTGATATACTAATGTATTTATAAGTGTGGTTCCCACCACGTTCTAAAGCATTTTTTTTCAGGCATTTACCCGTGCCCGAAACATCACAGTAGATTATAACACAAATGTTTTCATTTTGCTATATATATTTTTCATTTTTTACCACACATCTGTTTCATTGTCTCAAATTCCAATTTTAAGCTATTGTATTCTCTTTTATTTTCCATAATGCAATTACCCATAGCCAGCAAAATCCTACACATATACCGGATATCATCCTCCTGAACACTTTTGACATCCATCATATTTTCCATATACCTGCCATCAGTTTCTAAACTTGCTGGATGCACTCCAAAAATTTGCAGATAATCTGAAATCACAGCCTTCATACTTAGCTTTTTATTCCGCATCCTCTCCCTTTGATGATTGGTATACATCTCCAGAGCACTAAAAATATGATACTCCACCTGATTCCAATATTCCATATCTTTGAAGCACTGACCAAAATATTCTGTAAAAATAATATAAACTAACAGGCTTCCCCCAATCCTGATTTTATCCTGATAAATCATAGATTTCTTCAAAATATCCAACAAACTAAGATTTTTTGCGGTTTCCACATAATGTTTTTCCTGAGAAAACACCATGGAAAAACCGTTTAACAACGCCCAGTAAGCTTTATAGTCCTGTTTTTGGCTGAGCACAAATAAACCAGTAAGCCAGCTTAAATTGGATGCTGCTTTCATATTAAAATATGATTCATATATTTGATTATAATATTGAGATTTATAATATGCTTTACTCCAGCACTCCCTCTGCTGAATGGTGATTTTACACTCCCAACGTTCAAAATGCTTGCTGGTCAACATAATATAGACTAACGGAAAAATCACTTCATGATTTTCTGGATATATTTTCTTTCTTTGAAATACGGATTCTTTTTGTCTTTCCCTCCAAATAACATTTTGCTCTGCCATCCCTCCCAGATAACAGCGAGATACCTCCCCATACAATCGTTCTGTACAGTATCCCTGTAACAATATGCTCACTTCCTGCATACAACACTCCTTATTTGTTTCTAATTGGGAATTATACTCACAGAACATGAATATAAACAGAATATTTACAACAGAGAATTTATCACATTTTCATCTTTTCGTCAAGAAAAAAAGAACAGCCGGGGCTGTTCTTTTTTTTCACTTTTATTCTCCTGAATAATAATTATATCTCTTTTCTTCTCTTTCATGAATAGAATGATACTCTCTGTGTTCTCCTACAAACTTATAGGCCGGGCGGATAATTTTTCCATTGTTGACCAGTTCTTCCAGTCTGTGGGCACTCCATCCTGCAATTCTTGCAATGGCAAAAATCGGAGTAAATAACTCTCTTGGAATATCTAACATCGTGTATACTAAACCACTGTAGAAATCTACATTGGCGCAGATTGGTTTAAATAAATGCCTTCTTTCTGTAATCAGCTTTGATGAAATTCTCTCTACCGTCTGGTATAGTTCAAACTCCTCTTCCATCCCCTTAGCTTCTGACAAACGTGCCGCATATTTTTTCAAAATCACTTCTCTTGGATCTGAATTAGTGTATACTGCATGTCCCATTCCGTAAATTAAGCCTGCATTATCAAAGGCCTTTTTATCCAAAACATCATTAAGATATTTTTCAATGGCTGCTTCATCTTTATAATCCGGACAGTTCTTCTTCAAATCGTCAAACATCTGCATTACCTTCATATTGGCACCGCCATGTCTTGGCCCCTTTAAAGAAGCAATAGAAGCCGCCACTGCTGAATAAGTGTCTGTGCCTGATGTTGTCACCACATGGTTGGTAAAGGTAGAATTGTTACCACCACCATGCTCTGCATGAAGTACCAAAGCCACATCCAAAACTTTTGCCTCAAGCTTGGTGTATTTTCCATCTTTCCTCAACATATACAATAAATTTTCGGCTGTAGACAGTTCTGGCTTTGGAGGACGTACCATCAACGTCTTTCCAAGCTGGAAATGGCGGTAAGCGTAGTAAGAATACACTGCCATCATTGGAAGCTTTGCTATCAACTGTAAAGACTGCCTTAATACATTGGAAACTTCTATGCTATCTGGATTCGAATCATAAGAATACAATAGAATAATACACTTCTGCAATGCATTCATAAGATTTGCAGGGGGAGCCTTCATAATAACATCCCGAACAAACTTTCCAGACAATTCCCTTAAACTTCCCAAAATTTTTACAAAGCTTTCAAATTCTTCATTGGTTGGAAGCTGTCCAAACAGCAAAAGGTAGGTTGCTTCCTCAAACAAGAAACACTCCCTAGAGCCTTTTTCTATCAAGTCTTCTACATTTATTCCTTGAAAGTATAGTTCTCCATCAATAGGTTGCAGCTTGTCATCCACCATTTTAGTAGCTACTACATCTGAAATCTCTGTCAGACCTGTTAAAACGCCCTTTCCGTTGGCATCACGAAGTCCACGTTTTACATCGTACTTTGAATACAAATCCTGATTTATCTCGCCTGATAACATACAGTTCTCTACCAAATGGTCAAACTCCTTGTCAAGTACGGTACCAAGCTCCATCATTGCATGCTTTTCCATAATTCTCATCCTTCCTGTCATTCTGTCTTTTCAATTCCGTCGCTTCTCATGATACACTAATATGAAAAAAAATGCAACAAAGGCTTACTATAGGCTTCTTATTTTTTCTCTTAATGGTAATATCATAGAGGGAGCTACAGACAGTTCATCTACCTTAAGGCTAAGAAAATATTCTGTCAAAGTCAAATCCCCTGCCAGCTCTCCGCAGATGCCTGCCCACTTTCCCTCACTGTGAGCATTTTTTATCACCATCTCTATCATACGTAATACTCCCAAATGGTGTAGGTTACAGTATCGCTCTAATTTTTGATTCTGTCTATCCACCGCCAAAGCATACTGAGTTAAATCATTGCTTCCAATGCTGAAAAAATCTACCTCTTTTGCCAGTAAATCGCTAATCATTGCTGCCGCCGGGGTTTCTATCATAATGCCGATTTCCACATTTTTATCGTACTTAATATGTTCTTTCTCTAATTCCTTTTGAACCATTGCAATCTGTTCTTTAATTTCCCTTACCTCTTCCACAGAAGTTATCATAGGAAACATAATCCCCAGCTTCCCGTATACCGACGCCCGGTATAGAGCTCTAAGTTGAGTTTTGAAAATTTCCGGTCGCTCCAGACATAGACGTATGGCTCTCAGACCAAGAGCTGGATTTTCCTCTTTTTCTAAATGAAAGTAGTCAATTTTCTTGTCTGCTCCAATGTCCATGGTACGAATGATTACTTTCTTTTCTCCCATCTGTTCTAGGATTTTTTTGTAACACACAAACTGTTCTTCTTCCTTAGGGTAATCTGAGGATTCTAAGTACAACACTTCGCTTCGGAATAATCCGATTCCCTCCCCATCATTTTCCTTCACTCTTGCAATATCATTTAATCCACCTACATTAGCACACACCCAGACCTTTTGACCACTTTTTGTCACACTTTCTTTTCCCTTTAGGTCCTGCAAGTAAATCTTTCTTTTTAGAGCATCATCACGTTTTTTTCTAAGACGTTCACAGGTTTCTTCGTCCGGCTCAATATAAATTACTCCGTCGTAGCCATCTACAATCGCTGTCTTGCCATCATAAGCTTTTTTCAACGCTTCCCCACAGGCAACCACTGCCGGCAGATTCATAGTCTTTGCCAATATTGCTGTATGAGAACTGGCGGAACCTTGTCTGGTACAGATAGCAAGAATTTTCTTTTTATCCATCTGTATGGTTTCTGACGGTGCAAAGTCATCCCCGCAGATAATCACTGGTTCCCTCTTTTCCGACAGTTCTGTTTTTGTCTCAAACAAAATATCCAACAGTCTTTTTGAGATATCTTCCACATCCGAAAAACGTTCTCTGATATACTCGTCATCCAAATTGCGAAACATATCCTTCAATTTTTCTGTGGTAGCATTCACGGCATATTCTGCATTGTATCCCTGCTTTAGAATCATGTGTTTGATGTTATCCTCATACTCCACATCCTCAAGCAAGTTCTGATGAATAGCAAAAATCTGTGCCGCTGACTCTCCAACTTCCCCTAACGCTTTCTTATATAATTCTTCTAACTGGGCCTTTGCTTTCTCTCTTGCTCTTTTGTACCTTTCATATTCTTCTTGTGGAATTTCTACTTTACTCTTTGAAATATCTGTTCTGTCTCTCTGACAGAATAAAAGTTTGCCCATGACAATACCACGGGCAACTCCTTTTCCTTTAATACACTCCATTTGATTCCTTCCATTCTCCACTATCGATTAATATACTGCTCTATTTCTTCTCTCAATCCAAGGAACGTCTGAGCCACATCCGGGTCAAAATGACTTCCTGAATCTTTCTCTATAATACCGAAAGCCTCATCAATGGACATGGAGTTTTTATAACAGCGCTTGGATATCAGTGCATCAAACACATCCGCCACTGCCATAATCCGGGCACACAAAGGAATTTCTTCCCCCTTTAATCCAGCCGGATACCCGGTACCATTCCACTTTTCATGATGACACAGTGCAATATCCCTGGCAAGCATAACATTTTCTTCACTTTCAATATCTGACAATATCTGTACAATAATGTTTCCTCCATTCACAGTATGAGACTGCATAATTTTAAATTCCTCATCCGTTAACCTTGCAGGCTTTAATAAAATTCGGTCAGGAACGGTAATTTTTCCCACATCGTGTAACGGTGCGAATCTGGTGAGTAGCTCAATGTATTCCTCCGTAAGAATTTTTGTATATTTTTCCTGCTTCGCCATAGTTTTTGCTATCATTTTCACATACTTTGCAGTGTTCTTTATGTGAGTTCCGGTTTCCCCGTCCCTGCTTTCCACTAATTCTGCCATGTTCTCAATGGTCTTACGCTGCATCCTGATTAGGTGTTCCCTATGGTGCGCCTGTTCTAAATCGAAACTGTATACAATACCTTTTGAAAACTTTATTAAAAACACAAACAAGACCACCAAGCCCATCAGGCTAATCCCAGCAATGAAATTAAGGATTACCGTGGTTACAATCTGGTGCTTATTCAGACTAACCTTAGAATCCGAAATCCTTTTTTCCACATAATCTCCCAGCTTTTTGGTGTCTAGATCCATTTTTTCCAAGTGTCTTTGCATCACCGCATTCACATAGTATTTTGCGGTTTCTCTAGAATGCTGTTCCACCAGCTTCTCAATCATATCACGCTGCTCTTGGTAAGCTACATAGCCCGAATACAGATCGTGATACATATCATTTTCTGTTACTGTTGTCATCAGTTGCTCTAGACGTTTAAAATCCTGGATATTCTGAGCATCAATTTCATCCAGATTTTTCTGATAATTTAACATCACATCATTGTCATCCGACAATACATATCCTAACATCATAGACTGCATTCGATACATATTTTCTCCTAGTTTATATACCAGTTCTTCTTTCTGTACTCCCTGATTTAAAATCAAATCATACTTTTTTTCTGACTGACATAAATGATAAAACATGTAACCATCGAAACACAAATTTACCAGGCAGATTATGCCTACGACGTAGATAAGTTTTTTTATCTCTTTTCTCATAAGCATCCCCCATACTATTTTTCGATTTCCTCTACAATATAATCCAATAATTTTTGTAAATTTTTATAGTCCGGATTTTTAGCCGCCATGTATATTCCAAACATGGACATAGGCTCCCAATAGTTATCCCCAACCTCCAGACTCACTGCATACTCTGACTGCTGATGCAATGCTGAAACCGCCTTAGATTTTTGCACTACCTCACTTTCTGCCGCCTCTATATATGCAGGACACTCTCCAACTCTTTGGTATCTTAATATCTGATTGTCATAATTTGTCAGATAGGCCGCCAGCTTATGTGCCCATTCTATATGCTTGCTCTCTGGATTCACCCCGATATATTTGTATCCTGCAACACTGCACATCTGAAGTTTTTTCCCTTTTACTGTGTATTCTGGCAATTTACAGGCTGCACAATCTTTGCCCCAGATATTCTCATAATTTTTAGTATTCCAGGTCCCACTGACACATGCAATCACATCCCCGGATTTCATCGCCTCTAAGGCAGATTCATTTGTCATATTCTCAAATCCCTTATTGGATGCAATCTTTAGCATAGCTTCCGCTACATCACGGCCAGTAATCTCATTTGTTGTGGAATTAAAATCACAGACATTGTGACTTCTATCTTCCGATAAACAGACATCCATTCCTGCCGCCCGGAAAAAGGAATACGTGTACCATCCTCCAGTCCAATCCATCACAACATACTTTCCATTTTCCTTTGCGATACTTAGCATGGTGTCTAAATCCTTCACATCATCTTTTGTAAAATATTTGGAGTTGTAATACATAAAATATCCATTACTGTTAGTGCAAGGATATGCATAAAGTTCATCTTCTTTCAGCACTTTTTTTACAATTCCGCTCTCTTTGCCACCACAACCTTCTACTATCTTCTCCTTATCCACACACACTGGCTCCAAGGCGTGATTATCATACAAATCATGGAATTGATCATCTGAGAAATTATATACATCTGCTACACTGGATAGTTTGCCAATCACCATGTCCTTAATCCCAACCACATTCTGTAGTTGTACCGTAACTTCTAAGTCCACCGTATCGTCATACTCCTGTTCAAACTGCTCTGCCATTTCCCTTACTACCTGCAAGTCTTCCTGGCAAGTCCATACAGACAGGCTGATTTTCTCCTCCTCTGTTTTTTGTTTCCCACATCCACTCATACAAATGATGCATATCCCCAGAATTAATACTGCTACTTTTCTTATATTCATAATTCTTCCCCCTGTATGCTGCATCTTTCTTTGATTTATATATTTTGTAACTATCAGAACCAAGGCACTTTCCACAACCTAGGCGCAAATGCTTTATCCTGTGCTGAATCGATATATTTTTTCAAAATACACTGAAAATTATATAACATTTGCACAAAAAATTCTATCCGCATATTACACAAAAAAGCTACTACTGCATATCCTCCATGGCCTTTACTATGGCATTTCTGTCTTTCCCGTAAACACCATGCTTATACTGCCTTCCCAAGGCATCGATAGAATTTAAGTATCTGTCTTTAAAGTTCTCTCCTTTTTCCAGAATAAAATAAAGATACTTGTCCGACTGTGGCTGATACATCATATCGATTTCATAGCAAAGGGACTCACATTCCGGCTCTGGCATAACAATCCTAAGTATTTCATATCCTTTCTCTGACTGGATTTCTTCCACTTTAAAATCCTTTTCCTTATACCTTACCCTTATATCATTCTCCAGGCATAATTCTTTGAAGATTCCATATACATATTTTCCTTTTCCTGACTTTATTTCGTTAATCAAATCCAGTTTGTTTTCAAAATAAGCCTGATGCAATAAACCATGTTCAAAGAAATATCGAATATCCTCAAGAGTTACAGGTTCATCATCCTCTTCTTCTGCAAACAAAGGCTCTGCCGCTTCCTGTGGAGTACAATTTCCCGAAAGCATATCTACCAATCCCTGACCGCACTGCTCTAACAGATAATAAGGATAATTTAATATTTCATTGAGTTTCTCATCATCCAAAAATTCTTCCGTTTCTCCCTCAAAGCAAACACTGTAAGAAACAGATACATCACCACTGTATTCTATAAAGCAATACTCTGCCTCCTGGCAAGCATTGTTTAATATGCTGATAAATTCCCGCATAGAATCACATCTCTCCTCCGGGGTATCCAAAATAATGTCAGACATAGAAACAATACTGTTGTCCGGGTGAATCACAATTTTATGATTTATCCTGAAATCATCCAATACCCCATTGGTAATGGCATAACTATATTTTGAGACTAATTCGCCGCCTTCCACCTCTTCAAATTTACATACTTCATGATTTCTCTTTGCATAATCCTCTAATAAAATAACCACTTTTTCTTTTTCCATATTTTACTCCTATTTTTCTCATAATATCTTTTTATTTTTCATTGTAGACGTGTTTATTTCTGCTGTCAACGCCAATCCTATTGTAATCAGGAGGGGGTCGAATCAGGAGGGGGTCGCATCCCCTACAACGGGGTCGTATCCCCTGGAACGGGGG
Organism: Lachnospiraceae bacterium; assembly: GCA_045119215.1. Taxonomy (GTDB): domain Bacteria; phylum Bacillota; class Clostridia; order Lachnospirales; family Lachnospiraceae; genus RUG11237. The sequence goes on along the minus strand of JBGVDD010000108.1, from coordinate 642 downwards.
CGCATCCCCTACAACGGGGGCGCATCCCCTACAACGCATAATAGGCGGAGATTGCTCTCCGCCTAAGTAAATATTCTTATGTTTGGTTCCGCGAACCCGGTTCACAGTACCACTACGATATTTTTTGAAGTTTATCGCTATGTTCTGTTACTACCTTTTTAAGTATTGCAATATCTTGTTTTATTGCTTCATAGTCAGATACACTATTTTTATATCTATCATAAGTGGAAGTATAACAAGATTTAATATTTTGCAATCGAGGTAATATATCGTTCTCTTGTGTTAGCTCAATGTTCTTTAACCTATCATTTATTGGTTCTAATTTTTTGTCCAATATATCCGAAATTGCTAGCAACAATTCATTATCTGTCATAATATCAACACTCCTTTTTGATTTCATCATATCATAATCAAATATAGGTGTAAAGTAATTATTCAGGGATGGATGGCGTAAATTGTAACAGTTCAGCCGGGGTGGTGTAACCACCCCTAACCCAGCTAGACTCGAAGGGGGTCGCATCCCCTACAACGGGGGCGCATCCCCTACAATGGGGGTCGCATCCCCTACATGGGGGTCGCATCCCCTACATGGGGGTCGCATCCCCTACATGGGGGTCGCATCCCCTACATGGGGGTCGCATC